>NZ_JBIVFN010000002.1:0-662505 GCF_044748145.1 Streptomyces sp. NPDC090022
GGTCGACTTCCTGTCCTACGCGGAGCCCCGTCCTCGTGCCCCGACTTCCCCGAACCGCTTGACAGAACGGGCGAGCCCTTAACTACGCGGCCTTGCCTCAAGAGGGCACGCACGCCCGACCTCGGCTCAGCCCCCGTACTCCCACGGGTTGAGCAAGAGGGCGCCGGTCCGGGCCAGGTGCTTGACGTTCCGGCTCACCAGAGTCCACCCGTTCGCCAATGCAGTGGCGGCGATCAGTGCATCTGGTGGATCGATGCCGGTCCCGGCACTCTTCAGCTTCCGATGAAGGGAGAGGTAGGCGAGCGCCTCCCGTTCTCAGATGGCCGCGATCCGGTCGCTGTAGTCGTCGCGGATGCCGTCGAGCGCCCGCGCGAAAGCGGCACGTCGCACCAGGTCCGGTGTCTGGGCGATGCCCGCCTCGATCTCCGCGATCGTGATGACGCTCAGGTAGAGACCGGTGGCCGGTACCGAGCGGGCCCAGGCGACAACCGCTGGAGCGGGCTTCGGCCGAGTAGTGATCTCGGCGACCACGTTGGTGTCGAGGAGATGGATCACTCGCCGCCCGCCGCGTCGTCGTAGGAGCGCTGCCCGAACTCCAGACCCTCGAACGGGGCTGACGCAAGCCGCTCAAGAAACCCGTCACTGCCGAGGGTGGCCCAGCGGTGAAGCATGTCGGGCAACGCATCGATGTCGGTGTCGGCCAGCTCGGCATCGAAGTGCCCAAGCTGGTGCTCGGGCAAAGCCTCCCGGATCTCCCGGATGGTCCGCAGCGGATGCGGGTCTTCGGGCCGACGGGGTGGGAGCGGGAGGTTCGGGGCAGTACTCATGATCGGCTCCTCCACGAAGCGGTCCGCTGGCCCATACCTGAGGACAAGCCTAGGCTGGCCGGCCATCACGCAGGCTGGATCCCACTGAACCCAGGCCGTCTGGTCTCAGTTCTGGTCTCAGTCGTGGCCGTCCGGGGCTGTTCGGACGGAGCCAGCCTGGACTCTCCGCCGCAGGTCAGGACGGGCACGACCGCCGCCGGCCCCCCGTACGAACATGTGGAAACGCTCACGCCCGACCGACGAACACCCGAGCGCTCCACCCTTCCGCACCGAGCGAACTCCGACACCCCCACCCGGACGGAGTGCGGCCCGTTCACAGCCCTCCGGCCTCCACCCGAGCCGCTGCAGACACCCGACAGCCGCGCGGGAGAGAACGCAGCACAGCGATGAACTATCGGAGGTATAGTTTTCTCCATACTTGATATCAAGGAGGTGTACCATGACTCGTACGGTGATCGACCTCGATGACGAGCTGGTCGCGGACGTGGCCAAGGCCCTGGGGACCAGCACCAAGAAGGAGACGGTCAACACCGCCCTGCGCGAGGTGCTGGAGAGCAGGCGGCGCGCGCTGGCCCTGACCCGCCTGCGCGCCGCGGCCGACGAGGGCGCATTCGATCTGACGCTCTTCGAGGACAAGCGGAACTACCGACGGTGAACGCAGCGCTCTACCTGATCGACACCAGCGCCCTCGCCCGCTTCATGGGGGGCGACGCGGAGCAGTACGGCTGGGACCAGGCGGCAGCCGCCGGCCTGATCGCCACGTGCCCCATCACGGAGCTGGAGTTCTTCTACAGCGCCCGGTCGGCAGCCGACCGGGCGCGCGGCATTGAGGACATGCGACTGCTCTTCGGCTGGGTTCCCGTCGACGACCGCGCCTACGACCGCGCCTGGCAGGTCCAGGAGGCCCTCACCAAGCAAGGCAAGCACCGCAGCGCAGGTGCGGTCGACCTCGTCGTCGCAGCGACTGCCGAGCTGCAGGGGCTCACCCTCCTGCACTGTGACCACGACTTCGACTGCGTCGCCGCAGTAACCGGCCAGCCCGTTCAGTGGTACGGCCCTGAGGGCCGTAAGTAGCCGAGCAGTAGTTGCATTTCTGGTTGCGTTTACATACACCTCATTCGGATGTTTCGGGTAAGCCGGGTACCCCCCCTCCCGCCGCCTCGGACGCCCGCGCCCGCCAACGGGGGAGTCCTGTCCCGTACGGCATCTGCGGATCACGGGAGTACGACATCCTTGAAAACTGCGGCGGGAGTCCCCGCTGCCATGGTTCTGATCTCGCGAGGTGTCCCGGCGTGAAGTCCCGATCGACGCTGGCGACTTGGCTGGGCAGCCTCGACGGCCGTCGCCTGGCACGCGTGCTCGAGACGCGGAGGGACGCGGCGGCCACTCCCGAGCCGCGCTCGGTGGGGGAACTGGCCGACCGTCTTCAGCGCCCGGGATCGGTGGCACTCGCCTTGCCGCAGCTCGCGCTGCCACATCTCCAGGTCGCCGAAGCTCTGGCGGCGCTGCGTGCGCCCGCGTCGCGCGATGCGCTGGCAGAGCTGTTGGGAGCGGCCGACGACGACACCATCCCCGAACTGGAGGCCGTACTGGAGGCTCTGGCCGATCATGCTCTGGTCTGGCCGGACGGCGCGGGGAAGCTCCGCATGGCAGGACCGCTGCGGCAGGCGTGGGACGCGCCCCTGGGGCTGGATACCCAGCTGGAGGAACTGCTCTCCGGCACGACCTCCGACGAGCTGCGCGGAATGCTGGCGGCACTGGGCGTCAAGCCGCCGAGCAGCAAGGCGCAGCGGCTGGCCGCACTGGTGGAACACCACAGCGCCCCGGAGCGGATCCTCTCCGTGGTCGCCAAGGCCCCTGCGGCGACCCGGAAGCTGCTCGAAGGCCGAGCGGGGGCTGGGCCCGCGAGGCCCGCGCGGTTCGTCATGTTCGGGAGTCCGGGCCCTGATCCCGAACCGGGCGCTCGATGGGCACTGGAACGGGGGCTCCTGGTCCAGGACCGCCACCGCTACGGCCCGGCCCGTATGCCCGCCGAGGTGGCGCTCGCGCTGCGCGGGCGCGGCTGGCACGCCCCGTTCCAGCCCGTCCCGCCTTCCGTGGGATGGGCGCCCGTCGCCCCGAGAGAGGTCGACCACGAGGCGTCGGCCGCCGCCTCGGCGTTCACCGGAGGTGCCGCCTCGGTCCTGTCGGCCTGCGCGGCGACCGCGCCGACCCGGCTGAAGTCCGGCGGGATCGGCGCGCGTGAACTGGCACGGATCGGCAAGGCCGCCCAGGCCGACGACACCGTCGTACGTCTCACCCTGGAGACCGCGTACGCCGCCGGCCTGCTGGCCCGGGACGGCGATCGCGTGGCGCCCACCGAGGGATACGACGCCTGGGCGGAACAGGAACCCCCGGAGCAGTTCGCCGTACTGCTGCAGGCATGGCGGAACCTGCCGCTCACCCCCACCCAGGCGCGCGACGAGGACGACAAGGCACTCCCGGCACTCGCCGGCGCACCGCCCTGCAACGGCTGCGTGCAGGCCCGTCACGGGCTGTTGGCCGCAGCCGGGCGGCTCCCGGCAGGGCAGGGCGTGCGGGTCGCGTCGGATCTGGGGCCGCTGATCGCCTGGTACCGCCCCTTCGCCGACTCGTCGCCGGACGGACCGCCGTTCGCCACCGTGATCCGGGAGGCCGAGCTCCTCGGCGTGCTCGCACGCGGTGCTCTGTCCGCCATCGGGATCCACCTGCGGACCGGCGACGCGGAGGGGCTGGGCGTCGAGTGCCGGCGGCTGCTGCCCTCGGCCACCGCGACGGCCCGGATCGGCGCCGACCTCACCGCCGTCGTCACCGGCGCACCGTCCGCGCGGCTGGCCTCGCTCCTGGACTCCGTCGCCGACCGGGAGACCAGCGGCACGGCGTCGGTGTGGCGGTTCAGCGCCGGCAGCGTCCGCCGGGCTCTGGACGTCGGCCGTACCCCCGAGGACATCACAGCGGACCTGGCCGCTGTCGCCGTCGGACCCCTGCCGCAGCCCCTGTCGTACCTGGTCGCCGACACCGCACGCGGCCACGGGCGGGTGCGCATCGCCCCCGCCGCCTGCGTCCTCCACGGCGACGAGCCCGCTCTCCTGGCCGAACTCGCCGCCCACCGCAGGCTGGCCAAGCTCGGACTCCGGCAGCTGGCGCCGACGGTGCTGATCAGCCGCAGCCCGCTCGACACGACCCTCGCCGCGCTCCGGGCCGAGGGATACGCCCCCGTCGCCGAGACCGACCAGGGAACGGTACGCATCGAAAAGGCCCGACCTCGGCGGGCAGCCGCTCCCGTTCCGGCTCCGCGCAGCTCCAGGGCCAGGGGCGGCGGTCGGACCGGTGCCGCGAGCACGCCGAAGGAATTCGCCACACTCGACCCGAACGCGTTGGCGACCCGGCTGCTGGCCGCCCCTGCCACGACTCCCGAACCGGCATCGTTCGACGGAGGAGTGCCCTTCGCCACGGACACCGAGGAGATCGTCGCAGGGTGGGCGAAGCGCCTGCCGTACAGCGACATCCGCCAGCTCGCCCACGCCATCGACACCGGTCAGGCCATCACCGTCGAGTACGTTGCCACCTCGGGCAGCCGGACCGTGCGCACCCTCAGCAGCCTGGACCTCGATCCGCCCTATCTCGAAGCCTGGTGCCACCTTCGGGACGCCGAGCGCGTTTTCACACTCTCCCGCATCCACAGCGTCATGAGCGCCGCACCCGAGTGAGGGAAAATGGTATCGGCGACGATAGTATCTCTGCCGATACTATTGCTCGCGGGAGGCTTGAATGCGGCGCTTCATCGGACGGGACCGCGAGCTGGACGTGCTTGTCAGCGCCCTGCGGTCGGTCCACGGTGCCGTCGGCTCGGCGAAGCCGGGACAGTGCATCCTCATGCGCGGGCGGAGGCGGGTCGGCAAGTCCAGCCTCGTCGAGGAATTCCTCCGACGCACCGAGGTTCCCCATCTGTTCTTCACCGCGGCGGGCGGCACGGCGGAGGACGAGCTGACGGAGTTGCTCGACGCCGTCGCCAGATCCACCCTGCCGGAGCGGGCACTGTTCTCGGAGGAGACTCCAGAGCAGTGGAACGCGGCATTCAGGCTGCTCGCGGAGATCCTTCCCGACGACAGCCCAAGCGTGGTCGTCATGGACGAGGTTCCGTACCTCATGGACCGCATCGACGCCTTCGAGGGCATGCTCCAGCGGGCGTGGGACCGTCTGCTCAGCCGCAAACCCGTACTCCTCCTCCTGGTGGGCTCCGACCTGTCGATGATGGAGGCGCTGAACAGCTACGACCGCCCCTTCCACCAGCGGGGTCGGGAAATGGTCGTGGGGCCGCTGAACCCGGCCGACATCGGCGAGATGCTCGGGCTTGAGCCGGCCGCAGCCTTCGACGCCGCCCTGGTCACGGGCGGTCTTCCGCTGATCTGCGCGGAGTGGCGGCCCGGAGCCGATGTCTGGGAGTTCCTCCGCGACTCGCTCGACAACCCGATCTCGGCGCTGCTGGTCTCCGCCGAGCGATCACTTGCCGCGGAGTTTCCACCGCAGGCCATGAGCCGGGAGGTCCTTCGGGCCATCGGAAGCGGTGAGAGGACCTTCACCAACATCGCTCGCGCGGCGGGCGGCATCGCCCACACCACTCTCACCCGAGCCACTGATGTCCTGACCGAGAAGCGGGTGGTGGCAGCCGAGCTGCCCCTCTCGCTGAGACCGTCGAAGGAACGCCGCTACCGCGTGGCCGATCCGTACCTACGGTTCTGGCTCGCGTTCCTGGATCCGCACATGGCGGAGATCGAGCGCATGAGGGGGGATCTCACGCTGGGCCGGATCAAGGAGCAGTGGACGAGCTGGCGGGGGCGTGCGATCGAGCCCCTGGTCCGGGAATCCCTCGCCCGCCTCCTGCCGGACGGGCTCCTGCCCGCCGCTCCGGCGATCGGCGGCTACTGGACCCGCAGCAACGACGTCGAAATCGACTTGGTCGGCGCCGACCGGCAGCCGGTGGCCAAGGAGTTGCTCTTCCTCGGTTCGGTCAAATGGGTGGAGAACTCCGCGTTCGACAGCCACGACCTGGCCGCGCTCCAGAAACACCGGGCCGCGATCACCGACGAGCCGGTACCGCTCGTGGCGGTCTCGCGCAACGGGACCGCCCCTTCCGGGCTCGGGCTCCAGGCGGCGTACGGACCAGCGGAACTGTTGGGCGCCTGGCGCAGAACGTGATCAGAGGCCGGGCCTTCCATGGTTGCGGTTCTGGTTGCATCCGCCTCCGTCCGGTGCCGTCCGAACGGAGGCAGCCGGACCGATCCGCCGCAGGTCAGTGCCTCACCGGGCACGTCGGAGAAGGGCCCCGCTGCTTGCAGCGGGGCCCTTCTCCGTATGCGGTGCGGCGCACGCGCCAGGGGCAGAGCGGCCGACGTGGACCACGTCACATCGTGGCATCAGGCCTGGGAGAGGCCGGACGGGTCGGCGGTGGGGGTGGCGCGGCAGGTGAAGCCCAGGCGGACCAGGGCGCGGTAGACCTCGCCTGCGGTGAAGTCGCGGGGGTCCTGGCCGGTGATGATGCGGCCGACCTGCTTGACGGGGTAGACGCGGCCGTCGATGGTCGCGGACGCGTCGGTGACGGGCTCGGGCACGACGCCCTTCATGGACGCCTCCACTCCGCCTTTGGTCAGTTCGAAGGGAAAGCGGGCGATCACGCAGCGCATGAGGGTTCCTCCGTGGCGAACGGGAACCCGCCGCCGGCCAGCGGCGGGTAGAGGTTCATGGGGCGGCAGCCGGGCCGTGGGCCCTGGGGGAACGCGAACCGGGGCCCGCACCCCAAGGTGCGGACCCCGGCCGGGCGTGCGTCCTGTGATCAGGCGGAGACGATGTTCTCAGCCTGGGGGCCCTTCGGGCCCTGGGTGACGTCGAACGACACCTTCTGGCCCTCCTGGAGCTCACGGAAGCCGTTGGAGACGATGTTGGAGTAGTGGGCGAAGACGTCGGCGCCGCCGCCGTCCTGCGCGATGAAGCCGAAGCCCTTTTCGGCGTTGAACCACTTCACGATGCCAGTAGCCATGAAAGATCTCCTCTAACGGGGCAGGTCCCGGGGCGGGCACTGTGCACACCCCGCGTCGCCGCGATGATTGCCCCGCCGGAAAAGACCGGTAATGCTCGACGCACTGGGAACCACAACTGCAACTTCTTTCGAAACTACCACAGCACCCCTGCGCCGCCCCGGAAACCATGGACAGGAAGACCGAATTCCTTCGAAGGAGGTTATTTCACCTGCCGCGATTGCTGTAATTCTGTATCGGTCGGCATAGGGTTTCACCGGTTCCGGCGGGCGTCAGCGGCTTCGCAGGTCCCGCCGCAGTTCCTCGTTGTCCCGCAGGGCCTGGGCCAGCTGCCCCTCCAGGAGGATGATCTGGCAGGCCGCCTCGACCGGGGTGCCCTGGCCCACCAGCTCGCGTGCGCGGGCCGCGACGCGCAGCTGGTGGCGGGAATAGCGGCGGTGTCCGCCCTCCGACCGCAGGGGTGTGATCAGCCCCGCCTCACCCAGCGCCCGCAGGAACGCGGGCGTCGCGTCGATCATTTCCGCAGCCCGGCCCATCGTGTACGCCGGATAGTCGTCGTCGTCGAAACGGTCGGGGGTGCGGGCCGGGGATTTCGGGGTCACACAGACCTCTCACTTCAGCGGCAGAACACGGCGAAGTGTACTCCGGCCGCAGCAGATTTTCTCCGGGTGGGAAAATCGGACGCCTCCGAAGCCCGGTCCGGCTGAACGCGCCCCGGTAGCGGCCGCGGGCGTACGGGGCCGCGGGCGTACCGGGGCACGGGCGTACACGGGCACGGGCGTACGCGGGCACGGGCGTACGCGGGCACGGCTGTCCGGGGGCAGGGCTGTCCGGGGGCAGGGCTGTCCGGGGGCGGCTCCGGAGGATTCCCGGAAAGATTTCCGGGGGAGGTGTCGATCCGGCCGTCTCCCGTTCGACGCAGGGGTGAGAGGCGGGGAACGAGCCCCGTCCTCCTGACCGAGGAGCCACCATGCCGCGCTACCTGACACTGATCCGCATCGACGAGCAGAACCTGCCCGCCGACGCCCCCGGGCCCGACTTCGACGCACGCATGGGAGCGCTGTTCGAGGAGATCACCAAGGCCGGGGTCATGCTGGACACGGCCGGCCTGAAGCCGACCGCCGAGGCCACCCGGGTGACCTGGGCCGGCGGGAAGGTCGGTTACACCGACGGCCCGTTCACCGAGACCAAGGAGGTCATCGGTGGCTACTCCCTCATCCAGGCCAAGGACAAGGCCGAGGCCGTCGAGTGGGCCCGGCGGTTCCTGGAGATCCACCCGCCGCACTGGACCGTGACGTGCGAGGTCCGCGAGATCGAGGGCTGAGCGAGGTCGGCCGTCCCGTCCGTGCCGCCGGGTCGCGCTTGCCCGGCGGCACGGGCGGCTGCTCTGATGGGTGCCCGTGACGGCAGCGAGCGTGGCCCGGACGGTCGAAGCGGTGTTCAGGATCGAGTCCGCACGGATCATCGCGGGCGTCACCCGGATCGTGCGCGACGTCGGCATCGCCGAGGAGCTCGCGCAGGACGCGCTGGTCGCGGCCCTGGAGCAGTGGCCGGCGGCAGGCGTCCCGGACCGGCCCGGCGCCTGGCTGATGGCCACCGCCAAGCACCGCGCGATCGACCTCGTCCGCCGCAAGGAGACGTACGCGCGCAAGCTGGCGGAGGTCGGGCGCGCGCAGCCCGACGCGGTCGCGCCACCGCCCGAGCCCGCCGACGCGGACGACATCGACGACGACCTGCTGCGGCTGATCTTCACGGCGTGCCATCCGGTCCTGTCGACGCACGGCAGGATCGCGCTCACGCTGCGCCTGCTGGGCGGGCTGACGACGGAGGAGATCGCGCGGGCGTTCCTGACGTCCGAGCCGACGGTCGCACAGCGGATCGTCCGGGCGAAGCGGACGCTGGCGAAGGCCGACGTGCCCTTCGAGGTGCCGTACGGCGCGGACCGCGAGGCCCGGCTCGGTTCCGTCCTGGAGGTCATCTACCTGATCTTCAACGAGGGCTACGCCGCCACCGCCGGCGACGACCTGGTCCGGCCGGCCCTGTGCGAGGACGCCCTGCGGCTGGCCCGGGTGCTGGCGGGCCTGATGCCCGACGAGGGCGAGGTGCACGCGCTGGCGGCGCTCCTGGAGTTCCAGGCCTCACGCATCCCGGCCCGCACCGGGCCCGACGGCGCGCCGGTGCTCCTCGCCGACCAGGACCGCTCGAAGTGGAACCGGCTGCTGGTCCTGCGCGGACTCGAGGCGCTGCGGCACGCGGGCCACGGGCCGTACGCCGTCCAGGCCACGATCGCGGCGTACCACGCGCAGCCCGTCCGGTACGAGGACACCGACTGGCCGGCGATCGCGGCCCTGTACGGCCGGCTGATGGCGCTGACCCCGTCCCCGGTCGTGGAGCTGAACCGGGCGGTCGCCGTGTCGATGGCCGAGGGCCCGGCGGCGGGGCTGGCGCTGGTGGACGCGCTGGCGGCCGAACCGGCCCTGAAGGACTACCACCTGCTGCCGAGCGTGCGCGGGGACCTGCTGGAGCGGCTCGGGCGCAGCGCCGAGGCGCGGGCGGAGTTCGAACGGGCGGCCGCGCTGACCCGCAACGCCGGCGAGCGCCGGCTGCTGCTGGCGCGGGCGGCCCGCGCCGGGTCCTGAGTGCACGCCGGTCCCGCAGGGGCGCCGGACCGGGCGGGCAGCCCCTAGAGTGCGTACGTGCCGCAGTACACCATCGGGCAGGCGGCCGGCCTGCTGGGCGTGAGTCCGGAGACCGTCCGGCGCTGGACGGACGCCGGGCGGCTGCCCGCCGTCCGGCAGGACGACGGGGTCCGCAGCATCGACGGCGCGGCGCTCGCCGCGTTCGCCCAGGCACGGGCGGCCGGGATGCACCCGCTTCCCGAGAACAGCCCGGCCACCTCCGTGCGCAACGCCTTCGCCGGCATCGTGACCGGCGTGCGGGTGGACGACGTGGCGGCGCAGGTGGAGATCCAGTCGGGCCCGCACCGCATCGTGTCCCTGGTGACGCGCGAGTCGGTCGAGGAGCTCGGCATCGAGGTCGGCGTGACGGTCACCGCGCGGGTGAAGTCCACCAACGTGCACATCGACCTGGGCTGAGGCCGAGGCCGAGGCTGAGGCGCATGACCCGGCGGCGCGCCGGGGTCACAGGCAGCGCAGCGCCGCGTACAGGTCCAGCTCGTGGTCCAGGCGCGAGAGGTCACGGCCCGTCAGGGACTCCACGCGCTCGATCCGGTAGTGGACCGTGTTCACGTGCAGGTGCAGGGCCTCGGCCGTACGGGTCCAGGAGCAGTTGTTCGCCAGGAACACCTCCAGCGTCTCGCGCAGCATCCCGTCGCCGAGCGCTCCCAGGACCCGGGTCCGGTACACCGTGCGCACCTCGGCCGGCGCCCCCGCCAGCAGCTCCGCCAGGGTGCCCGGTTCCGCCACCTCCCGTACGGGCGCCCGCTCGTCGGTCGCGGCGCGGGCGAACAGGGCCCGGGTGAGCCCGCCCGCAGCCCGGCGCCGAGCCGCGCCTCCGGTACTCCGTCGCGAGCGCCCGCGGAGCCGCCGGCACCGCCCGCAGCGTCATCGGCGGCGCCCGCGCAATCGCCCGCGTCGCCCGCGAGGGCCACGACCGCCACCGTCTCCCCGACCGCCGCCGCGGTCGCGTCCGTCCCCGCGGCCTCCGCGTGCCGCAGCGCCTCCACCAGCGCGTCCCCCGAGGTCGCCGGGCGCCTGAAGACGTTCGCCGCCCGGCACACGGGCGTGGCCCGCCACCTGTGCACGCTCGGCGCCGAGGCCTTCGACTGCGCGGGCCGGGTCGTCACGCTCAGGGAGCTGTACGAGGCCGCCCACGCGTCGGGCCGCGCCGCCGAGGTCAGCGCGGAGGGGCACTGGGGCGGCAGCCCGCGCTCGGTGGCCTTCGACGCGCAGTGGTTCCGGGTGGCGGTCGACCCCGGCACGGGGGAGATGAGGATCCTGCGCAGCGTGCACGCGGCGGACGCGGGCAAGGTCATGAACCCGATGCAGTGCCTGGGGCAGGTCGAGGGCGGTGTCGCGCAGGCGCTGGGGGCCACGCTCTTCGAGACCGTACGTGTCGACGAGCGCGGCGAGGTCACGGCGGCGGCCTTCCGCCGCTACCGGCTGCCGCAGTACGCCGACGTCCCGCGCACCGAGGTGCACTTCATGGAGGGCGGTGTCCGGGCATGCCCTGGTCATGGCCGAACTGATGCTGCACGGCGATCTGGACCACCCGGCCACGCTCAGCGTCGCCGACCTGCGGGAATGGCGGTACCACCGGGCCGCGGTGACGTTCGACTGCGCGACGAACGGTCCGCAGGAGCACGTCTTCGAGGGCCCGCTGCTGCGCGAGGTGGTGGCGGACGCGGGCCCGGCCTTCGACGCCCGCCGCCCGCAGGGACCGCTCGCGGTTCCTGCGGGCGGTGACCGGGGCGGACGGCCACCACACCGTGCTGTCGTGGGCGGAGCTGGACGCCGACTTCGGCGGCAGCCCGGTCCTGCTGGCCACCCGGCTCGACGGGGCGGACCTCGACGAGGCGGGCCGCCAGCTGGTGGTGCCGTCCGACCGCTGCGGGGCGCGCTGCATCAGCGCGGTCACGCACGTATGGTTCGGCGCACTGGCGGCGCCGGCGACCGGGCCCGTGAACCGGGCCGTCCTCACGCGGACCGGAGGGCCACCTCGGTCGACTTGATCAGGGCGACGACGGAGGACCCGGCGGTCAGGCCGAGCGCCTCGACGGCGTCCTTGGTGATGGCGGCGGTCAGCCCGCCGCCGTTCACGTCCACCTTGACCGAGGCCATCGCGCCGCCGGTGGCCACGTCGACGACGGTGCCGGCGATCTGGTTACGGATCGACAGCCCCTCGACGGGCCCGGTGGCCAGCGCCACCTCGGTGGCCTTGACCAGCACGGTCACGGCGGAACCGGAGGTGATGCCGAGCTCCTTGACGGCGTCGGTGGTGATGGCGGCGGTGATGTCCTGACCGCCCTCCAGACGGACCTTGACGGTCGCCATGGCCTCACCGGTCGTCACACCCGTGACGGTGCCGGCGATCTGGTTGCGGATGCTCAGGCTCATGCAGGTCAACCTCTTACGTAGATCCCGGTACGACCCGGACACGGACCGCACGATACGGACCGCACGCGACCGAACGTAATCGGCTTTCCGGCGGCGCGTGTTCGACCCGTCGCATCCGCCACCCGCAATCCCCCCGCCCGGCTCGTCCCTGCGGCCGTATGCACCTGACGGGCGCCCGGAACGTCACGGGTGCATCCGCGCCCCCTTGAGCACCTTGTCCACCGCGTTGCGCGGCCCGTACACGGCCAGACCCACCAGGTCCAGGGAGTCCCGGCCCACCGCGGCGACCGCCGCCCGGTTGTCCCGGTCGTTGCCCGTGGTGAAGAGCTCCGACGTGAAGACCGACAGGGGCAGCGAGCGGGCCAGGGCGCGGGTGTGGGCCGCGGTCAGCGTCTCCTCGGTGCCCTCGAAGACCAGGACGGGCTGGCGGAACATCGGCAGGTACGCGGTGCCGTCCGCGTCCGCGTACGGGGCGCCGATCACCCCGGGTTGCGCCGTGCCGAGGCCGCTGACCAGGAACGCGGTCACGTTCAGCCGCTGCCAGGTCTCCAGGTCCGCGCGCAGCAGGACGGCGATCTTGGTGTCGGGGCGGACGGGGGCCGCGTCCGCGGGGGCGTGCGGCGCAATGCCGGCCGTGGTGTCGGCCGTGGTGTCGGCCGTGGTGTCGGCCGTGGTGTCGGTGTTCATGATCCGAGACTGCCGACCCGGGCCGCCGGCGGTCTTGTACATTCCTTGCATGGTGGACGGGCAGCAGGTTTCCGCGTGGCGCCCGCCGGTCCCCGGGGTCGTGGAGGTCTTCCACGCCCACTTCACCGAGCACGCCTACCCGATGCACGTCCACGACGTGTGGACCCTGCTCATCGTCGACGACGGCGCGATCCGCTACGACCTCGACCGCCACCGGCGCGGCACACCCGGCGACACGGTGTCCCTGCTCCCGCCGCAGGTGCCGCACAACGGCTCGCCCGCCACCGCGTCCGGATTCCGCAAACGGGTCCTCTACCTCGACCTGACCCAGCTGGACGAGACGTTCATCGGCCCGGCGGTGGACGGCCCCGACCTCCTCGACCCGCTCCTGCGCCGGCGCGTGGCACAGCTGCACACCGCGCTGGCGGCCCCCGGTGACGAACTGGAGGCGCAGAGCCGCCTCGCCCTGGTCCGCGAGCGCCTGCGCACCCGGCTGCGGCCCCGGCTGCTCCCGCCCGGCCCCCGGGTCCCCGACCGCGGGGTGGCCCACGACTTGCGCGAACTCCTCGACGCCCGGCTGGTCCGTGGGGTGACCCTGGACGAGGCCGCCACACTGCTGCACGCCCATCCCACGCACCTGGTGCGGGCGTTCGGCGCGGCGTTCGGCATCGCCCCGCACCAGTACCTGACGGCCCGCCGGGTCGAGCGCGCCCGCCGCCTGCTGCTCGACGGGCAGCCGCCCGGCCACGTGGCGGCCGCGGCCGGTTTCTACGACCAGTCGCACCTGGCCCGCCACTTCAAGCGCCTCGTGGGCACCACGCCGGGCCGTTTCGTCCGCCCGCCCGCGATCAGGCGGGGGTCGTCGGGGGCATCTCGCCCGTCGTGCGGCTGAGGTCGATGACCGCGAACGCCGCTCCCTGCTGGTCGGTGAGGGCGGCGAACCGCCCGAACGGGCTGTCCATCGGGCCGAAGTGCAGCGTGCCGCCGTGCCCCTGCGCCTTGGCGACGGCGTCGTCGCAGTCGGGGACGGCGAAGTAGATCTGGACGTACGCCGGCAGGTCCGGCGGGAAGTCCTCGTCCATCTTCATCCGGCCCAGGACCGGATGCTCGGGACCGCCAAGACTGAAGATCTTGAAGTCCATCGTGGACGGCCCGCCCTCGTCGCCCGCCTCCATCCGCTCCACCTGGTAGGGGAAGACCCGCCTGAGGAAGTCGTCGGCCGTGTCCGGCTCCCGGGTGAAGATCTCGGCCCAGCAGTACGCGCCGTTCTCGCCCATCTTCTCGAAGCCCTTGTGCTCGCCCGGCTGCCAGACCCCGAACACCGCACCGCTGGGCTCCTTGGCGAGGGCCATCGAGCCGAAGGGACCGATCTGCATCGGTTCCATCAGGAGCGCCCCGCCCGCCTCCTTGATCTTCTCGGCGGTCCGGTTCGCGTCGTCCGACGCGAAGTACAGGCACCAGGCGGACGGCGCCTGCTCCGCGCCGGCCATGGGAGGGGCGACGGCGGCGACGGCCTTGCCGCCGGAGTAGGCCTGCGTGTAGTCGCCGTACTCGGTGGACGCCTCACCGAAGGTCCAGCCCAGCACGTCCCCGTAGAAGGTCTTCGCCCCTTCGACGTCCTTGAACATGGCGTCCGCCCAGCAGGGCGCGCCTTCCGCGAAATCTGTCATGGTACGCCTCACTCCTTCCCACTCCTCACGCTAGGCGCGCGGTGTGCCGGGCGCGCGGGGAACGCGGTCGCGCGGCAGGCTGGGGGCATGGAACACACGATGCGGCTGGCCCAGGATCCCGAGGCGGACGCGCTGCTCGGGCGCAGCCCGCTGGCGCTGCTGGTGGGGATGCTGCTGGACCAGCAGGTGCCGATGGAGTGGGCGTTCTCGGGGCCGTGGACCATCGCGCACCGGATGGACGCCGACGACCTCGACGCGCACGCCATCGCGGCGTACGACCCGGAGGCCTTCGCGGCGCTGCTCTCGCAGAAGCCGGCCGTGCACCGTTACCCGGGGGCGATGGCCAGGCGGGTGCAGCAGCTGTGCGCGTACCTGGTGGAGCACTACGGCGGAGACGCCTCCGCCCTGTGGAGCGAGGTGGCGACCGGCGCCGAACTGCTGGCGCGGCTCAAGGCCCTGCCGGGGTTCGGCGAGCAGAAGGCCAAGATCTTCCTGGCCCTGCTGGGCAAGCAGTGGGACGTACGCCCCACGGGCTGGCGGGAGGCCGCGGGCGCGTACGGCGAGGCGGGCGCCCACCGCTCGGCGGCGGACATCACGGGCCCGGAGTCCCTGGCCCGGGTGCGGGCGTACAAGCAGGAGGCGAAGGCGGCGGCCAAGGCCGCGAAGCGTGGCGGGTAGCCCGGGCACGGACATCCCGTGCGGGGCGCGAATTGACCGGGAAATCGGCCATGAAAATGACCCCTGAAACCGGTCGATCACCGCCATAGGCTGAGGGACATGAAGACGAACGAGAGCGCGCACCTCACCCGGAACGCCACCGCCGAGACCGTCTCCGACGCCCCCGGCAGCCTGATCACCCTGCTCACCGACCAGGCCGGACTGACCTGCAACACGGCCACCTTCGACGAGGGCGCGGCCGGGGCGCCGGTGCACTTCCACACCCGGGCCACCGAGTTCTTCTTCGTCGTCGACGGGCGGCTGGACGTGCTGGTGGACGACGAGGTCACCACGCTCGGCAAGGGCGACTTCCTCGCCGTACCGCCCGGAGTGAAGCACGCCTTCGCGCCCGCCGCGGGCCACACCGCCCAGGTGTTCGTCGGGTTCGCGCCCGGCATGGAGCGCTTCGACTACTACCGGCTGCTGGGCCGGGTGAACGCGGGCGAGGCCACCGTCCAGGACATCAAGGACTCCTCACCCGTCTACGACAACCACTACGCCGAGAGCGCCGCCTGGAGCGGCCGCCGGCGCAGCGCCGAGCCGTAGATCACGTCCGCGTCGAGCCGGCGCAGCTCCTCCGCGATCAGCTCCGCGTTCGTACGGATCTTCAGCGCGACGGGCCGGTCCGGCCGGCCCGGCACGGAGAGCGTCGCGACCGCCCCCGCAGGGCGGTCGATACGGATCTCCCCGTCCGCGGTCTCCAGACGGACCCGCGTGATCACCGGACCCCGCGTGGCGACCCGCTCCACCGGTACCCCGAGCCGGTCCTCCAGCCAGCGGGCGAGCAGCTCGGCGCTCGGGTTCCCCGCCTCGCTCTCCACCCCCGCCCCCGTCACCGGGAGCCCGCTCTGGTCCAGGGCCGCCGCCAGCAGCGCCCGCCAGGGCGTCAGCCGCGTCCACGCCAGGTCGGTGTCACCGGGCGTGTAGGCGGCGGCCCGCTCGTCCAGCACGGCGACCGGGTCGGGCGCGGACTGCGCGTCCGTGATGCGGCGCTGGGCCAGCGCGCCCAGCTCGTCGTGAGCCGGCCGGTCCGGCGCGTCGGCCGGCCACCAGGCGACCACCGGCGCGTCCGGGACCAGCAGCGGCAGTACCACCGAACCCGTGTGACCGGTCAGCTCCCCGTGCAGGCGCAGGATCACGATCTCGCCGGTCCCGGCGTCCGACCCCACGCGCAGCTCGGCGTCCAGCCGCGTCTCGCGCAGCGTGTGCGGACCGCGCGAGGTCCGCTTGATGACGACGATGATCCGGCACGGGTGCTCGCGTGCGGCCTCGGTCGCCGCCCGCACCGCGTCGTACGCGTTCTCCTCGTCGGTGGCCACGATCAGGGTCAGCACCAGCCCCGTCGTGTGACTGCCGACGGCCCGGCGGGCGGCGAGGAGCGCCCGGTCGATCTTGCTGGACGTGGTGTCGGTGAGTTCGGTCCGCATGGCATGAGTCTGTCAGCCGATGGCCTGACGGGGGACGGTGGTTGCCTGGATTTCCCCTCGACCCCGGCCCCGCATCTCTCTCGTCCCTCTCGTCCCGCTCGTCTCCCGCGTCGCGCTCATCACCGCCTACCTCCGCCGCCGCGCCGTACCGAAGACCGACCGGGAGATCTCCCGGCCGAGCTGGGTGCCGATCGAGCGGGCCAGCGAGCGGAACAGCCCGCTGCCCACGACCTGTTCGGCCAGGGACTGGTCCTTCGGCGCCGCCTTCGCCGTCCGCGCCGCCGTCCTGGCCTGCTTCTCCGCCTCGGCCTCGGCCGCCGCCTGCTCCGCCGCCGCCTCCGCGGCCGCCTGCTCGGCGCTGATCTTCTCGTACGCCGACTCCCGGTCGACCGCCTGCGCGTACCGCCCGTACAGCAGCGAGGACTTCACCGCCGTCTCCAGCGCCACCGCGTCGATCGGGCCCATCAGCGAGCTCGGCGCGCGCAGCCGGGTCGCCGCGACCGGCGTCGGCGCGCCGTTCTCGCTCAGCACCGTCACGACGGCCTCGCCGGTGCCCAGTCGGGTCAGCAGCTCCTCCAGGTCGTAGTCCGAACGGGGGAAGGTCCTCACCGTCGCCTTCAGCGCCTTCGCGTCGTCCGGGGTGAAGGCGCGCAGCGCGTGCTGGACCCGGTTGCCGAGCTGCGCGAGCACGTCCGCCGGCACGTCCTTCGGGGTCTGCGTGACGAAGAAGACGCCGATGCCCTTGGACCGGATCAGCCGCACCGTCTGCGTGATCGCCTCCAGGAACGCCTTCGACGCGCCGTTGAAGAGCAGGTGCGCCTCGTCGAAGAAGAAGACGAGCTTGGGCCGCTCCAGATCGCCGACCTCCGGCAGGCCGGTGTAGAGGTCGGCCAGCAGCCACATCAGGAAGGTGGAGAAGAGCTGCGGCTTGTCCTGTACGGCGGGCAGTTCCAGTACGGAGACCAGTCCGCGCCCGTCCGGCGCGGTCCGCAGGAATTCGCTGGTGTCGAACTCCGGCTCGCCGAAGAATTCCCCGGCGCCCTGCTGCTCGAATGCGGTGAGCGCGCGCAGAATGACCCCCGCCGTGACCGTCGACAGCCCGCCGATTCCCTTCAGCTCCGCCTTTCCCCGGTCGGAGACGAGAAAGGCGACGACCGCCCGCAGGTCCTTGAGGTCGATCAGCTCCAGGCCCTTGGAATCGGCGTAGTGGAAGATGAGCCCGAGCGACTGCTCCTGCGTCTGGTTGAGCTGGAGCACCTTCGACATCAGCACCGGCCCGAAACTCGTCACCGTGGCCCGCAGCGGAATACCGGTCCCGATGCCGCCCAGCGCGTAGAACTCCGCGGGGAATCCGGCGGGCTCCCACTCCTGGCCCACCTCCCGGGCCCGGCCGCCGACCTTGTCGTTCGCCGCGCCCGGCGCCGAGATCCCGGAGACGTCCCCCTTGATGTCCGCGAGGAACACCGGCACGCCGGCTGCCGACAGCTGCTCGGCCACGAGCTGGAGGGTCTTGGTCTTCCCGGTGCCGGTCGCGCCCGCGACCAGTCCGTGCCGGTTGAGCATCGACAGCGGGATGCGGATCTGCCGGTCCGGCAGGCAGGTCCCGTCCCACAGCAGCGCCCCCAGGTCGAGCGCGGGGCCGGTGAAGGCGTACCCGGCGGCGATCTCATCGGCCGCGGCGGTGCTGTCGCTCATCTCTCACTCCCGGAATAGACCTGTTTGTCACCTTTCCATCAACACCACGAGGCTGCGCCCGCAGGCACGGGACCGGTAGGCTTTCCGTGTGATCTTCAAGCGCATCGGAAACGGGCGGCCGTACCCCGACCACGGCCGGGAAAGCACCCGGCAGTGGGCGGACGTCGCGCCGCGCCCGGTCCGGCTCGACCAGTTGGTGACCACCAAGGGACAGCTGGACCTCGAGACGCTGCTCGCGGAGGACTCGACCTTCTACGGCGACCTCTTCGCCCACGTCGTGAAATGGCAGGGCGACCTCTACCTGGAGGACGGGCTGCACCGCGCCGTGCGCGCGGCCCTGCAGCAGCGCCAGGTGCTGCACGCCCGCGTCCTCGAACTGGGCTGATCGGTCGGCCGGTCAAAACAGCTGATCAAGGGCTGGTTGCGCCTTTCGGGTCAGGCTTGCCCGATCAGCAGATCATTTAGTAGGCATCGTCACCGGGCCGCACTACGCTGCGCCCATGAGCATGCTCACTCCCCCCGGCATGGGCGGAAAGTACCGCGTCACGGGAGCCGCGTACCCGCGCATGAGCCGCCGCCGCAGTCGTCGCCGCCTGGTGTTCACCGCCCTCGGTTCGGTCCTGGTCCTCGCCCTGCTCGGCTATGGAACCCTGCAGCTCATCGACGTGTTCGGCGGTGACAAGGACAAACGCGACGCCGTCGCGACCAAGAACTGCGGCACCAAGGGCAGGCCGGCCTCGGCCAGCACCGCCGCGCAGCCGCCGGTGCAGCTCCCCCAGCCCGGCACGATCACCGTCAACGTCTACAACGCGACCCCGCGCTCGGGGCTCGCCAAGGCCGTCGGCGACGAGCTCAAGAAACGCGGCTTCACCGTCGCCGACGTGGGCAACGCCCCTGCGGACTTCGACAAGAAGGTGCCCGGCACCGGGATACTGCTGGGCTCCCCCAAGACCGACAAGGCCGCGTACTCCGTGCTCGCCACGCACCTGGCCGGCACCACCCAGCAGGCCGACGCCCGCGAGGGCGCGGACATCGACCTGATCCTGGGTGACGCGTTCAAGGAGCTCAGCACGGTGCAGGAGGCGGAGAAGGCACTCGCCGCCCTGACCAACCCGCAGCCCCTGCCCGCGGCCACCTGCTGAACCGGGTGGCCGCATGGCCGGGTAACGGTGTGACGGCGCGTGACGGCCGTACGGCTCGGGCCTACTCGGCCGAGCCGTACATGCGGTCGCCCGCGTCGCCGAGGCCCGGCACGATGTAGCCGTGCTCGTTGAGGCGCTCGTCGACCGCCGCCGTGACGACGGTGACCGGCGTGCCCGCCAGCTCGCGCTCCATGACCTCGACGCCCTCGGGGGCGGCCAGCAGCACCACGGCCGTGACGTCGTCGGCGCCGCGCTTGATCAGCTCCTGGATCGCCGCGACCAGCGTGCCGCCGGTGGCCAGCATCGGGTCGACGACGTACACCTGGCGGCCGGAGAGGTCCTCGGGCATGCGCGTGGCGTAGGTGGAGGCCTCCAGGGTCTCCTCGTTGCGGACCATGCCCAGGAAGCCCACCTCGGCGGTCGGCAGCAGCCGCACCATGCCGTCGAGCATGCCCAGACCCGCGCGCAGGATCGGCACGACCAGCGGGCGCGGGTGGGAGAGCTTCACACCGGTCGTCGGGGCGACCGGCGTCTCGATGTCGGCCTGCTCGGTGCGGACGTCGCGGGTGGCCTCGTACGCGAGCAGGGTCACCAGCTCGTCGGCCAGTCGGCGGAAGGTGGGGGAGTCCGTGCGCTTGTCGCGCAGGGTGGTCAGTTTGTGCGCCACCAGGGGGTGATCGACGACCTGCAAACGCACAACATCCTCCAAGGCTCAGCTTCAGGGTTTTGACCTGCGACAACGGACGCAAGACGCGACCCGCGCCCAAAAGGCTACGCGGTACGGGCCACGCTCGCGGCAACCCGGGCGCGCGGCTGCGCGAAGCCGTCGCCGATGCCACCCTGGAACCATGATCGATGGACCGGTCGTGGCGGCGGTCGACGGATCCGACCACAGCCTGAAGGCGCTGGAATGGGCCGTGGCGGCCGCCGGACGGCACCACGCGGAACTCGTCGTCGCCCACGTCCTTCCCGATCACGTCCAGTTGTACGCCGGCCGCCGCGAGGCGCTGGGCGGCGCCACCGAGCCGCCGGACCCCATCCGCGCCCTGGTGCCCGAGGGCGCCCGGTACCGGGCGCTGGAGGGCGCGGTCCCCGTCGCGCTGCGCGGCGCGGCCGAGGGTGCGGGGATGCTGGTCATGGGCTCGCGCGGCCGCGGCGGCTTCGCCAGCCTGCTGCTGGGCTCCACCAGCCGGGCGGTGTCGACGACCGCCGCCTGCCCCGTGGTCGTCGTCCCGCACGACGCCCGCACCGAGGGACACGGCGCGGCCGGCCCCGGCGCCGGCGCCGGCCCGGCTGCCGGTCGCGACGCCGACGCCACGGCCGCCCACGACGCCGACACCGACCCCGCGGCCGCCGCCGACCGGGTCGTGCTCGGGCTGCACGCCGCCGAGACCGCCGACGAGGTGATCGCGTTCGCCTTCGCGGAGGCCGCGGCGCGGCGCGCCGCCGGCCGGCCGGCCTCCCTGCGGGTGGTCTCCGCGTACGCCGTCCCGCCCTCGCCGCTGCTGCTGATCGACGCCCCCTTCGGCGTCGTACCGCCCGAGGCGCTGCCCGACGTCCTCGCCGACACGGACCGGGCGCCGGCCGAGCGGGAGATGCTGCGGAGCCAGGGCGAACGGCTGGCGCCGTACCGCACGCGGTACCCGGACCTCCCCGTGGACCAGGTCGCCTCCCCCGGTGACGCGGCCGGGCTGCTCGTGCAGGCCGGCGCGCACAGCGCCCTGGTGGTCGTCGGCCGGCACCACCGGCGGCTGGGACGTGCGTTGCTGATGGGGTCGGTGGCCAACGCCGTCCTGACCCACACCCCCTGCGCGGTGGCCGTCGTACCAGCTCAGGAAGGTGAATGACGCGAGCCGGAGGGGTGGCATCAAGTGACCGTCAGGGGGGAAGGTGGGGAGCGGGGGGACTGCTTCGCGACGCGGAGGAGGACGAGCGGACCAGCCTGGGACGGTGGCCGATGCCCGACGACCAGCCGACAGCGGAAGACGACACGGCGGAGACGGCGGCGCAGCGCAGAGCGCGGCGCGCGCAGTTCCTGCGCGACCTGAACGAGGCCCGCGAGCTGCGCGACCGGGTGCAGCCCCGACGCGCCCGCGCGGCCCGGATGCGCCAGCAGATGCGGATGCGTACGTTCCGCTGGTGACGGATGCCGTGCGCGGGCCCGTCCGAGGGCCCCTCCGAGGGCCCCCGAGCAGCACCCGTTCAGCCAGCGCGGCGCACGGCGCGGCACGACGCAAGCGCGGAAGACCTCTCGCAAAGCCGCTGTTTCTGCCACGATGCCGATGGGGAGGGGCTTGAGCGGCAAGCAGCACAGCCGTTCCACCCCCCACCCCAACCTCCGGCCGGGGGGACCTCCAACCGGCACGCCTATGACCAGTGGGAGAGTCACGGTGTACTTCGCCGCACTGCTCGCGCGCACCGAAGACGGGTGGGAAGCGAGCGACATGGAACTCGACGGAGTCGAGTCGCTGACGGATCTGACCGATCTCGCCCGTTCCGCCGCTGTCGAAGACGACACGGTGGTCGCCCTCATCGAGCAGGAGGACGCCTGGTTCGGCGTCGTCCGCGTGGACGGCGAGGAGGACCCGCGGATCTTCGTCTCGAACGCGGTCCTGGCCTCGCGCAGCTCCTACGGCTCGATGCTGACCGACGAGCTGCTGGGCAGCGACGACGAGGAGGACAACGAACTCGACGAGCTCGACCTGGACGGCACCGAGGACGGCGAGGAGGACGCGGTCGCGGCGTTCGCCGACGCCGCGGACGAGGACGCCGAGGGCGCGGGCGGGGCCGAGCCGGTGCCGTCGGGGCCGCTCGGCGACGCCCGGCTGCTGGACGACCTCGGCGTGAACCACCGGGAGCTGCTGGCCCTCGACGGGGACGCCCTCGCGGAGATCGCCGACGCCCTCGGCGCCACCGAGGTCCTGGAGGCCGTCCGCTAGTGATCGCCACGCACGACCCCGGGCACGTACCCGGGACCGTACGGACGGATCCCGTGCGCGACCCGTGGCAGGAGGCCATGCGCCGGGCGCTGGCGGAGGCGGCCCGGGCGGTGCCGGCCGGCGACGTACCGGTCGGCGCCGTCCTGCTCGGCCCGGCCGGTGACGTCCTGTCGACCGGGTACAACGAGCGGGAGGCGACCGGTGATCCGACGGCGCACGCCGAAGTGCTGGCCGTCCGGCGGGCCGCGGCCGCCCTCGGCGAATGGCGGCTTCCGGGGTGCACCCTCGTGGTCACCCTGGAGCCGTGCGTGATGTGCGCGGGGGTGCTCGTGCAGGCGCGCCTCGCCCGGGTGGTCTACGGGGCGCGCGACGAGAAGGCGGGCGCCGCCGGTTCGCTGTGGGACCTCGTACGGGACCGCAGGCTCAACCACCGGCCGGAGGTGATCCAGGGCGTGCTGGAGGAGGAGTGCGCCCGGCAGCTGACCGAGTTCTTCCGCGCGCTGTGACGGATCGCGTGCCGTGACGGAGACGGCGTGACGGAGACGGCGTGACGGATACGGATTTCAGAGCACGGGCATCCGTGGGCTAAGCTCTCTCTCGGTAGCGTGTCCGAGCGGCCGAAGGAGCACGCCTCGAAAGCGTGTGAGGGGGCAACTCCTCCGTGGGTTCAAATCCCACCGCTACCGCTCTGATCGAGAGCCCCGCCCCGTAAGGGTCGGGGCTCTCGGCGTATGCGGCACATGCGGGGCCGCCGGAGCGGTTGCTCCGATCAGAACCCGCGGCGTGACCGCCTCGGGCACAGGGCCGTTGAACACGTCATGACCAAGACCCAGCGCCTGCTGGCCGCCGTCGCCCTCGCGGGTGCCGCCGCCGGCTTCGCCGCCCCCGCCGCCTCCGCCGCCGTCCTGCCGCAGGGCCCGCTGACCCTGCCCGACCTGCCGTCGGCCGCGCCGGGAATGCCCGAGGGCGCGACGCCCGGCTCGGTGCAGGAGATCGGCGCCAAGCTGAACGAACTGAACCAGCTGAACCAGCTGACGGCGCTGCCGGACCACCTCGCGCCGGTGATCGCCCCGGTCGAGCCGGTGCTGGGCCTGGCGGGCGCCATCCAGTAACCACGGCCACCGGCCCGGCCGTCCCGGACACGGCGAAGGCCCCGACCGAGGTCGGGGCCTTCGTCCACCCGGGACGGGGGAAGCGGCAACGGGGGGACAAGCCGCTCCCCCCGAGGAGGACGGGACCTGCCGGTCCGGCCGCATTCAGGGGGGAAGCATGCGGCCGGACCCCGCAGTGAGGCCCTGTCCCTGTGCCCTCCGGTTTCCTGCCAGAACCGGTGGGCTCGTCATCCATTCTGCTCTCCCCGCAACCGGGGCGGCCCCGGCGAAGGGCCCCTCATACCGGGTCATTGGTCCATAAAGGACAGGTGAGAGCCCCCGGCCGACCGGCTAGACTCACGCGCGTTTGCACGTACCGGCAGGGGAGGCCGAAAGCGCTCGTGGACACCAGGAAGATCGTCGTGGGCGCGCTCGTCGTGTTCGTGCTCTTCACGATCATCACCCAGCCGGTCAAAGCAGCGGAGATCGTCCAAATCGGCTTCCAGGGCATCTCGGATGCCGCCAACGGAATCGGCGAGTTCATGACCGAACTGGTGCGCTGAACCCGTACGCCGACACGGTTCCACGACTTTCCGGCCCCCTGCTCCGAGGAGCGGGGGGCCTTCTGTGTATCAGGCGCGCCCACCACGGCCCGGCCTCCCTCGGACCACCCCCGCCAAATGTCCAACTTGCCCTCAACACGGCGATATACGGTGCTTGCACACAGTGCGCATCTCTTGTGATGCTATGACCGCTTTTATTGAATGCATTGACATGAAGGGGTGGCGTGACCGTGCCGGCCAGTACTGCGCCTCAGGTGCCACCCCAGCAGGATCCCCAGAACGACCCCGCACCGGCCGCCCGGCCCCAGAGCCGGGGCGCGGACACCCGGGCGCTCACCCAGGTCCTCTTCGCCCGCCTCAAGGGCCTGGAGCCGGGCAGCAGCGAGCACGCGCGGGTGCGGGGGGCCCTGATCGAGGCCAACCTCCCGCTCGTCCGCTACGCGGCCGCCCGCTTCCGCAGCCGCAACGAGCCGATGGAGGACGTCGTCCAGGTCGGCACCATCGGCCTCATCAACGCGATCGACCGGTTCGACCCGGACCGCGGGGTGCAGTTCCCGACGTTCGCCATGCCGACGGTGGTGGGCGAGATCAAGCGGTACTTCCGCGACAACGTCCGCACCGTCCACGTACCGCGCCGGCTGCACGAGCTGTGGGTCCAGGTCAACGCGGCCACCGAGGACCTCACCACGCTGCACGGGCGCACGCCCACCACCCCGGAGATCGCCGAACGGCTGCGGATCACCGAGGAGGAGGTGCTCTCCTGCATCGAGGCCGGCCGGTCGTACCACGCGACGTCGCTGGAGGCCGCCCAGGAGGGTGACGGACTGCCCGGCCTGCTCGACCGGCTCGGGTACGAGGATCCGGCGCTGGCCGGGGTCGAACACCGCGACCTCGTGCGCCATCTGCTCGTACAACTGCCCGAGCGCGAACAGCGGATCCTGCTGCTGCGCTACTACAGCAATCTGACGCAGTCGCAGATCAGCGCGGAGCTCGGGGTGTCCCAGATGCACGTCTCCCGGCTGCTCGCGCGGAGCTTCGCCCGACTCCGGTCCGCAAACAGGATCGAGGCGTAACCGGATCGGGTGGAGATCGCTCCCCGCGTTTCCCGACAGATCAGGCTCATTCCGGTCTGTCGCTGGAGTTATATGTCGACTTGGCGCTACAGCGCGTTGCCGACATGTGACATTCTGCTGGAACCGCGTTTGCCGCAGCCCCGCCTCCGGTATTCAGGTGGAGGCTGCGTTCCTCCGACGGGCGCGCCGTACGCGACCGTCCGCGACCTCAAGGGGGTGGCATGTCCGAAGACCAGGGCAGCTCCAAGGTGCTCACGCTCGAGAAGAGCGAGGCGCCGGCTGTGGCCGACCGCTCGGAAGCCATCGACACCCGCACCCTCTCCCGCTCCCTCTTCCAGCGTCTCGCCGCCCTGGACGCGGACAGCCCCGAACGGGCGTACGTACGCGACACCCTGATCGAGCTGAACCTGCCGCTGGTGCGCTACGCGGCGGCCCGGTTCCGCAGCCGCAACGAGCCGATGGAGGACATCGTCCAGGTCGGCACGATCGGCCTGATCAAGGCGATCGACCGGTTCGACTGCGAACGCGGCGTGGAGTTCCCGACGTTCGCGATGCCGACCGTCGTGGGCGAGATCAAACGATTCTTTCGCGACACGTCCTGGTCGGTGCGGGTCCCGCGACGGCTCCAGGAACTGCGGCTGGCGCTGACCAAGGCGAGCGACGAGCTGGCACAGAAGCTCGACCGCTCCCCGACCGTGCCCGAACTC
Organism: Streptomyces sp. NPDC090022; assembly: GCF_044748145.1. Lineage (NCBI taxonomy): Bacteria > Bacillati > Actinomycetota > Actinomycetes > Kitasatosporales > Streptomycetaceae > Streptomyces > Streptomyces sp. NPDC090022. The sequence continues at coordinate 25,667 of NZ_JBIVFN010000002.1, forward strand.
GCCGCCGTGCTCGGGGTGTCGGAGGAGGAGGTCGTGGACGGCCTCGCCGTCGGCAACGCGTACACCGCCTCCTCACTCGACTCGCCCTCCCCGGAGGACGAGGGCGGCGAGGGCTCGCTCGCGGACCGGCTCGGCTACGAGGACAGCGCCCTGGAGGGCGTCGAGTACCGGGAGTCGCTCAAGCCGCTGCTCGCCAAACTCCCGCCCCGGGAACGGCAGATCATCATGCTGCGATTTTTCGCCAACATGACGCAGTCGCAGATCGGCGAGGAGGTCGGCATCTCGCAGATGCACGTCTCGCGGCTGCTGACGCGCACGCTGGCGCAGCTGCGGCAGGGGCTCATCGGCGAGTAGCCGCCCCTCTGGTGATTTGACGCAGCGTCAGGAACACTGGCGCGATGCGAAAGGGATCGCTGACGCTGTTCGCCCTGTGCACGGCCGCCGCCGCCCTGACGTCCGGATGCGGCGGCCCCGCGCGGGACGGCTACGTGGCCGTGGGCGCCGCGGCGGCGGGCCCGGAGCGGGGCGCGGGCGAGCTCGTGCCGCCGAAGGGCGCGGTGGAGCTCCAGCCGCTGCCGGGGCCGTCGGCGGCCGGAGCGGCCGGCTCCGCACCCGGCGGCACGGCGAGCGCGTCGACGACACCCGCGGCGGGCCCCGGCGAGACCCCTGGCGCCCCCGGTTCCGCCGCCGTCGGCACGTCCGGTTCCGGCGGCGCTTCCGGCACCTCCGGTTCTCCCGGCCCGGGGGGCGCGCCCGTCCCGCCCGGCGCCTCCGGCGGTCCCGGCTCCCCGCAGACACCTGGCGGTACACCGTCCTCCGGCACGCCGTCCACGGGCGGCCCGGGTACGCCGTCCAGGCCGCCCGGCACGACACCCCCCGCCACCCCGGCCGCGCTGCTGCTGAGCAACCCGACGCGGGCGGCCGCGGCCGAGCGCTGGTGCGAGCGGGTCACGGTGACCTTCGCCAACACGGGCGGTACGGCGGCCCGTTCGGGCACGGTGACCTTCTCCACCCACATCATCGGCGCCCTCGGCGTGGACTGGGCCACCGTCACCACGACCCAGCCGCTGCCCGCCCCGATCGCGGGCCTGTCGGCGAAGACGCACGTCTACACGGTGTGCGTGGAGGCCTGGCGGGTCCCCCTGGGCATGCACGTCGAGACCCGGAAGGTCACCGCCACCTGGAGCTGAGGGCCGCCCGCGTCCGGCGGGAGGCCGGGGCTGCGCGGTTTTCCGATTCCTTTACCGCCGGAACGTCCCGATTCGTTTGCCTGTAGCAACCACCCGCTCCTATGGTTGCCCTAAGCAACAAGATGGGGAGGGTTTCCGTGCCGGCCACCACGACCACGTCCGACGGCGCACCCATGACACACCCGCAGATCATGAAGGCACTGTCGGGGCTCATGCTCGGCATGTTCGTGGCGATCCTGTCCTCGACGATCGTCTCCAACGCGCTGCCGCAGATCATCAGCGAGCTCGGCGGCACCCAGTCCTCCTACACGTGGGTGGTCACCGCCGCCCTGCTGTCGATGACCGCCGCGACACCGCTGTGGGGCAAGCTGGCCGACCTCTTCAGCAAGAAGCTCCTGGTCCAGATAGCCCTCGTCATCTACGTCCTCGGCTCGGTCGTCGCGGGCATGTCCCAGAACACCGGCACGCTCATCGCCTGCCGCGTCGTCCAGGGCATCGGCGTCGGCGGCCTCTCCGCGCTGGCGCAGATCGTCATGGCCGCGATGATCTCCCCGCGCGAGCGCGGCCGCTACAGCGGCTACCTCGGTGCCGTCTTCGCCGTCGCCACCGTCGGCGGCCCGCTGCTGGGCGGTGTCATCACCGACACCGCGTGGCTGGGCTGGCGCTGGTGCTTCTACGTCGGCGTGCCGTTCGCCGTCATCGCGCTGATCGTGCTCCAGCGCACGCTGAAGCTCCCCGTCGTGCGCCGGGACGTCAAGGTCGACTGGCTGGGCGCCTTCCTGATCAGCGCCGCGGTCTCGCTGCTGCTGATCTGGGTCACGCAGGCCGGCGACTCCTACGACTGGGTCTCCTGGCAGACGTACGCGATGGTCGGCGGCGCGGTGGTGCTCGGCGTGCTGTTCGTGCTCACCGAGGCGAGGGCGAGCGACCCGATCATCCCGCTGCGGCTGTTCCGCAACACGACCATCAGCCTGGCCTCGGCCGCCTCGCTCTTCGTGGGCATCGCGATGTTCTCGGGCACGGTGTTCTTCAGCCAGTTCTTCCAGCTGGCCCGGGGCGAGTCCCCGACCATGTCCGGGATCCTCACCATCCCGATGATCGGCGGACTCTTCGTCTCCTCCACCGTCTCCGGGCAGGTCATCACCAGGACCGGCAGGTGGAAGGCGTGGCTGGTCTCCTGCGGTGTGCTGCTGACGGCGGGCCTGGGCCTGCTCGGCACCCTGCGCCACGACACCCCGTACGGGCGGATCGCCGTCTTCATGGCGCTGACCGGTCTCGGCCTCGGCATGATGATGCAGAACCTCGTCCTCGCCACCCAGAACCAGGTGGCCCCCGAGGACCTGGGCGCGGCCAGTTCGGTGGTCACCTTCTTCCGCTCGCTCGGCGGCGCGATGGGCGTCTCCGCGCTCGGCGCGCTGATGGCGCACCAGGTCACCGGCTACGTCACGGACGGCCTGACCGCGCTCGGCCCGAAGGCCGCCGCGCTGGGTCACGGCGGCACCGGCGGCGGGGCCATCCCGGACCTCGGCGCGCTGCCGGCGCCGGTGCGCGAGGTCATCGAGTCGGCGTACGGGCACGGCGTCGGCGACGTCTTCCTCAGCGCCGCCCCCTTCGCGCTGCTGTCCCTGCTGATCGTGGTGTTCATCAAGGAGGTCGCCCTGCAGTCGAAGCCGATGGCGGCGGCCCCGGCTGCCTCCCCGGGCGCCTCCCCGACCGCCTCCCCGGCCGCCTCCCCGGCCGCCTCCCCGTCGGACGAGGACCGGTCCACCGCGGCCCCGGCCACCGTGGACCGGTAGACCCTAGCGGTCGGGGTCGGGCCGCGGGCCGGCCTGGTCCGGGACCGTGCCGCCCGCGGCGGCCTTGGCCCCGATGCCCGCGATCAGGATGTCGAGCGCGAGGCCGAAGTCGGCCTCGGGGGCCCGGCGGACCGTGCCGGCGCCCCCACAGCCGTGCAGGAACTGCGAGACGGCCAGGTGGGCGCCGGCCCGGCCGGCATCGGTCAGGCCGACGGCGTCCAGCAGCCTCTTCAGCGCCGCGTCGAGGGCGCGGGCGTGGGGGCCGATGTTGGGGTACTCGGCGGCCAGCGGGGCGATCCACGCGTGGTCGGCCAGCACCCGCCGGTAGCCCTGGGCCAGCGCCCGCAGCCCGCCCGGCCAACCGCCGGGGGCGCCGTCACCGGGGGCGCCGTCACCGGGCAGGGGCAGCTCGCCCAGGGCGCGGTCCAGGGCGAGTTCGAGCAGATCGTGCTTGGTGTCCACGTACCAGTACAGGGACATCGCGGTCACCCCGAGCCGGCCGGCGAGGCGCCGCATGGAGAACCGGCCGAGCCCCTCGGCGTCGAGCAGGTGGACGGTGGCGGCGGTGATCCGGTCCCGGTCCAGTCCGGACGGCGCCGCGTCGGTACGGCGCCGGGTCGCGGGGGCGGGCCTGACCACCAGCCACACACTGGTGCGTGCCGCACCGGCCGCCATCGCCATGGGAGCACCCTCCTCGCCCGCCGGAGCGTCCCGGTATGCCCGGTCCGCCCTTCTTGATGCTAGAGGGTGCCTCCCGGCCGGTGGTGGGTTCAGGCCTTCGGAGCGGTCAGGTCGTAGAGCGTGGTGCCGCCGACCGTGACCTCGGTGAAGTTCTCCTGGACCCAGCTGGAGATGGCGCCGCTGGTGTCGCCGCCGGGGCCCATGCGCATCCCCGAGCCGCCACCGATGTAGTAGTGGATCTTCCCGGCCTTCACGTACGCCTGGAACTGCGCCAGCGTGGGGGACGGGTCGCTGCCGTTGAAGCCGCCGACCGGCATCACCGGATCTCCGGTGGCGAGTTGGTAGCTCGCGGCGTTCTGCGCGCCGGTGGTGGCGGCCACCCAGGTGTAGCGGCCGGAGTCGGCGGCGAGCGCCTTCTTCACGGCGGCGTCGACGCGGGTGCCGTTCAGCAGACCGCCTGCGCCGCCCGGACCGCCAGGGGCCATCTCGCCCCGGCCGCCGGGGAACTGGCCCGGCCCGGCAGCGCGCTTGCGCCCGTCGGGGGCCTGGCCGCCCGGTCCCTGACCGTTCGGCGACTGACCGCCCGGTCCCTGACCGTTCGGCGACTGACCGTCCGGCGCCCGGCCGTCCCGGCCCGTGCCCGGGCCCTGACCGGGGCCCTGCCCCTGGGCCTGGCCCTGGGCCTGGCCCTGGGGGCCGTTCTGCGGGGGGACGAGGGCCGCGCCCGGCGGGAGTTCGCCGCCCGGACCCAGCCGCATGGCGCCGCCCGGGCCGCGGCCACCGGCGACCGCGGGACCCGCCGTCACGATGGAGCCGGCGTGCGGGGTGTTCACCGTCGTCAGGCAGTACGCGAACGGTCCCGCCAGCGCCGTACCCAGTCCCAGCACGACCGTGCCGCGCACGAACCGGGAGCCCAGCCGCCCGCCGGCCAGCAGCCCGGCGGCCGCCAGGGTCCCGGCCACCAGCACCGCCCAGCGCAGCCACGGCACGTACGACGGCGCCCGGCCGAGCAGGACGTACGACCAGAGCGCGGTCAGCGCGAGCGTGCCGGCGAGGGTGGCCGCCGCGAGCGGGGAGTGCCGCTCCTCCCACAGGACGGCGACGCCCATGCCGACGAGCGCGGCCACGAACGGCGCGAGCGCCACGGTGTAGTACTCGTGGAAGATGCCCTGCATCCAGCTGAAGACGACGGCGGTGATCAGCAGGCAGCCGCCCCAGGCGAGGAAAGCGGCCCGGGCCATGCCCTCCAGGGAGTCCGTGGCCCGCCGGGCCCGCCAGGTGATCACCAGTCCCGCGACCAGCAGCACCAGCGCGGCCGGCAGCAGCCAGGAGATCTGACCGCCGATATTGGCCGAGAAAAGCCGGTCGATGCCGGTCTCGCCCCATCCGCCCCCGCCCCGGCCGGCGCCGCCGCCCGGGCCCGCGCCGCCACCGCCCACGCTGCCGGTCTCGTTGCCGTTGATCCGGCCGAGGCCGTTGTAGCCGAGGGTCAGCTCCAGGAAGGAGTTGGTCTGTGAGCCGCCTATGTACGGGCGGGAGGCCGCCGGCCACAGCTCGACGACCGCCACCCACCAGCCGCCGGTGACCACCATCGCCAGCCCGGACAGCGCCAGCTGGCCCAGCCGCCGCAGGGGGCGGGCCGGCGCGCAGACCGCGTACAGCAGGACGAGCGGCGGCAGGATGACGAAGGCCTGCAGGGTCTTGGTCAGGAAGCCCATGCCGACCGCGATGCCGGCGTAGACCAGCCACCTGGTGTGCGCGCCGTCGAGGGCGCGCAGCACGCAGTACACGGTGACCGTCAGTAGCAGCGTCAGCAGCGCGTCGGGGTTGTTGAAGCGGAACATCAGCGCCGCGACCGGGGTCAGGGCGAAGACCGTACCGCTGAGCAGGGCGGCGGCCGGCCCGAACTGGCGGCGTACGGCGGCGTAGAGGACCGCGGTGGTCGCCACGCCCATCAGGGCCTGCGGGACCAGGATCTGCCAGGCGCCGAGGCCGAAGAGCCGGACCGACAGGGCCATCGGCCACAGGGCGGCCGGGGGCTTGTCGACGGTGATGGAGTTGCCGGCGTCGGAGGAACCGAAGAAGAAGGCCTTCCAGCTCTCGCTGCCGGCCTGGACGGCCGCGGAGTAGAAGGAGTTGGCGTATCCGGAGGCCCCCAGGTTCCACAGCAGCAGGACGGCGGTGCCGAGCAGCAGGACGGCGAGCGCGGGACGCTCCCAGCGCGGCAGGACGGCGCTCGCGACGGCGGCCCGTGGCGGGGAGGCGGGTGGGACGGCGGCGAGGGAGGCCGTGGTCATCGCGTGGTGTCCTTCGCGTGGGGGGCCGGGCGCTCCGGGAAGACCCAGCCGCGGAAGAGCAGGAAGCGCAGCACGGTCGCGGCGAGGTTGGCGGTGATGAGCACGGCCAGCTCGGTGCTGTGCGCCGGGTGGGCGGTGGCCGCGTCGAGCGCGGCCAGCGAACCGGCGGTCAGCGTCAGTCCGATGCCGAAGACGAGCAGCCCCTGGGCCTGATGGCGCAGGACCCGCTCGCGGCCGCGCACGCCGAAGGTCAGGCGCCGGTTGGCGGTGGTGTTGGCGATGGCGGAGAGCAGCAGGGCGGCCGCGTTGGCCGCCTGGGCGCCGGTCCCGAGCCGGAAGAGGGTGTAGAGGGCGAGGTAGCAGAGCGTGGACAGCAGGCCGACCGCGCAGAAGCCCAGCAGCTGGCGGGCCAGGCCGCGCGGTACCCCGGTCAGGGCCCGGTCGCGCGGGTCGTCGCCGAAGGGCCGGGCGAGGCGGTCCAGCGGCAGCGCGCCCACGGCCAGCGCCCGGCCCACCCGCCACATGCCCTTGAGGTCCTCGACGGCCGTCCCCAGGATGTGGACGGTGGAGTCGGGGTCGTCCACCCAGTCCACGGGCACCTCGTGGATGCGCAGCCCGGCGCGCTCGGCGAGTACCAGCATCTCGGTGTCGAAGAACCAGCCGGTGTCCTCCACCAGCGGCAGCAGCCGTTCGGCGACGTCGCGGCGGATGGCCTTGAAGCCGCACTGGGCATCGCTGAACCGGGCGGCGAGGGAGGAGCGCAGCAGCAGGTTGTAGGCGCGGGAGACGAACTCCCGCTTGGCGCCGCGCACCACGCGGGAGGAGCGGGACAGCCGGGTGCCGATGGCCAGGTCGGAGTGGCCGGAGATCAGCGGGGCCACCAGCGGCAGCAGCGCGTTGAGGTCGGTGGACAGGTCCACGTCCATGTAGGCCAGGACGGGGGCCTCGGAGGCGGCCCAGACGGTCCGCAGCGCCCTGCCCCGCCCCTTCTGGTCCAGCCGGACGCTGCGGACCCCTTCGACCCCGGCGGCGAGACCGGCGGCGACCTCGGGGGTCCTGTCGGTGCTCGCGTTGTCGGCGATGGTGATGCGGAAGGGGTAGGGGAAGGTCCGCGTCAGGTGCTCGTGGAGGCGGCGGACACAGGGTTCGAGGTCCTTCTCCTCGTTGAAGACCGGGATGACCACGTCCACGACGGGTGTACCGGGCCCGCCGGGGCCCAGGACGTCGAGCGGGGTGCGCGCCGGGAGGGCTCCCGGTGAGATGTCGGTTGGCATGCCCCGATCTTCTCCGAGTGAGCTGTCACCGTGGTGTGGCGGCCCTGTGCCCGTGCTGTGAGTCAGGCCACGGCACCGCCGTGCCGCCGTGGGAAGTTGCATGTGGCCGTGCCGCAGGGGGGAGTTGTACGTCGAACCGGGTGCACCCCGGTTCACTGTGCACGCCGACCAGCCCGCCGTGTGCCACGACGACGGCCCGGACGATGGCCAGACCCAGCCCGGTCGACCCGGCGTGCCGGGAGCGGGAGGCGTCACCGCGCGCGAACCGCTCGAAGACGTGCGGGAGCAAGGCGGCCGGGATGCCCGGGCCGTCGTCCTCGATCTCGACGCGGACGGTGTCGGGGCCGGACCGGACGCGGGCCGTGACGGTGGTACCCGCCGGGGTGTGGGTGCGGGCATTGGCCAGCAGGTTCACCAGGACCTGCTGGATCCGGGCGGGGTCGGCGTGGACCCCGGCGGGCCCTTCGGGCAGTTCCAGCCGCCAGTGGTGGCCGGGGCCGGCGGCGCGGGCGTCGCTGACGGCGTCCACGACCAGCGGGGCGAGGTCGGTGTCCTCGCAGGACAGCGGGCGGCCCGCGTCGAGACGGGCCAGCAGCAGCAGGTCCTCCACCAGGCCGGTCATCCGGGTGGCTTCGGACTCGATGCGGCCGAGCGCGTGCCGGGTGTCGGGGCCGGGCTCCTCGCGGCCCCGGCGGGTGAGTTCGGCGTACCCGCGGATGGAGGCCAGCGGGGTCCGCAGCTCGTGGCTGGCGTCCGCGACGAACTGACGGACCCGCATCTCGCTCTGCTGGCGGGCGGTGAGCGCCGAGGAGACATGGCCCAGCATCCGGTTGAGGGCGGCCCCGACCTGGCCGACCTCGGTACGGGGATCGGCCTCGGCGTCGGGGACCCGCTCGTGCAGGGCGGGCTCACCGCTGTGCAAGGGGAGTTCGGAGACCCGGGTGGCGGTGGCGGCGACCCGGCGCAGCGGGCGCAGGGCGACGCCGACCAGAGCCTGGCCGGCCAGGGAGGCCGCGATCAGTCCGGCGAGGGTCACGCAGACCTCGACCGCGACCAGCGTGCCCACGGTGGAGTGCACCCGGTCCAGCGGGAAGGCCAGGACGACGTTCCCCCCGGGAAAGGTGCGCGCCAGGTAGGCGCCGCGATCGGGCAGGTCGACCTGGACCGGGTTGCCGCGGCCCCGGCCGGCGGCGGCCGCCAGCGCGCGGGCCTGCCGGTCGCTGAGCGGTCTGATGACGGCGTACTCCGGTGCGTCGTCCGGCTCGCTGCTCGCGCTCTCCCGGATCGTGCCGTCCTTGTCGAGGAGCACCGCGGCCGCACGCATCGGCGCGCCGGGGGCCACCACGAAGCCGAGGCGGTGTCCGTAGAAGAGCCGTTCGCCGCCCTTGTCGGCGGGCTTGCCCGGTGCCGGCGGCCGGGACGCCATCTCGACGGCGGTCCGCAGCTGGTCGTCGAGCCGGCCCATCAGGTAGGAGCGCAGCGCCAGGGTGGTGACCGTACCGATCACCGCGCCGACGACCGCGATCAGCGCGACCGAGGTGACGACGAGCCGGGTCCGCAAGGACCACGGCCGTGCGGGTCGGGATGTTTCACGTGAAACACGCGCCCGGCGCCTGCGCACTACTCCCCCGGCTTGATCAGATAGCCCGCCCCGCGCCGGGTGTGGATCATCGGGCTGAGGCCGGGTCCGCTCTCCAGCTTGCGCCGCAGGTAGGAGATGTAGAGCTCGACCACGTTGGCCTGGCCGCCGAAGTCGTAGGACCACACCCGGTCCAGGATCTGGGCCTTGCTCAGCACCCGGCGCGGATTGCGCATCAGGAAGCGCAGCAGCTCGAACTCGGTGGCGGTCAGGTGGATCTCCCGGCCGCCCCGGCTGACCTCGTGACTGTCCTCGTCCAGGCGCAGATCGCCGACCTCCAGGACGGACTCGCCGCGCGCGGCCTGGGCGGCGCCCGAGCGGCGGATCAGCCCGCGCAGCCGGGCCACGACCTCCTCCAGGCTGAAGGGCTTGGTGACGTAGTCGTCGCCGCCGGCCGTCAGGCCCGCGATGCGGTCCTCGACGGAGTCCCTGGCGGTCAGGAACAGCACCGGGACCTGCGGGATCTCGCGCCGCAGCCGCCCGAGGACGGCCAGCCCGTCCATGTCGGGAAGCATGATGTCGAGCACCACGACGTCCGGACGGAACTCTCGGGCCGCCCGCACCGCGCTCGCCCCGTCGCCCGCGCTGCGGACCTCGCAGCCCTCGTAGCGCAGGGCCATCGACAGCAGCTCGGAGAGCGAGCGCTCGTCGTCGACGACGAGCACCCGGCAGGGTCCGCCGTCGGCGCGGACCATGGCCGCGGGGGAGGCGGTGGACGTGGCGGACGTGGACGCGTGGGATGTGGTCGTCGCAGTCATGCCGACCAGGCTGGCGAAGGCCTCTGAGAGCCCTCTTGTCGGTTTCTGTGAATCTCCTGAGAAAGAAGCCGCGCCATTCGCGACCGCCGGGCGGGCCGCGGGCGCCGCGCCGGCCGGGACCCGATCAGGCGGGACCCGGCCCGCGGAGCCCGAAGAGCCGGGCCGCGTTGTCGTGGCAGACGGCCCGCAGCCAGTCGTCACCCAGGCCGAGCCGGTCGAGGGCGTCGAGCTGGTGCTCGTAGGGATAGGGGATGTTGGGGAAGTCGGTGCCGAGCAGGATCCGGTCGCCGAGGTCGGCCAGCCGGCCACGGTCCCCGGCCGGGAACCCGGTGAGCCGCTCGGCGAAGTCGGTGAAGGCCATGGTGGTGTCCAGGCGCACCTCGCGGTAGCGGTCGGCGAGGTCGAGGAAGTCGGCGTACTCGGGCATCCCCATGTGCGCGACGACCAGCGGCAGCCGGGGGTGGCGGGCCAGCAGCCGGCCCACCGGCCCGGGCCCGGTGTACGGGCCTGGCACCGGCCCGGACCCGCAGTGGACCACGATGGGGATGCCGGCCTCGGCGAGCAGCCCCCACACCGGGTCCAGCCGCTCGTCGTTCGGGTCGTACCCGCCGACCTGGAGGTGCGCCTTGAAGACGCGCGCCCCGCCCTCGACGGCCTGCCGCACGTACGCCGCCACCCCGTCCTCGGGGAAGAACGTGGCGGTGTGCAGGCAGTCCGGTGTGCGGGCGGCGAAGTCGGCGGCCCAGGAGTTCAGCCAGGCGGCCATCGCGGGCTTGTGCGGGTACAGCATCGACGTGAAGGCGATCACCCCGAAGTCGCGCAGCAGTGCGACCCGTTCCTCCTCCTCGTGCCGGTAGGTGATGGGCCACGCGACGCCCGTCAGCGGGCCGACGGCGTCGAAGTGGTCCCATACCTTGGCCAGGACCCGCTCCGGCATGAAGTGCGTGTGCACGTCGATCAGTCCGGGCAGCGCGAGCCGCTCACGGAAGGCCCGGACCGCCTCAGCCGTTGCGGGCAAAGCCGTGGCTCCGCTCTACGGTCGCGACGTGCAGGGTGTAGCTCTCGTACCAGTGGGCGCGGCCCCGCGCCATCGCCGCCTGGTGCTCCATGTCCCGGCGCCACACGTCGAGCGACGCGTGGTCGCGGAAGTAGGCGACGGTGATCCCGAGGCCGCCGGGGGTGCGCGCGGACTCGTAGCCGAGGAAGCCGGGGTTGGCACCGACGATCTCCTGCATGCGGGCGTTGGTCTCGGGATATCCGCTCTCGTCGGGGGTGCGGACATTGCTGAAGACGGCCATCACATAAGGCGGTTGGAACGCCTGAACGGGCTGGATGCTCATGGCTCCACCCTCGGCGGGCGGGCCCCGGCATGTCCACCTCGAACGGCCCCGGAAGCCCAAAGGGATCCAAGTTTTGACCTTGCCCGCCGGAACGCCCCGCTCCGGCGTGCCCGCTCAGAACAGTCCGCCCTGCTCCACCGGGGGCAGCCCCGGGCCGGTCCCGGCCATCGGCACGTCGGTGACGGCGGCCGCGGCAGCGACGCCCAGCCCCCAGCCGGCCAGCAGCCGGGTGTCCAGCACGAGCCCGTCGGCGAAGTGCAGGTCCGGTCCGGCGGCCGCGGCGAGCCGGCCCGCGACCGTTCCGCCGGGCACCAGCTCGGTGACCACCCGGGCCGGGTCGGGCAGCCCGTCGGGCCAGAACACCGCGGCGTGGTCGGCGACCTCGCACGCCAGCCGCTCCAGCGACTCCGGCCAGCCGGGCAGCGCCGCCGCCCGCGCGTGCAGCTCGGCGACCTCCCGGGCCCGCTCGGGGCCCGGCGGCAGCTGCGCCCGTACCGCACGCTTGCGCGCGTACGCGATGCGGTCCGGCACCCCGAGCGCGGCCCGCAGCAGCTCCTCGGTACGCCGGGCCGCCATCAGGGGCCCGCGGCCCAGCCAGGTCCAGGTCACCGCGCCCTGCTCCAGCAGCCGCGCGGACCCGCGTTCCTCGGCGGTGATCCCCACCTTGACCGTCCCCGGCCCGAACCAGGCCAGGTAGACCCGGTAAGGGCGCGGATCACCGGCGTTGGTGTCGGCCGCCACCGAGAAGGACCGGTCGAGGCGGGCGCACTCGGGGCACTGGGCGCTGCCCGCGCGGCCCGGAACGGTGCACGCCGTGGGGCACGGGGTCCGCTTCCCGGCCCGCCGCACGCCGAGGCAGCGCCGCTCACCGCCGTCCACGGTGAACAGCAGCGGGGCCCCGTACGTCAGGCGGCTGGCGGTCTCCTGGCCCAGCGGGCCGTACCAGCCGATGGCCGGCCCGTCGCCGGTCCACCGCAGTCCGGTGCACCGCCAGGTCACAGCGGGAGCGGTCGCTCGAAGAAGGTGTCGAGCACGACGGTCGCCTGGGTGCCGCTGACCCCGTCGATGGCGTACAGGCGGCGCAGCACGTCCTGCAACTGCGCCGTGGTGGCGGTACGCACCTTGACCAGCACGGAGGCACTGCCCGCGATCACGTGCGCCTCCTGGATCTCGGGGATCTCCTCGAAGGCCACGCGGGAGTCGCCCATCCAGGCGGTGGAGTCCACCATCACGTACGCGAGTACCCCGCTCCCGACCGCCGCCGGATCCACATCGACGGTCGTACGCCGGATCACCCCGCGCTCGCGGAGCTTGCGTACGCGCTCGTGCGCGGCTCCCGCCGACAGACCGACGGCCGCGCCCAGCACGGCGTAGGACTGACCGGCGTCCTGCTGCAGACGCAGGACGAGGGCCCGGTCGATGTCGTCCACGCGCTCTCCTTACCCCAGTCTTCTCCCCAACCCCTTGCGAAGACCGTACCGCATCCTGCAATCTCACCAGCGACCCGAACAGAATTCGGCATCTAACCCACAGAGGAGAATGATGTCATCCGTCGCGGACCCGAACCTGTACGAGATCCTGGACGAGCGGTTCCGGACCGGCCGCTGCGCCAACGGCGACATGCGCCTGGAGCGGCTCTACGACGACTGCCGCTGGGCCGAGGGGCCGCTGTACCTGCCCGCCGGGTGACACGCACCGAACCGGACGGGACGGTGACGGTCCTCGCCGACCGCTGGAAGGGCAGGCGGCTCAACAGCCCGAACGACGCGGTCGTCGCTCGGACGGCTCGGTGTGGTTCTCCGACCCGGACTTCGGCATCACGAGCGACTACGAGGGCCACCGCGCCGTGAGCGAGATCGGCGCCTGCAACCTCTACCGGGCGGACCCGGCGACGGGCGAGGTACGGCTGGTCGCGGACGGCTTCCTCGGCCCGAACGGCGTGGTGTTCTCCCCCGACGAGCGCGAGCTCTACGCCGCCGACACACGGGCCGGCCACATCCGGGCCTTCACCGTCCGCGACGACGGCACCCTCACCGACGGCCGGGTCTTCGCCGACTGCCCGCAGGTGGACAACATCCGCTTCGACGACACGGGCCGCCTGTGGGCGGCGGCGATGGAGGACGGCGTGCGCTGCTACGCGGCCGACGGCACCCTGATCGGCCGGATCAGGGTGCCGGAGCCCGTGTCGAACATCGCGTTCGGCGGCCCGCGCAACAACCGCCTCTTCCTGACCGCCACCACATCCCTGTACTCACTGGTGATGTCGGTGACCGGCCTCCCGCGCGTGCGGTGAGGCCCGCGCGCCGCGATCGCCTAGCGGGCGACGAACTGCGTCAGGATCGCCTGCACCTGGTAGATGTCCACGCCCTTGGTGAAGGTCTTCTGGACCGGCATCTGGCTGCCGGAGATCCAGATCTTCAGCTCGGCGTCGAGGTCGAAGGTGCCGGCGGTCTCCACGGCGAAGTGCGTGATGCTCCGGTACGGAATGGAGTGGTACTCCGTCTTCTTCCCGGTGATGCCCTGCTTGTCGACGAGCAGCAGCCGCCGGTCGGTGAACAGGATGGTGTCCCGCACCAGCTGGAAGGCCGCGTGCACCTGCTCCCCCTGCCCCATCAGGCGCGCGTAGTCCTGCTGCGCCTGCACCGGGTCGACGGTGTGCGCGTTCCCGAACAGCCCCATGACATCCCCCTTTGAAGATCGAACGATCTTCAAACCCTATCCAGCCCCCCAGACCTCCTCAAGGCCCGAACACAAGAGGCCCCCCGGCGAACCGGGGGGCCTCTTCGGCTGTGCACTCGGCAGGATTCGAACCTGCAACCTTCTGATCCGTAGTCAGATGCTCTATCCGTTAAGCTACGAGTGCTTGGGCTTCCCGGGGTTTTTCGCCCCGTTGGCCTTGCGAGAACAACAATACATGGACCTCGCCGGGACGCGAAATCCATTAGTCACACGCGGCCTGACCTGCGGAAACACCCTTCCGGGCACCCTCTCCGGGCGGTCTGGGCGGATGTGACCCGGCGCACGGTCACCGGGAAATCACGCACCACACGACGAAGCCCCGGTCCATACGGACCGGGGCTTCGGCAAGGTGCGGAGGCGGAGGGATTTGAACCCTCGATGGACGGTAAAGCCCAAACCGCATTAGCAGTGCGGCGCCATAGACCGGACTAGGCGACGCCTCCAGCGCGCCCTCGCGTACGAGGGTGCGTGCAGATGATGACACAGGCGCGGGGCCGGTCACCAATCCGCTCTCACGGTACAAGGAGCGGCACCCGCAGAGCAAAGGCTTACGGCGAGGAACGTCCGGGCGGGCGCGTCGTTGGGCACGGCGTACGACGTACGGACGACCTGGAGTGATCTTGATGCGTCTCGCCGCCCTCGCCGTCACCTCAGCCCTGGCCGCCGCGGCCGCCGGCCCCCTGCCCCCGCTCCCGCTCGGCCGGCTGCTGGCCCCGCCCGACCGCCTCACCCTCACCGTGGCCCACACCGGCAATCCGCACACGGACGGCGAGTACTGGCTGGCCTGCGACCCCGTCGACGGCACCCACCCCAAGGCGGACCGCGCCTGCGCCCGGCTGGCCGAGCTCGCCCGGGACGGGAAGGACCCCTTCGCGCGCGCTCCCCGCGACGAGATGTGCACGATGGCGGACGGCGGACCGGCCACCGCCCGCGTCCGGGGAACCTGGCAGGGCCGCGAGGTGGACACGACGTTTCGGCGGCGCAATGGCTGTGAGATCAAGCGATGGAATGAGTTGGAACCTCTGCTTCCGGGTCGGTCGCGCTGACCTGGGAGGATGAGGAATATGCCGCGGATGAGCCGTGCATCCGCCGCCCCCCGCCGGGCCGGTGCCCTTAGACTCCTCCCGTGACATGCCGGTAGTCGTGGTCAGGGAGGAAGCTCGTCGTGAGCAGCAGGCCATCCCGAGGCGCTGCTCGCCTCGCAGCAATACTCGACGCGCTTCCCGACGCGCTCCTGCTCGTCAACGCCAACGGCACGGTGGTGAACGCCAATTCCATCGCCCTGGCCGCGATGGAGAGCCCGGGCACGGGACTGGTCGGGCGGGGCGTGCTGGACCTCCTTCCGCAGTTCGACTCCAAGCTCATCCCCGGCTCCATGCGGCGGCCCGGTGAGGACGACGAGGGCCGGACCAAGCCGACGCGGATGATCGCGCGCCGTACGGACGGCAGCGAGTTCCCCGTCGAGGTGACGAGCGCCAACCTCGACGGACGCGACGCCTACCGCGAGCCCCAGCCCGGCTACACCGGCGACGAGTTGCTCATGCTCGTGGTGCGCGACCTGTCCGACACCGTGGACACCGAGGCCGAGCTCGCCCGCTCCCAGCGGCAGACCGAGATGATCCTGCGCGCCGCCGCCGAAGGCGTCGTCGGCACCGACACCGACGGCCGCGTCGTCCTCGTCAACCCGGCCGCCGCCCAGATCCTCGGCTACCGCGCCACCGACCTCGGCAACCGCGAGCTGCACGGCCTCATCCAGCACTCCAGGGCCGACGGCTCCCCCTTCCCCTTCGAGGAATCCCCGCTCGCCGACACCCTGCGCAGCGGCCGCAAGCACCGCGTACGCGGGCAGGTGCTGTGGAACAAGGCCGGCCGGCCCGTCTCCGTCGACCTGACGACGTCGCCGGTGCGCGACGGCGAGCAGCTCGTCGGGGCGGTCATGACCTTCACCGACCGCCGCCCGTACGACGCCCTGGCCGCCCGGCACGCCCAGCTGCTCGCGGTGCTCGGCGACGCCCTGCGCGGGCCGCTGGAGGAGCTGCGCGGCGAGCTGGCGACGCTGGCCGCCGACGACGCCGGCCAGCTGTGGCCCGAGGCCAACCAGCTGCTGCACCATCTGGCCGCCGGCTACTCACGGATGACGACCCTCGTCGACAACGTGCTGGGCTTCCAGCGGCTGGACGCCGGCACCGAGAAGCTCGCCAAGAAGAAGGTGCTGATCAACGGCGTCGTGACCGCCGGTGTCGACGGCGCGGTCGAGCTGATCGGACCGGGCCGGGCGCAGTTCGCGGTGCATGCGCCGACGATCGAGGCCGAGGTGGATGCGGAGCGGATCGCGACCGCGCTCGCCCACCTGATCGCGGACGTCGCCGGTGTCGACGCCACCGGCAAGACCCCGCAGGGCAGCGGGTACATGGACTCCACGATCGTGGTGGCGGCCGCCCAGCGCGGCGATGTCGTACGCATCGAGGTGCGCGGCCCCTACGACGGCGGGAACCCGGTGCACGAGCCGATCGTGCGGGGCATCGTGACCGCGCACGGCGGTGTGCTCCAGACGGTCGAGGTGCCGGGCGCGCCCGGCGGGGCGTACGTCCTGGAGCTGCCGCTCGGCGCGGGCGCCGGCACCGTGACACTGCCCGACCCGGAACCCGAGCCGGAGCCGGAGGCACCGAAGGGGGCCGGCGGCACGGCGGAGGAGCAGGGCAAGGGTGAGGGCGCGGCGCGGCCCGGCGGCCGGCGCGCCCGGCGCGGTGTCGACGCGTTCCTGGAGGACGAGGCGGCCGCCGGTGCTGCCGGCGGTACGCCGGCCGGTGCCGACGCCGCCGCGGGTGCCGGTGGTGCGCTGGCCCTGCCGTCCGGGCGGCGGCGGGCCGGCACGGCCGCGCCCGAGCTGGCGCAGGCACCGGTGCACCCGGCGGGTCTGGGAACCGGACGGCGCCGCGGCCGCGACGGCGACGGGGCCCCGGAGGGCGCCGCCGGGCGTCCGGTCCCGCCGCAGGGCATGCCGGCGCTGCCGCCCGTACCGCCGTCCCTGCCCACGGGCGCGGCCACGGCCGCTCCGGTGGCCCCCGGCGCGCCCGGCTCTCCCGTACCGCCCGCGTCTCCTGTCGCTCCCGCGGCCCCCGTACCTCCCGCTTCCGCGGTGCCGCCGGTGCCGGCCGCCGAACCGACGGCCGGGCGCCGCCGGGCGCTGGCGCCGGCGCAGGAGGTCCCGGGCCGGCCGTCGCCGCCGCAGACCGGTGGACCCGTACCGGCGACGGGCCTCGGTCCCGTGCCCGGGCCGAACGGCGCCCGCCCGGCCGTGCCGCCTGCACCGGCCGCTCCCACGGCCCCCGTGCCCCCGGCCACGGCGATGCCCCTGCCCTCCGGGGCTCCGCAGCCCGGACCCGCCCGGCCCGTACCGGGTCCGGACGCCGCGCCCGGCGCCGGCGGCCCTGTCATGGCCGCCGCCACCGCCGGCCCCGCACCCGTGGGCGACGCCGCCGTCACGGAGACCGCCGGACGCCGCGGCCGCCGGGCCCTCGGCGCGCCCGCCGCCGCGGAACCCGCGCCCGAGACCCCCGAGACCCCGCTGCCCGCGCAGGACGGTCCCACCGGCCGCCGCCGCGCCCTGCCCGCGACCCCGGCGTGGCCCGTGCCCTCCGCCCGGAACGCGCCCGAGCAGGAGGCGGCCGAGCCGATCGCGCTGCCCGGCACCCGGCAGCCGCAGGACAACCCCGCGCAGCCGATCAGCGTGCGCACCCTCGGCCAGGGCGTCGACACCTCCGCCATGACGGCGCCCGGCACCGACACCGGAGCGGGTGCCGGAACCGGCTCGGGCCGCCGGCGCCGGCTCGCCGAGCCCGCGCCCCAGGGCCGCGCCTTCGCCATAGGGGCCCCCGAGGCGGGCGCCGCCGAGGGACCGGAGCCACTGGACGGTCCCGGTGGCGCCGTCGAGGTGGTCAACCGCCCCGCGCCGCAGCCCGTGGACGACGAACTCCCGCCGGAGCCGCTGGACAACCCGCGCCGCCTGCTCGTGTGGCCGGCGCCCGACGTACAGACCCAGCAGGCGCTCAGCGAGCGCGGCTACCGCCCGGTGATCGTGCACTCCCGCGAGGAGGTGGACGCGCAGATCGCCGCGTTCCCCGCCGCGCTGTTCGTCGACCCGCTGACCGGGCCGATCACCCGCACGGCCCTGCAGTCGCTGCGGCAGGCGGCCGTGGCCGCCGAGGTGCCGGTCCTGGTGACGGCGGGCCTCGGCCACGCGACGCGCGAGGCCGCGTACGGCGCGGACCCGGCCGTCCTCCTCAAGGCGCTCGCGCCGCGCGACAGCGAGCAGCACCCCTCGCGCGTGCTGCTGATCGAGGAGAAGGACGAGATCGCCACCGCGCTGACCGCCGCCCTGGAACGGCGCGGCATGCAGGTCGCACGGGCGGGCGCGGACACGGACGCCGTGGAGCTGGCGAGCCGGATGCGGCCCAACCTGGTGGTCATGGACCTGATGCAGGTACGCCGGCGCCGGGCCGGGATCGTGGACTGGCTGCGCGCCAACGGGCAGCTGAACCGCACCCCGCTGGTCGTCTACACGACCGCCGGTATCGACCCGGCCGAGCTGCCCCGGCTCGGCTCCGGCGAGAGCGTGCTGTTCCTCGCCGAGCGGTCCACGACCGCCGAGGTCCAGGGCCGCATCGTGGACCTGCTGGCGAAGATCGGCACCAATTAGCCACCCTGTACGGATGGCTCTCACCACCGGAACCACCGAACACAGCGTCCCCGCCGACGACGGGGAGGTGACCCTCCTCATCGCCCGGCAGGTCGAGCCGGGCTACGAGGAGGCGTTCGAGACGTGGGCACGGGGGATCCTCGAGACCGCCGCGACCTTCCCGGACCACCTGGGGTACGGGCTGTTCCGTCCGGCGGCCGAGGGCGCGCCCTGGTTCCTCGTCCACCGTTTCCGTGACCAGGCGGCCTTCGAGGCCTGGCAGGCCTCGCCCGAGCGGGAGCGGTGGTTCGCGAACTGCGAGGGCCACCACCACACCGAGACAGCCCGGCGCGAACTGCACGGCATGGAGACGTGGTTCGCGAAGCCCGGAACGACCCGGCCCGCGCCCCCGCGGTGGAAGATGGCGATCAGCTCGGGGCTGGCCATCTTCCCGATCTCGCTCGCGGGGAACGCGCTGCTCGGGCCGTTCCTGATGGACTGGCACGTCGTCCTGCGGACCGCGGCCTTCGCGGTCGTCTTCAGCACCCTGATGACCTATGTGGCGATGCCCGCGGTCAGCAGACTGCTGCGGCCCTGGCTCACGCGCGGCTAGCCGGACCGGGCGGCCCTGGCTCACACGCGGCTGGCCGGGCCGCCCGGGCGCCTCAGTCGAGCAGGGTGACCTGGAGCTCGCCGTCCGCGTACTGGCGCCTGATGACCTTCTTGTCGAACTTGCCGACGCTCGTCTTCGGCACCGCCTCGACGATCGTCCAGCGCTCGGGCAGCTGCCACTTGGCGATGGACTGGGCGAGGAACGCGCGCAGCGCCGTGTAGTCCGCGCCGGCCCCGTCCTTGAGGACGACGGTGGCCAGCGGGCGCTCGCCCCACTTGTCGTCGGGGACGGCGATGACCGCGGCCTCGGCGATGTCGGGGTGCGCCATCAGCGCGTTCTCCAGCTCGATGCTGGAGATCCATTCGCCGCCGGACTTGATGACGTCCTTGGTCCGGTCGGTCAGGGTCAGGTACCCGTCCGCGCTGATCGTCCCGACGTCGCCGGTCCTGAGCCAGCCGTCCGCGCTGAACTTGTCCTCGGGGCGCAGAGGTTCGCCGGTGGGCCCGTTGTAGTAGGCGGCCGCGATCCAGTTGCCACGGACCTCCAGCTCGCCCGCCGACTGCCCGTCCCACGGCAGCAGGTCGCCGCCGGGGCCGATCAGCCGCGCCTCGACCCCGGCCGGGAAGCGGCCCTGGGTGACACGGTAGGGCCACTCCTCCTCGGGGGTCAGACCGGCGGGCGGGTGGGCCATGGTGCCCAGCGGCGAGGTCTCGGTCATGCCCCAGGCGTGGCACAGCCGGACGCCGAGCTTGTCGTAGGCCTCCATCAGCGAGGGCGGGCAGGCCGAGCCGCCGATGGTGACCTGCTTCATGGAGGACAGGTCGCGCGGGCTGGCCGTGACCTCGGCGAGCAGGCCCTGCCAGATGGTGGGGACGGCCGCCGCGTGCGAGGGCTTCTCGCGCTCGATCATCTCGGCGAGCGGGGCGGGCTGCAGGAAGCGGTCCGGCATCAGCATGTTGATACCGGACATGAAGGTGGCGTGCGGCAGACCCCAGGCGTTGACGTGGAACTGCGGGACCACCACGAGGGTGGTGTCGCGGTCGGTCAGGCCCATCGACTCGGTCATGTTGACCTGCATGGAGTGCAGGTAGATCGAGCGGTGGGAGAAGACGACGCCCTTGGGGTCACCGGTGGTGCCGGAGGTGTAGCACATGGCCGCGGCCTGACGCTCGTCCAGCTCGGGCCAGTCGTACGAGGTGGGGCGGCCCGCGATCAGCTCCTCGTAGTCGTGGACGCGGAAGCCGCGCTCCTGGGCGAGGGCCTCGAGGCCCGAGCGGTCGCCGATGCCGGAGACGACCACGTGCTCGACGGTCGGCAGGTGCGGCAGCAGCGGGACCAGCAGGGGCAGCAGCGTGCCGTTGACCAGGACGACCCGGTCGGCCGCGTGGTTGACGATGAAGACCAGCTGCTCGGGAGGGAGCCGCAGGTTGAGCGTGTGCAGGACCGCGCCCATCGAGGGGATCGCGAAGTACGCCTCGACGTGCTCGGCGTTGTTCCACATCAGGGTGCCGACCCGGTCGTCCTGCTGGACCCCGAGCTCGTCGCGCAGCGCGTTGGCGAGCTGGGTGGTGCGGGCCCCGACCTCGGCGAAGCTCCGGCGGTGCGGCTCGGCCTCCCCCGTCCAGGTCGTGACCTGGGACTTTCCGTGGATCGTCATCCCGTGATGAAGGATGCGGGTGACAAGGAGCGGGACATCCTGAATGGTGCTCAGCAAAGCGTCCTCCCGGGGGCGCTGCGGCGCTGCGGCGGCTTCGGTTCGAAGCCGATTCTGCGCACGTACCGCCTGGTCTGTCACTACCCGGGAGTACAAAGCCGTGACGGAAACCGTGCCCGGTCCGGCTCACTGTTTCACGTGAAACATGGGATCAGCCGGCGACGGCGAGCTCCGGGTCCTCGCGGAGCTTGCCCAGGGCGCGGGAGACCGCGCTCTTGACGGTGCCCACCGAGACGCCGAGCAGCTCGGCGGTCTGCGCCTCGCTCATGTCCTCGTAGTAGCGCAGGACCACCATCGCCCGCTGCCGTTCGGGCAGCCGGGCCACCGCCCGCCACATCGCGTCGCGCAGTGCCTGCGCCTCGGCGGGGTCGGTCACCGGGGGGTTCGCGACCTCGGGCAGCTCGTCGCACGCGAACTCGTCCACCTTGCGCTTGCGCCACTGCGAGGTACGCGTGTTGACCAGGGCGCGGCGCACGTAACCGTCGAGGGCCCGCTGGTCCTGTATCCGGTCCCAGGCGACGTACGTCTTGGTCAGGGCGGTCTGCAGCAGGTCCTCGGCGTCGCACGGGTCGGCGGTCAGCGAGCGTGCGGTGCGCATCAGGACCGTGCCGCGGGTCCGTACGTACGCCGAGAACGACGGATACAGCAGCGGGTCCGAGGCGGACGTGCACACAGGCGTGGTCATACCCCCACGCTAGGAGCGCGGGACGCGCCGGGGATCGCCCCCAGGTGCCGAAGCCTCCTCCGTCTCAGGTTGTAGTGCGGGGGTTTCCCCCACCACCTGAAGGTGGAGGTGCTCTCGTCGCGCCGGACGGGCCCCCTAGCCGTCCGCGCCCAGGATCAGGCCGGAGGTCGGGACCCCGGTACCGGCCGTGACCAGGACGTGAGCGGCGCCGGCCCGCTGGTTGACCGAGATGCCGCGCAGCTGACGCACCGCTTCGGCGATGCCGTTCATGCCGTGCAGGTACGCCTCGCCGAGCTGACCGCCGTGGGTGTTCAGCGGCAGCCGGTCCTCGGCCACGAAGGCCGCCGCCTCACCCGGTCCGCAGAAGCCGAACTCCTCCAGCTGCATCAGGACGAACGGGGTGAAGTGGTCGTAGAGGATGCCCACGTCGATGTCGGCGGGGCGCAGTCCGGAGGTCCGCCACAGCTGGCGCGCGACCACGTCCATCTCCGGCAGCCCGGTCAGGTCGTCGCGGTAGAAGGAGGTCATGCCCTCCTGGCGGCGGCCCGCGCCCTGGGCGGCGGCCGCGATGACCGCGGGCCGCTGCCGCAGATCGCGGGCGCGCTCGGTGGTCGTGACGACGACGGCCTGGCCGCCGTCGGTCTCCTGGCAGCAGTCCAGCAGCCGCAGCGGCTCCACGATCCAGCGCGAGGCGGCGTGGTCGGCGAGGGTGATGGGCTTGCCGTAGAAGTAGGCGGCCGGGTTGGTGGCGGCGTGCCGGCGGTCGGTGACCGCGACATGGCCGAAGGCGTCGGGGGTCAGGCCGTAGGCGTGCAGGTACCGCTGGGCGGCCATGGCCACCCAGGACGCCGGGGTCAGCAGGCCCCAGGGCAGCGACCAGCCCAGCGCCGCGCCCTCCGCCGAGGGCTCGCGCTGCTGGACCCCGGAGCCGAAGCGGCGGCCGGAGCGCTCGTTGAACGCGCGGTAGCAGACCACGACCTCCGCGACCCCGGTGGCCACGGCGAGGGCGGCCTGCTGGACGGTGGCGCAGGCCGCGCCGCCGCCGTAGTGGATCCGGGAGAAGAAGGACAGCTCCCCGATGCCCGCCGCCTGGGCGACGGTGATCTCGGGGCTGGTGTCCATGGTGAAGGTGACCATCCCGTCGACGTCGGCGGGGCTCAGCCCGGCGTCGTCGAGGGCGGCGTGCACGGCCTCGACGGCGAGCTTCAGCTCGCTGCGCCCGGAGTCCTTGGAGAACTCGGTCGCGCCGATGCCGGCGATGGCGGCGCGGCCGCCGAGCCCGTCACGGTTGCGCACGCTCATGCGGCCGTCTCCCGGCTCGCGGTGGCCGCGGCGGCGGCTCCGGCGGCTGCGGGGGCCGGAGGGAGGCCGCCGAGGGTGGCGGTGACCGTGCCGGTGACGTGGTGGCCGAGGCCGTTGGCGCCGATGACACGGATCTCTACTGTGTCGCCCTCGACCGCGAGGACCGTGCCGGTGAGCACCATGGTGTCGCCGGGGTGGTTGGGGGCGCCGAGCCGGATCGCGACCTTGCGCAGCCGCGCGCCCGGCCCCAGGCGATCGGTGACGTACCGGCCGACCAGGCCGTTCGTCGTCAGGATGTTCATGAAGATGTCCGGGGAGCCCTTCTCCCGCGCGAGCTCCGCGTCGTGGTGCACGTCCTGGTAGTCGCGGGAGGCGATGGCGCCCGCGACGATCAGCGTGCGCGTGACCGGTATCTCCAGCGGCGCCAGGGTGTCGCCTGTCTCCAGCGGCACCCGGGTGTCTCCGGCCGCCGGAACGCCGCCGGGCGGCTTGGTGTCGCCGGGCGGCGGGGTGTCGCCGGTTCTCATGCCGTCTCCTTCGCGAGTGAGGCGCCCAGTTCGGCCAGCAGCTCGGCCCCGCAGCCCAGATACGCGTCCAGCTGGCGGCCCCACAGGAAGTGCCGGTGGACGGGGTGGTCGAGGTCGGCGCCCATGCCGCCGTGCAGGTGCTGGCCCGCGTGGACCACGCGCTTGCCGGCCTCCGAGGCCCACCAGGCGGCGGTCAGCGCGTGCTCGTACGCCGGCAGGCCCGCGTCGATGCGCCAGGCGGCCTCGTACGCGGTGACCCGGATGGCCTCGGTGTCCATGTGCGCGTCGGCCGCCCGGAGCTGGACACCCTGATGGGTGGAGAGGGGCCGGCCGAACTGCTCGCGGGTGGAGGTGTGGGCGACGGCGCGGGCGAGGGAGCCGGCGCAGACGCCCGCCTGGAGACCGGCGAAGGCCGTCCGGGCGGCGGCGAGGACCGGCTCGTACGCCTCGGGGCCCGCCAGCGGCTCCGCCTCCGCGCCGGCCAGGGTCAGCCGGCCCGCCGACCACGGGGCGGTGGTCTCCACCGGCTGCGTCCGGACCCCGGGCGCGTCCGTCCTGACCAGCCACAGGGCCCGCCCGTCGTCGGGCACCAGGACATGGGTGGCGTCGCGCAGCCAGGGCACGACGGGCAGGGTGCCGCTGAGCCGGCCGCCGTCGGCCCGGGCGACGTACCCGCGGGCCGGGAAGGCGCCGGTGGCCACCGCCTCGCCGGTGCCGAGGGCGGGCAGCAGCCGGTCGCGCAGCTCCGCGCCGCCGTGGGCGGTGACGGGAAGGATGCCGTAGGCGCAGGTGGCGGCGAAGGGCACCTGGGCGGTGGTGCGGCCCTGTTCCTCCAGCAGCAGGACCAGGCCGAGCAGCCCGACGTCCGCCACCGCGGCGGTCAGGCCGGCGGTGGTCAGCGCCTTCCACAGCTCGGCGTCGCTGCCGGTGCCGGCGGTGGCGAGGCGCTCATGGGTGGCCAGGTCGCGGAAGATCCGGGCGGCGAGGCCGGCGGCCGCCGCCTGTTCCTCGGTGGGACGGAAGTCCATCAGGCGGCGCTCCCCCGGAAGACGGGGAGTTCGAGGTCGTCGTCGACGCGCAGGAACTCCAGCTGGACGGGCATCCCGATGCGCACCTTGTCGTACGGGACCCCGGTGATGTTGCTGATCATGCGGACACCCTCGGCGAGTTCGACCAGGGCCACCGCGTAGGGCGGGTCGAACGCCGGGAAGGGCGGGTGGTGCATGACGACGTAACTGAAGACGGTGCCGGCTCCGCTCGCCTCGACGGTGTCCCAGTCGGGGGAGGCGCAGTGGTTGCAGCCGGGCAGCCAGGGGAAGCGGAGGGTGCCGCAGGCGCCGCAGCGCTGGATGAGGAGGCGGTGGTGCGCGACCCCGTCCCAGAAGCCCTGGTTGTCGCGGTTGACGACGGGGCGGGGGCGGGAGGGCTGTTGCTGTTGCTGTTGCTGTTGCCGGCGTGGCTGCGGGGTGGGGGCGGCCGGGGCGTACTTGAGGATGCGGAAGCGGTGGGTCCCGGCGAGTTCGCCCGCCACCCGGATGTCCATGCGCGTGGTCACGAAGTGGCCGGTGCCGAGCTTGGTCGTCTTACGCGGGGAGACCGACTCGATGACGGCGTCGAAGGCGACGGTGTCCCCGGGCCGCAGGGGCCGGAGGTACTCCTGCTCGCAGTCGGTGGCGACCACGGAGGTGCAGCCGGCCCTGTCGAGGAGGGTGAGGAGCTCGTCATAGGCGGAGGAGCGGTCGGTGTGGCCGGAGAGTCCGCCCATCGTCCAGGCCTGGAGCATGGTGGGCGGTGCGATGGCGTCCGGGCCGGTGTAGGCGGGGTGGGCATCGCCCATCGCCTCGCACCAGTGGCGGATCATGGCCGCGTCGACGCGGTCCTTGCCGACGCCCCCGGTGGCGGCGGGCCGTCCCTCGAACTCCTTGAGCAGCGGATAGAGGCCGTCCTCGCTCACCCCTTCCTCCCCTTCATACCGAGCCGCATCATGGCGACGATCTCGCGCTGGACCTCGCTGACCCCGCCGCCGAAGGTGTTGATCTGGGCGGCCCGGTTCATCCGCTCGAGCTCGCCGCCGGCGAAGCCGCCGGGACCGCGGACGAGAGCCTGCTCGCCGACCACCTCCTGGCACATCCGGTAGACCTCGACGGTGGACTCGGTGCCCAGGAACTTCACACCGCTCGCGTCGCCGGGCGCCAGGGTGCCGGCGCCGACGTCCTGGACGAGGCGCCAGTTGAGCAGGCGTACGGCGGCCAGCCGGGCGTGCGCCTCCGCCAGGCGCGCCTGGACCCAGGGGCGGTCGGCGGGGCGCTCGCCGGTGCCAGGGTCGGGGGTGCGGGCGTGGGCGAGGGCCGCGGCGTAGAAGTCCTCGGCCTGCATGCCGATGGCGGCGAGGGCCACGCGCTCGTGGTTGAGCTGGTTGGTGATCAGACCCCATCCGCCGTGCTCGGGGCCGACGAGGTTGCCCGCGGGGACGTGGATGGCGTCGTAGTACGTGGCCGTGGTGGTGAGCCCGCCGACGGTCTCGATGGGGGTCCAGGAGAAACCCGGGGAGTCGGTCGGCACCAGGATGATCGAGATGCCCTTGTGCTTGGGGGCGTCGGGGTCGGTGCGGCAGGCGAGCCAGATCCAGTCGGCGTTCTGGGCGTTCGAGGTGAAGATCTTCTGCCCGTCCACGACCCAGTCGGCGGTGGCGCCGGCGCCGTCACGGACGGCCCTGGTGCGCAGGGAGGCGAGATCCGTACCCGCCTCGGGTTCGGAGTAGCCGATGGCGAAGACGAGCTCGCCGGCGAGGATCCGGGGGAGGAAGTATTCCTTCTGCTCCGGAGTCCCGTACTTCATGAGGGTCGGGCCCACCGTGTTGAGCGTGACCATGGAGACGGGGGCGCCCGCGCGGTAGGCCTCGTCGAAGAACACGAACTGCTCGTCGGGGCCGCGGCCCTGGCCGCCGTACTCGACGGGCCAGCCGAGGCCGAGGAGGCCGTCGGCGCCGATGCGGCGCAGCAGCCGGCGCTGCTCGGGAAGCCCGGGCGGGGGGCCGTCGGGCATGGTGGTGCGGAAGTAGTCGCGCAGCTCCGCGCGGAGCCTCAACTGGCCTTCGGACGGGGCGAGATGCACGGCGGCGGCCTCCAGGCGTCGCAACATCGAGTAAATCTGACTCTCCGTCAGATCCACTGGGGATGTCAAGGTCGCAGGCCGCGACCCCGCCGGGGAACGCGCGAGGGCGCCTGCGCTACCGGACCCCAGCCGGTCCGGTCGCTCAGGCGCCCTCCATGCTTGCCGGGGACTACCACCAGGGGTGGAAGCTCACCGCGACGTTGGAGTTCGACTGGTCGATGGCCGTGAACGCCGAGCCGTTGACCTGCGCGGTGTTGTTCTGGTTGGCCGCGCCGGAGCCCGTGGCGACCTGCTGCGTGGTGGCGGAGTTGCCGTTGTTGTCACCGCCGACACCGCTGCCGATGATGCTGGCGACGCTCGCATTCGATCCGTCGTTCGCGAACGAACCATTGTCGGCCTGGGCCACCCCGCCGAAGACGGCGACGGCGAGAGGGAAAGCGGCGACGGCTGCGATGACGCGGGCGGTACGGATGCTTGCCATGTCTGAATCCTCCAAGGGACCCGAAGTGGGGGTTGTACCAAGCCAGTTGGCCGACCGGCGTTGGTCGTGGTGACGACGTCGCGAGATCAGAATTGCCCACCGAATCCCCGGCAAACCACCCCTAGCGCCTCGGTTCCCCCGCAAGCATGAGCAACATCGGATAAACCTCATTCACGCCCCCAGAGCCCCAGCTCACAACCCCTGCCCCTACCGCAACCCAAGCCCCGGACGGGTCGAAGCGTTTCACCAAAAAGGATCTTCAGCGCATGCCTGCGCATGCCAAAAAGGGCCGCTCCGTCCGGGAACCCCACCGTCTCCCGGCCCTCGCGGCCCTGCAGCGCCCAGCTCGATACGAGCTGCGCCAAGCGATCACGGGCTGTGCGCCCCTTGCGCGCCCCCGGCGCCCGCCGGGGCTTGCGCATCCCTATGCCATGAGGGCCACGTCGTCCCGCTCCCCGACCGTGGCGGCGGCGGTCGTCGACCGGCGCGCACTGGGAGCCGACCCGTGGGCCTCGGCCCGGATCCGCTGCGCGATGGTGGGCGGCAGCGCCCCGCCGCGCATCACCTCCCGCCAGCTCCGCCGGGCCCGCACCACCGCCTCCGGCCGCGCAGCGCTCGCCGGGGCCGTGGCCGTGCCCGCGGCCGGAGCCACTCCCGCGCTCGGGGCGGCGGCCTTGGCGCCGATCCCGAGGCCGGCGAGGAACGCGACGACGGCGGCGATGACGACGGTCCAGATCGAGAAGAAGCTGTGCTTAGCGGCCATGACGACCCCACACTCCACATGTTCGGACGGGCGGATCTGCATACATTCGGCATGATGTGCCCGCAACCGCACCGCCTCCACGACGCGCGCCGATGGTCCGACAAACACCACCCGGCCGGCCCATCGGCCCCGCGATAATCCGCTGATGGGAACGGACATACACGGCATCGTCGAATGCCGCTGGGACCACTGGCCGACCGGGGACGAGACGGCGTGGGACGCGGCGATCAGCCTCGACCACCTCTACGACGGCCGCTCGTACGCGGCCTTCGGCGCCCTCTTCGGCGTCCGCGACGACACGTCCTTCCGCCCCTTGGCCGACCACCGCGGCCTCCCGCCCGACGCCGCCGCCGGGACGGTGGCCGCCTACCACGGCTGGGGCCGCGACGCCCACGGAGCGTCCTGGATCACGTGGGCGGAACTCGCGACGACCGACTGGTCCGAACCGGCCACGGCGGTGGACGCTTGCGTGCACGAGTACCGCCGCGGCCCGGACGGCGCGTGGCACTTCCACGGCCGCAACACCAGCCTCACGCGCTTCGCCGGGCTCGCCCGCATCGATGACCCGACGGTCCTGTACCGCGCCGGGCGCACCCACCCCGAGGGCACCGAGTGGCCCGACGGAGACCGCCTGTTCCGCATCGCCCGCCTGCGCCGCGGCGACGCCGTGCCCGAGGCCGACTGGGGCGCCGTATGGAGCGTCATGCGCACGCTCGCCGACCGGCACGGCCCCGACGGGGTCCGCCTGGTCGTCTGGTTCGACTGCTGACGCCCCGGGCGGTCACGACGAAGGGGCGCCCCGGACCGGGGCGCCCCTTCGGGCCTGCGCGTACGCCGACCTGGTGCGGTGGGTGTGGGATTTGAACCCACGGTGACATCGCTGCCACGACGGTTTTCAAGAGAGTGCTGTGGGCAGCGTCTCTGTCGTGCCTGACCTGCTCGTTCCCCGCCCTCGGGGGCCCTCGCCGCTCCTACCGGTCCACACCTGGTCCACGAGGACGCCCTTCCACGTGGTCGCCGGAGGACGGCCTAGCAGTCCTGCCCTTGCCGAGCCGGCTGCTCAGCCTGACCTTGCATCTTCGCCGACTGCAGTCCAAGCCCCCATTGCTCCGCCATACGGAACCACAGCCGGACGACGCGAGAGCGTCGCGGTCGGCGATATGTCCGTTGTCAGCGTGCCTTGGTTTGAGGGGCGAGACCGGTTGCTCTGCCAACTGAGCTAGCCACTCCGAGGAATGGCACGGGATTCGAACCCGCGACCCACCGGCCTCGCTTGCCCCCACCGTACGAGCTGCGGGATGCCCCGCGACGCACGACACCCTCCAGCTTCTCGCTGCCATCCGTTCAGCCGAGCTAGCGGCGAGCGTCCCCCCTCGCCGCCCCTGTCGCACGACACGTTCCGATGTTGTGCGACAACAGCCCCATGCAAGATCCAATGGACCCATGCAGCCTCAGATGCAAGGTCAAGTTGGAATGTGCAACGTCGACCCGCGCCGGACATCAACGATCACCGATCCCGGCCGTTACCTCTGATCACTCCTTTGCCACTATCAGCCGGTAGGCGCCGCACCAGCAAGAACCTCAGCGAGATCACCGCCTCCGGCTCGCCGCGAACACGCTGCGCCGCAAGTCGCTGCTGTTCACGTTCCTGCCACGACCACCCCGACCCCGTCGGATCAGGGCAGGCGTCCGAGGCCCCGCCGTATTCGTCACTGTGACGTGAATTTGCCCGAACCTGGCTGTAGTTCCGCCTAGCTCTGCGATGCTGGAGGCCGATCGAGAGGGGCCGCAGCAATGCAGTGGAAGATCCACGGGGAGCGTCCGATCTACGAGAACAAGTGGGTGAACCTCTGGCTCACCGACGTTGAGACGCCGGACGGGCACCGCTGGGAACACCACGTCGTCAAGCTCCGCCACCTGGCCGTGGCCGCCGTCATCAACGATCGCCAAGAGGTCCTGATGATGTGGCGCCACCGGTTCATCACGGACGCCTGGGCCTGGGAACTGCCCATGGGTCTGGTCGAGGCGGACGAGACCCCGGGCGAGGCTGCTGCCCGCGAAGTCCTCGAAGAGACTGGCTGGCGACCCGGCCCGATGAAGCCCCTCGTCTACGCCGAACCGGCGAACGGCATCACCGACTCCCAGCACCACCTGTTCCGCGCCGACGGCGCCACGTACGACGGGCCGCCGACCGAGAAGAACGAGTCGGACCGGATCGAGTGGATCCCGCTGGCGAGCATCCGGGGCATGATCGACCGCCGCGAGATCGTCAGCAGCGGCTCCCTCGTCGGCCTCCTCTACGTCCTGATGGACGAAGGCGTGCGCTGACCCGGAGCGGGAAGCACCGCCCGTAGACGTGCCTCGAAGGCAACCGCGGCCGGCACCTCGCGATAGGGCGCAAGCTGCTCGTAGAACTCGCGGAGGTGCCCGGCCACCCGCTCGGACGACACCGCTGCGGCAGGCACCAGCGCCTCTATCGCCGTGTGGCACGCCTGGTCGAGCTTGCCCCGTTGGAGCTGGGTACGAGCCAACCAGAAGGCATGGAAGGCCCGGCCCCGCTGGTTCGCCGGGTCCTCCCGCTCCAGGGCATCCGCGATCAGCGGCTCGGCGATCGCTGCCTCGCCGAGTCGGCCGTGTGCGATGCCGGTGTCCACGATGAGTTTCGGCTCATCGAAGTAGGTCACCCATGCTGGGTCCGGGTCGTCCGCCTTGATCCGGCCGAACTGGCTGTGGGCCTCGGAGATCGCGGTGTGGGTCGCGGTCCGATCGCCCAAGGTCGCGTGGGCGAACGCCTCGCGCATGGCCAGCATGGCCCGGACTCTCGGCGTCGTGCCGATGGCCGCTCGGGCCTGGTCCTGGGCAGCGGACACCAGTGCCAGCGCGTCCGCCGGCTTGTCCTGGTAGGTCGCTTGAAGGCTCATGCAGGCCAGCACGTTGGCCATGAAGGGATGGTCGTCAATCTCCCTGGCCAGTTGCAGAGCTTCCGAGAAGTACGTGCGGGCCTGGTGGTACTGCCGGGCGTCGAAGTACGTCCATCCGGTCAGCCGCGCCAGCTCCGCCGCGATGCCGTACAGGCCGTTCTGTATCGGCGTCGGCCGCTGATCCTTCAGCAATCCCTCGACGTATCGCAGCTGGCCGACGACGGCCGGTCTCAGGGTTTCGCCCCCGTGCTCGTCGTCCCGGCGCCAGTAGTCCTCGATCGAGGAGCGTAAGGCGTGCAGCGTGGACGGGCTGGGATTCGTCCCGGCGGCCAGTGCCAGGATGCTGTCCACTTCCACGCCCGGCAAAGCACTGAGCGGCTTCGGCCCTGCGCTGTCGCTGACGGCCTCGGGCGGTTCCCGCTGGGCCACGATCAAGGCGGGCGGCGTCTCCCACCCGCGTCGGGCGAGCCCGAGCATGTGGCCGGGGATGCGCAGGCCGTCCGCGATCCGCTCGATCACATCCATGTGGAGTAGCTGCCGCCGGCCAGCGATGACTTCGCCGACGCGGCTCGGGGTCAGCTCGCACTGCCGGGCGATCATCGATGGGTAGATACCCGCCCTCGTCTTGACCAGCCGGAACACCCGCGTGAAGTCGCGGACCCGGCAGGCGTCGATCATCTGGGGATCGGTCAGCAGGCTGGGCGGGAGTTCCTTCGTGCGACGTGGCTCGGGCATCGGACACGCTCCGGAGGGAGACTACGGATCGCTTCAAGGTCTCAACCGAACGTGATGTTACCCAAGTTGGGTAATCCGCTGGACCTTTCTGGCCACCGCCCCCGCTGGCGAAGCTTCTGCACATGGCGAAGCGACAGAGGACGACCGCCTTGGAGACACACGGTGGCACTCCTGACTCACAGCGAACGGCCCTCCGGGCGACCTCGGACCTGGGCACCGAACCCCGCGTCCTGATGAGCCTGCGGGTGTCACGGGACTCGGGCCGGACGTGGTCGCCGAGCACGCGGGTGCTGCAAGGCGACCCGTTCGACATCCTCTCGAACCCCAGCAGCTACCCGCCGTGCGAGTGCCCGCGCTGCGGCGGCCAGCCGGTATCCGCCCGTGCCCTGCGCCCGGTGGCGGTCAAGCCGGGGGCCGCGTAGTGGACGCCTTACCTCAAGCCCGACTGAGAATGCGCGACCCCTGGGGCTGGCGCCAACAGCTCGCCGTCCTCCTGTACGTCGCCGTCGTCAGCGTCCTGGTGGTCGCCCTGGCCCTCGCCGGGGATCCCGGCCGCTGACCCACAGATCTCCGCCCTGAACTTCCTGAGCACATCCCGGGGCGGATGCACCACCCGCAAGATCCCTCGCCGGAACCCCGGTGGGGCCCATCAAGGTCAGGAAGGAGTACGGGATGAACGAGAACGCTCCCACCGAGCAGAACAGCGGTCTGCTGATCGGTGTCCGCCGCATCGCCGCGGCCCGCTCGCGTGCCGAGGAAGCCTCGGACAACACGGGCGGCAAGTCGGACATGAACGACACCTGATCGACCGAGGAGACCCACGGTGATTGATTCCGCATCGTGGGCGGAGCGTCTGGGCGGGGACACGTTCCTCGCCCAGACGTGCTTCCGTGCCCACACAGTGATCCGCTCCAACGGCACCAGCTTTCCCGCACCGCTGACCTGGGACGACCTCAACGAGATCGTGGCCGCTCACCGGCTCGAACCGCCTCGGATGCGGCTCTCCCGCGCCGGGGAAGCCGTCCCCGCCACGGCATACTCCATCCTCCGTACGAACCGACGCGGGGTGTCCTGGTACCAGCCCCAGCCTGCCGAGTTCCACGCCCGGCTCGCTGAGGGCGCGTCCCTGGTCATCGACGCGATCGACCAGATCCACCCGCCCGTCCGGGAAGCTGCGGCCGGCCTCGAACGGTTCTTCCGCACCCCCGTGCAGGTCAACGCGTACGCCTCGTGGACCGCCGAGGAAGGCTTCGGCACCCACTGGGACGACCACGACGTGGTGGTACTCCAGCTCGAAGGCTCCAAGCGGTGGAAGATCTACGGCCCCACCCGCCAGGCCCCCGCCTGGCGCGACGTGGAAGCACCCGAGACCCCGACGGGCGACCCGATCGCGGACATCGTCCTGACGCCCGGCGACGTGCTCTATCTGCCGCGCGGTTGGTGGCACGCCGTGAGCGCCGACCAGGGCACCGCTTCACTCCACCTCACGTTCGGGCTCGCCACGCAGACTGGCGCCGAGTTCTTGGGCTGGCTGTGCGATGACCTCCGAGCGAGCGCGACCGTCCGGGCAGACGTACCGCGTTTCGGCACCTCGGAGGAGCGGGCGGACTACCTGGCTGCCGTACGGAAGGAGGTGTTGGCCGCCTTGGACGACCCTGCGGTTCTGGACCGCTGGGAAAGGTCTCTGGACGCGACGCACCCCGGGCGCCCGCGCCTGTCACTGCCACACCTCACCGCCGTGCCCGCCGAACCGGGCATCACGGTGCAGGCCACGGTGCCGCGTGCCCGGATCGACCAGGACGACCAGGCCGTGACCTTCGTCGGGGCGGGGAAGGAGTGGACCTTCGCTCTCCCCGTCGCACCGGTCCTCCGCCTCCTTGCGGGTGGTCCGCCGGCCACCCTCGCGGACCTGGCCGCCGAGTCCGATCTCACCCTCGCCCAGGTGGCGGAGGTCGTCTCCGCGCTCGTTGCCGGTCAGGCCGTCGCCGTGGTCGGGGGCTCCTCGTGACCGCTTCCCTGGGACTGGGAACGTACCGGGTGCGCGCCGTTGAACCGGCGGCTCGAACCGCGTGCGGCGACGGGCTCGTGTGGATCGACACCGCCCCCAACTACGGCAGCGCCCACCAGGCGCTCGGCCCCGTCATCGCCGACCATCCGCGCGCCATGGTGGCGACGAAGACAGGCTTCTTCGGCCCGGATGAAGGCGCGGCTGCTCTTCGAGCCGGGCTCCTCACTGCCGCCCAGGTACGGGCTGGACACAGCCTCGACCCCGGCTTCGTCCGCTGGCAGACGGAAAGGTCCCTGGCCGCTCTCGGCCGGATCGACCTCGTGTTCGTACACAACCCGGAGCACGCCGGCCTCGGCCCCTCGGAGTTTCATCCGGCGCTTCGTGGTGTGTTCGCGGTGCTGGAGGAGTTCGCTGCCGCAGGAAGGATCGGCGGATACGGCGTGGCCACCTGGTCGGGGTTCCTCCACGACGCCTTCTCCGTGTCCGAACTCCTGGGCCTGGCCATCGAAGCCGCTGGTTCGGGTGAACATCACCTCCGGGCCGTCCAACAGCCGGTCAGCCTCGTCATGGCAAGGCCGATCGCCCTCGCCCTCGACGGCCGGGGCCCTCTCGTCCTGGCCCGTGCGGCGGGCCTGATCACCTTCGGCTCCTCGCCTCTGCACGGCGGCGAACTGCCCGGCCTCGTCACGCCCGAACTCGCTGAGTTCATCCGCCCGGGGGCCTCGCCGGGCACCGCCTGTCTCCTCGCTGCGGCCTCCTGCCCGAGCCTGGACGTGGTACTGCTGTCTGCTGGCACTGCCCCTCATTGGGCTGCCGCAAAAGCCACTGTTGCCGCCCCACTGGACCCGGGCCACCTCAGGAAGGTCACCGATGTACTCGCCCAAGGATGAGACCACCAGGGCACGCATGGAGGACGCCCTGGCCCACGCCGCTGCCCACCTCGCCGCCACGACGACGGGGGCGCCGGCCTGGGGATGGCTCGGCCGCACCATCGGCAGTCGCACCTCAGGCGGCCACTGGCTCCGCGTCCACTGCGGCGAGGCAGCCAAGACCCCCGCCACCCGGAACGAGGGGATCGCCCTCGCCGAGGAACGGGTGTCCGACAAGGTGTCCCGCCCTCACCTCCACGACCTGTACCGCTGGGACGGCGGCGAGTACGTCTTCGAAGCGGAGCTGATCGACTACATCGCCCAGCCCGTCATCTCGCCGGAGACGCCCGACCTCGCCGAGGATCCGGGCCTGCCGGACTCCTGGTGGACCACCCTGCGGGAGAGCCTGGACGCCCTCAGCACCGCCGAACCGCCCCGCGAGACCATCCGCCAGTCCTGGGCCGACCGGGTCTTCCCGGAGTTCCTGGGCATCCCCGCGCCGGCCATCACCGTACGCGTCACCGGGCACGCCGACCTCCAGTGGGCCAACCTCACCCATGACCCCCTCGTCATCCTGGACTGGGAGCGGTGGGGCGCCGTCCCCGTCGGCTACGACCCGGCGATGCTCTACGTCAACAGCCTCCGCGTCCCCGCCGTCGCCGACCGCATCCGTGCCGAGTTCGCCCACGTACTCGACACGCCCGCCGGCCGGATCGGCGAACAGATCGCCCTCGCCGAGATGCTTCAGGCCGTGGGCCGCGGCTGGTACGTCGAGCTGGCGCCGCTCTTGCGCCGACGCGCGGAACACCTGACGGGGGTCCGTCCTCCAGTCCCGTCCCCCGCCCATCCGACCGACTGATCGGCGCCTCCTGCACGAGCCCCAGCGCACCCCCTCCGCGCTGGGGCTCGCGTGCGTCAACTCCCGTCCCGTCTTTGGCGTTTGACGATGACTGCCGCACCTGGCATCGCGGTCGGCCGGAGCGGCTTTGGCCGGTGTCCTGTTCGGGTTGGGGTCGGGCATGTTCAGGGGGCCGTACGCTGTCCGGCAACTCGGGCAGGCTTTGATCCTGCCCGGAATTTGAACGAGTGGCCCCCTGGACTTGCCCGACGCGGGCCCCGAGCCGAACAGGTGGGTAAAGCCGTGGAGGCCGGCCGCCCCGGCCACTGCTGGTTTAGCGGCGATCCACGGTGACCTGTGCGGGCTTGGGGTGCGTCCCGTTCCTGTTGGCCGTGCTTGCCGTGGGGTAGCGGGTCGGGGTTCTTCCGGGGTCTGGCTCGACCGCTTCTCGGGCTTTTGCGGCGCGAGTGGGCGGGGGCCGTCGCGGGCGGTGGCGGAGACATGGAGCCAGCGGCGGCCTGGGGCCGCCGCGCCGCGCGGCCCGCGCCAGCGGGCCGCCTTGATCCAGTAAAGAAACTTTGGACAGCTCATCCCTTCGGCCGCTTCGGCCGGTAGGTGATGGGCTGTTTTGACATGTCTGGCACGCTTTCGCCGTAACTCTCCGTTTCACCCTGCCTTGACCTGGTCCGTTCGCGGGATCGCCGGACTTTATCCACAGGCTGCGCCGTGTCTGATGGGCGGCGAAGTTGTCCACAGGTCTTGGGGAGGGGTTGGCGATGGGCGCTCTGAGGGGGTGTCCGCTTTCGCTGGTTGCGTGTGGCCCGCGCCGGAGCGTCCGGTGGCCATGCGCCAGGAAGGCGGGGAATGTGACCCAGGGCACGACACAAAGGGTACTTATCGGGGTGGAGTACATCGAATTTCCACCCGGGCCAGCAAATGGCAGCGCGCAATATATCCGACGATCCCCGGTTAGCCCAACCGGGGATTCTCCGGATCCTTGTCCTCACCGACCCGCGTGCGGCCGGCACCCGAAGGAGAGGAGGAATGGGATGCATATCACCGGTGCGACTGTCACACGGGAGCCGATTTTTTCACCCGCCGAAACGTGGGCGACGCTTAGCACGCGATCCGTGATTTCCGAATTCACGGATTCTCCGGAGTCTTGGATCAGGGCTGCGCACGACCGTGTGGAGGTGGGACCGATGGCATGCAGCGATACCGGTGGCGTCGCACCCTTCTCGGCGGCCCGCCAGGCGGTACGGGGCACTTGCACGACCACCCGGGGGGCGGGATTCCGGGATGTATCTTCTGAGCTCATCCCGCCTGACGGGCACTCATCTAGCGGCGCAGCGCCGCTTCATGGCCCATTGAGCCAAGGGCGGATGAACGGCCCGCCTGAACGATCGGTGGTGCAGGCACGCGAGGATGACGGGCTGAACGGGGGCAGCATGGCAGGGCAGATTTCGAAGCGGGGGAATGTGAAGTCGATGGGTACGCAGGGGGATTCAGCTCAGGCCATGGTCGCGGAGATGCTGGCGACGGTCAGGCGGATGCGCCTGGAAGCCGCGGTGCTCATCGACGACGTGGCGGAACTGCGGCGTACCGCTATTCCCGCTCCGCAGCCTGCCGCTCGGCCTTGAGTTCGGCGACTTCCCGCTTTAGCTGCTGATGGTCCGCACTCAGCGCGCGGATCTCGTCCCTCAGCGACCGAAGGATCTCGGTAAGGGCCTCGGTGGGAATCACCTCACCGCTGGGAACCCCTACCGGGGCCTCGCTTCGCTTGGATGCCAGGTACCAAGCGGGGGCCTCGTAGTCGGCGGGGATGTCGTGGGCCAGTTCCGGAGCGTCGGCAACGAAACTGCCGCGCCCCTGGACGGTGTAGACGAGTCCCTCATCACGCAGGACGTTCACGGCGCTGCGGGCGGTCATGCTCGCGATGCCGAAGCGGTCTTGCAGCTCGCGATACGAGGGGAGCTGTTCGCCCGGCTTGAACCGGCCTGCCTTGATCTCGCGCCGGAGCTCGTCGGCTGCGTGCTGATACGGCGGCCGACGATCGGGCTTGGCAGTGCGGGCAGGGGTCATGCCTCCAGGGTAGCCACCTCTAGCACGCCTAGCACACCGGACTGACATTTCCGGCACCACTCCTGGCCCCATCGACCCCCATCTGCACATCCAACCCATCAGACGCACTTGACACTGCTAGCAGTGCTATGCATCAATGGTTTCAGCGCCGCACCTCAGCGGCCACGACGAAAGGTTTGATCACCCATGGCCAGGACCACTCTCCGCGTGCACGTGCTCGACACCACGAACGTCATGACCGGTACGCCGCCGGTGCCGAAGTGGAAGAACCAGGAGACCGGCGAGCGTGCGGTGGACCGGGAGACCGGTGAGCCGCTGTTCACGCTGACGCTCTTCCTGATGGAGGACGAGCGCGCCGAGACGATGAAGGTGACCGTCCCGCGCTCGGGTCTGCCGAACGGTCTGCACCCGGGCCGGTTCGTCCGTCCGGTCAACCTCTTCGCGACCCCGTGGGCGCGGATCTTCAACGACCAGCTCCAGGACGGCGTGGCCTACCGCTGCGAGGCCCTGACGCTGGCCGACGCCCCGGCGATCCCGGAGAACATCGCCGCGTGAACCGACCCGACCGCAACGGCGGCTACCGCTTCCCCCGCTCCCCGTGGCGTTGGTGGCCGCCGTTGTGGTCCAGGCGGGATCTCCCCGCCCCGCAGGAATCCCGTCTCTGCTGAAGGAAGTTACTGATGGAAGAAATGAACGAAGCCTCACGCTGGCTCAGCGCCGTGATGGGGCTCGGGCTCGGGCTGATCGCCCTGTGGACCGTGGTGTGGGTGGTCCGCTACCTCAAGGCGTCCCCGATGATGCGGGTCAGTATCCGGCAGGCGGTGCGTATTCGCCGGGGCTGGAGGCGCCTGGCGCAGATGGCCGGACTGTCCGTCACGGACAAGATGCCCACCCTTATGGCCGAACTCGCGAACACGGACGGCACCAAGCAGCACAAGCCCCGGGTGCTGACCCCGGCGCTGAAGGTCACGCCGGACGAGTTCGGTGTGATGGCGTGGGCGAACTGCCTGCCGAAGGTGAGCCTGGTCGAGTTCCAGAAGGCGGCCCCCTACCTCGCGGACGCCTGGGGCATGACCCGTGTCTCCGCCCTGCCCGGGGACAAGCCGGGACAGGTTCTGATCCGTGGCGTCCGCGTGGACCCGCTGATCACCGGGACTGAACACGTACCCACCGGCCGCCCGCCGAAGGAACTTGCCCGGTGGGAACTGGGCGTGGATGAGTTCGGCATGCCCGTGTCGGTCTCACTCAAGGACGTGCCCGGGGTCACGGTCGGCGGCCTGCCCGGCTTCGGGAAGACCTCTCTGACCAACCGGCTCATCTGCGACTGGGCGCCCTCGCCGGCCATCCAGTTCGTCACCCTCGACGGCAAGGTGACCCATGCCCGGGAAGGCGACTACGCCGAACTCGTCCAGCGCATGTTCGCCTTCGCCGGTGACGACCTTGAGTCGGCGAACAAGCAGCTTAAGCGTCTCGTTCAGCTGCGCCGTGCCCGCTCGGCGTGCATGACCAGCGTCCTGGGCGTGAAGAACATGTGGCACGTCGGCCCCTCGCAGAAGTGGCCGCTGATCGTCGTCAACATTGACGAGGCCCACACCTACTTCCGCGACCACAAGGGATCCGACCCCGCGACCAAGCGCCTGGCCGCCCTCGCTGCGGAGAACGCCCGGCTGGCGGAAGACCTCGTCAAGAAGGGCCGCGCGTTCGGCATCCTGACGATCCTCACCACGCAGAAGACCACCGGGGATGCGATCCCCACCTTCATCCGGGACGTGTGCCCCGTCGGTCTGTCCTTCGCGCAGAAGACCGCCGAAGCCGCGGTGGCCGCCCTCGGCGAGGACATCCGCCAGTGGCCCGACGCCAACCCCATCAACCTCCAGGATCCCGCCTATGTCGGCGTGGCGGTCATGTCCGCGCAGGGGCGTCCCGGCTTCGTCCGTATCCGCACCCCCTACGTCCCCGACGAATACGCCGGTGACATCGCCGCCAAGACCGCGCACCTGGTACGCGACCCCTTCAAGCTCCTGGAAACCCTCACCGGCCGCACAGTCGAAGACCTCGCCCAGCACGGCGACGACGAGGACGGCCCGGAACTGATGGCGGCCTGACATGGGCAACAACATCGCCATCTACATCGACGCCGTTCGCTCGTGCATCGCTCGCGAAGACATCGATAGGGCCATACGAATCGCTACCGCCGTCTACCCCCTCGCCGATATCCACGAACGCCGAGTCCTGGCGTTCTCCCTCGGCCGCCATATCACCCGCCTGCCCGGCCGTGGCGTCAATAACTGACCACTGCCACCGGCTCCAACTCCCCTTGAAAGGAGGTGAAAACCCTCATGTCAGAAGACCGGATGACACAGCGCACCGTGACCGTGGTCATGGCGGTCATCGCCCTGCTGGCCTTTGTGTTCTCCTTCGGCAACGTCTGGAGCCTGGCCCTGCGCCTGGGCATCCCCGACCCGATCGCACCCCTGATCGCCCCGATGGTGGACCTGTCCGTCCTCGGCCTCCTCGTCGCCCTGCGCTACCTCTCCCTGCGCGGCGTACCCGCCGAAGACCTCACCGCGGCAACGCGCCTGATGCACGCCTCCGGCTTCTTCACCCTCGCTCTCAACGTCGCCGAACCGATCATCGCCGGGCACTACGGCCGCGCCTGCGTGGACGCTGTGGCTCCCCTGCTCCTCCTCGGCTGGGGCGCTGTCGGCCCCGCCCTCCTGCGCCACTTCCACGCCGTCGCCATCCCGGCCCCCGTACCGGTCTCGGCTGTGCTCCCGGCTCCGGCCCCCGAGCCCACCCCGGAACCGGTGCCGCAGGACATCACGGCCGAAGCCACGCCCGAGCCCGCCCCGGAGCCTGACCCCGCCCCGGAGCCGGTCTCTGAACCAGCGGCACCCCCGGCCCTCGCCCCGGCGGCTCTTGCTCCTGCTCCGGCTCCGGTGGTCCAGGTGCCTCCGGCCCTGTTGGACGCCGCCCGTGAGATCGCCGATGCCCACCACACGGCACACGGTCAGGCGATCACCGTGCCCCAGCTCAAGGCTCGTCTCGGCGTTGGCCTCCCGCTGGCCACCGCCGCACATGCCGCGCTGACGGCCTGACCCACCCTCCGCCGGCCTTCCGTCTCTCCCCTCCTGGCCCCTGGGCCTGGTCCTCCATGCCCTCGGGCGGCACCACACCCATCTTGTGGTGCTGCCCGGGGCCCCCTCCACCAGCGGAAAGGATCCTCCGGCAGATGATCCGCACCGCCTGGGACCTCGGCGGCCTGCCTGAATTCGCAGACCTCAAGCTCTGCAAGTGGGCCCACATGCTCGGCTTCCGCGGCCACTTCTCCACCAAGTCCCGCGCCTACTCCACCACCCTCGGAGCCCTCCGCGACGTCCGCCGCGCCTGGCGCCTCGCCCAGGCCGATGCCGCCCGTGCCCGCGCCGGCCACCCCGCGCCCGGCCCGGACACCGTGCTCGTCACCGAGTCCTCCTGGGCCTACCTCGCCTCCGGCTACCGCCCCGGCGAAGAACTCCTCGCCGCCCAGACCCGCCACGACATCAACCAGACCCGTGCCGACAAGGAACGGGCCAAGACCGAAGGGGAGGTCTGGCAGTGACCGCCGCACCGACCACCCGCATGCTGACCATGGTCGAAGCACTGGCCGAGCTGCGCATGTCTCGGGCCGCCTTCTACCGGCTCCGCGCTCGCGGGAATGCGCCCCGCTGCCTCAAGCTCCCCAACGGGCAGATCCGCATCCGCCGGGCCGACCTCGACGCGTGGTTCGAAGGCTGCGAGGTGCCCGCGTGCTGACGTACGACGTACAGATCTGGGGCATCCGCAAGCGCCCCGACCGCGCTGCGGCCTACCAACTCCGCTGGCGGGTCGGCATTCAGCCGTTCTCGAAGAGCTACAAGATCAAGGCTCAGGCGGACGGCCGACGCTCCGAGCTGCTGGCCGCGCTCCGCAAGCGCGAACAGTTCGACACCGAGACCGGCCTGCCGGCCTCGGAGGTGCAGGCGGCCCAGTCCCCCACCTGG
This sequence comes from Streptomyces sp. NPDC090022, assembly GCF_044748145.1. Taxonomy (NCBI): domain Bacteria; kingdom Bacillati; phylum Actinomycetota; class Actinomycetes; order Kitasatosporales; family Streptomycetaceae; genus Streptomyces; species Streptomyces sp. NPDC090022. The sequence continues at coordinate 66,733 of NZ_JBIVFN010000002.1, forward strand.
TTCGCACACGCCCGGGAGTACGTGGCGATGAAGTGGCCGAACGCCTCGGCCAAGCACCGCGCGAGCATCGCGGACGCCCTCGCCACGGTCACCCCGCGCCTGGTGAAGGACAACCGCGGCGCCCCCGCTCCCCGGGTTCTGCGGACCGCCCTCTACTCCTGGGCCTTCCGCCTCGTCCTCGACCAGGACGGCGAACTCGTGGCCCGCATCGATGCCGAGGAAGCACCCGAAGCCATCGTGGCGGCCCTCGACTGGATCGGCCGGAAGTCCGTGGACATCTCGGCCCTGAACACACCGACGGTCGTACGGTCCGCCCTGGACGCGCTGGCCCGCAAGATGGACGGGACTGCTGCGGCGGACAACACGGTGAACCGCAAGGTGCCCGTGTTCAGCAACTGCCTGCGCTACGCCGTCGAGCTGAACCGCCTGTCCTCCCTGCCCCTGACCAAGGTGGACTGGACGGCACCCGAGACGGACGACGAGATCGACTTCCGATACGTCCCCGGCCCGGCCCTGGCCCGCAGGCTCATCAACGCCATGGGCGAGCGGGGAGACCGCGGCCGCCACCTCAAGGCGTTCTTCGGGTGCCTCTACTACGCGGCCACCCGCCCCGGCGAAGCCGTGAGCCTGCGCGAATCGGACTTCACCCTGCCCGAGGAAGGCTGGGGCCAAGTCGTTCTCTCGTCCAGTTCCCCGCGCGTCGGATCCGGCTGGACCGATTCGGGGGAGTCCTACGACTCCCGGGGCCTCAAGAAGCGCGCCCGGAAGGCCACCCGCGAGGTACCGATCCCGCCCGTCCTGGTCCGTCTGATCCGCGCCCACATCGCGGAGTTCGGCACGGCCGAGGACGGCCGACTCTTCCGAGCGGCTCTTGGCGGCAGCCTGCTCAGCAAGGAGTACGGCGACATCTGGAAGGCCGCTCGCCTCGCCGTCCTCACCCCGCACGAAATCAAGACTCCTCTCGCAAAGGTGCCCTACGGCCTCCGGGCCGCCGGCGTCTCCCTGTGGCTGGAGTCGGGGGTCTCCCCGGCCGAGGTCGCCCGCCGCGCCGGCCACAGCATCGCCGTACTGTTCCGCTTCTACGCCAAGGCAATCCGCCGCAACCAGCACCACGCGAACCAGCAGATCGAACGGGCCCTCAACGACTCCGACTGCTCCGAAAACGCGTAGACCGACCTCCAGGGCTTGTCCGATGGGTTGAGCGTGAGACCCGCCGGACAGGCCCTGGCATCAACGCGGCCGAGCGATCACGCCTCGCTCAGAACAGGTACTGCGACCGCCAGCTGGCCACCGTCTGACGCCCCTTGCGAACCCCGTCCCCGTCCGCGTCCACAAGGCATACGTACTTGCCCCTGAACATGTACAGGTCTCCCGGACTGCGCAGGTCCACGAAGCACGCGTTGATGTTGCTGTCGAACGGGTACGCGGGCCGCCATTCGGCGATGCTGGTCGGGCCCCAGCGCAGCTTGTCGCCCCCGGAGTCCACCTCGGCGACTTCGCTGCCCTTGAACAGATACAGGTCACCCGGGCTGCGCTGAGAGACGAAGCACGCCTCGATCTTGTCCTGGAACGGGTACTTGGGCCGCCATTCCGCGATCTTCTGCGGGTTTTCCCACCGCCGCTTGTTGCCGCCCGAGTCGACCAGGCAGACCTGGTTTCCCTTGAACAGGTACAGGTCACCCGGGCTGCGCGGGTCGACGAAGCACGCGTCGATCCCGTCACTGAAGGGGTATAGAGAACGCCACTCGGCGATCTTCTGGGGCTTGTCCCACCGCCGCTTGTTGCCACCGGAGTCGACCAGGAGGACCTGCGATCCCTTGAACAGGTACAGGTCACCCGGGCTGCGCGGGTCGACGAAGCACGCGTCATACAGCGGCTCCGAGGAAAAATCCTCCTCTGTGTCTTCCATGCCCTCTGGGTTGAGCGCGGTCATGCTTGCTCCTCGGTGTCTTGGGGCCGCGACGGTCACAGGCCGTCTGCGGGGTCGTTGAACTGTTCCGGGGCTTCCATGCCCGCATCGCATGTGTTGTGTTCTAGGCGTCACTCGGCCAGCTCAGGAAGAAAGCATTCACCCATGTGAAACGGAGTAACGGCCCACACCCGTCTGGTTTCGTCGCATCGACGAGCGGGTGAGCCTCGGCAGGAGCAAACGTGTCGGCAGAAAACGGGGCAGATCCCGTGATCTCAACACTGGTGGCCCAAGGGGCGTCCCATCACGGGGCGCCCCTTTCGCATGCCTACGTATGCGCAGGTCAGCGGCCTGCGGACCGGTGGACCGTGGTCCACGCCTGGTCCACAAACAATGATCCAAAGCGGTACAGGGGCGGTTCAAGGTGAGACAGGACCCATGACGAAGGGGCGCCCCGCTCTCGGGACACCCCTTCTGATCAGCACCTTCTCTGACCTGGTGCGGTGGGTGTGGGATTTGAACCCACGGTGACTCGCGCCACGACGGTTTTCAAGACCGTTCCCTTAGGCCGCTCGGGCAACCCACCTGGCCGGTACAGAGTACCGGCATCCGGGGGGCGCGGGGCTGGTGGTTCTGCCCTCGGGGCGCGGGGCGGCCGGGAGGGTGGGTCAGGAGGCGGCGGCCTTGTCGTACGCCGCCTTGGCCTCGTTGCCGAAGTAGGGGCCGTACATCCGGTTGGGCAGGAAGGTGTAGCCGAAGCTGTTCACCGAGACCTGGGTTCCCAGGCCCGTGGCCTCGTCGAAGTTCTGGAACCAGGGGCCGCCGCTGGAGCCGCCGGTCATGTTGCAGGCCAGGCTGTGGTCCTTGGTGAGCAGGAAGTCCTTGCCGCTGTTGGCGCTGCAGTAGATCAGCTTCGAGCCGTCGTACGGTGCGGCGGCCGGGAAGCCGAAGGAGTACATCCGCTTGTTGTAGCCGCCGTTGAACGCGATGCCCTGCGCCCCGACGGCCTGGCTGAGCTTCTGGCCGTTCAGCGGGGCCACGACCGCGAAGCCGACGTCGTGGTTCATGTCCTCGCCGGCCGCCCACTGGTCGGTCGCCAGGGTCTTGGTCGCCGCCCACTGGCCGTAGGGGGCGTTGCCGTTGTCGTAGCCGGGGACGAAGATCCAGTTGGTGTGCCAGGCGCCCTGGTACTTCACGCAGTGGCCGGCCGTGATCACCGTGCTGCCGTTGGCGCTGGTGATCGAGTCGCCGGAGCAGGACGCCGTCCGGCCGCCCATCGAGAAGAACACCCGGCCCGAGGTCTTCACCACCGCGCCGCCGCCCGTCCAGGCCCCGCCGATCTGCGGGAAGGCCGTGGGCGACGCGGCCGCCGTCGAGCCGGCCGGCGGAGTGGGGGCGATCGTGGTCGGGGCGCCGGTGGCGACGACACGCTTGCCCGTGGCGCCCGGGGCGGCCGTCAGGTCCAGCGGGGTGGCGCCGCGCATCCGCTCGGCGGTCCAGAAGCCCTGGGTCTGCTGCGGCGTGAACGAGGCCGGGGCGGGGGCGGCGGCCGAGGGGGTGGCGACGGTGAGGGCGCCCGCGACCAGGGTGCCCGCCGCCAGGAGGGCGGATACGACCGTGCGATGACGATTCACGCATGACTCCTTCTGCCGTGCCCTGGGGCCGGTCGGGCCCGGGCAGGGTGGGGGATGAAGAGCTGTCGGTGCGGATCGATGGATCGGCGGTGCTGTGGGGGCGGCGGTGCGCTCTCGCGGTCCGCCGCCTCGCGGGGGCACTGTGGCACGGACCGGATGGGTTGTCATGGGCGCGTCATCGCGTAGGGGTCGGTTCCGGCCACGTGCGTCGGGTCCGGGCTCATACGGTCAGCAGCACGCCCGCGTACGACACTCCGGCCACCACCACCCAGGCCCCCAGCCCGAGCGCCGCGGCCCGGCCGCCCGTGCGCGCCAGCGTCGGCAGGTGCACCGCGCTCCCCAGCCCGAACAGCGCGGCGGCCAGCAGGGCTTCCTGTGCCGTGTGCGCCCAGTCCAGCGCCACGTCCGGCACCACCCCGGTGGCCCGCAGCGCGGCCGCCGCCAGGAAGCCGGCCACGAACAGCGGTACCGGCGCCGGGCGCCGACCCGAAGCCGTCCGCACCCCACGCCGCCGGGCCCGCAGCGAGAACGCCACCGCCGCGACGAGCGGCGCCAGCAGCGCCACCCGCATCAGCTTGACCAGCACCGCCTCCCCCAGCGCCGCCGGACCCGCGGTCTGCGCCGTGGCCACCACCTGGCCCACGTCGTGGACGCTCGCCCCCACCCAGCGCCCGAACCCGAGGTCGGTCAGCCCCAGCGGCCCCTGGAGCAGCGGGAGTACGGCGATGGCGAGCGTGCCGCACAGCGTCACCAGCGCCACCGAGGACGCCACGTCCTCCTCGTCGCTGCCCGAGACCTCGCTCACCGCCCCGATCGCCGAAGCCCCGCAGATCGAGTAGCCGGTGGCGATCAGCAGGGGCTGATCCCCGCGCAGCCCCAGCCGCCGGCCCAGCCACAAGGTGCCCGCGAAGGTCACGGCCACCACCGCGAACACCATCGCCACCGTGGCCCAGCCCAGCCGCAGCACCTCCTCCAGGCCCAGCCCCAGACCCAGCAGCACGATGCCGATCCGCATCAGCCGCCGCCCCGCCAGCGAGAGCCCCGGTCGGGCGCTTCCGCGGACGAAGGTCCGCACCCGGGGCAGATGGGCCGCCGCGATCCCCAGGACCACCGAAGCGGTCAGCATCGGTACGGCCGGCAGCAGCCGGTGGACCCCCCAGGCGAGCAGCGCACCACCTGCGGCGGTGGCCAACCCCGGCCAGGACGTGGGTGTTTCACGTGAAACATCCCCACCGGGCCGTCCCCTGCGGACAACCGGGCTCTGGGGACGGTTGAGGAGGGCCATCAGTCGGTCGGCAGGGTGTAGACGCGGCGGATGCTGGTTCCCAGACGGGAGACGTCGGCACCGTAGACGTGGATGGATATCGCCTTCGTACGACAGGAGTTGCGCACCTTGTGGATGTCTCCGGGCGGCGCGAACCCGCACACCTCGCCCTGGGCGTTGACCACGTCCTCGGTGGCCACCAGCCGGGCCTGGTCGGGCCCCGGCGCCAGCCGGTAGCGGCGCTCGCTCTCCTCGCCCTGGTGGACCCCCGCCACGCACCATGAGACGTGGTCGTGGATACAGGTCTCCTGACCCGGCATCCACACCAGTGCCACCACCGAGAAGCTGCCGTCCGTCTCCGCGTGCAGGACGTGCTGGCGGTAGTGCGCCGCATCGCCCTCCTGCTGGGCCGGGGTGAGCAGGTCCGCCGTGCCCAGGTGCGGAGCGAGGCGCTCACCGACCAGGTAGGCGGTCAGGTCGGGTGCCAGACCCCGGTCCACGACCGTGCGGATCTCGGCGACGAGGGCGGCCATCCTCGCGGTGGTGCGGGCCGGCGTAGTGGTGGTCATATCCGCAGCGTCCGGCAGCAGATCCATCACGTCCAACGACAGTTCCGACCCGAAATGCCAAGCGGCGCTTATGGATCGGGGGTGTCGTACCAGGCGTTGTCAGCAGCCGACGCGGTTGCCCGCCACCTGCTTGAGCTCGGCCAGCACGGCCGCCGTCGCCGGGATCCGCAGGTGGTCGCGGTAGACGTACGCGGCGATGTGCCGGCGCGCCACCGGCGCCAGCACCCGCCCGCACACCCGGGTCAGCGACAGGGAGGGCAGCACGAGCGCGGGCATCATCGCCACGCCCAGCCCCTGCCCGACCAGGCTCTGCACCACCAGGTTGTCGTCGGTCGCGAACCTGATGTCGGGGACGAAGCCCAGCTCGGCGCACTCGTGCAGCAGGTTCGCCCGGCAGCGCGGGCAGCCCGCGATCCACTTCTCCTCGGCCAGGTCCGCCAGGTGCACGGCCCGCCGCCGGGCCAGCGGATGGCCGGTGGGCAGCAGCACGGTCAGCTGGTCCTCCAGCAGCCTGACCTCGGCGACCTCCTCCGGGATCTGCTCCTGGAGCCCCGGATAGGTGAAGGCCAGGGTGATGTCGCACTCCCCGCGCTCCAGTCTGCGCAGCGAGTCGGGGGGTTCCTCCTCCAGCAGCTCGACCTGCACGCCCGGATGGTCCTTCGCGAGTCCGCTGAGGGCCTCCGGGACGAGGGTGACGTTGGCGCTGGGGAACCCGCAGAGCCGGACCCGGCCGGTGCGCAGCCGCGCGTACGCCTTCATCTGGGCCTGCGCGGCGGAGAGACAGCCGAGGATCGTCTCGGCGTGCCGGGCCAGGGAGTGCCCGGCCTCGGTGAGCTGCATCCTGCGGCCGACCCGGGTGAACAGCGGGGTGCCGACGGCGCGTTCGAGCGCCTTCATCTGCTGGGTGATGGCGGGCTGGGTGTATCCCAGGACGCGGGCGGCAGCCGAGTAGGACCCCGAGGCAACCACCTCGTGGAACGTCCGGATGTGCCGCGAATCGAACACGAGCGAAGCATAAGCGGACGTTGGGAGGGGCCGTAGGTGGAATCCCGCCTACGACCCCTCGCCATCAAGCCATCACGCCGTCAGGTTGTCACGCCGTCAGGTTGTCACGCCGTCGCGTCGTCACATCCGCGGCGTGACGACGGCTACTTGTCGCCGGTGCGCGAGCCGAGCGTGACCTCGACCGTGGTCGGCTTGCCACCGCGCAGGTAGGTCAGCTTGACGGTGTCGCCCGGCTTGTACGTCCAGATCTCGCTGATCAGGGTCGGGCCGCTGTCGATCGGCTTGCCACCGAACTCGGTGATCACGTCGCCGGGCTTGAGGCCCGCCTTGCCCGCCGGGCCGTTGGGGTCGACCAGGTCGTTGGCGGCCGCGCCGCCCTCGGAGATCTTGGCGCCGTCCACCTTGGCCTGGAGGTCCACGGAGACCAGCAGCACCGGGTAGACCGGCTTGCCGGTCTTGATCAGCTGCTCGGCGACGTTCTTCGCCTGGTTGATCGGGATGGCGAAGCCGAGGCCGATCGAGCCCGCCTGGCCGCCGCCGAAGCCGCCGTTGCCCGCCGACTGGATCGCCGAGTTGATGCCGATGACCGCACCGCGGCCGTCCAGCAGCGGACCGCCGGAGTTGCCCGGGTTGATGGAGGCGTCCGTCTGCAGCGCGCTCATGTACGAGTTCTTGGCGCCGCCCCCGTCGCTGGAGGCCACCGGACGGTTCTTGGCGCTGACGATGCCGGTGGTGACGGTGTTGGACAGGCCGAAGGGCGCGCCGATGGCGATGGTCGCGTCGCCGACCGCCACCTTGTCGGAGTCCGACAGCGGCAGCGGGGCCAGCCCGGCGGGCGGGTTCTTGAGCTTGAGCACCGCCACGTCGTAGCCCTGGGCGCGGCCGATGACCTCCGCCTCGTACTCCTTGCCGTTGGAGAACGTCGCGGAGACCTTGCCGCCGTTGGCGGCGGAGGCGACCACGTGGTTGTTGGTCAGGATGTGGCCCTGCTGGTCGTAGACGAAGCCGGTACCGGTGCCGCCCTCGCCGTCGCCCGCGGACGCCTTGATCGTGACGACGCTCGGCAGGGCCTTGGCGGCGATGCCCGCGACCGAGCCGGGCTCGCGCTTGAGGTCCCGAGGGGTGTCGCCCGCGCTGACGGTGGTCGAGCCGATGCCGGTGCCGCCGTTCCGGGCGAGCTGGTAGCCGACGCCGCCGCCGATACCGCCGGCCAGCAGCGCGGCCGCGAGCACGGCCGCGATCACACCGCCCTTGCCGGACTTCTTGGGCGGCGGGGTGCCGTCGGTGGTCAGGGGCGCGCCCCAGACCGGGCCGCCGCCACCGTGACCCGGTGCGCCGTGACCCGGTACGCCGTGACCGGGTACGCCGTGGCCGGCCACACCGTACGCCGGGACGGCGGGCGGGGGCGGCGGCCAGCCGCCGGAGCCGTGCGTCGTCGGCTGCCCGGGACCCGGGCCGGCGTAGGCCGGGGCCGGCGCCGGGGCGGCGTACCCGGGGGCCGGGGCGGCCTCGGCCGGGACGTGCCCGGGCGCCGCCGGGGTGGCGGGCAGCTGCTGGGTCGGCTCGGCGTCGTACGGGCCGCCGGCGGCCGCGGGGGCACCGTACGCCGGAGCGGCGGGTGCGGCCGGCGCGGCCGGCGCCTCGGGCGCCGCCGGGGCCTGGGCCTGGGTCTCAGGGGCCGCCGGGGCCTGGGCCGGGGCCTCAGGGGCCGCCTGGCGGTCGTCGTGCTTCGTCAGGTCCTGCCGTGCGGCCGCGCCCGCGGCGGTCGGAGGGGCCACCGGCGCGGGGGGCGCGGACGGGGCCACGGGGGGTGTGGGGGCCGCGGTGCCCTCGTTCTCGGTGCTCACAGCGCTCTCTCCTCGTCGCACGGCTTCTGGACATCGGTCCGGCTGAACGTTCGGCCGACCGCACAAGTTCCTGGGCGAAGCCTTTCCCATGTACCGTCAGAGCACTGTAAGCCGGACCTGTGGGTTTATGCCTGGCCCGGCGCGCTGGCCCTGGTCGGTGGCACCATGACCCGGTGACCCACGCAACGCCGCGCCCCATCCAGGTCGTCGCCCACCGCGGTGCCTCGGAGGACGCTCCCGAGCACACCCTGGCCGCCTACCGCCGGGCCATCGAAGACGGGGCCGATGCCCTCGAATGCGATGTGCGACTGACCGCCGACGGCCATCTGGTGCTGGTCCACGACCGCCGCGTCAACCGCACCTCCAACGGTCGCGGCGCCGTATCGGCCCTGGAGCTGGCGGATCTCGCCGCTCTGGACTTCGGGTCCTGGAAGGACCGCGAGGAAGCCCCTGACTGGGTCGCTGACCCCGAGCGTACGTCCGTGCTCACCCTGGAGCGACTCCTGGAGCTGATCGCCGACGCCGGCCGCCCGGTGGAGCTGGCCATCGAGACGAAGCACCCGACCCGCTGGGCCGGACAGGTGGAAGACCGGCTCCTCTTCCTCCTCAAACGATTCGGGCTCGACGCCCCGCCCGCCGACGGTCCGCACCCGGTACGGATCATGTCCTTCTCGGCGCGCTCGCTGCACCGCGTGCGCGCGGCCGCCCCGACGGTCCCCACGGTCTACCTGATGCAGTTCATCTCCCCGCGCATGCGGGACGGCCGCCTGCCGGCCGGGGTGCGGATCGCCGGTCCGGGGATACGGATCGTCCGCAATCACCCCGGTTTCATCCGGAAGCTCCAGGCCGCCGGCCACTCCGTGCACGTATGGACCGTGAACGAACCGGAAGATGTTCAGCTCTGCGCTGATCTGGGAGTAGAAGCCATCATTACGAACCGGCCACGCCAAGTTCTGTCACAACTCGGCCGCTGACGTCCCGGTTTGCACAGCCGCCCCGAGCACCCCGTTCGTCACAGGGTGTGCCCCGGCGCATCCGCTCCGCATCCGATCGTCATGAATGCGTCAGGGGCCTGCGGCACGACGGTTTCCGGTCCAGGCCATTGGGGCATCCAGACCATGGCGTGGGGCTAAGGAGGTTCCGGGGGTGGCGTTGGTGGTGGCACAGGAGGTGCCCACGTCGTCGTGCATGGCCGTACCCCATGGCCCTGCGGGCGTGGGGGAAGCAAGACACCGCATGCGTGAGCAACTGCTTATCAGCGGGGTGTCCGAATCGGTCGTCGACGACGCCGTTCTGATCCTTTCCGAGCTCCTCAGCAATGCCTGCCGGCACGGCAGACCGCTGGGTGCCCGGGAGATCGGCGACGGAGACATACGCGCCGCGTGGCGCGTCGACAGCGCGGGACGGCTGACGGTCGAGGTCACGGACGGCGGCGGGCCCACCCGCCCGACTCCGGCCACGCCCTCGGTCACCGCACGTGGCGGCCGGGGGCTGAACATCATCAGCGCCCTCGCCCAGGACTGGGGTGTCCGCGACGGGGTCGCGGGCGAGGTGACCGTGTGGGTCGTCGTCGCTGCCGGGCATCGGCATGACGATTTCGCTACGCGCGTTGCGTCGCCGTCGATCGACTTCACGGTCCCCTTCGACGATCTCGATCACTGATCTCGAGGCGCGGCCATCCGCACAGGCGGCCGTCCGGGAGTGCACGCCGACCGTACTCCCGGCCGCACCCGACGGGTTCCGACGGTACGAGCGACTAGGCTCGCGCGCGTCACGTAACGCACGTACGTGACGCCGTACCGTCGCAACCGGGAGACACCCACGATGGCGAAGAAGCGCCCCGCAGCACAGCCGCAGCTCAAGGACGGGGAAATCCCGGTGGTGGGAGCCCGTGAGCCCTGCCCCTGCGGATCCGGGCGCCGTTACAAGGCCTGCCACGGCCGCACCGCCGCGCACGCCGTGACCGAGCTGGTCAACCGCCCCTTCGAGGGCCTGCCCGGCGAGTGCGACTGGGTGGCGCTGCGCGAGCTGGTGCCCGCGGCCACCGTGCCGCTGCACCTCAAGGGCGGCCTCCCCGAGGGCGTCCCGTCCGTGACGCTGGCGACCGTGCTCCCGATGGCCTGGCCGGCGCTGCGCCGCGAGGACGGCTCGATCCTGCTCGGTCTGCAGAACGACTCCTCCTCCGGCGACCTCGCCCGGGACATGGCCGACACCCTGGAGCGCGCACTTGCGACCGAACCGGGGAATCCGGTTCCGCCGCGCCGGGTGCCCACCGAGGGGGTCCGTCTCCAGGATCTGCTCGACACGGACGGCGGTTTCGAGCCGGTTGTCCACACCGGGTTCGAATTCTGGATTCCGGATTCGGAGAGCGCCCAGGCCGCCACCCCGGAGATCGCCGCCTCACTGGAGCGCGCCAACGCCGCCGCCATCCCGACGGTCAAGCTCAGCGGCGTCGACGCGGCCTACTGGTGCGAGACCCCGGACAAGAACCACCTGCGCTGGGTCATGCCGCACGCCGAGGAGAAGCTGCTCGACGCGCTGGCGCGACTGCAGGTGGCGGGCGAGACCTCGCTCGGGGAGGGCACCAAGCTCGTCGGTTCCTTCCGCGCACACGGCCTGATGGTCCCGGTCTGGGACCTGCCGACCGGAATGAGCGCCTCCGATGTGGAGAAGCCGGCCGCCCAGTTCGCCGAGCGACTGGCAAACGCCCTGGCCACGGACGTGCCGCTGACCGCGGAGGAGCGCCGCGCACGCGGTGGTCTGACCAGCCGCCAGGTGACGCTCAGCTGACGGCGACACCTCCGCAGGGCCGGTGACCGCGGTCACAACTCCCGCTAATCGCCTGCAAATCGATGTCCGAATATCAGAGATCGAATTTGCGAACAGGCGATCTCTTGTTACCGTTCTTGTAGCCCGGTCGCTGGTGCATCCCCCGTCGCCAGCGACCGGGCCCTTCCATTTCGGCGCGGGTCAACCGTCGCCCGGGACGGGCGAGTTGCTTCCGGATCGCAGCAGCAGGCGCCCTTCATCATCCGGAACTGCAAACTCCGCAACTGCCGAGTACGCGTCCGTCCCACCCGCCGACGATTCACGCGGCGTCTCGCACAATCCTGGCTCGTCACCGGCCCCGACCTCGCACCGGATCTGCCATGTCCGCCCCGCCGGTCCCATCAGGGTGAGTACGGCGTCCAGAGCGCGTCCACTGGTATTGCGGTAGTAACTGCGGCCCCAGGTAAGGCCTTCACCGGCCAGGACGCAGGTCTGCGCCTCCACGCCGTCCGGCGAGGAGAGTTCGGGACCGCAGTGCGCGTCGTGGCGCGTCTGCTCGGGCGGGCCGGGCTGCTCGGACCCGGCCGCCGCGGGTGCCGGGCGGCGTTCGGATCCGGACAGCCCCAGCGAGGTCAGCAGCCCGGTGCCCTTTCCGTCGCCCCGACCGGCGAAATCCGGCCCGGCGATCGCGCCCGCCAGCGGAAGCGACAAGATGATCAGCACACCGGCACCGATACCGATCAGGCGGAGATTCATTCGCCGAAGATAGCGACGGGGGAATGGAGCGCGGAGATACCCGCGCCCAATTCCCCGGGAAACTCGTCCCCGTGGCACCCGTACGAGTGAGGCGGCGAGGCCCGCCGGGCGAGCCCCCGCAGGCCCGGCGCCCGGGTCCCTCAAGCCCGGCGCCCGGGCCCCGCAGGCCCGCCGGGCTGTCCGTCGGGGATCAGTACGCAAGCCGGCTGCCGCCGCCCGGTGCCCCGCTGCTCGCCTCCACCAGTGCGTCGACGACCGTCTCGACCTCCGGCAACCAGGGCCGTGCGGACCGTGCGGCCGGCTCCCGCTCCCAGCGCACCCGCCCGCCGCCCGACGCGGGCGACGGTGGCAGCAGCAGGTAGCCGCCCTCCCCGTGGAAGCGCAGCGAGGACGGTACGTGGTCCTTGGTGTGGAGGAGTTCACCGAGCCGTTCCAGCGAGTACGGCGCCACGAACAGCGACCAGCGCGTGGGCGTCGCCACCACCGGCCCCAGCCGCAGCCCCCGGGCGTCCAGCCGGGCCAGGGCCGGCGGCCCGGCCACCGCCGGCAGGCTCACCGCGCACGGGGCCGTGCCCCCGGTGGCCAGCAGGACCGGCGCCGCCGGACGGTTCGTCCACCACCACGTCACCATCCGGGCGTCGACGGTGGCGGCGAGCAGACCGGGGTCGAAAGGGTGCGCCCCCGGTACGACGCAGTCGGGGTCGGGGCACGCGCAGCGCGAGCCGTCCACCCCGGCCCGGCCCACGCCGGGCAGCACCGGCCAGCCCCAGGCGGTGGCGCAGTGGAGGGCCGCATCGAGGAGAACGTCACGGTCGCCGCCCTGCCGGGCGGAGGAACGCAGGGACCGCAGGGGCGGGAAGGCCGGAAGAGACGGGAGGGACGGGAGAGACGGGAGGGAGCGGGACTGCAGGGAGTTGCGGAGCCACTGGAGACGCCTTCCGAGGATCTCGCGCATGAGCGCTCGTTCCTTTCCGTTGAACGCCGAGGGCCACATCACACCATGTATGCGATGTTTCACCACACGTACGCGTTTCGCGCCACTGTCCGTCAGGTGCACTTTCACACGGTTCGTGCAGTTTTCTTACGGTCCATGAAACGTCCGGCGGGGGATGGAGCGCTACCCGCGCGGGGGTCCGGCCGGGGGTGCGCCGCTAAGGACGGCGGCCCGCACCGGACGGTTCCCGGCAGCCACCGGGAGGGCACCAACTGACCCCGGGTACCACCGATTACGTACCCGGAGCCACTTCGGCGCCGCCCAGTCGATCGCAAAAAAGGTCCGCTTCCGGCTTTTTCCAGCCAAGTTCTAGCCTTCACCGGACGGTGAGTTGTCGTCCCACGGACACCAGGATTCCCACCTGGGCAATGCTGGACATCGATCCACATCTGCGTGTAGATGTGGATCCATTGATGGCGGCGCAGCACGATCTGGGGGTTTGCGATGCTATATGGCGAATCGCACCAGCTGGAAAGGCGGACGTCATGAGCGCCCCGCATCTGCCGAAAGTGGCTGGAATCGATCCCGCGGTTGCGGGCTCCCCCCACACTGCGGCGCCCACGCCCGCCCGCACGATCCCCGCGACCTCCCATCCGACCGCCCCCGGCACGCTCATCCAGGACCGCCTGGCCGGCATGGTCTCCGACCTCACCACGCTGCACGAGCTCACCGAACGCCTCACCCGCACCACCGACCTCGACGGCTCGCTCCACGAGTTCCTGCGCGCCGGGGCCGCACTGGTCGGCGCCCGCCGCGGCCTGGTCGTGCTGGAACCCTCCGACGGCCTCGGCCCGACCTCCACCATCGGCCTGGGCCTGGGCCGCGCCGACCTCGGCCACATCGAGACCGTCCCGCGCAGCGCCACCTCCTACGGACGCATTCTCGACGGCCTCCCCGACGCCGAGGGCGGCTCGGACGTACTCCCCGAGGCCGACGCCGTCCCGGGCGCCGGCTCCGCCGCCCCCGTCGACCCCCGCCACCGTGAGGTCGCCGCCCGCCTCGGCTACGCCGCCAGCTACGCGCTGCCCCTGACCGCCGAGGCCACCGGCCGGCTCGGAGCGGCCGTCTGGCTCTACGACGAGCAGGCCGAACCGAACGACCGCCAGCGCGACCTCGCCGGCCTCTACGTACGGCACGGCTCCGAGCACCTGGCCCGCATGCTCGAGGTGGAACGCTCCCGTGCCCGGCTCGCCACCGTCGCCGAGGAACTGCTGCCCAGCCGGCTCCCGCGGGTCCCCGGCGTCCAGCTCGGCGCCCGCCACGTCACCGGCCCCGCCGGGGGCGGCGACTGGTACGACGCGCTGCCGCTGCCCGAGGGGGCCCTGGGCCTCGCCGTCGGCTCGGTCACCGGTACCGGGCCCAGCGCGGTGGCGGCCATGGGACGGCTGCGGGCCTCCCTGCGGGCGTACGCCGTCATGGAGGGCGAGGACCCCGTCGCGGTCCTGTCCGACCTGGAACTGCTGCTGCGCCTGACCGAGCCCGCCCGCTCGGCCACCGCCCTCTTCGCCTACTGCGAGCCCGCCCAGCGCAAGATCGTCCTGGCCGGCGCCGGACACACCCCACCGCTGCTCATCGGGGAGCGCCGCACCGACTACGTGGAGACCTCGCTGTCCGCGCCGCTGGGGATGCTCGCCTGCTGGGAGGCACCCAGCGTGGAGATCGAACCGGCACCCGGAGAAACGGTGCTTCTCTACACCGACGGGCTGCTGCGCCGTACCGGCGACGCCATGGACCGCGCGTACGCCCGCCTTCACGCGGCCGCCGCGAGCGTCCCGCGGGCCGTGCGCGACGACCCGGCCGCGATCTGCGACCACGTCCTGCGCACCGTCCTGCCCGACGGGCAGGACGCCGGGGAGAGCACCGAGGACATCGTGCTGCTCGCCGCCCGCTTCGACTAGGGCCTGCCGGCGCCCGCGCTCCGACTGATCTTGGTAAGGGGCCGTTGGCCCCTTGGGTCCCTTCCGGACGTCCGTACGATGGATGAGGTCCAATCTCGTACCCAAGAGGAGGCAGCCCCGTGGCGGAAGAGCTCATCACCCCGGAGACCCCGGAGGAAGAGCAGCCCAAGAAGACGCACAAGCAGCGCAAGAACGGGCTGTACCCGGGCGTCAGCGACGAGCTCGCCGAGAACATGCGCAACGGCTGGGCCGACACCGAGCTGCACGGGCTGGAGCCGATCGCGCAGGCCGCGCACACCGCCGCCCGCCGCGCGGCGCTGTCCGCGCGCTTCCCCGGCGAGCGCCTCGTCGTTCCCGCGGGCCGCCTGAAGACGCGCTCGAACGACACGGAGTACCCCTTCCGCGCCGGCACCGAGTACGCGTACCTCACCGGCGACCAGACCGAGAACGGCGTCCTGGTCCTCGAGCCCGCGGGTGAGACCGGCCACACCGCCACGATCTACCTGCTGCCCCGCTCCGATCGCGAGAACGGCGAGTTCTGGCTGTCCGGCCAGGGCGAGCTGTGGGTCGGCCGGCGCCACTCCCTGACCGAGGCCGAACAGCTGCTGGGGATCCCGGCCAAGGACGTGCGCAAGCTCGCCGAGGCGCTGTCCGAGGCCGAGGGCCCGGTCCGCAACGTGCGCGGCCACGACGCCGTCATCGAGGCCGCCCTGACCGACAAGGTCACCAAGGAGCGCGACGAGGAGCTGCGCGTCTACCTCTCCGAGGCCCGCGCCGTGAAGGACGACTTCGAGATCGGCGAGCTCCAGAAGGCCGTCGACTCCACCGTCCGCGGCTTCGAGGACGTCGTGAAGGTCCTGGACAAGGCGGAGGCCACCTCCGAGCGCTACATCGAGGGCACCTTCTTCCTGCGCGCCCGCGTCGAGGGCAACGACATCGGCTACGGCTCCATCTGCGCGGCCGGCGCCCACGCCTGCACCCTGCACTGGGTCCGCAACGACGGCGCGGTCCGCTCCGGTGACCTGCTGCTCCTGGACGCCGGCGTGGAGACGCACTCCCTCTACACGGCCGACGTCACGCGCACCCTGCCGATCAACGGCACCTACACCGAGATCCAGCGCAAGATCTACGACGCGGTCTACGAGGCCCAGGAGGCCGGTATCGCCGCGGTGAAGCCGGGCGGCAAGTTCCGCGACTTCCACGACGCGGCCCAGCACGTCCTCGCCGAGAAGCTGGTCGAGTGGGGCCTGGTCGAGGGCCCGGTCGAGCGCGTCCTGGAGCTCGGTCTCCAGCGCCGCTGGACCCTGCACGGCACCGGCCACATGCTCGGCATGGACGTCCACGACTGCGCCGCCGCGCGCACCGAGGCGTACGTCGACGGCACCCTGGAGCCCGGCATGTGCCTCACCGTCGAGCCGGGCCTGTACTTCCAGGCCGACGACCTGACGGTGCCCGAGGAGTACCGCGGCATCGGCGTCCGCATCGAGGACGACATCCTCGTCACCGAGGACGGCAACCGGAACCTGTCCGCGGGCCTGCCGCGGCAGGCCGACGAGGTCGAGGCCTGGATGGCCCGCCTCAAGGGCTGACGGCGCCCCTGCGCGCGGACGCCCCTGCGCGTTGCCCCGGTGGGCGGCACCCCGGTACCCCGGTACCCCGGGGTGCCGCCCACCGGCGCGTCACGACGCCTTCAGCAGCGCGCCCTCGCGCCACTTCAGGATCTTGTCGAAGGTCACCACGGCGCCCCGCCCGGGACGGTTGCGGAACCGGACGTGGTCCGCGAGCTCCTCGATCAGGCACAGGCCCCGGCCGCTCTCCCGGTACGCGGCCCCGGGGGCCGGAGGACTCTGGCGGGCCACCGTGTGCGGGGGGAACCCCGGGCCCGAATCCGTCACCTCGATCCGGCAGCAGTCACCGTCGAGGTAGGCCGTGACGCGGTAGGCCTCACCGCCCGGCGTCCCACCGGGCGCCCCGTCGGTCGCCGCGCCGCCGTGCTCCACCGCGTTCGCGCACGCCTCGCTCAGCGCCACCGAGAGGTCGAAGGAGATGTCCGGGTCCACCCCCGCGGTCTCCATCGTCCCCAGCAGCAGCCGCCTGGCGAGCGGAACGCTCGCGGCCTCGCGCCTCAAGTGGAGAGACCACCAGATGCTCATACCGTTACCTATTGCCGCCCGCGACCCGGCGTAAGCGCCCGGCGACATCCAGAGCCCTCATTCGGCCGATGCGAGACCTCGCGGGGCCGATGTATGGGCGCCGCGCGCGTCGGTCGTCGGCCGTGGGCGACGGTGGTCAAGGGGGACTCAAGGGACCTTCCGGACCTGCTGTATGGGCGGCATCAGCGCAGTGCGATGATGGCCCGGCCATGACTGCCCCCCACACGATGCGCGCCGGAGCCGGCCTCCGGCTGCTGCGGGCCGCGGTGTTCGCCGCGGTCTGCGTCGTGCTGTCCGCCGCAGGTCACGCCGTGGCCTCGTGCGCCACGGTGCCCTGGTGGGCGGTCTGTCTCGCGTTCCTGGCCGTGCTGACGGTCGCCGCGCCGCTGGCCGGGCGTCGGTGTTCACTTCCCGGTATCGCCGCCGCGCTGGCGGGCGGGCAGCTGGCGCTGCACACCCTCTTCGGCCTGGGCCAGCACACGGCCGCGGCGGCCTCGGGCCCGGTGGCCGGAACCGGCACCGCCGCCGCCTCGGCCGACACCTCGCTCGCGGCCCTCGCCGCGCGCCTGGTCTGCGGGGGCAACCCGGTCGCGCTCAGCCCCGCCGAAGCACGGCGGATCCTGGCGGCGGCCGGGATCGACCCGGCCGCCCTGGCCGCGCAGGCCGGCGACGCCGCGCAGGCGGCGGGCGCCACCGGCGCCGCTGCGCACACCGGCGCGCACGCCCAGGTCGCACAGGCCCTGGCCGAGCCCGGGAGCGGCCTGTTCAGCCTGCCCATGCTGCTCGGCCACCTGCTGGCCGCGCTGGCCGCCGGCTGGCTGCTCGGGCGCGGCGACGCCGCCCTCTTCCGCCTCCTCCAGCTGTCGCGGCGCACCGCCGGAGCGGCTCCCGTACGGGCCCTGCGCGCCGCGCTGGCCTTCGTACGGGCGCTGGCCGCCGGTCTGCGCGGCGCACTCTCCCCGATCCCGCGCCCCGGGTACGCCACGGCCGGGCGGGCCTGCCGTGCCGGGCGCGAGGCACTGCACCACACGGTGATCCGGCGCGGTCCGCCGGCCACGGCGTTCTCCCTCGCAGCCTGACGCGGCACCCCCGCTCCCGGGACATCCGGGGGAGCACCGGTGCCGCGAACTCCGTGCGCGCCGTGCGCGGAGTCCTTTCGCCACCAGCTTTCCGTGGAGTTTCTGCCATGAAGACCTCGCGCGTCCCCGTCGCCGCCGCCCTCGCCGCCGGCACCGTCCTCGCCCTCTCCGGCACCGCCTTCGCGCACGTCAGCGTGCAGCCCGGCGAGGCCGCCAAGGGCGGGTACGCGACCATCAACTTCAAGGTCCCCAACGAGCGCGACAACGCCGCGACGAACCAGCTCGAGGTCAACTTCCCGGCCGACAAGCCGCTCACGTCCGTCATGCCGCAGGACATCCCCGGCTGGACGGTCACCGTCGAGAAGACCAAGCTCGACAAGCCGCTGACGGTCCACGGCAAGCAGATCAACGAGGCCGTCACCAAGGTCACCTGGACCGGCGGCAAGATCGAGCCGGGCAAGTTCCAGCAGTTCCCCGTCTCCGTCGGCAAGCTGCCCGAGGACGCCGACCAGATGGTCTTCAAGGCGATCCAGACGTACGACAACGGCGAGGTCGTCCGCTGGATCGAGGAGACCAAGGAGGGCGCGGCCGAGCCGCAGACCCCCGCGCCGGTCCTGAAGCTGACCGCTGCCACGGGCGCCGGCCACCACGGTGGCGACAAGAACGCCGACGCCAAGAGCACCGACAAGAAGGACGAGCACGGCAAGGACGGTCACGACACCGCCGCCGCCAAGAGCACCGACAACACCGCGCGGGCCCTCGGCGTCGCCGGCATCGTCATCGGCCTCGGCGGGGTCGCCTTCGGCGTCGCCTCGCGCCGCCGCACCTCCTGAGCCTGCCGCGCTCCTCACATCCGTCCGAACCATCCCCCGATTCCAGGGATTTTTCTCCATGCGCACCACTCGTGCAACGGTCGCCGCCCTGCTGGCGGCGGCCGCGCTCACCCTCACCGCCTGTGGCGGCGAGCCCGGGAACAAGCCGGTCGCGGAGGTGAACGCACCGGCCAAGACCAAGGCCGGCACCGTCCTCGACCGTCCCTTCACCAAGCCGGATGTCACGCTCACCGACACCACGGGCAAGCCGTGGAACCTGCGTGAGCAGACCAAGGGCCGGCCGACGCTGATCTACTTCGGCTACACCAACTGCCCGGACGTCTGCCCGCTGACGATGAGCAACATCGCCGTCGCCAAGAAGGCACTGCCCAAGGCTGACCAGGACAAGCTCCAGGTCGTCTTCATCACCACGGATCCCGAGCGGGACACTCCCGCCTCGCTCGGCGCGTGGCTGCAGGCCCAGGACCCGTCCTTCACGGGACTGACCGGGGACTTCCCCGCCGTCCAGGCCGCCGCCAGGACTCTCGGCATCGGGGTCGAGGCGTCCAAGAAGGAGGCCGACGGCAGCGTCGTCTCCATGCACGGCGCCCAGGTCATCGCGTTCAGCCCCAGGACCGACGAGGGCTACGTCCTCTACGGCGAGGGCACCACCGTCGACGACTACACCAAGGACCTGCCGAAGATCATCAAGGGAGAGAACCCGTGAACCGCCGCACCACCCGCACCCTGGCCGCCGCCCTCTCCCTGACGGCCGCACTCGCCATATCCGGCTGCTCCGCCGACTCCGAGGACTCCCAGGACTCCGCGGGCTCCAAGGACGCCGCCCCCACCGCGATGACGGTCACCGGCGCCTTCATGCCCGAACCGGTCAACGACAAGATGGCCGGTGGCTTCATGGTCATCAAGAACGCCTCCGCGGCCGGCGACAAGCTGACCGGGGTCACCAGCCCCCTCTCGGACGACGTCGAGATCCACGAGACCAAGAACCAGAAGATGCAGCAGGTCACGTCCATGGACGTGCCGGCGAACGGTGAGCTGCAGCTGGAGCGCGGCGGCAACCACATCATGTTCATGGGGCTCAAGAGCCAGCCCAAGGTCGGCGAGAAGATCACCGTCGAACTGCGTTTCGAGAAGGCCGATCCGGTCAAGGTCGAGCTGGACGTCAAGGAACGGACGTACAACCCGCAGCAGAACAACGCCCACTGACGGACCGAGGGACTGACACGCCATGACGGCCACCGCCCCCGCCCCCTCCACGGCCCGCACCCGCCCGGCGGCACTCCTGCCCCGGCTCGTGCTGGTCCTCGCAGCCCTGCTGGCAAGCCTGTTCGCCGCGGCCGCACCGGCCACGGCACACGCCGCACTCACCGCGAGCGACCCCAAGGACGGGGCGGTGGTCGCCACGGCACCCGCCCAGGTCTCCCTCTCCTTCTCGGAGCAGGTCGCCATGGGCGACGACTCGATCCGCGTCATGGACCCCCAGGGCAAGCGGGTCGACACCGGTGAACTGCGCGACATGTGCAGCGGATCCACGATCCGCTACGGCACCGCGCTGAACTCCGGTCTGCCCAACGGCACCTACACCGTGGCCTGGCAGGCGGTCTCCGCCGACAGTCACCCCATCGCCGGCGCCTTCACCTTCTCCATCGGCGCCCCCTCGGCCACCAGCGTCACCCTGCCCACGCAGCAGGCCGGCGGCGGTCCCGTCGGCACCGCGTACGACATCGCGCGCTACGCCGCGTACGGCGGCTTCGCCGTCCTCGTCGGCGGCGCGGCCTTCATCCTGCTCTGCTGGCGACGCGGTGCGGGCGAGCGGTCCGTACAGAAGCTCGTCCTGCGCGCCTGGGTCACCCTGACCGCCGCCACCCTCGCCATGCTGGTGCTGCGCAACCCCTACACCGGCTCGGGCGAGTTCGCCGACGTCTTCGACCTCACCGGTCTCCAGGACGTCCTGGAGACCAAGACGGGCGCCTCCCTGGTGTCCCGGCTGCTGCTCCTCGGGGCGGCCGCCCTCTTCATCGCCGTCCTCTTCGGCACGTACGCCCGGCGGCAGAAGAGCGTCGGCACCGCCGAGGACACCAAGGACATGAGCGACCTCACCTTCGGTCTCGGGGTGGGCGGGGGCGTCGTCGCCGCCGGTATCGCCGCGACCTGGGCGCTGTCCGAGCACGCGTCCACCGGTATCCAGCCCGGGATCGCAATGCCCGTCGACATCCTCCACCTGCTGGCGGTCGCGGCCTGGCTCGGTGGTCTGGCCACCCTGCTGGTGGCCCTCCACAAGGTGCCGGACATCGAGCGCGCGGCGGTCCAGCGGTTCTCCCGGCTCGCCTTCATCAGCGTTCTCGTCCTGACCGCCACCGGCATCTACCAGTCCTGGCGGCAGCTCGGCAGCTTCTCCGCCCTCACCGGCACCAGCTACGGACGGCTCCTGCTCGTCAAGGTCGCGCTCGTGGCCGTCCTGGTCGCCGTCGCCTCCCTCTCGCGCAGGTGGACTGCCCGGCTCGCCGAGACTCCGGTCGCCGGCGATGTTTCACGTGAAACAGCCGAAGAAGAGGAGAAGAAGGCAGAGGACGACGACGCGGAGGAGGAGGCCGCGAGCGTGACCGTGCCTGCCGACCCCCGGCGCGCCGCCCAGCTCGCCCGCCAGCAGGCCGCCCGCGCCACCGCCCGTGCCCGGCAGCGGCGGGACGCGGACCCCGGCCGGGCCGGCCTGCGCCGCTCCGTGCTGGCGGAGGCCGCCGTCGCCGTCGTCCTGCTCGCCGTCACCACCATCCTCACCAGCACCGAGCCCGGCCGCGCGGCCGAGCAGGAGGCCGGCCGCGCCGAAGCCACCAGTACCGCCGTACCCGACCGGGCGGTCAAGGTGACCCTCCCCTTCGACACCGGCGGCAAGAACGGCAAGGGCACCGTCCGCCTCGAACTCGACCCCGGGCGGGTCGGCGCCAACACCTTCCACGTGTGGATCGACACGCCGGAGGGCACGCCGCTCGACGCCCCCGAGGTGAAGGTCTCCTTCACCCTCCCGGCCAAGGACATCGGACCGCTCCCGCTCGTCCCCGAGCGGGCGGCTCCCGGACACTGGACCGCGTCCGGGGTCCGGATCCCCCTGGTCGGCGAATGGCGCATCGACGTCACCGTCCGCACCTCCGACATCGACCAGACGACCGTCCAGAAGAACGTGAAGATCGGCTGACCAGCGTGACCGAGAGCAACACCGACATCGAGATCACCCGGCGACGGCTGCTGGGCACGGTGGGCGCCGCGGGCGCCGCCGGGCTCGCACTCGGCGCCACCGGAGGCGCCCTCGTCCACTCGGCGCTCGCCGAGGCCCCCGCCACCGGCGCCTCCGGGGCCCCCGGCACGCTGGCCTCGCTCGGTACCACCGAAGTCGCCTTCCACGGCGAGCGCCAGCCGGGCATCACCACACCGCTCCAGGCCAAGGGCCACGTCCTGGCCTTCGACCTGGCCCCCGGGGCCGGGCACAAGGAGGCCGCCGCCCTCATGCGCCGCTGGTCGGACACCGCCCGCCGGCTGATGGCCGGCGAGACGGCTCCCACCGCGGACTCCGGCATCGCCCTCGACGCGGGCCCGTGTTCCCTGACCGTCACCTTCGGCTTCGGCCACTCCTTCTTCGAACGGACCGGTCTGACCGCCCGCCGCCCCACCGCTCTGGAACCGCTGCCGAACTTCTCCGCCGACCAGCTCGACGCCCAGCGCAGCAACGGCGACCTGTGGGTGCAGATCGGCGCGAACGACGGACTCGTCGCCTTCCACGCGCTGCGCGCCCTGCAGAAGGACGCCGGGGACGCCGCCCGTGTCCGCTGGCAGATGAACGGCTTCAACCGGTCGCCCGGGGCCACCGGCAAGCCCATGACCGCGCGCAACCTGATGGGCCAGGTCGACGGCACCGGCAATCCCAAACCCTCCGAACCCGAATTCGACCGGCGGATCTTCGTCCCGGACGCGGGACCCGGGCCGGCCGAGCACGCCTGGATGGCCGGGGGCTCGTACGCCGTGGTGCGCCGTATCCGGATGCTCCTCGACGACTGGGACAAGCAGTCCCTCGACAAGCAGGAGCAGGTCATCGGCCGCAGGAAGGTGGACGGGGCGCCCCTGACCGGCGGCACCGAGACCACCGAGCTCGCGCTCGACAAGTTCGGCCCCGACGGCAAGCCCGTCATCGCCTCCAACGCGCACGCCCGGATCTCCGCCCCCGAGCAGAACGGCGGGGCCGCCATGCTGCGGCGCCCCTTCTCGTACCACGACGGGATCGCGGCGGACGGCAGCCCGGACGCGGGGCTGCTCTTCATCTGCTGGCAGGCCGATCCGCTGCGCGGGTTCGTGCCGGTGCAGCGCAAGCTCGACCGCGGTGACGCCCTGTCGGCGTTCATCCGGCACGAGTCCAGCGGTCTGTACGCCGTCCCGGGCGGCGCCCGTTCCGGGGAGTACGTGGGGCAGCGGCTGCTCGAAGGGTGAACATCGCCGCCTCCGGCCCCGGAGGCGGCATTAGGCTGATCACATGTCGGCCACGCGATTCACCTATCTCGGCCCCGAGGGCACCTTCACCGAGGCCGCCCTCCGCACCCTGCCGGAAGCCGCGACCCGGGAGCTCGTCCCGATGGTTTCGGTGCCGGCCGCCCTGGACGCCGTGCGCAACGGCGAGGCAGCCGCCGCGCTGGTGCCGATCGAGAACTCGGTGGAGGGGGGTGTCACCGCGACCCTCGACGAGCTGGCGTCCGGCGAACCGCTGATGATCTACCGCGAGGTGCTGCTGCCGATCGCCTTCGCACTGCTCGTGCGGCCGGGCACCCAGCTGTCCGACATCAAGACCGTCACCGGGCACCCGGTGGCCCAGCCCCAGGTCCGCAACTGGCTGCGGGCGAATCTGCCGGACGCGCTGTGGGAATCGGCGGCCTCCAACGCCGACGGGGCCCGGCTGGTGCAGGAGGGCCGCTTCGACGCCGCCTTCGCGGGGGAGTTCGCCGCGGCGACCTACGGGCTCCAGGCGCTGGTGAGCGAGATCCACGACGCGGAGAACGCCGAGACCCGGTTCGTGCTCGTCGGCCGGCCGGCCCGGCCCGCGGCGCCCACCGGCGCCGACAAGACCTCCGTCGTGCTGTGGATGGGCGCCGACCGCCCCGGTGCGCTGCTGGAACTGCTCCAGGAGTTCGCCGTGCGCGGAGTGAACCTGATGCTGATCCAGTCCCGGCCGACCGGCGCAGGCATCGGCAACTACTGCTTCGCGGTCGACGCCGAGGGCCACATTTCCGACCGCCGGGTGAGCGAGGCCCTGATGGGTCTCAAGCGCACCTGCCCGCAGGTCCGCTTCCTCGGCTCGTACCCGAGGGCGGGCGTCACGCCCGGTGACGTCCAGGCCGCCCGGCCCGGTACGTCGGACCGTGACTTCACGGCCGCGTCCGACTGGCTGACGCGCTGCCTCGACGGCCGGGGATAACCGTCGTCCACCGTCCACAGAAGTTATCCACAGGCTTGCATGGAGACCTGTGGACTAGTCGACAGTTCAGCGCGACAAGGTCGACAAATCGGCCGATGGGCCAGGTTTCGCATGGGCGAGCGGCAGGTGAACGGTGTCACCCGCGTATCGCGGATCAACTCTTTGGAGCGAGCCATTCCCACCCGAATGAGTGTGTGAGAGGGGTTTGAACCCTGATTCCCCCTGCCCGCACAGCGATCGGGAATGATCTCTTTTGGTGTCCACAGAGAGCTTCCGCAGCCTGTGGATAAAGTGCGCAGGACCCTCAATTCCTGTGGACAAGCACTGGTCAGGCCCCGCTCCCCGACCGGCACCCCTGAGCCGATCTGCCCCTTTTCGGGGAATCGACCTACTTTTATTGACCGGTCGAGCGGGTTCACTTCCGGCCATCGATCAAGAGTTATCCATTCGCGGCAATTCGGGCATAGCGACACGCAGCGTGATATCGATGTGATCCACGGAAGCCCCGCCCGGTAGCCTGGAGGGGTGATTGACCTCCGGCTGCTCCGTGAAGACCCTGACCGTGTCCGCGCCTCGCAGCGCGCCCGTGGAGAGGACGTCGGCCTCGTCGACTCCCTGCTCTCCGCCGACGAGCGCCGCAGGTCTTCCAGCGTGCGCTTCGACGAGCTGCGGGGCGAGCAGAAGTCCCTGGGCAAGCTCATCCCCAAGGCCACCCCGGAGGAGCGCGCCGAGCTTCTCAGGAAGGCCGAGCAGCTCAAGGTGGACGTCAAGGCCGCCGAGGCCGACCAGAACCAGGCGGAGGAGGCGGCCAAGGCCCTGCTGCTCCAGCTCGGCAACCTGGTGCACCCCGACGTACCCGTCGGCGGCGAGGAGGACTTCACCGTCCTCGAGACGCACGGCACGATCCGCGACTTCGCCGCCGAGGGCTTCGAGCCCAAGGACCACCTCGAGCTCGGCGAGGCGCTGGGCGCCATCGACGTCGAGCGCGGCGCGAAGGTCTCGGGCTCGCGCTTCTACTACCTCACCGGTGTCGGCGCCCTGCTGGAGCTGGCCCTGGTCAACGCGGCGATCGCGCAGGCCACGGAGGCCGGCTTCATCCCGATGCTGACCCCGGCGCTGGTCCGCCCGCGCGCCATGGAGGGCACCGGCTTCCTCGGCCAGGCCGCGGAGAACGTGTACCACCTGGAGAAGGACGACTACTACCTGGTCGGCACCTCCGAGGTCCCGCTCGCCGCGTACCACATGGACGAGATCATCGAGGCCGACAAGCTGCCGCTGCGCTACGCCGGCTTCTCGCCGTGCTTCCGCCGCGAGGCCGGTACGTACGGCAAGGACACCCGCGGCATCTTCCGCGTCCACCAGTTCGACAAGGTCGAGATGTTCTCGTACGTCGCGCCGGACGAGGCCGAGGCCGAGCACGCGCGTCTGCTGGCCTGGGAGAAGCAGTGGCTGAGCTCGCTGGAGCTGCCCTTCCAGGTGATCGACGTCGCCACCGGTGACCTCGGCGCGTCCGCCTCGCGCAAGTTCGACTGCGAGGCGTGGATCCCGACCCAGGGCAAGTACCGCGAGCTGACCTCCGCCTCGAACTGTGACAGCTTCCAGGCCCGCCGGCTGTCCGTGCGCATGCGCGACGGCAAGAAGACCCAGCCGCTGGCCACGCTGAACGGCACGCTGTGCGCGGTGCCGCGCACCATCGTCGCGCTGCTGGAGAACCACCAGCAGGCCGACGGCTCGGTGCGGGTGCCCGCGGTGCTCCGTCCGTACCTGGGCGGCCGCGAGGTACTGGAGCCGATCGCCAGGTGAGCTCCGCACCGTTCCCGTACAAGCTCGTCGCGACCGATCTCGACGGCACGCTCCTGCGTGGCGACGACACGGTCTCGGAACGCACGCGCGAAGCGCTCATCGCGGCCACCGCGGCGGGCGCGGCGCACATCGTCGTCACGGGCCGGTCGGCGCCGTGGACCCGGCACGTGCTGGACGCCCTGGACTACAAGGGCATAGCGGTCTGCGGGCAGGGCGCCCAGCTCTACGACGCGGGTGCGCACAAGCTGCTGACCTCGGTGACGCTGGACCGGCAGCTGGCCGGGCTCGCGCTGTCCAAGATCGAGGCCGAGGTGGGTCCGGTCGCCCTGGCGGCGAGCCGGGACGGGGTGGACGGCGAGGTGCTGATCGGCCCCGGCTACTCGGTGCAGGAGGGCCTGCCGACCCTGCGCCTGAAGGACACCACCGAGGTGTGGTCCGCTCCGCTGAACAAGCTGTACATCCAGCACGCGGAGCTGGACGACGACACGCTGGCCAAGGTCGCCCGGGAGATCGTGGGCAGCCTGGTCGACATCGTGATGGCGGGTCCGGGCGTGGTGGAGATCCTTCCGCTGGGTCTGAGCAAGGCGACGGGCCTGTCGCTGGCCGCCCGCCGGCTGAAGGTGAAGGCGGCGGAGACGATCGCCTTCGGTGACATGCCCAACGACATACCGATGTTCGGGTGGGCGGGGCACGGCGTGGCCATGGCCAACGCGCACCCGGAGCTGAAGGCGGTGGCCGACGAGGTGACGACCTCCAACGAGGAGGACGGCATCGCGGTGGTGCTGGAGCGCCTGCTGGGCGCCGCGTAGAAGCCGCAGGACGTACGAGAGGTCCGGGACAGCCCGCGCCGTGAGGCGCGCTCGAAGCGGCTGTCCCGGACCTTTTGTTGCTCCCCGCGCGATCCACTCTGCCCCGGCCAGGTGTCCCGTACCAGCGAATTTCCGCGCATCAGCCGTGAATCCGGCGGCGCCGCCAGTAGGCGACGGTCACCACCCCGAGAAGCGGCCCCCACAGCAGCAGTGGCGCGTAGCAGAGGGTCATCAGCCACCAGTAGGCGCCGGAGGGCGCGCCCGGCGCCGCCATGTTGGTGGACCAGGTGAACATGCCGAGCACGGTGACCAGAATGACGGCGGTGGCTCCGAGGGCGGCGGGTACGACCGCCGCGAGGGGCGGGATCCGGCGGCCGCCGAGCCAGGGGATCCAGTGCGGTACCACCTCGCCCCAGGGCTGTACGAGGCCGAGGGTGAGGAGACCGAGTGCTTCGGCGAGGGCGCTGAGCGCCACCAGGGGGAAGGACCACACGCCGGGGAAGAGTTCGGCCTCCAGCCCGCTCCCCACTCCCCAGCCGACGGGTATGCCGACGGCGATGGCGATCCGCCACAGGCCACTGGGAACGAGGGTGAGGGCGGCGCCCCTGGCCGCCCACCGGATCGGGCGGCTGACGGCGGGAGCAGCGGGGGCGGTGAGCGTGGTCATCGGCCAAGTCCTTTTCGGGATGCGGTGGGTGATGCCTCAAGCCTGGTCGGGCGGGCGCCCGGGAACCATCCGCCGTTCAGCGGGCCGGGAGGTGATGGACACGGCGCCCGCTCTGCCGAACGGCAGATGCCGGAAGGCGAACGGGGCTCGTAGGGTCGGGGGGTGGTCCTGAAACCGAGCACCTTGTACGCGCCCGTCCTGGCCTCCGCCGGTCTGGTGTCGTTGGTCTGCGCCTTCGTGTCCGCGCCCACGGCGTGGACGCTGGCGGGCGTGGCGGTGCTGCTGCCGCTGCTGGCCCTGGTGGCCCGCTGGTCCCCGCCTCGGTCGGGGACGATCGCCGGTGTCATCGGCGGGGCGGCAGTGGCCTCGTGGCCGGTCCCGGTGGTGTGGCGGGACGGTTCCTGGCTGGAGGCCGCGGGGGCCGCGGCGTTCTGGGCGGTCCCCGCGCTCGGCGCGGTGGCCCTCGGCGGGCACCTGCGCCGTCAGGCGAGCCGGATGCGACAGGCCGTGCACCACGCACGACGCGACCAGCAGCTGGAACTGGCCCGGGATCTGCACGACTTCGTGGCCCACGACGTCAGCGCGATCGTGGTACAGGCGCAGGCAGCCCGTTTCGTGGCGGACAGCGATCCGCAGCAGGCCGTACGGGCGCTGGAGCGCATCGAGGCAGCCGGGCTGAGCGCGCTGGCCTCGATGGACCGCACGGTGCACGCCCTGCGGGAGGCGGGCGGTGGCCCGACGGCTCCGGCGCCGGGACTCGACGCGCTCCCGGAACTGGTCGCCCGGTTCGAGGGCGGGGCGCTGGACGCCGATCCGCAGGCGGTGGCAGCGCTGTCACGGGAGGCGGACACCACGGCCTACCGGGTGGCAGTGGAGGCTCTGACGAACGTACGCCGGCACGCACGCGGTGCCGCGCGGGTACGGGTCGCGGTACGTCGGGCGCCGGGCGGCGTGGAACTGAGCGTGGTCAACGACGCGGCGCCGCGCGGGGCCCGCGGCGGCCGGATCGCGCGGCCGCACGGCGGCGGCACCGGGCTGGCCGGCCTGAGGGCGCGCGTGGAGGCGGCTGGTGGGATCCTGAGCGCCGGTCCCGGTGGGGCGGGCGGCGGTTGGCGGGTTTCGGCTGTTTTCCCGGCCACCGGATCTCCCCAGAGGTGATCATGGCCGGGTGATCACACGCATTCTGATAGCCGATGACCAGAAGGACATCCGGAGCGGTTTCCGGCTGATCCTCGACTCGCAGCCGGACATGACGGTGGTGGGGGAGGCGGCCGACGGGCAGAGCGCCCTGGAGCTGGCCCGTGAACTGCGCCCGGACGTGCTGCTGGCGGACATCAGGATGCCCCGGCTGGACGGGCTGGAGCTGACCCGGCTCCTGGCGTCACAGACCCGGGTCGTGGTCGTGACCACCTTCGACCAGGACGACTACGTGCGCACGGCGCTGGCCAACGGGGCCTGCGGGTTCCTGCTCAAGCGGTCGGGGCCTGCGCTGCTGATCGAGGGCGTGCGCGCGGCCATGCAGGGCGACACCCTGATCAGTCCCCAGGTCACGGTGCGGCTGCTGAGCCGGCCGGCCCAGGACCCCCCGAAGGCGACCGCGCCGCATCCGCTGACGGAGCGCGAGGTGGAGATCGTACGGCTGGTGGCGCGCGGGTACACGAACGCGGAAATCGGCGCGGAGCTGTTCATCAGCGCCGGTACGGCCAAGACGCACCTCGCGAACGTCCAGGCGAAGCTCGGGGCGCGGAACCGGGTGGGGATCGCCGCGTGGGCGTGGCAGCACGGCCTGGCGAACGCCGAGGACGCGTAGGCGGTACCCCAGCGGATCCGCCGCCGGTCATGTTTCACGTGAAACAGGGTGCCGGGTCAGGGGCCAGGCGAGCAGGCCGACGGCGAGGGAGATCGCGTGGCCGAGGTCGGTGAACGTGCCGCCGGTGAGCAGCGGAACACCGAAGAACGCGACGGCGCCGGCGAGGTAGAGCCATCTCCAGGGACCGGGGATCCGGTAGGTGAGGACACCGATGGAGGCGGCGAGGCCGTAGCTGACGCCGATGTCGACGACGTGGACCATGCTGCGCGGGGCGCGGTTGTCCTGGATCGCCATCAGGACGACCCGCTGGCTGACGAGGGTGGCCGTGATGTGGGCGGTGGCGACGATCAGGAGCCAGCGCTGAGTGCCGAGCCAGCGTTCGACCGGGGCGTGGAAGACCTCGAAGAGCATCGCGTAGAGCGGGAGGGACGCCGGGTTCTCGATCCAGAACGCGCTGCTGAGCAGGGCCCGGAAGGGGTGGAGGTTCAGCTCGTGGATATTGCTGCTGTTGCGGTGCAGCAGGACGTGATCGACGTGGTCGGGGGCGATCACGACTATGAGGCTGGTGAGGGCGATGATCAGCAGCCAGATGTGCGTACCGGGCGCGGAGCGTATCCAGGACCACAGGGGCCTGGACGGCTCGGGCTCGGTGTGCGGCATCATGCCCCGATGATGGCCCGCATGACGGTGCCCCGCCCGGTCGGTGGGCCGGGCGGGGCACCGTGTGTGCGACGGGTGCGGCGGGTGCCTACTCCTCGCCCGCCAGCGTCAGGCGGCGCAGCTTCTGGCCGGCGTAGACGGTGGCGCCGACGGTGACGGCGACGAGCAGGATGCCCGCGGTGGGCAGGCCGACGGCGGAGTCGACGTACCCCTGGCCCGCGACCTTCTCCGCGAGGGCGAGGGACCACTGCTGGACGCTGAGGGTCTTGGCGCCGTCGACCAGGCTGCCGAAGAGCGACTCCCAGATCAGGGCATAGACCAGGCCGAAGACGACCGCGTGCCGGCTGACGGTGCCCAGCAGCAGGAACAGCGCGCTGTAGGCGATCGAGGCGACGAGGGACGCGACGGTGTAGGCGACGGCGATGTTCTGGCCGTTGCCGTTGAGGATGAATCCGGCGATCAGCGTGGGGACCGCGGAGAACACCATGGTGACGGCGATCGCGACGATCAGCTTGGTCATGATGATCGTCGGCCGCTTCACCGGCTTGGCGAGCAGGTAGACGATCGAGCCGTCGTCGATCTCGGGTCCGATGGCGCCGGTACCGGCGATGACGCCGATCAGCGGGACCATCGTGGCGAGGGCGAAGCCTCCGAGGAGGTCGGCGGCGACCTTGTCGTCGACGCCGGTGAAGGCGCGGACGGCGAGCGAGATCGCGATCAGCAGGGCGGGCAGCGCGAAGAGGATCAGCGCGCGGCGGCGGCCGAGCAGGGCCCGGTATGTGAGCCGGGCGACGGTGGGGTTGTACATCGGTGCCAGCTCCTTCTAAGCCGCTACGAGGTAGGAGAAGACCGACTCGAGGGACTCGTCGGAGGGCGAGACCGTCAGCAGCCGGATGCCGTGCTCGCGTGCGACGCGCGGCAGCAGCTCGGTGAAGCGTCCGAAGTCGACGGCCTGGATGCGCAGGGCGCCTTCCTTGAGGTCGACCTCGATGCCGGCGGTGGAGGGGTCGGCGATCAGGGCCGCGGCGAGGGCACGGTCGTCGGAGGAGCGGATCAGGTACCGGTGCGGGCGGTCCGTCATCAGGCGGCGGATCTTGCGGAAGTCGCCGGAGGCGGCGTGCCGGCCGGCGACGATCACCTCGATGTGGGAGGCGAGCTGCTCGACCTCCTCCAGGATGTGGGAGGAGAACAGGACGGTGCGGCCTTCGTCGCCCATGCGCCGCAGCAGGTCCATGAGCTGCATGCGCTGGCGCGGGTCCATGCCGTTGAACGGCTCGTCGAGCAGGAGCACCGACGGGTCGTGGACGAGGGCGGAGGCCATCTTCACGCGCTGGCGCATGCCCTTGGAGTAGGTCGCGATCTTCCGGTCCTGGGCGTACTCCATCTCCACGGTGGCCAGCGCCCGCTGGGCGGCGGCGTCGTCGAGGCCGTGGAGTTCGGCATTGGCGACGACGAACTCGCGGCCGGTGAGGAAGTCGTACATGGCCTCGCGCTCGGGGACCACGCCGATCTGCCGGTAGACCTGCTCGTTGCGCCAGATCGGCGCGCCGTCGAGGGTGACGGCGCCGGTCGAGGGGGCCAGGAAGCCGCCCATCATGTTGATGAGGGTGGACTTGCCGGCGCCGTTGGGGCCGAGGAGGCCGGTGACGCCGGGACCGATGCGCATGGTCACGTCGTTGACGGCGACGACGTTCCCGAACCAGCGGGAGGTGTGGTCGATGTCGATGATGGTCACAGCCCGGCCTTCCGGTAGCGGGCCATCAGCGCGGCGTAGGAGCCCGCGATGAGGGCGAAGACGACCAGCAGATAGACGATGCCGACACCGGCCGAGGGTCCGTCGCCGCCGGGGAAGTTGGTGGTGCCGCCCAGGAAGGCGGTCTGGACACCGTCGATCAGGCTGACCGGGGAGAACAGGCCCATCCAGTCGATGGCACCCGTGTTGCCGGTGCTGTAGGCGACGGCCTGCACGGTGGTGACGGCGCCGTAGGGGATCAGGAGCAGGGCGATGACGGCGGCGACGCCGAAGCCGCGGCGCGGGGTGAGCGCGGCCATGACCAGGCCGAGGCCGGCGAACAGGAGCGAGAGCAGCAGCACCGACACCATTCCCTGCGCGAATCCCTTGGTCTGGTCGCCGAAGTCGAACTTCGCCAGCAGCGAGCCGATGTACATGATCACCAGCGGGGTGGCGGTGAGGATGAAGAGCGCCGAGGTCATCGCGGCGTACTTGGCGAGGACGTAGTCGACGCGCTCGATGGGCCGCGAGAAGTACAGCGGCACCGTCTTGAAGCGCAGGTCCCGGGAGACCGTCTGGGGGGCCTGGGACGCCAGGTAGAGGCCGATGATCACCTGGGTGGTCAGGGCGTACGAGGTGTACTTCAGGGGCAGCTCGGTGGAGCCCGGGACCGCGATGGCGACCGCGACGATGATCAGCGCGGGGACGCACATCACCGCGAAGAGGATCATCGGCAGGACCTTGGACTTGGCGGAGCGGCCCAGTCCGTAGGCGCCGCGCAGGGACTGCGAGTACAGCGACTTGCGGGCGTAGGCGCGGCCGAGGCGGGCGCCCTCGTAGGACCGGTAGCCGATGTTGTGGATCTGGGTCGAGGTGTCAGGCGCCATCGGAACCGGCTCCCTTCTGCGCGAGGTGGGCGAGCTGCTGCTGGTCGTGGTCGCGGAAGACCTCCGCGATGTGGTGGCGGCGCTGCTCCATGCGGACCAGGCCGAGCCCCAGGTGGGCGACGGTGTCGCGGACGGTGTCGTACGTCTGCTCGCCGTCGGCCTCGACGAGGAGGATGTGGCCGGCGCCGGGCAGGCCCTGCTCCTGGCTCGTGTGGAGCGTGACGCCCGCCGCCGTGAGCGCCTGGCGCAGGACCGCGGTGCCGTCGGGGTGGGTGTCGGAGTCGGTGACCTCGACCGCGAGGGTCGTGGTGGTCTGGGTGAAGTCACTGGTGGAGCTGGAGCGCAGCAGCTTGCCGCCGTCGACGACCACGACGTGGTCGCAGGTCCGCTCCAGCTCGCCCAGGAGGTGGGAGGTGACCAGCACCGAGATGCCGAAGTCGGTGTAGACCCGGCGGATCAGCCCGAGCATCTCGTCGCGGCCGACGGGGTCGAGGCCGTTGGTGGGCTCGTCCAGGAGGACCAGCTGGGGGTCGTGGACCAGCGCTTGCGCGAGCTTGACGCGCTGCTTCATGCCGGTGGAGTAGCCCCCGATGGGGCGGTAGCGCTCTTCGTAGAGGCCCACGTGGCGCAGCGTGTCCGCGGTCCGCTCGCGGGCGGCGGTGGGCGGCAGGCCGGACATGCGGGCCATGTGCACGACGAACTCGGTGGCCGAGACGTCGGGTGGCAGGCAGTCGTGTTCGGGCATGTAGCCGACGCGTTCACGGATGGCGCTGCCATGCGTGGCGACGTCGAGCCCGAGCACGGCGGCACGGCCCTCGGTGGCGGGGGACAGTCCCAGCAGAATCTTGATCAGCGTGGACTTGCCGGCTCCGTTGGCACCCACGAGGCCGGTCACGCCGGGCCCGATGTCCAGGGAGAGCCGGTCGAGGGCGGTCACTCGGGGGTACCGCTTGCTCAGGCTTTCAGTCGCGATGACAGTCACGGGTCCGACGGTAGTGGGCGGGGCCTCGCGGGACGTCAGACCAGGAGCGGGATCCTGTCTCCGCCTTCAGGCGTACATGCCCGTACGGGAGGCTGACCCGCCGGCGTCCCGCGGGGAGGTTTTCCACAGGTCCGTGCACGACCCTTGACGCGACCTCCGGTCATTGTCACATTCATCAGTGTCAACATACGGGCACGTACGGCTACCGGAACGGGTGCTGGCATGACAGGGGACGATCTTCGCGGGTTCAGGGAAGTCCAGCGGCTCGCGTACGAGTGCGCGGAGGCGGTCGCGGCCCAGCTGCGACCCGGGATCACCGAGCGCGAGGCCGCGCGGCTGCAACGGGAGTGGCTGCGCGGGCGCGGGGTGCGGGACTGGTTCCACATGCCGTTCGCCTGGTTCGGGGACCGCACGGCGTTCGTGGACTTCAAGATCCCGCTCCAGTTCTTTCCCACCGGCCGGAAGCTGGAGCCGGGGATGCCGTTCATCCTCGACGCCGCCCCGATATACAAGGGCTTCGCGGCGGACATCGGCTACTCGGGCAGTCTCGGGCTCAACCCCGTGCAGGACCGGCTGATGAGCGATCTCCGGGTGCACCGCGAGCTGATCCTGACCGAGGTCCGCGAGCGGCGTCCGCTGCGGGAGATCTACGAGGACGTCGAGCGGCTGATGACCCGGCAGGGGTACGCCAACCGCCACCGGGCCTATCCGTTCGGCGTGATCGCGCACAAGGTGGACCGGGTCAAGGAGCGGCGCTGGTCCCCGACGGCGTTCGGGTTCGGCACGCAGGCGCTGAAGGGGCTGGCGAGCGACGCCCTGCACGGGCACCGCGAGGGCTGGTCCCCGCTGTGGAGTCCCTACAAGTTCTCCGACCATCCGCCGCAGCCCGGTCTGTGGGCGGTGGAGCCGCACCTGGGGTTCCGTGGCACGGGGGCGAAGTTCGAGGAGATCCTGGTGGTCACCGACTCCCGGGATCCCGTGGAGAGCGCGTTCTGGCTGGATGACGATCTGCCGCACGTGCGGCGCTGGGCCGAGGAGAAGGCGGCATGAGCGGGATGACTGTTGCGGGGGCGCGCGAGCGCCGGGTGCGCACCGGCGGGGTCGAGCTGTGCGTCGTCGAGCTCGGCGAGACCGGCCGGCCGACGGTGGTGCTGGTGCACGGGTATCCGGACAGCAAGGAGGTGTGGTCGGAGGTCGCCGAGCGGCTGGCCGAGCACTTCCACGTGGTGCTGTACGACGTGCGCGGCCACGGCCGGTCCACAGCGCCGGCGCCGCTGCGCGGCGGGTTCACCCTGGAGAAGCTGACGGACGACTTCCTGGCCGTCGTGGACGCGGTCAGCCCGGACCGGCCGGTGCACCTGGTCGGGCACGACTGGGGCTCGGTGCAGGGCTGGGAGTTCGCCACCGTCCGGCGCACCGAGGGGCGGATCGCCTCCTTCACCTCGATGTCGGGCCCCTCGCTGGACCACTTCGGCCACTGGATCAAGAAGCGGATGTCCCGGCCGACCCCGCGCCGGGCCGCGCAGTTGCTGGGGCAGGGCGCCAAGTCCTGGTACGTGTACCTGCTGCACACCCCGGTGCTGCCCGAACTCGCCTGGCGCGGGCCGCTGGGCAAGCGGTGGCCGAAGATGCTGGAGCGCGTGGAGAAGGTCCCCGCCGGCGACTATCCGACGGCCTCGCTGCCCTCGGACGCGGCGCACGGCGCCTGGCTCTACCGGGACAACGTGCGCGCCCGGATGCGCCGGCCGCGCACCGACGCGTACGCCCACGTGCCGGTCCAGCTGATCACGCCGACCGGGGACGTCTACTTGTCGGAGCGGCTCTACGACGGCCTGGAGCTGTGGGCCCCGGACCTGCTCCGGCGCACCCTGCCCGCCAAGCACTGGGTGCCGCGCACCCGGCCCGACCAGCTGGCGGCGTGGATCGGTGAGTTCGTCACCGCCCGCGAGGAGCCGGGTCCGGCGCCCGAACGGGCCGGAGCGGGCCGGTACGCCGACCGGTTCGGCGGGCAGCTGGTCCTGGTGACGGGCGCGGCCAGCGGTATCGGACGGGCCACGGCCTTCGCGTTCGCCGAGGCCGGCGCCCGCGTGGTGGCGGTGGACCGCGATGGCGAGGGCGCGGCGCGCACCGCCGACATGGCCCGCCTGATCGGGTCGCCGCAGGCGTGGGGCGAGTGCGTCGACGTCAGCGACGAGCAGGCGATGGAGAAGCTCGCGACGAAGGTCGCCGCCGAGTACGGGATCGTGGACGTCCTGGTCAACAACGCCGGGATCGGGCTGTCGGGGGCCTTCCTCGACACCACCTCCGAGGACTGGAAGAAGGTCCTGGACGTCAATCTGTGGGGCGTCATCCACGGCTGCCGGATCTTCGGGAAGCAGATGGCCGAGCGGGGGCAGGGCGGGCACATCGTCAACACCGCCTCGGCAGCGGCGTACCTGCCGTCCAAGTCGCTGCCCGCGTACAGCACCTCGAAGGCGGCGGTGCTGATGCTGTCGGAGTGCCTGCGCGCGGAGCTGGCCGGGCGGTCGATCGGGGTGTCCGCGATCTGCCCCGGCATCGTGAACACCAACATCACCTCCACGGCCCGGTTCGCCGGGGTCGACGCGGCGGAGGAGAAGCGCCGCCAGGAGCGGTCCTCGCGGCTGTACGGGATACGCAACTTCCCGCCGGAGAAGGTCGCCGACGCGATCCTGGAGGCCGTGGTGAACAACCGGGCGGTGGTGCCGGTGACGCCCGAGTCCAAGGGCGCCCGGCTGCTGTCCCGCTTCGCCCCGGGGGTGCTGCGGACACTGGCGAAGCTGGAACCCCGGCTGTGAGCAGGCAGGCGGCCGGTCCGGACCGGGTGGTGAGAGGGCACGGCACGGCCATACCCCCCTCCACCCGGCGGTCGTACCATCCCTCGCAGGAGGGCTCGCTGCACAGGGCGGTCGAGTACCTGGCGGCTTCGCCTGCCGCCCGGGGCGCGGCGGGCGTGGCCGGCCGAGCCGCCGTGTCGTAGGGAGCCGGGAGTGTCCGATCAGGCAGCAGCCGAGTACCGCATCGAGGATCTGGCGCACCGCAGCGGTGCGACGGTGCGCACGATCCGCGCCTACCAGGACCGCGGGCTGCTGCCCAGGCCGGAGCGGCGCGGCCGGTCCAACGTGTACCGGGACACCCATCTGGCGCGGCTGCGCCAGATCGCCGATCTGCTGGACCGCGGCTACACGCTCGCCTCCATCAAGGAGTTGCTGGAGGCCTGGGACGCGGGGCGGGGGCTGGGCGGTGTCCTGGGGCTGGTGGCCGAGGTGCACGGGCCGTGGACGGACGAGGAGGCGGCGCGGATCTCGCGGGCCGAGCTGAACGAGCGGTTCGGCGGCCGGCCCGACGACGTGGCCGTCGACGAGGCCTGCGAGCTGGGGGTGCTGGAGCGGATCCCGGGACGCCCGGACGAGTTCCTGGTGCCCTCGCCGCAGGAGCTGGCGGTGGCGGCCGAGCTGTACGCGGCCGGGGTGCCGCTGTCGGCCATCACCGGGCACCTGCGCGAGCTCCGGGGGCAGGTCGAGCACATCGCTTCGCGGTTCCTGGAGTTCACCACGGAGCACGTCTTCGCCCGCTACCTGGGCCACGTGCCCCCCACCGACGCGGACGCGGCGGAGGCGGCGACGATGGTGCGGCGGCTGCGGCCGCTGGCGCAGCAGACGGTGGACGCGGAGCTGGCGCGGGCGATGCGGCTGTTCGCCACGCGCCATCTGCAGCGGCATCTGGGGGCGCCGGGGGCGTGGGGGGAGACGGGTCCTGCTCCGGTGGCACTGCCCGCCGAGACGGTGCGGGCGGTGCAGGAGCTGGTGGGGCCCGAGCACGTGGCGGCGTTCGTCAGGGCCGCGACGGAGCGGGAGCTGCAGGCCCGCATGATGAACGATCTCGCCAGGCGGGCCGGTGTTCCACAGGCCGGGCCACCCGTTCAGTGACAAAACCCGGCGAATCGGCTGTGGACAAGTACGTCATCCTGTGGACGAGCCTGTGAATCAACTGACCGTTTCGTAGTTCTGGTTGAGCGCCGCGGCTTCGGTCCTGATCGCGGAGCGGCCTCCGTAGAGCACCGCGGCGAGGGCGAGGCCGAGGGCGCCGCCGATCAGCTGGGCGGCGACGAAGCCGGGCAGGGACTGCGGGGCGATACCGGTGAAGGAATCGCTGAAGGCACGCCCGAGGGTGCCGGCCGGGTTGGCGAAGGACCCCGAGGAGGTGAACCAGATCGCGGCGGCGACGTACGCGGCGACGGCGACGGGGACGAACCGCGGGCGCCCGATCCGGCCGAGCCCCTGGATGACGAGGACCAGGCCGGCGGTGGCCACGACCTCGCCGATCAGCAGGTGGCCGCCGTCGCGGACCTGGGTGGCCAGGGTGCCGGGGGCGCGGCCGAACATGGCCTCGGCCAGGAGCGCCCCGCCAACCGCCCCCGCGAGCTGGGCGCCGGTGTAGACGAGGGCCTCCCGTCCGGTCAGGCCGCCGGCCCCGGCGCCGCCGTCGGCGTCGGAACCGGCCCCGCCGCCGGCCCCGGCGCCCGTGCGCCGGCTCCACCACGCGGTCAGGGTGACGACGGGGTTGAGATGGGCGCCGGAGAGGGGGCCGAACAGCGTGATGATCAGGCCGAGCCCGATCGCGGAGGCCAGCGAGTTGGCGACGAGCGCGACCCCGGTGTCGGCGCTGAGGGCGGCGGCCTGGATGCCGGAGCCGATCACCACCACGAGCAGGCCCGCGGTGCCGACGAGTTCGGCGGCCGCGCGGCGCGCCAGTGAGGTGTGAGGTGTCATGGGTTCTCCCTGGGGGCAGCGGCTCCCCATCCGAGCCGCAACGGAAAATGTATTCCGTATCCCGGAAGAGTGGTAGGGGGTCCGAGGGGCGGAAATCAGCTGCCGAGGAGGTCCCCGAGCGGGCACGCTGGGGCCATGGACGACAGACGCACCGTGAAGGTGTCCAAATACGTCTCGAAACACCTGCGGCATCAGCCGGAGCGGATCGGACTGGTGCTCGACCCACAGGGCTGGGTGGAGATCGACGACCTGCTGGCCGCGGCCGCCGCCCACCGCTTCCCCATCACCCGGGCCGAGCTCGACCACGTGGTCGCCGCCAACGACAAGCAGCGCTTCGCCGTGTCCGGCACCCGCATCCGCGCCAGCCAGGGCCACACCGTCCCGGTCGACCTGGACCTCCCGGAGGCCGAGCCGCCGGCGTACCTCTACCACGGCACCGTCGCCGCCGCCCTGGACGCGATCCGCGCCGAGGGGCTGCGCCCGATGCGCCGCCACCACGTGCACCTCTCACCCGACCGGGAGACCGCGACCCGGGTGGGCGCGCGGCGCGGTCGCCCCGTCGTGCTCAGCGTGGACGCGGGCGCGATGCGCGCGGCCGGGCACGTGTTCCGGATCAGCGCGAACGGCGTGTGGCTGGTGGACGCCGTCCCCCCGGAGTTCCTGCGGCTGCCGTGACATGACGGTGTGCCTGTCGGCGTGACATGACGGCGTGACACACGGCACCGAAAAACCCGGAGGGATTGTCAGATCGTCGCCCTACGCTGACTTCCCATGACGACCGTCAACAGCTTCCAGGTCGACCTGCGCGGCCTCGTGGACCTCCTGTCCCACCACCTCTACTCCAGCCCCCGCGTCTACGTCCGCGAGCTCCTCCAGAACGCCGTGGACGCGGTCACCGCCCGCCACGCCCACGAGCCGGGCGCCGAGGTCCGGATCCGCCTGTCCGCCACCGACGGACACGTCAGCATCGAGGACAGCGGCATCGGCCTGACCGCCGACGAGGCGCACTCCCTCCTCGCCACCATCGGCCGCAGCTCCAAGCGCGGCGGTGAGCACGGCCTGGAGACCACCCGCCAGGAATTCCTGGGGCAGTTCGGCATCGGCCTGCTGGCCTGCTTCGTCGTCGCCCGCCAGATCCGCGTCGTCACCCGTTCCGCCAAGGACCCCCACGCCCGCCCCGTGGAGTGGCTGGCCACCGACGACGGCTCGTACACCGTGCGCGAACTCCCCGACGAGGCCCGCCCCGAGCCCGGCACCACCGTCCACCTCCAGGCCCGCCCCGGCGCCGAGGAGTGGCTGGTGCCCGCCAAGGTCGAGCAGCTCGCGCGCGACTTCGGCGGCCTCCTGCCGTACGACATCACCTTCGACGACGGCAGCGGCGCCGAGCCGCGCCCGGTCACCGACCGCCCGGCGGTCTGGGACCGGCCCTTCCCCACCCCCGCGGCCCGCCGGGTCGCGCTCGCCGGGCACTGCTCCCAGCTGTTCGGCTTCAGCCCGCTCGACAGCATCGACCTGGACCTGCCCGTCGCCGGCGTGCGCGGCGTCGCGTACGTGCTGCCCGAGCCCACCAGCCCCGCCCACCGGGCCGGACATCGCGTCCACCTCAAGGGCATGCTCCTGACCGACCAGGCCGACAACCTGCTGCCGGACTGGGCCTTCTTCGTCCGCGCCGTCCTGGACACCGACGCGCTGCGGCCCACCGCCTCCCGCGAGAACCTCTACGACGACGAGACCCTCGCCGCCGTCCGCGACGCGCTCGGCGCCCGCATCCGCGCGTGGCTCACCGAGCTCGCCGCCAGCGAGCCCGAGCGGCTGGCGACCTTCCTGAGCGTCCACCACCTGGGCGTGAAGTCCCTGGCCCGGCACGACGCGGAGCTGCTCGGCCTGATGCTGCCGTGGCTGCCGTTCGAGACCAGCGACGGCTCGATGAGCCTGGAGGAGTTCTCGGCCGCGCACACCGAGATCCACTTCACGCGCACCGTCGAGGAGTTCCGCCAGATCGCCCCCATCGCCGCGGCCCACGGCCTCGGCGTCATCAACGCCGGCTACACCTACGACGCCGACCTGCTGGCGCTGCTGCCCTCCGTACGCCCCGGCCTGAAGGTCACCGAGCTGGACGCGGGCGCCGTCACCGACCGGCTCGACCCCGTCCCGACCTCAGCCGAACTGGCGCTGGCGCCCTTCCTGTCCACCGCACGCACCCGCCTGGAGGCGCAGAGCTGCGACGTGGTCCTGCGCGCCTTCCAGCCCGTGTCCGTCCCGGCCCTCTACCTCGACGACCGCCAGGCCCGCCAGGAGCGCGACCGGGCCGTCGCCCAGGAGAACGCCGACTCCCTGTGGGCGGGGATCCTCGGTTCGCTGCGCGGCTCCGCGCCGCGCGCCCGCCTGGTCCTCAACCACAACAACCCGCTGATCCGGCGGATCGCCGCGCTGCCCGACGCCGCGCTGACCGGCACCGCCGTCGAATCGCTGTACGGGCAGGCGCTGCTGATGGCCCAGCGCCCGCTGCGCCCCGCCGACTCCACCCTGCTCAACCGGGCCTTCCTGGGGCTCCTGGAATGGGCGACGCACACGAACGCGGCCGACTCCGCGGCCGACACCGAGGGGGACCACCGTTGAGCACCATGACTCCGGACGAGATCCGGCGCGGCTTCCACGAGAACCGCCAGCTGCCGGGCGGCGCGACGCGCAACGCCCACGCCGAGTCGCTGACCGCGGCCGCCGAGGCCACCGGTGACCGGCAGCTGTTCCGCGAGGCGCTGGACCACCAGATCGACGCCTACGAGTACAGCGCCGAACGGACCCGGCTGCTGGTGCCGTTCGCCCGGCTGCTCCAGGAGTACGACCGCGACCCCGGCGCCTTCTCCGACTGGGAGACGCACTCGCTGTTCTGGCAGTTCAAGTGGGTGGCCTCGGCGATCAACAGCTCCCCGGAGCTGTCGCTGGAGACCGCGCGCGGCTGGCTGGCGGACATGGAGCGGCGCTACCGGCTCGCCGGCTACAACGAGCGGCCGGTCCGCAAGGCCGAGCTGTTCCTCGCCGAGGCGGCCGGCGACGACGAGGGCGCCGAGCGGGCCATGACCCGCTGGACCGCGGCCGACCGCGACAGCATGAGCGACTGCCACGCCTGCGAACTCAACGCGCAGGGCTGGTTCTGGGCCCGCCACGGCGAGGACGCCAAGGCCGTCGAGGTCTGGAACCCGGTCCTGGCCGGCGACCACACCTGCGCCGAGGAGCCGCACCGGGTCCTCGCCCAGTCCCTGCTCCCCCTGGTACGCCTGGGCCGCCTCGACGAGGCGCGCTCCCACCACCTGCGCGGCTACCGGATGGCGCGGGGCAACGAGAGCCTGCTGCGCTCCATCGGCCACCACATCGAGTTCTGCGCGCTGACCGGCAACGAGGCGCGCGGCCTGGAGATCCTCGCCGAGCACGCCGCGCACCTGGGCCCGCTCGTCGACCTCGACGCCCGGCTGTCGTTCTACGGCGGCGTCCTGGTGCTGCTGCGCCGGCTGTCCGCGCTGGGGTACGGGGACCGGCCCACGGTCGCGTTCGAGGGCACCCCCCGCACGGCCGACGAGCTCTACGCGGTCCTGCACACCGACGCGATGGACATCGCCCGGCGCTTCGACGTGCGCAACGGCAACCCCCGGGTCTCGCAGCGGCTGACCGACCGGGTCGGGCGGGAACCGCTGCTGGCCGTGCTGCCGCTGGGGGTGCGGGTCGCCGCAATGCCCCCACAGCCGGGGGCCGGCGCCGCGACCGTACCGGCGCCGCGCACCGGGGAGTCCGCCGCGGCGGGTGCGGCGGCGGCCGAGGACTTCGCCGGCCTGGTGGCGCGGGCGCGCACCGCCCGTGCGCAGGGACATCCCCAGGCCGACGAGCTGTGGGAGCAGGTGGGCCGACGGGCGGAGACGGAGCCCGGGGAGGCGGTGGACGCCGCCCTGACCGCCGATCTGCTGGAGCACCGCGTGCTGGCGGCGGCCCGGGCCGGCGACCCGACCGTACGGGAGCGGTTCGCGCTGGTCCGCGACGCCCAGCGGGCGGCCGGACAGGAGGAACGGGCGGTCCTGGCGCAGCTGCGACTGGCCACGGCCGCGCTGCAGTTCGGCGCGGAACCGCAGGAGGCCCGCGCGCTGCTGGCCGAAGCGGCCGCCGCCGCGCAGGCGCTGGGCGCGGACGAGCCGATGCGGGCCCGGCGCATCGCCACCGCGGAGCTGACCCGGATCCGGGCCGAGGCGCACCTGGCGTCCGCCTCGGGCGAGGCGGACGAGACGGGGGAGGACGGGACAGCGGCCGCCCTGGCCGGGTTCGTCGCCGCCTACGGCGCGGACCCCGACCTCGCGGACCTGGTCCTCGACGCCGAGGAACTGCTGGCCCACCTCGTCCTGCACGACGGAGACGCCGAGCGCGGCGAGACGCTGCTGGCCTCGGCCGCGGCCCGGGGCATCGCGGCCGGACGGCCGTGGCTGGCGGTGGACCCGCTGGCGCAGCGCGGCAGCATCCTGATGCGGCTGGGCCGGCCCGCGGAGGCGGAGGAGGCGGTCCGCGCCGCGCTCGCGCACGCGGGCGAGGTCACCGACGCCGAGACGCAGGGCGCGGTCCGGCTGACGCTGTGCGCGATCCTGCTCGAGCGGGGCGACACGGCGGCGGAGGCGGCGGAGCTGGCGCTGGAGAGCGCCCACTGGTTCGACCAGGCCGGACTGGCCGAGTCGGGCGGGGCG
The DNA here is from genome assembly GCF_044748145.1 of Streptomyces sp. NPDC090022. Lineage (NCBI taxonomy): Bacteria > Bacillati > Actinomycetota > Actinomycetes > Kitasatosporales > Streptomycetaceae > Streptomyces > Streptomyces sp. NPDC090022. The sequence continues at coordinate 109,759 of NZ_JBIVFN010000002.1, forward strand.
CAGGCCCGGCTGCGGCTGGCGCGCGCGTACGGCGCGACCGGCCGGACGGCGGAGGCGGTCGAGGTCCTCCAGTCGGCGCTGCCGGATCTGCTGGAGCACGGCGAACACCAGGCCGTGTTCGCCCGGGAGCTGCTCGGCGGCCTGCTGAACGACGTGAACGACCGGCGGGGCGCGGCCGAGCAGTACCTGCTGGCCGCGGAGACCGCCAAGGGCTGGGACGATCCGCGTCCGCAGGCGGGCCTGGCCCAGTCGGCGGCCGACGCCCTGTCGTCGGCCGGTATGACGGACGAGGCGAGGGCCGCGTACGAGCGGGCCCTGGAGCTGCGCCGGGCGACCGGGGACGCGCCCGTCGCGACGGTGCGGATGCTGCGCTCGCTGGCCTGGCTGGAGCTGCGCGAGGACGTCGACAACGCGCGGGTGGCGGCGGCGCGCACGCGGATGGACGAGGCGGTGGAGGTGCTGGAGACGGCGCTGGCCGCGCCGGACTCCGGCGAGGCCGGGGCGGGGGCGGAGGCCGAGGCGCCGCTGCGCTACGAACTCGCCCAGACCTGGCAGCAGCTGGGCCGCGTCCTCGACCAGCGGATCGACGCGTTCGTGGAGTACGACGACTACGCCTACGACGAGGACGACGAGGACGACGAGGACGGCGACGGCGAGGACGGCGGGGCGACGCCGCCGGAGCCGCTGACCGACGCCGAGCTGCTCGCGCTGCGGCGCGAGACGGTGGCCCTGTGGGACCGGGCGGCCGGCCTCTACGCCGGCCTGGGGCCGGGGTGCCTGGAGGAACGCCTGCAGTGCCTGCACGCCGCCGCGTGGAACGAGGGCGCCCTCGGTGATCTCACCGCGGCCGTCGCCCGGATCGGCGCCGTGCTGGACGAGGTCCGCGCCCTCCCGGAGGGCGCCGCCCCCGACTGGGCGCTGCCCCGCGCGGAGCACCTCCTGGCCTCGCTGAACGAGCGGCTGGAGGCCCAGCGGGGCGAGTGAGCCCGTGGACGCGCGGTGCCCCGGTCCGTCGGGACCGGGGCACCGCGCGTCTCAGGTACCCGTCGTGTCGGGTACCGCGCGTCTCAGGTACCCGTCGCGCCAGGTACCGCGCGTCTCGGGTACCGGTCGTGTCAGGCGCCCAGCTGGGCCAGGCCGTCCGTGGCGATCTTCTCGAAGACCGCTTCGTCGGCCGCGAAGTCGCTGCCCGCGATCGGGGCGTGGATCACGATCTCGGTGAAGCCGAGCTCGCGGTGGCGGCCGGCGAAGTCGACGAAGGCGTCCACCGATGCCAGCAGCGTGTTCCGCTCCGGGGTGAAGCCGGTCAGCAGGATCTTCTCCATCGCCCCGGCGTCGCGGCCGATCTCGGCGCACGCCTTGCCGAGCTTCTCGATCTGACCGCGCAGCGCCTCCAGCGACTGCTCCGGGGTGCCCGTCTCGAAGAGCTTGGGGTCGCCGGTGGTGACCCAGGCCTGGCCGTGGGCCGCGGCCAGCTTCAGCCCGCGCGGGCCGGTCGCCGCCACCGCGAAGGGCAGCCGGGGGCGCTGCACGCAGCCGGGGATGTTGCGGGCCTCGTCCGCCGCGTAGAAGGTGCCCCCGGAGGTGACCGCGTCCTCGGTCAGCAGCCGGTCGAGCAGCGGCACGAACTCGGCGAAGCGGTCGGCCCGCTCCCGCGGGGTCCACGCCTCCTGGCCCAGCGCCGTCGCGTCGAAGCCGTTGCCGCCCGCGCCGATGCCCAGCGTGATCCTGCCCCCCGAGATGTCGTCGAGGGAGATCAGCTCCTTGGCCAGGGTCACCGGGTGCCGGAAGTTCGGCGAGGTCACCAGCGTGCCCAGGCGCAGCCGCTCGGTGGCCGCGGCCGCCGCGGTCAGCGTCGGCACGGCGCCGAACCACGGGCCGTCGCGGAACGACCGCCACGAGAGGTGGTCATAGGTGTAGGCGGTGTGGAAGCCCAGCTGCTCGGCCCGCAGCCACTGGTCGCGGCCACCGCCGTGCCAGCGCCCTACCGGGAGGATCACGGTGCTCAGACGCAAACTCATGCCCACGAGCGTACGGGGGTCCGCGCAACAGGGGCGCATCAGGCAGGTGACGGCATGGGCGAAGATGGAGCCGTGACCTCGGCCTCCCAGCGCCCCGAAGGGCCTGCCCCTGTGACCCGGCTCATCGCCACCGACCTCGACGGCACCCTGCTGCGCGACGACAAATCCGTCTCGCCGCGCACCGTCGCCGCACTGGCGGCCGCCGAAGCGGCCGGGATCGAGGTCTTCTTCGTCACAGGCCGCCCCGCGCGCTGGATGGACGTGGTCGCCGATCACGTCCACGGCCACGGGCTGGCGATCTGCGCGAACGGCGCGGCCGTGGTCGACCTGCACGCCGGGCGGGAGTTCGTCCAGGTCCGCGCGCTGCCCCGGGACGACGCCCTGTCCGTGGTGCACGCTCTGCGCGAGGCGGCCCCCGGCACCTCGTTCGCGGTCGAGCTGACCACCGGGATCCACTACGAACCGGCGTACCCGCCCTTCTACCAGGACCCGGGAGCCACCGTCGCCGCCGCCGAGAAGCTGCTGCACGAGGAGCCGGCCGGGAGCGCGGCGCCCGTGCTCAAGCTGCTCGCCCACCACACGGAGCTGGCCCCGGACGCGTTCCTGTCGCTGGCCCGCTCCGCCGCCGACGCGCACGCCTCCCTCACCCGTTCCAGCCCGACCGCGCTGCTGGAGATCAGCGGCCACGGGGTCTCCAAGGCCAGCACGCTCGCGCTGTGCTGCGCCGAGCGCGGGATCGCCCCCGAGGAGGTCGTGGCGTTCGGCGACATGCCCAACGACGTGGAGATGCTCCGTTGGGCGGGTACGTCGTACGCGATGGGCAACGCCCACCCGGACGTGATCGCGGCCGCCTCGGGCCGTACGGTCGCGAACGAGGAGGACGGCGTGGCCGTCGTCATCGAGCGGATCCTGGCCGAGCGCCTCGCCCGCTGAGCGTACGGACAGCACACCTGCCCGTACGACACACCTGCCCGCACGGCACACCCGCCCCGACGGCACACCTGCCCCGACGGCGCGCCTACAGCGGGGCCTCCCACACCAGGGTGGTCCCGCCGCCGTTCTCGCCCAGTCCCGGCCCGTACCAGCTGGAGCCGCCCAGCGACTCGGCACGCCGGCGCAGGTTGCGCAGCCCGCTGCGGCGGCCGCCCTCGGGAACGCCCACCCCGTCGTCGGCCACCTCCAGCCGTACACCGGGCCGCCCGTCGGCCAGGGTGACGGTGGCGTCGAGCACCACCTCGATCCGGCCGGCCTCGGCGTGCCGGAAGGCGTTGGAGAGGGCCTCGCGCAGCGCGGCGATCAGGTTCTTGCCGATCAGTTCGCCCACCGTGGTGTCGACCGGGCCCAGGAAGCGGTGCGAGGGCTTGAAGCCCAGAGGCACCGCCGCCATGTTGATCTCCCGGAGCACCCGGGTGCGCAGCCCCGACGGCGCCTCCGCCGGGCCCTGCTGCAACGCGAAGATCGCCGTGCGGATCTCCTGGATGGTCACGTCCAGTTCGTCGACGGCCTTCCCGACCCCCTCGACCACCTCGGGCACCTCCGACCGGCGCTGGGCGCCCTCCAGCATCATCCCGGTGGCGAACAGCCGCTGGATGACCAGGTCGTGCAGGTCACGGGCGATCCGGTCGCGGTCCTCGAACACCGCCAGCCGCTCGCGGTCGCGCTGCGCCTCGGCCATCATCAGCGCGAGGGCCGCCTGCGAGGCGAACTGCGTGGCCAGGGTCCGCTCCGCCTCCGTGAACGGCCGCCCGCCCCGCGCCCGCGGGGTCACCAGCGCACCCAGCACCCGGCCCCCGCTCTGCAGCGGCAGCATCATGCAGGGTCCGAAATCCCTGGTCAGGCGGCTGACCATGCGGGGATCGGCCGAGACGTCGTCCACGAACACCGGCTCGCCCCGGGTCAGCCCGTCCACCACCGGGCTCTCCGCCGGTACGACGACCCCCAGCGAGGTCGCCGGGTCGTCCGAGGAGACCGCGACGATCTCCATGCCTCCGTCGGCGGCCGGCAGCAGCACGATCCCGGCGGCCGAGTCCGCCAGCCGGCGGGCCTGCTCGGCCACGACGGCCAGCGCGTCGTCGGCGTCCCCGCCGGACAGCAGCGCGGTGGTGACGGCCACCGAGCCGTCGATCCAGCGCTCGCGCTGGGTGGCGGCCTCGTAGAGCCGGGCGTTGCCGATGGCGATGCCCGCCTCGGTGGCCAGCACCCGGACCATGTGGAGGTCGTAGTCGTTGAACTCGCCGCCGCCGTTCTTCTCGGCGAGGTAGAGATTGCCGAAGATCTCGCCCTGGACGCGGATCGGGACGCCCAGGAAGGTCTTCATCGGCGGGTGGTGGGCCGGGAAGCCGGCCGAGCGGGGGTCCTTGGTCAGATCGGCCAGCCGCACCGGGTCCGGATGCCGGATCAGCGCGCCCAGCAGGCCCCGCTTGCCGTCAGGCCGGTGGCCGATGAGCTCGGCCTGCTCACTGCTGATCCCGTACGTGACGAAATCGGAGAGACCGCGGCCCTCGGTGTCGACGACGCCGATCGCCGCGTAGCGGGCGCCGGCGAGTTCGGCCGCGGTCTCGCAGATCCGGTCCAGCGTGGAGTGCAGTTCGAGGCCGGTGCCGACCGAACGCATGGCCTCCAGCAGCTGCGGGACGCGGGCGGTGAGCTCGGTGGACAGGCCCTGGAGGCTCCGGGTGGCCCGGGTCGCGGCCTCCAGGGAGTTCCGTGGGGCCGGCGGGTCCGGGGTTTCCTGCGGCTCCTGCGCTGACATGCCCTTGAGCCTAGTTAGTCCGTTTTACCGGGGAAAGTCGGCGCCAAGCCCCGTCACGGCCGGATCCACCGGCCCCGCCCCACGACCACCGGGCCCGGCCCGGGCCACCGTCACTGCCCGCTCGCGATAACCACCGTCACCGCCCGGCCGCCACCACCACCGCCGTCACCGTCACCGCCCGGCCACCACCACCGCCGTCACCGTCACCGTCCGGCCGCCACCACGCCCGCGCCGGACAGATCCGCCGCACGCTCGCGCTCCAGCATCCGCCGCAGCGCCCCGTCGGCCGCCGCCAGCTCCTCGTACCCGCCCCGCTGGACGACGGCTCCGCCGTCGAGGACGATCACCTCGTCGACCTCCTCCAGCCCGGCCAGCCGGTGCGTGATCAGCACCGTGGTGCGGCCCCGTGTGGCCGCCAGCAGATCCGCCGTCAGCGCATCGGCCGTCGCCACGTCCAGGTGCTCGGCCGGCTCGTCGAGGACGAGGACGGGGAAGTCGGCCAGGAGGGCCCTGGCCAGGGCGAGCCGCTGGCGCTGGCCGCCGGAGATCCGCTCGCCGTGCTCGCCGACGAGGGTGTCCAGGCCGTCGGGCAGCCCGTCGGCCCAGTCCAGCAGCCGGGCCGCGGCCAGCGCCGCGCGCAGCTCGTCCTCGCTCGCGCCGGTCCGGGCCAGGCGCAGGTTCTCCCGTACCGAGCTGTCGAAGACGTGGGCGTCCTGGGCGCACAGGCCCACCACCCGCCGTACGTCGTCCCCGTCCAGCGCGTGGGCGTCGACACCGCCCACCGTGTACGCGCCCTCGCGGACGTCCACGAAACGCAGCAGGACCTGGGCGAGCGTGGTCTTGCCGGAGCCGGACGGCCCGACGACGGCCACGCGCCGCCCGGCCTCCAGCGTCAGGTCGATCCCGCGTACGGCGTCCCGCTCCTGCCCGGGGTGCCGGGCGGCGAGCCCGGTCAGCCGCAGCGGGAACGGCGAGCCGGGCAACGCCCGCGCCCGCTCGGGTTCGGCGACCGGCACCGGGGCGTCGAGCACCTCGTGCACGCGCTCGGCGCTGCGCCGCACCCGCTGGCGGTACTGGACGGCGAGCGGCAGACCGCTGACCGCCTCGAACGCGGCCAGCGGGGTGAGGACGACGACCGCCATCGCCACGCCGGACAGCCGCCCGTCGGCCACGGCGTCGGCCCCGGCCGCCGCGGCCAGGACGACGGTCAGCCCGCAGACGAGGGCCGACAGCCCGCCGCCCAGTCCGGTGGCGGCCGCCCCGCGCCGGGCGATCCGCGTCAGCGTCGCGTCGCCTGCGCGCACCTGTTCCTTGCGCCGCCCCAGCGCCCCGGCGACGGTCAGCTCGGCGGTGCCGGTGAGCAGATCGGCCACCCGGGTGGCGAGCTCGCCCCGGGCCGGCGCGAGCCGCCGCTCGGCGCGCCGCGCGCAGGCCCCGCTGACCAGCGGCACCCCCACGCCGGCTGCCAGCAGTCCGACGGCGAGCGCGGCGCCGGCCTCGGGCAGCAGCCAGACGGTGAACGCGACCGATCCGGTTCCGACGAGCACGGCGGTGCCGACGGGCAGCAGCCAGCGCAGCCAGTAGTCCTGCAGCGCGTCCGCGTCGGCGACCAGCCGGGTCAGCAGGTCCCCGCGTCGGCTGTGCCGCAGCCCGCCGGGGGCGATCCGCTCCAGCCGGGCGTACACCGACACCCGCAGGTCTGCGAGCATCCGCAGCACGGCGTCGTGCGAGACCAGCCGCTCGGCGTACCGGAAGACGGCCCGCCCGATACCGAAGGCCCGGGTCGCGGTGACCGCCATCATCAGGTACAGCACCGGCGGCTGTTCGGACGCCCGTGAGATCAGCCAGCCGGAGACGGCCATCAGCCCGACGCTGCACCCGACGGCCGCCGCGCCGAGCAACAGCCCGAGCCGGAACCGCCCGCGCCAGGCCTTGGCGGCGTCGCGCACCCGCCCCAGCGCGTCGGCCCCGCCGCGGCGGGCGGCGCCCGGTCCGGAGCCGGCCGTGCCTGAGTCGGCCGTGCCTGAGTCGGCCGTGCGGGAGCCGGCCGTGCCTGAGCCGGCCGTGCCGACCCGGTCCGCCGCCGCGTCCGCCGCCCCGTCCGCCACCGCAGCCGCCGCGTCCGCCGCCCCGTCCGTCGCCCCGGCCTCGGCCGGCGCGCCCCCGAGGATCCACGCCCCGGGGTCGGACACCCCGTACGCCCCGCCCTCGCCGGCGCTCGCCGCGGCACCGCCGGGCGCACCGGAGCCGGCGAGGCCCCCCGCCCCGGCATCCGCGGAAGCCAGCCGTACCACCCGGTCCGCGACCGCGAGCAGGGCGGGCCGGTGGACGACCAGCAGGACCGTACGGCCCACCGCGAGCCGGCGGACGGCGTCGACCACGCCCGCCTCGGTCTCCCCGTCGAGCGCGGCCGTGGGCTCGTCCAGCAGCAGCACCGGCCGGTCCGCCAGGAACGCCCGTGCCAGGGCGAGCCGCTGGCGCTGGCCGGCGGACAGCCCCAGCCCGCCCTCGCCCAGCGCGGTCCCGGCACCGCGCGGCAGCGCGGAGACGAACTCCCAGGCCCCGGCGTCCCGCAGCGCGCGGGCCACCTCTTCGTCGGTGGCCCGCGGGCGGGCCAGCCGTACGTTCTCGGCGATGGTCCCCGCGAACAGGTGCGGACGCTGCGGCACCCACGCCACCTGCTCCCGCCACTGTTCCCACGACAGTTCCGCGAGGTCGACGCCACCGACGCGGACCCGCCCCGCCGTCGGCTCCACGAACCCCAGCAGGACCGACAGCAGCGTGGACTTGCCCACCCCGCTCGGTCCCGTCAGCGCCACGCACTCCCCCGGCGCGACCGTGAGCGACACCGGGCCGGGGGAGGCCTCGGCCCGCCCCGGGTAGCGCACCGTCACCCCCTCGAAGGCCAGCGACAGCGTGGACGGCACCTCGGCCGTGCCGCCACCGGGGCCGGCCGGGGTCTCCAGTACCTCGAAGATCTCCTCCGCGGCCGCCAGTCCCTCCGCGGCCGCGTGGTACTGCGCCCCGACCTGCCGCAGCGGCAGATAGGCCTCGGGGGCCAGGACCAGGATGACCAGCCCCGTGTACAGGTCCAGTTCCCCGTGCACCAGCCGCATGCCGATGGTCACCGCGACCAGCGCCACCGACAGCGTGGCCAGCAGCTCCAGCGCGAAGGACGACAGGAACGCGATCCGCAGCGTCCGCAGGGTGGCCCGCCGGTAGTCGTCCGTGATCCGGCGGATCGACTCGGCCTGCGCCTTGGCCCGCCCGAAGACCTTCAGCGTCGGCAGCCCCGCCACCACGTCCAGGAAGTGCCCCGACAGCCGGGACAGCAGCCGCCACTGACGGTCCATCCGGGTCTGGGTGGCCCATCCGATCAGCACCATGAACAGCGGGATCAGCGGCAGGGTGACGACGATGATGGCCGCCGAGACCCAGTCCTCGGTCACGATCCGGGCCAGCACCGCCACGGGCACGACCACCGCGAGCCCCAGCTGCGGCAGATAGCGGGAGAAGTAGTCGTCGAGCGCGTCCACGCCCCGGGTGGCCAGCGCCACCAGCGACCCGACGCGCCGGCCGCCCAGCCGTGCGGGCCCCAGCTCGGCCGCCCGGTCCAGCAGCCGGCCCCGCAGCTCCGACTTGACCGCGGCGCTCGCACGGTGGGCGGCGAGTTCGGTCAGCCACGCCACGAGGCCGCGCCCCAGCGCCACCGCCGCGAGCAGCAGCAGCGGCGTCCGCAGCGCGGCCCCGTCCAGGCCGTCCTCGAAGGCGCCGACCACGATCTCGGCGATGAGCATCGCCTGGCCGACGACCAGCCCTGCCCCGGCCAGCCCGAGGGCCACCACCGCGGCCAGGAAGAGCCGGGTGGAGCGGGCGTACCGCAGCAGGCGCGGGTCGATCGGTTTCACGTGAAACATCCCCCTCGACGGGAAGGAACTGCCATCAGTGCGCGGCCTGCGGTCGGCCGTCAGTGCGCGGCGTCGGCGATGTGGTGCGTGCCGATCCGCTTGCGGAACACCCAGTACGTCCAGCCCTGGTAGAGCAGCACGAGCGGGGTCGCGATCACGGCCAGCCAGGTCATGATCTTCAGGGTGTACGGGCTGGACGAGGCGTTGGTGACCGTGAGGCTCCACGCGGCGTCCAGCGAGGAGGGCATGACGTTCGGGAACAGCGTCAGGAACAGCATCGCGAGGGCGGCGGCGATGGTGATCCCGGACAGGGCGAACGCCCAGCCCTCGCGCCCGGCCCGGGTGAATCCGAGGGCCGCGACCAGTGCCAGCACGGCGACGGCCATGGCGACCAGGCTGGCGGTGTCACCGCGCGAGACCTGGGTCCAGATCAGGAAGACCAGCGCCAGCACGGCGGTGACCACACCCAGGCGAAGCGCCAGGGCGCGCGAGCGGTCCCGGATCTCGCCGACCGTCTTCAGCGAGGTGAAGACCGCGCCGTGGAAGGTGAAGAGGGTCAGGGTGACCAGGCCGCCGAGGAGCGAGTAGACGTTCAGCAGGTCCAGGAACGTGCCGACGTACTCCATGTCCTGGTCGATCTTCACGCCGCGCACGATGTTGGCGAAGGCCACGCCCCACAGGAACGCGGGGATCAGCGAGGTCCAGAAGATCGCCTGCTCCCAGTTGGTCTGCCAGCGCTCCTCGGGCCGCTTGGCCCGGTACTCGAAGGCCACCCCGCGGATGATCAGGCAGATCAGGATGAGCAGCAGCGGCAGGTAGAAGCCGGAGAAGAGGGTGGCGTACCACTCGGGGAAGGCGGCGAAGGTGGCGCCGCCGGCCGTCAGCAGCCAGACCTCGTTGCCGTCCCACACGGGCCCGATCGTGTTGATCAGGACCCGCTTCTCGGTGCGGTCGCGGGCGAGCAGCTTGGTCAGGACACCGACTCCGAAGTCGAAGCCCTCCAGGAAGAAGTAGCCGGTCCACAGGACGGCGATGAGCACGAACCAGACGTCGTGGAGTTGCATGGCGGGGCCTCCTCGGCCTCGGGACGAGTCGGACTCAGTACGAGAAGGCCATCGGGCGGTCGGCGTTCTTGTCGTCGCCACCGATCTTGGTGGGCGGGTTGAGGTCGGACTCGGTGAGCTCGGGCGGCCCGGCCTTGACGTACTTCACGAGCAGCCGGACCTCGATCACCGCGAGGACGGCGTACAGGAGCGTGAAGCCGATCATCGAGGTGAGCACCTCGGCCTGGGTGACCCCGGGCGAGACCGCGTCCCGGGTGCGCAGGACTCCGTAGACCACCCAGGGCTGGCGGCCCATCTCGGTGAAGATCCAGCCCCAGGAGTTGGCGATCAGCGGGAAGCCCATGGTCCAGAGCGCGACGATCCAGTACCCGTTGGTGAACCGCGGGCTCAGGGGCTTCTTGAAGAGCACCAGGTGCGGGACCTCGTCCTCACCGGTGCGCAGCGCGGGCGGCAGCAGGAACTTCTTGCGGGTCAGCCACAGCCCCAGCACACCGATGCTGAGCGAGGCCATCCCGAAGCCGATCATCCAGCGGAAGCCCCAGTACGCGACGGGGATGTTGGGCCGGTAGTCGCCGGGCCCGAACTTCTCCTGCTCGGCCTTGTTGATGTCGTTGATGCCCGGGACGAACGAGGTGAAGTCGTCGTTGGCCAGGAAGGACAGCAGTCCCGGGATCTCTATGGCGACCTTGTTGTGGCCCTTGTCGACATCGCCGTAGGCGAAGATCGAGAAGGGGGCGGGCGCCTCGCCGTCCCAGAGCGCCTCGGCGGCGGCCATCTTCATCGGCTGCTGCTTGAACATCACCTTGCCGAGCAGGTCGCCGCTGATGGCCGTGCCCATGCCGGCGATGATCAGGGTGATCAGGCCGAGCCGCAGCGAGGTGCGCATCACCGGGATGTGCTTCTTGCGCGCCAGGTGGAAGGCGGCGATTCCGACCATGAAGGCGCCGCCGACCAGGAACGCGGCCGTGATGGTGTGGAAGAACTGGGTGAGGGCGGTGTTCTGGGTGAGCACCAGCCAGAAGTCGGTGAGCTCGGCGCGGCCGCGCTCCTCGTTGATCCGGTAGCCGACCGGGTGCTGCATCCAGGAATTGGACGCGAGGATGAAGTACGCGGAGAGCACGGTACCGATCGACACCATCCAGATGCAGGCCAAGTGGATCTTCTTCGGCAGCCTGTCCCAGCCGAAGATCCACAGGCCGATGAAGGTGGACTCGAAGAAGAAGGCGATCAGGGCCTCGAAGGCGAGCGGGGCTCCGAAGATGTCACCGACGAACCGCGAGTAGTCGGACCAGTTCATGCCGAACTGGAACTCCTGGACGATGCCGGTGACGACACCCATCGCGATATTGATCAGGAACAGCTTGCCCCAGAACTTCGTGGCCTTGAGGTACTTCTCCTTCTCGGTCCGCACCCAGGCCGTCTGCAGGCCCGCGACCAGCGCGGCCAGCGAGATCGTCAGGGGAACGAAGAGGAAGTGGTAGACGGTCGTGATGCCGAACTGCCATCGCGCCAGGGTTTCCGGCGCCAGTGCCAGATCCACGTCGCTTCTCTCCTTCGCGTAGCCGGGGCCACTGCGCGCAGTGTGCCGGGGATGCCCCACCCAATCCGGGAGGAAGCGGGACACGCTTGTGAACGCGTTCACATTCACAAGCATTATGTCGCACACGATTCCGGGCCATTCACCCGGGGGGGTCCCTGAGGGGCGAGGGGGAGCCACCCGGGGAATGCCGCCGGGGTCGGACACCCCGACCGCACCCCTGGCGGACATCTTCAACAAATTGTTGAATGAATCGCATGCAGATACGGATCTCCTGGCCCGCCGGCCAGCTCACCGCGACCCTCGACGACACCCCGACCGCCAAGGCCCTCGCCGCGGCGCTCCCGATCTCCGCCTCCGCGCACACCTGGGGCGAGGAGGTCTACTTCGACACCGGCGTCTCCGTGGCACTGGAGGCCGACGCCCGACAGGTCGTCGACCCCGGCACGGTCGCCTTCTGGACCGAGGGCGACGCGCTCGCGCTGCCCTACGGCCCCACTCCCGTCTCCCGCGGGGGCGAGAGCCGCCTGGCGAGCCCGTGCAACGTCCTCGGCTCGCTCGACGGCGACCCCCGCCTGCTGGCCACCGTCCGCGACGGCGACCCCGTACGTGTGGAACCGGCCTGATCAGGACCCGTCCCGCTCCGTCTCCTTGAAGAACGCCTCGGCCGTGTGCAGGAAGAGGTCGTTCGCCTCGGTCTCACCGATCGTGATCCGCAGGCCCTCACCCGGGAACGGCCGGACCACCACACCGGCCTTCTCGCAGGCCGCCGCGAAGGCGGCGGTCCGCTCCCCCAGCCGCATCCAGACGAAGTTCGCCTCGCTCACCGGCACCGTCCAGCCCTGAGCCGTCAGCGTCTCGTGGACCCGGTTGCGCTCGCAGACCAGCGAACCGACCCGCCCCAGCAGCTCGTCCTCCGCGCGCAGCGAGGCGACGGCCGCGTCCTGGGCGAGCTGGCTGACGCCGAAGGGGACCGCCGTCTTGCGCAGCGCCGCGGCCACCGGCTCGTGCGCCACGGCGAACCCGACGCGCAGCCCGGCCAGGCCGTACGCCTTGGAGAACGTGCGCAGCACCGCCACGTTCGGACGGGTGCGGTAGATCTCGATGCCGTCCGGGACCTCCGGGTCGCGGATGAACTCCTTGTATGCCTCGTCCAGCACCACCAGCACGTCCCCGGGCACCCGGTCCAGGAACCGCTCCAGCTCCGCGCGGCGCACCACGGTGCCGGTGGGGTTGTTGGGGTTGCAGACGAAAATCAGCCGGGTCCGCTCGGTGATCGCGTCGGCCATGGCGTCCAGGTCGTGCACGTCACCGTCGGTCAGCGGCACCGGCACCGCGGTGGCGCCCGAGATCTGCGTGATGATCGGGTACGCCTCGAAGGACCGCCAGGCGTAGATGACCTCGTCGCCCGGGCCGGCCGTCGACTGGATCAGCGACTGGGCCACGCCCACCGAGCCGGTGCCCGTGGCGATGTGCTCCAGCGGCACCCCGAACCGCTCCGCGAGCTCGGCGACCAGACCCGTGCAGGCCATGTCGGGGTAGCGGTTGAAGTTCCCGGCGGCCGCGACCGCGCTCTCCAGCACACCCGGCAGCGGCGGGTACGGGTTCTCGTTGGAGGACAGCTTGTACGCGACGGGGCCCCCGGAGGCGGCGGGCTTGCCCGGTTTGTAGGTGGGGACGCCGTCCAGCTCGGCGCGCAGCTTCGGGCTCTTCTCGCTCACCGCAGGTCCTCCTCGACCTTCCCGTGCAGTTCAATACTGCTCACCTTATGAGGATTCCGCCCGCCCGGAAATGGAGGGCGCCAGGAATCTGGGGGAGCGCGCGCATATATGCGCGCGCCGGTGGCCCGCGCCGTGGCGCGCGTCCCTCGTGCAGGTGAGTTGAGACCAGTCCGAGACCAAAGCGCTTTGGCATGCTCGTACCCGACGACAAGCTACCCGCATGGCCTTCGCGACCAAGTTCCTTTGTTTCCAAGGTCATTGGGGGTGACGAACCATGCAGAATCGTGCCTGTCAACGGGCGCATATGCGCCCGGACCACCCACCCCACCGAGCCCTACTATCGGCCTGCCATGACAGCAGCAGGGAAGCATCAGGTGAGCCGGACCGAGACCACCCGGCGGGCCGCCGGCCGGCAGGGCCGGGCCGGCATCAGGGACGTGGCCGCCGCGGCGGGCGTCTCGATCACGACCGTCTCCGACGCGCTCAATGGCAAGGGCAGGCTGCCGGACGCCACTCGCCGCCACGTCCGCGAGGTGGCCGACCGGCTGGGCTACCGGCCCTCCGCCGCCGCCCGCACCCTCCGTACCGGCAAGTCGGGCCTCATCGGCCTGACCGTGACGACGTATGGGGATGAACCTTTCACCTTCACCGAATTCGCGTACTTCGCCGAGATGGCCCGGGCCGCCACCTCCGCCGCGCTCGCCCGCGGCTACGCCCTGGTCATCCTCCCCGCCACCTCCCGCCATGACGTCTGGTCGAACGTCGCCCTCGACGGCACCATCGTCATCGACCCCTCCGACCACGACCCCGTGCTCAGCGAGCTGATCCGGCAGGGCCTGCCGGTGGTCTCCGACGGCCGCCCGGCCGGCTCGCTCCCCGTCACCGCCTGGGTCGACAACGACCACGAGGCCGCCGTACTCAACCTGCTCGACCACCTCGCCGCCGCCGGCGCCCGCCGGATCGGGCTGCTGACCGGCACCACCACCGACACCTACACCCGGCTCTCCACCACCGCGTACCTCAACTGGTGCGAACGCGTCGGCCAGGACCCCGTCTACGAGTCCTACCCCGCGCACGACCCGTGCGCGGGCGCCGTCGCCGCCGACCGGCTGCTCGCCCGCCCCGACCGGCCCGACGCCGTCTACGGGCTCTTCGACCCCAACGGCACCGATCTGCTCGCGGCCGCCCGCCGCTACGGCCTGCGCGTCCCCGACGACCTGCTGCTGGTGTGCTGCAGCGAGTCCACCGTGTACGCCAACACCGAGCCCCCCATCACCACCCTCTCGCTCAAGCCCCGCCGCATCGGCACGGCCGTCGTCCAGCTCCTCATCGACGCCATCGAGGGAGTCGACACCGGGCGCCCCGTCGAACAGGTCGTTCCGACCGAACTGATCGTCCGCACGTCCTCGCAGCGCAGGCAGCCGCGCACCACGGTGAGCCCGCCCCGCTCCCCCGCACAGAACTGACAAGTAGCCAAAACAGGAGAAAACGGCAGGAACGTGCGGCTCCGGTCAGGATTCACCACCCCTGGTGCGTCACACAGCGCGAGCCGCATTCCTATGATGGGCGCACGACATCACGGACCCTCCGGCCCGGAGGCCAGGAGGGTCCGCAGGTGTACGGCAGCGCGACGGTGGTGGAGGGGTCGATGACTCAGGGGGCCGGTCAGGGACCCGCGATGCGGACGGAGACGCTGCGGGACTTCACGGTCCCCGCGCCCCGGACCGCTGCGTACGCCGAGTCCGGCGGGCACCCCGACGAGAGTCCCGTCTACGGCGAGTACCCGGCGTACTACGACGAGAGCGCACCCGTCCCGCCGCGCCCCGGGTACGCCCCCGACTACACGCCCCCGTACGCCCCCCACGGCACCGAGCCGGCCGCGCCCGCGGCCCCGGCCGCCCCGCCCGCCGAGGACCCGGCGGACCCCGACGGCTACACGCCCACCCAGCGGGACCTCCCCGTGATCACCCGCGCCGCGGGCGGCCCCGGCGACACGGTCCAGGTCCACTACACCGCCCAGGACGAGCGCTCCGGCGGTCCCGGCCCCCTGTACGTCGTCGGCGACGTCCACGGCTACCTCGACGAGCTGATCGCCGAACTCCAGGCGCAGTCCCTCATCGACGCCGAGTGCCACTGGTCGGCCGGCAACGCCCGGCTCTGGTTCCTCGGCGACTTCACCGACCGCGGCCCCGACGGCATCGGCGTCATCGACCTCGTCATGCGGCTCTCCGCCGAGGCCGCCGCGGCCGGCGGCTACTGCAAGGCCCTCATGGGCAACCACGAGCTCCTGCTCATCGGCGCCAAGCGGTTCGGCGACACGCCCATCCAGTCCGGCGCCGGCACCGCCACCTTCCAGGCGGCCTGGCTGCTCAACGGGGGCCAGCGCGCCGACATGGACCGGCTGGAGGACGTACACCTGCAGTGGATGTCGCGCCTGGACGCGGCCGCCCTGGAGGAGGGGCACCTGCTGCTGCACTCCGACACCACCGCCTACCTCGACTACGGCGACTCCATCGCGGACGTCAACGACACCGTCCACGAGCTGCTCAACCGCAACGACGCCGAGATCACGTGGGACCTGTTCCGGAAGTTCACCAAGCGCTTCGCCTTCCGTGACGAGGAGAGCGGCCCGGACGCCGTACGCGAGCTGCTGAGCACGTACGGCGGCGGCCGCGTCGTCCACGGGCACAGCCCGATCCCCTACCTGCTGGGCGAGGTCGGCACCGAGGACGGCGACGAGAGCCGCGGCCCGGAGGCCGTCGACGGCCCGCACGTGTACGCGGACGGGCTCGCCATCGCGATGGACGGCGGCGTCACGATGGCCGGAAAACTGCTGGTCGTGCAACTACCGCTGCGCGACTGAGCGTTCACGGACCGGGGTAATTCTCCGAAGCCCCTGTCACCGTACGGTGCAGTCGCTCTACCATCGCTCGTATCCGTAGCAGGCTCTCCTCCGTTTGTGCCGGTGCCCGGTCTACGCGGGCAAACCGGCCCACGCGGAGCATCGGGGGATGCACATGACCAGCGCTCCGCATCTGCTGACCGAGGACCGTCCGGAGTTCGACCGGCTCCTCGACGAGGCGCTGCGCACCGCGCACGACCGGCCCGAGCTCGCCACCCTGGGCGAACGGCTGAACGCCGAACAGCTGCGCACGATGGCGATCGGCGCCCAGGCCCTGCTGACGGCCGCGGCCGCCGCCGAGTACGACCACTACGTGAAGGTCCGCGAGGAGCTGCGCGACGAACCGCTCGCGCCGTCACGTGCCGAGGAGGACGACGGGGACGGCGGCGGCGGGGCGGGGGTCAGCGCCGTGGTGGCGGTCCTCGCGCCGGTCCTGGCGGGCACCGCCATGCTGATCTTCCTGCTGGTGGGCTACATCCTGAAGCTGATCGAGCCCGAACCGGCCTTCGCCGACACCATGCTGACGGCCGGCTGGCTCTTCGGCGCGCTGACCGCGGCGGCGATCCTCTGCGCGGCGGTCGGACTGCTCGTGACGGCCGTGCGCAACAGTGCCACGGAGGTCGCGGCGGACGTGGCCGAGGCGGTGCCCGAGGAGGTCTCACGGGCCAAGGAGGCCTGGCGGCACGCGCTGCTGGAGCGCGGCATCGTGCCGTTCCTGCGGGACGCGCTGGCCGACCCGAGCTCGGGCACCGGGTTCCCGGTGCCCCGCACGCCGGGGGCCGGGCGCATCCCCAACCTGGGGTACACCCGGCCCGATTTCACCAGTCCGGGCTCCCCCTCACAGGGAACCCGGCCCGGCTACACGCCTCCGGACTTCACCAGTCCGGACTTCGGCGGCCCGGAGACCGAGCCGCGGTAGGCCCTGCGGCCCGGTCGGCTACTTCATCGCCTTGGGGGCGTGGTTGGGGTCGGCCGGGCGGGAGGGCTGGTCACCGAAGCGCGCGAGCGGCGGCGGGTCGCCCGGGTCGGGCTGGCTGGGCAGCCGGCTCCACTGCTCGTTGCAGGTCAGGGAGTCCGGGTTCGTCGTGGTGTTGATCCGGCAGAGCGTCTCCCAGACCTCGCCCTCACGGGTGAGAACCTCGACGTGGACAATGCCGTCGGCCGCCGAGACGGCGGTGGCGCACGCCGAACGCGGGTACGTCGGCCGGCCGTCCGGCGATTCCGTGTCGGTCAGGTCGTACCAGATCCAGTTGGTCGTCGGGGAGAGCTCGCGCAGACCCACGTAGGTCCGGCCCCCGGTGAGGACGGACTTGACCTCGTGCCCCTCGATGCCACCGACGACGACGGCGTCCACGTCCGAGCACGGGCCCGGCTCACCCTGCGGACCCGTCGGACCGGTGAAGCCCCGGGGGCCCTGCTCGCCCTGCGGACCCGTCGGACCGGTCGGGCCCCGCCGGCCCTGCTCGCCCGGGTCGCCCTGCGGGCCGGTCGGGCCGGTGGGACCCCGCCGGCCCTGCTCGCCCGGGTCGCCCTGGTCGCCCTGCTCGCCCTGCGGACCACGCGGACCCCTGTCGCCCTTCGGGCCGCGGGGACCGGTCGGGCCGACCTTGCACTTGTCGTACGACATCTGCTGCTGCGCCGGCGCCTCGGCCGCCCTCTTCGTGGCCTTCTTGGCGGGCTTCTTGGCCGCCGCTTTCTTCGCCTTGTCGTCATCGTCGTAGTGCTCCGGCTTGTGGTGCGACGACTTGCACCGCTTGTCCTGGGGCGAGGCGAGGGATGGTGCGGCGACGGCGGGGAAGGTGACGCCCGCCAGCACCAGGGCCACCGACGCGAGAGTGCCACCGGCGAGCCAGCGGCCGCGCCGGGGCAACGGGCCGAGCGAGGAACGGGTCCTGTCCTCAGGACTCACGGGACGCATACGCCACTCCTTGGGAAAACCGGATCGAATGACTTACCGGGGCACATCCTGTGGAGCACGGAAGCCATGGACACGACGCCTCGCTCATCCGTCAACGGAACGGACCAGCGGCTCGCCGCCACTCGGGTGCGTCCGCGGCGGCCACCGGCCCGGCCCCGGCGAGCCGCCCGCCCGGCGGGCACGGGCGTCCCTAGGGTCACCGGCCGTGAAACCGACCATCTGCCTGTGCATGATCGTGAAGAACGAATCCGCCGTCATCGAGCGCTGCCTGAGCTCCGTACGCGACCTCATCGACACCTGGGTCATCTCCGACACCGGTTCCACCGACGGCACCCAGGACCTCATCCGCACCACCCTGCGCGGCATCCCCGGTGAGCTGCACGAGGAACCCTGGGTCGACTTCGGCCACAACCGCAGCCTCAACATCGCCCACGCCCGCGGCAAGGCCGACTACCTGCTGCTGCTCGACGCCGACCTGGTCGTACGCCGGTCCGGCCCGCTGCCCCCGCTCACCGCCGACGCGTACATGCTGCGCCACGCGGGCCCCACCGAGTACCGCATCAAGCGGCTGGTCCGCGGCTCCCTGGCCTGGCGCTACGAGGGCGTCACCCACGAGTACCTCACCTGCGAGGGCGAGGACTCCGAGCGGAACCTGGACGCCCTCGTCATCGAGGACCACGCCGACGGCGGCTCGCGCCACGACAAGTTCGAGCGCGACGCGCGGCTGCTCGGCGCCGAGCTGCGCCGCGACCCGTCCAACACCCGCACCGTCTTCTACCTCGCCCAGACGCTGCGCGACCTGGGCGACACCGCCGGGGCGATCCGCCTGTACGAGCGGCGCGCGACGATGGGCGGCTGGGCCGAGGAGGTCTACTTCGCCCTGCTCCAGGCCGGGGTGCTGCACGCGGACGCCGGCGACTGGCCGGCGGCGATGGACGCGCTGACCCGGGCCTGGGAAGCCCGCCCCGAACGCCTGGAGGCCTGCTACGAACTGGCCTCCCGGCTCCGGCAGCGGGGCCGTCACCACGCGGCCCACGCCCTCAACAGCGCCGGCCTGGACCGGCCGGCCCCCGACGACCTGCTGTTCACCCAGCCCTGGGTGTACCGCTGGGGGCTGCTCTTCGAGCACTCGATCACCGCGTACTGGGTGGGCGACCCGGCCGCCTCGCTCGCGGCCTGCGACCGGCTGCTGGACCTGCCCGACCTGCCCGAGACCTACCGTCGGCAGACCTTGGCCAACCGGGTCTTCGCGGCGGAACGCCTGGCCGTACCGGCCCAGGGCCCGCGGATGTGACGGCGCGACCCCGGGGTCCGGAGCAAGACCCTGAGCCGGCGCGGAAACGGTGCTGCTCCCGGGGAACGGTGTTCCTCCGGGAGCAGCACTCCCCCCAGTCGGTCCGCGTCAGTCCGCCAGCGGCAGGTCGACGCGGTTTCCGGCAGCGGCGAACTCGGCGGACTTCTCCGCCATGCCCGCCTGGATCTCGTCCGCCTTCAGGTCGCCGCCGTGCTCACGCCGGATGTCCTGCGAGATCTTCATCGAGCACATCTCCAGGCAGCATTCTTCATCGGAAAGTGCTGGTGAGCAGGCATCTCACTCGCTAACGTCGATCTCTCATCCGCACGAGTCCGGGGGACCCCTGCACGCCCGTACGCGATGGCTGCTGCCGACAGCTGCCATCGCAACCCTGTTCGCAGCAGCGGGATGCACCACAACGCCCCCGTCGAACACCCCGAGTGAGCCACCGCCTTCCGCGTCGTCCTCACCCAACGCTGCGGCGGCGCCTCTGACACTGGCGCAGCTGAAGTCTGCCGCCTTCAAGAGTGGCGAAGTCCCACAGGTACGCGACGGCATCATCGAAGTGCGTGAACCCGGGCCGGAGGGCAGCGGGCCTTCCTTCGCACCAGCCTCTGTCCCCTCCTGTCAAACGCTGATTGACGTGGTCAATGCCAAGGGTTCACTCGCCCACGTCTTCCAGACCTTCAACTGGGACGACGACATCTGGGGCGGCGGCTCAACCCTCGCCTCCTATGAGAACGGCAGAGCCGAGCAGCGATTCGCTGATCTCAGGCAGTCGCTTTCCTCCTGCCGGACCTACGACGGCGAGGCTTGGGCCGGAAAGTTCACCGCCACGGTCGCCCCGGGGCCGGCTCCATCATTCGGGGACGAGGCGGTCAGCTTCACGGAGACCATCCCGCTGGGCGCCGAGCGCGGGGGAGACCGGAACGAGACGGTCGTCGTCGTCCGGACCGGCAACACCATTGCGTCCTTCACCGCGCTCAACGTGGGCGGGACCGCCTCCTTCCCGCCCGACCTCATCACCAGGCAGGTCGAGCGCCTCCGAGCAGCCCAGCAAACAGGCGCCCCCCTGTAACTACGGCCAGGGCCGAGTGCCGGCGGGAGGCCAGCGGATGAGAGGAGCCGGACGGAGGCGCATCATGAAGACATGGACGGCATCCCGGATCTCAGGGACGTCAGCGCGCCGGGCCGCGTGGCCGGACTCGACGAGGGGATCAGCACCGCGGAGCTGGCCCTCGCCGCCCGCAACCACGGCCTACCACTCGAAGCCCTGCGCTACGACACCAGCCCGCCCGGCCTCCACTACGTCCTGGTCCACTACGACATCCCCTCTGCCGACGCCGACGCGTGGCGGCTCACGGTCGGAGGACTCGTCCGCCGCCCCCTCTCCCTCGACCTGACGGCCCTGCGGGCGCGTCCGCCGGTCACCCACCGAGTCACCCTGGAGTGCGCGGGCAACGGCCGGGCCCGGCTCGCGCCCCGCCCCGTCAGCCAGCCCTGGCTCGTCGAGGCCGTCGGCACCGCCGACTGGACCGGCGTCCCGCTGGCCGACCTGCTCGCCGAGGCGGGAACCGTCGAGGGCGCCGTCGAGGCCGTATTCACCGGCGCGGACCACGGTGTCGAACGCGGCACCGAACAGGACTACCAGCGCGGCCTCCCGCTCGACATGGCGACCGATCCGGCCCAGGGCGTGCTGGTGGCGTACGCCATGAACGGCGCTCCGCTGCCGCCCCAGCACGGCCACCCGCTGCGCCTTGTCGTGCCCGGCTGGTACGGCATGGCGAGCGTCAAGTGGCTGCGTGACATCACCGTCACCGACACCCCCTTCACCGGCTTCCAGCAGGCCGTCGCCTACCGCTACCGGCAGACCCCGGACGAGCCGGGGGAGCCCGTGGAGGTCATCGCGCCTCGTGCCCTGATGATCCCGCCCGGCTTCCCCGACTTCATGTCCCGCACCCGAGTCGTCCGGCCCGGACCCGTCCCGATCGCCGGGCGCGCCTGGTCCGGGCACGGCCCGGTGGTCCGCGTGGAGGTCAGTAGCGACGGCGAGGAGAGTTGGGCCGACGCCGAGGTGACCGCCGACCCGGCACGGCCCTGGGCGTGGGCCGCGTGGCACACCAGCTGGACGGCGACGCCGGGCTCGTTCCGCCTCACCGTCCGCGCCACCGACGCCGCCGGGCACACCCAGCCGCTCGCGGCCTCCTGGAACCGCGGCGGCTTCGGCAACAACCTGGTCCAGCGGGTCGAGGTGGTCTGCCTCACGTAGGGGTGGCATGGGAGAGGGCCGTGCACTGACTGGGCGTCTGCTGTCAGCTGGATCAGCCCAACGAAAGACGAAGGCCGGCCGACGACTCCCCCCGGATGTCGTCGGCCGGCCTCGTTTGCGCAGGTCAGTCGGCCAGCGGAAGGTAGACGCGGTTGCCGGAAGCCGCGAACTCCTTCGACTTCTCCAGCATCCCGGCCTCGATCTCCTCCGCGGTGGCGTCCGCCTCGCCGCCGAACTGCTCAGTGATGCTTCTGCTGATCTTCATCGAGCAGAACTTCGGACCGCACATCGAGCAGAAGTGCGCGGTCTTGGCCGGCTCCGCCGGAAGCGTCTCGTCGTGGAACTCGCGCGCCGTGTCCGGGTCCAGGGCCAGGTTGAACTGGTCCTCCCAGCGGAACTCGAAGCGGGCGTCCGACAGCGCGTCGTCCCACTCCTGGGCCCCCGGGTGGCCCTTGGCCAGGTCGGCCGCGTGTGCCGCGATCTTGTACGTGATGACACCGGTCTTCACGTCGTCGCGGTTGGGCAGGCCCAGGTGCTCCTTGGGCGTGACGTAGCAGAGCATCGCGGTGCCCCACCAGGCGATCATCGCGGCGCCGATGCCCGAGGTGATGTGGTCGTACGCCGGGGCGACGTCCGTGGTGAGCGGGCCCAGCGTGTAGAATGGGGCCTCCTCGCAGATCTCCTGCTGGAGGTCGATGTTCTCCTTGATCTTGTGCATCGGGACGTGGCCCGGGCCCTCGATCATGGTCTGCACGTTGTGCCGCTTGGCGATCGTGTTCAGCTCGCCCAGCGTCTTGAGCTCCGCGAACTGCGCCGCGTCGTTGGCGTCCGCGATGGAGCCGGGGCGCAGGCCGTCGCCGAGGGAGTACGTGACGTCGTACGTCGCGAGGATCTCGCAGAGCTCCTCGAAGTGCGTGTAGAGGAAGTTCTCCTTGTGGTGCGCCAGGCACCACGCGGCCATGATCGAGCCGCCGCGCGAGACGATGCCGGTCTTGCGGCGGGCGGTCAGCGGCACGTACGGCAGCAGCACGCCGGCGTGGACCGTCATGTAGTCGACGCCCTGCTCGGCCTGCTCGATGACCGTGTCCTTGTAGATCTCCCAGGTCAGGTCCTCGGCGCGGCCGTCGACCTTCTCCAGGGCCTGGTAGAGGGGCACGGTGCCGATCGGGACGGGGGAGTTGCGCAGCACCCACTCGCGCGTGGTGTGGATGTTGCGGCCGGTGGAGAGGTCCATGACCGTGTCGGCGCCCCACTTGGTCGCCCAGGTCATCTTGTCGACCTCCTCCTCGATGGAGGAGGTGACCGCGGAGTTGCCGATGTTGGCGTTGACCTTCACCAGGAAGCGCTTGCCGATGATCATCGGCTCGATCTCGGGGTGGTTCACGTTCGCCGGGAGCACGGCGCGGCCCGCGGCGATCTCCTCGCGGACGACCTCGGGGGAGACGTTCTCGCGGATCGCGACGTACTCCATCTCCGGGGTGATCTCGCCGCGGCGGGCGTACGCGAGCTGCGTGACGGCGGCCCCGCCCCGGCCCCGGCGGGGCTGGCGCGGGCGGCCGGGGAAGACCGCGTCGAGGTTCTTGAGGCCGCCGCGGGGCGAGGTGTGCTTGATGCCGTCGTCCTCGGGGCGCACGGGGCGTCCCGCGTACTCCTCGGTGTCGCCGCGGCCGATGATCCAGTTCTCGCGCAGGGGCGCGAGGCCGCGGCGGACGTCCGTCTCGATCTGCGGGTCGGTGTACGGACCGGACGTGTCGTAGAGCGTCACGTCCTTGCCGTTGGTGAGGTGGACCTGGCGTACCGGCACCCGGATGTCGGGGCGGGAGCCCGCGACGTACCCCTTGTGCCAGCCCGGCTGGCGCTGTTCCCCGCCGGTGCCGTCCTGGCTGACGGCAGGCGTCGTTGCGTCCTGAATGGTCATGAGACCTATCTCCCTACGCCGGCATTACCCGGTAACAGGTTCGGCGGTCGGCGCAGCCTCCTCCCGTACGCATACATGTGATGCGCGTACGGTGATCAGCGCCCTCTCAGCCCGGTGCTCCGAGCTCCCGCGTTGTGCAAAGGTGCCCCCACGCTAGCGTCCTGTGTGGCGTGCTGAACAGTGGGCCCTCTCATCTCTTGCGATGATCTGCCTGTGACATCCTCCCCGCAGCCCCCCACCGAGCCCGGCCGACCCACCGACCCCAGCAGTCACAGCCACGGGCACGGCAACCGGCACGGCAACGGACACAGCCATGGGCACAGCCATGGGCACGGGCCGGCCGCCCCGGTCTCGAAGCACCTGCGCAAGGTCATCGCGGCGGTACTGATCCCGTTCGCCGTCGCTGTCTTCGTGGGCATGGCGATGCTCTGGCCCGGCGGTGCCCCGGGACACGAGCGCACCGGGGTGGGCTTCGACCGGCAGACCCAGCAGGCCAAGGTCGTCGCGCTGGAGAATGTCGACTGCAAATCGGTGAACGCCGCACAGGTGCCGTCGACGGCCAACCCCACCACCCCCCAGGGGCGCGAGGCGCAGGCGGCCCGGACCGGCGAGTGCAAGAAGGCGACCATCGAGGTCGGCACCGGTCCCGACAAGGGGCGGACCTTCGTCGAGATCGTGCAGCCGGGCGCACCGCGGCAGTTGGAGAACGGGCAGGAGGTCGTCGTCGCCTACGCGCCGGACGCGCCGCAGGACCTGCAGTACTCCGTCATCGACGTGAACCGGAAGTTCCCGATCGCGCTGCTGGCCGGCGTCTTCGCCCTGGTCGTGGTGGTGGTCGGCCGGATGCGCGGGTTCTTCGCGCTCGTCGCGCTCGCGGTCAGCTTCGCGATCCTGACGATGTTCATCCTCCCCGCCATCCTGCAGGGCTCGAATCCGCTGCTGGTGGCGGTGATCGGGGCCAGCGCGATCATGCTGATCGGGCTCTACATGTGCCACGGGCTGACCGCCCGGACCTCGGTGGCGGTCCTGGGCACGCTCGTCTCGCTCCTGCTGATCGGGGTCATGGGCTCGGTCCTCATCGACTGGGCGTTCCTGTCGGGCAACACCGACGACAACACCGGGCTGATCCACGGGCTGTACCCGGACATCGACATGAGCGGTCTGCTGCTCGCCGGCGTCATCATCGGATCGCTGGGTGTGCTCGACGACGTGACGGTCACCCAGACCTCGGCGGTGTGGGAGCTGCACCAGGCCGACCCGGAGATGGGGCCGCGCGCGGTGTACCGGGCGGCGATCCGGATCGGCCGCGACCACATCGCGTCGGTGGTCAACACCCTGGTGCTGGCGTACGCGGGCGCCGCGCTGCCGCTGCTGCTGCTGTTCTCGATCGCGAACAGCAGCGTGGGGGCGGTGGCCAACAGCGAGCTGATCGCGGAGGAGATCGTACGGACCCTGGTCGGCTCGATCGGGCTCGTGGCCTCGGTGCCGGTGACGACGGCACTGGCCGCGCTGGTGGTGTCGGCCGACCGGCCGGCATCCGCGGCCACCGGTGCCGGCGGCCGGGCGCCCGCCGCACCGGGCCGCGGCGGGCGGGGCCGCAGGCGCAAGCGCTGACGCCGGCCGCGCACACGCGGCGGCTCAGCCCGCGTTCTGCTCGTTCTGCCGTGCCTCGGCCAGGATCTTGCCGAGCGCTTCGTCGAGGTTCTCCTCGAAGTCACCCAGCGTGCGCTCCTGACCGAGCGGAACCAGCCGGTCGGTCCGGTCCAGGAAGGCCACCAGCGGCGCCGCGCCGGCCCGGAACAGCGCCCGGTCGCCACCGACCTGGAGCCGGATGTGGACGTCGGAGAGCTCGTCGGGGTCGGTGGGGGCGATGTGCACGTCCCCGTCGCCACAGGGCTTGTTGATCCCGTCGAGGAGGAGCTCCCGGCCGAACGCCCAGGTCACCGGGGCGTCTCCGGGAAGGTGGAAGGTCAGGCGGACCGCGTAGGGATCACCGGCGTCGTACCGGAGCTCCACCGGGATGCGGAACGCGAGCTCCTCGGAAACGAGGAAGCTCATCATGACCTCTGCCTGTACCGACTCGCGCATTTCCTACCCCGCAGTGTTGGAAGTGGCCAGGAATGGTCCCCCAAGGCCCTCTTGACAAGGGTGGTGGAAGCGCTAGCAGATCACAAGGAGTGAGTTTTCAGATACTGATAGAGAAGGAGAGGGTGCTCAACAGCGCGCCTACTTCACTCCGCAGCCGCCCAACCGCATAGAGCAATCGGTCTTGTTGGTGCAAGGGGAGCGAAATGGCCATGGTCGCGGCGATGTCACCCGCTGTAATCGGGATGGCGGCGCACACCGTTCCGAGGGCGTACTCCTGACGCTCGATCACCGGCTGCATGAGCCGCATCGAGCCGATGCGCTGCTCCAGCGCGCGCATGTCCCGCACCGTGTACGGGGTGAGCGCGTCGACCGGGTGCCGGTCGTAGTAGTCCCGGCGGGCGTCCTCGTCGAGCTGGCCGAGCAGGCACTGCCCGATGGCGTGCGCGTGGCCCGTCCTGCGGAAGTCGGCCCACTCCTGGCAGGCGGGGTTGTCGGGAGTGTCCGAGACCCCCACGATCTCGATCTCGCCTTCGCGGTAGACCGCGAAGTAGACGGGCGCCCCGACGGTGTCGCGGAAGTGGGCGAGCGAGTCGAGGATCATGCTGCGACGTTTCTGCTGCAATCCACCACCGGCCAGCCGCTCGGCGGCGTCGCCGAGAACGAAGACTCCGCTCTCGCGCCGCAGATAGCCCTCGTGGGTCAGGGTGCGCAGCAGGTGGTACGCGGTGGGTAGCGGGAGCCCGGCCTCGCGCGCGAGCTGCTTGGCCGGGGCTCCCTCGCTATGGGATCCCACCGCTTCCAGCAGTCTCAGCGCCCTCTGCACCGAACCGATCAGAGTCGGCACACCGGCATTGTGAACCGCTGCCAAAGCTCACCCCCAGGCGTGGCGGCGGGCCTCGCGGGCCCGTCCTGCGGGGGCCGCCCCCGCGCGTCCGCGTCTCCTGGGCGTCGTAACTCGGCAGCTGTCCGCATCACCGCTGGTCAGCGCGGTTCATCGGGGGCTGCGCCCAGGGACGGCACGGGTCGTCACTCTATCCACCGCATGCCTGGGCCCGAGAGGTTTCCCGGGCCACGTTCCCCCAGGTGGGTTAACCGCTGTGCGGACTACCAGCCACTCCCCGAGGACTTGGCGGAGCCCCCGCCGGTGAAGCGCTTCACGACGAAGATCAGGCCGGCGACGAGGGCGACGAACAGCAGTGCCTTGAAGACGAAACCGACCAGCGCGGTGATGAGGCCACCGAAGACGAAGAGGGCCAGCAGCGGAACCGCCACCCACTTCACCCACCAGGGCATGCCTGCGAATATCTCCCGGATGCCGTTCATGGCCTCAACCTCTTCCTGGTCTGTGACTTCCTGCCTTCGATGCTAGGAGGGCGGGGAGGGGAATGGGCCGCCCGAAGCCCTTGGAGTCCCCTGATCCGCCCCCTAGGGGGATCAGCCCTCCGGCGGTGAGAAGACCACCATCACCTTCAGGTCCTCGGTGATGTGGTGGAACTTGTGCGGCACCCCGGCCGGCACGTAGACGACACTGCCACGCGCCACCATCGTCGTCTCGTCCCCGACGGTGATCGAGGCCCGGCCGCTGACGACGAAGTACACCTCGTCCTGACGGTGCGGGGACTGCGGGTCGCTCTGGCCGGCGTCGAGCGCGTACAGCCCGACCGACATGTTCCGCTCGCGCAGAAACTGCAGGTACGCCCCGTCGTTCGCGGCGCGTTCCGCTTCCAGTTCGTCAAGCCGGAAGGCCTTCATACTCCTCGTGCCCCTTCTTCTCTGCAACGATCGGTCCCATGACCTTCGTAATTAAGACGATCGCCAACGCGGTGGCCCTGGCCGTGGCCTGGTTCCTGATCGACGACATCCAGCTCACCAGCCCCACCAACGGCGGGAAGACACTCACCCTGTTGCTGGTGGCGGTGGTCTTCGGGCTGGTCAACAGCATCGTCAAGCCGATCGTGAAGCTGCTGTCGCTGCCATTGTTCATCCTCACCCTCGGGCTGTTCACGCTGGTCGTGAACGCCTTGATGCTGCTGCTGACCTCGTGGGTGTCCGGAAAGGTCGGCCTCGACTTCCACGTGGAGGGCTTCTGGACCGCCGTCGTCGGCGCCCTGATCATCTCCATCGTCTCCTGGGCGGCGAACCTGGTCCTCGACAGGGACTGAAGCGGGGCCGACGCGGAAGCGTCCCGGGGCTGAACAGGGCCCGACAGAGCCGAAGAAGGACCGAACAGGAGTCCCATGTACCGCGTGTGCTTCGTCTGTACCGGCAACATCTGCCGCTCGCCGATGGCCGAATCCGTCTTCCGGGCCCAGGTGGCCGAGGCCGGCCTGGACCACCTCGTCGAGGTGGACAGCGCGGGCACCGGCGGCTGGCACGAGGGGGACGGCGCCGACCCGCGCACGGTCTCCGTCCTCGCGGACGCCGGGTACGCGCAGGACCACCGGGCCCGGCAGTTCCGGGCGGACTGGTTCGCCCGCCTCGACCTCGTCATCGCGCTCGACGCCGGGCACCTGCGCGATCTGCGCCGGCTCGCCCCGACCGCCGAGGACGCGGCCAAGGTGCGCCTGCTGCGCTCGTACGACCCGGCCGCGGCGGAAGGGGAGATGGACGTACCGGATCCGTATTACGGCTCCCTGGACGGCTTCGAGGAGTGCCTGGAACTGGTCGAGGCCGCCGGTCCCGGGCTGCTGGCGGCCGTGCGCGCGGCGGTCGCGGAGTGTGCGGCATGAGCACCGGCCCCGAGCGCGCGGACGCGATGCGTACGGACCCGGCACACCCGGACCCGGCAGACCCGGACCCGGCACACCCGGACCCGGCCGCGCGACCGCTCGGCGACGGCACCCGGGTGGTGCGCGCCGGGCTGCCCGAGCCCGTCAAGAACGAACCGCCCCTGCCGGGACCGGTCTTCGCCGCGCACTTCCACCTGCCCGGTGACGTCGAGGGCCCGTACACCTACGGCCGCGACACGAACCCCACCTGGACCCTGCTGGAGCGGGCCATCGCCGAACTGGAGGCGCCCGGCGACGCGTCCGCCGAGGCGGTCGTCTTCGCCTCCGGCATGGCGGCGGTCTCCGCCGTCCTGCTCTCCCGGGTGCGGGCCGGGGACACCGTCGTCCTGCCCGACGACGGCTACCAGGCGCTGCCCCTGGTGCACGAGCAGCTCCGGGCGTACGGGGTGGAGGTCCGCACGGCGGCGACCGCCGGTGACGCCCAGCTCGACGTGCTCGACGGGGCACGGCTGCTGTGGATCGAGACCCCGTCCAACCCCGGGCTCGACGTGTGCGACGTACGGCGGCTGGCCGACGCGGCGCACGCCACCGGCGCCCTGGTCGCCGTCGACAACACGCTCGCCACCCCGCTCGGGCAGCGACCGCTGGAGCTCGGCGCGGACTTCTCCGTCGCCAGCGGGACCAAGGGCCTGACCGGCCACGGCGACGTACTGCTCGGATACGTCGTGTGCCGCGACCCGGAGCTCGCCGCGGGCGTGCGTGCGTGGCGCAAGATCGTCGGTGCCATCCCAGGACCCATGGAGGCCTGGCTCGCGCACCGCTCGCTGGCGACCCTGAGCCTGCGCACGAACCGGCAGTGGGCCAACGCTTCGGCACTCGCCGAGGCGCTGACCGCGCGGGCGGAGGTGCGCGGTCTGCGCCACCCGGGGCTGCCGGACGACCCCTCCCACAAGAACGCAGCCCGGCAGATGTGGGGCTACGGGTCGGTGGTCTCCTTCACGCTGCCCGACAAGGCGCACGCGGAACGGTTCATGCGTGCTCTGCGGCTGGTCGAGGACGCCACGAGTTTCGGTGGAGTGCGCTCCACGGCGGAACGGCGCGGCCGGTGGGGCGGGGACGCGGTGCCGGAGGGCTTCATCCGGTTCTCCGCCGGGGTCGAGGACACCGAGGACCTGGTCGCGGATGTGCTCGCCGCCCTGGACATCGCCCTGGCCGGAGCCTCGGCGGACTCCTGAGCAGACGGTCCGAGCCTCCCCCCTAGTGGCTCGGACCGCCCCGGGTTCCATGGGTGAAGAACCACGCGGACAAGGCTAATTGACTCTCTGTCAGAGTCCAATCACGGTAACGACAGGGACCTATCGACATATTTATAGTTGAGGGCCTCACCGGGGAGGGGAGGCCATGGACCTGGCCCTGCTGCGCACCTTCGTCGCGGTGCACCGGGCCGGCTCTTTCACGAGGGCCGCCGCGCTGCTCGGGCTGTCCCAGCCCGCCGTCACCTCCCAGATCCGCTCCCTCGAACGCCAGATCGGACGCCCGCTGTTCCACCGCCGGGCGCGGGGGGTGACCCCGACCGCCGTCGGAGACGAGCTGGCCCACAAGGCCGCCCCGCACCTCGACGCCCTGCTGCAGATCGCCGAGACCGAGCGGGAGGCGGCCGGGCACTCGCGCACCCTGCACGTGGCGGGACCTCCCGAATTCCTGTGCCTGCGGGTGCTGCCCGCGCTGGCCCCCCTGGTCGGTCAGGGCCAGACCCTGCGCACCTCGCTGGTCGCCGATGCCGAGGACTGCCTGGAAGGGCTCGCGGCCGGCCACCACGACCTGGTCGTCACCACCGCCCGCCCGCGCGGCGGGCTCTTCACGGCCACCGCCCTGTGCGACGAGGAGCACGTCCTCGTCGCCGCGCCCTACTGGGCGGCGCTCGTCGATCCGGGGGTGCTGCGGGGCAAGGGGCCGGCCGCCCTCGACGGCATCCCGGTGGTCGAGGTCCACGAGTCCCTGCCGCTGGTCAGCCGCTACTGGAACGCCGTCTTCGACACCCGGCCCACGGCCGCGGCCACCGTCGTCGTGCCCGACCTGCGGGCCGTGCTGGAGTGCGTCGGGGCGGGTGCCGGGTTCGCCGTCCTGCCCCGGTACCTGTGCCAGGACGCCCTGGCCGACGGGCGGGTGGTCGCCCTGCTGGAGCCGCAGGTACCGCCGCTGCGGACCTGGTTCCTGGCCGTACGCACCGGAAGCCTCGCCCTCGCGCACCTCGGCCGCGCACACGACCGGCTGCTGCGGGCGGCCGCGCTCTGGTAGTCGCCGACGCGTTTCAGAAGCGCGGGACTGGGCCACTCTTTCCCCATGACCGAACGTCCCGTGGTCAAACGCACCGCCCGCGCGATCCTGCTCGACGGTGACGACCTGATCCTGATCAAACGCACCAAGCCCGGCGTCGACCCGTACTGGCTCACCCCCGGCGGGGGAGTGGAGGCCTCGGACGCCACCGTCGTCGACGCCCTCCACCGCGAGGTCCATGAGGAACTCGGCGCGAAGATCGTTGATGTGGTGCCCTGCTTCGTCGACACCGTCGAGCACATCGCCGACGGCGGGGTGACGGGCGTGAAGGTGCAGCACTTCTTCGTCTGCCGGCTCGAATCGATGGACACCAGCCTCCGGCACGGCCCCGAGGTCGAGCACCCCGAGGGCGAGTACGAGATCGTCCGGGTGCCCTTCAGCCGTGTCGGCATCGCCGCCGTCCACCTGGTCCCACTGTCGCTGCGGCACTATCTCGACGGCAACATCGAAGGCGTCCGCGCGATGCACGCGCCCGACCTGGGCTGAGTCCGCGGGCGCCGGGACTCCCGGCGGGCGGGACCGGTCTCAGCCGGCGACGCCCGCCAGCTCCTCCAGCGCGTCGTGCCGGATCCGCCCCTCGGGGATCCCGATCCGCTTCAGGGCGTCCACACCGCTGCGGATCATCCCGGGCGGTCCCGAGATGTACGCGTCGTACGAGTTCCAGGGGCCGTGCTCACCGATGGCCTGCGGCAGCTGGCCGGCCAGACCGTCACCGACCACCGGGCGCACCGACAGCCAGGGGTGCGAACGCTGCAGCCCCAGGAGCGTGTCCTTGTCGTAGAGACCGCTGTCGCTGCGCGCCCCGAAGAACACCTCCACCGGGCGCCGCTCCCCGTGCTCGGCGACGTCCTCGATCAGCGCCTTGATGGGCGCGATACCGGTGCCCCCGGCCAGGCACAGCATGCCGTTGTCGGTGCTGTGGTCGACCACCATCGACCCGGCGGGCGGGCCCAGCCGCAGGACGTCGCCGGGGCGGGCGTGGCGCACCAGCGCGTTGGAGACCCAGCCCGCCGGGACGGCCTTCACGTGGAAGGACAGCAGCCCGTCGGGGCGCGGCGCCGACGCGAAGGAGTAGTGCCGCCACACCCGTGGCCACCACGGGGTCTCCAGGCTCGCGTACTGGCCCGCCAGGAAGGCGTACGGCTGGTCGGGGCGGACGGTGAGCACGGCTATGTCCGCGGTCCGCAGCTCGTGGGAGACCACCTCCGCCTGCCACCACGCCGGGGAGCTCAGCTCGTCCTCCGCCGCGGCGTCGATCATGATCTGGGAGATCGAGGTGTACGCCCGCACCCACGCGGCTTCCGTCTCCGGGCCCCAGCTGTGCTCCGCGTACCGGGCCAGCGCCCCGATCAGCGCCTCGCCGACCACCGGGTAGTGCTGGGGGACGGTGCCGTATTTGCGGTGGCCCGTGCCCAGCCGGCGCAGGTAGGGGCCGAGGACCTCGGGATCGTCGATGTGCTCGGCGGCCATCAGCAGCGCCTTGAGCAACCGGTCGCGCTGCATGTCCATCGCGGCCGGGAAGAGCGAACGCACCTCCGGGTGCCGCGTGAACACCAGGGCGTAGAAATAGGAGGTGACTTTGTCTGCGATGGGGCCGATTTCGGCAAGGGTCCGGCGGATGAGCACGGCATCCGGGGAAGGTGGTGCGGCCGACTTGCCCGCGGGGGATATCCGGGCCACCTTCCGTCTCGCCGAACTGGTGGGCGGAGCGTCCATGCGGTGCCTCGCTTCGAGCATCTCGGTCGGGGTCTCACACGCCACGGCCTTGAATCCGTGGTTCCGGAGCTTCGCAGCATGCCAGCCTCGGGGAGAGGCATGCCGGGGAATGCGGAAATTCCGCGCTTCGAACCCACTTTCCCCTTAAGATGTCTCAACTCCCGGGCGTGACGCCCCGACGAGCTGGTATGCCTCCCGCAGATCGCGGCCCTCATAGGCGTGGGTGGCGCGGGTCGCCAGATACGGGCGGGCGTTGACCGCCACCGATACCGGGACCACGTCGAACAGCACGGCGTCGGTCATCGAGTCCCCGTAAGCGACACAGTCGGACCGGCTCACCCCGAACCGCTCGCACAGTCGGTCGGCCACCGTGACCTTGCCTTCCGGGGTCAGGATGCCCGTCACGTCCACGGGCCGGGTGAAGGGCACCTCGGGGAAGACCGAACCGTGCGCGGCGTGCGCGCCCCATTCCAGCAGCAGCTCCACGAAGAACGACGGCGACAGCGAGATCACGGCGCAGTATTCCCCGCGCTCGCGGATCTCCCGCCACACCTCGCGGATCCCCGCCACCCACGGGGCACCGTCGAAGGCCGCCCGGACATGGGCCTGGGTCAGGCCCGTCCACATCGCGTGCAGACCCACCGCGAACTCCGGCGGCCCGATCTTCCGTGTGCTGAACGCCCGCTCCAGTTCGGCAATCTCGGTGCTCAGACCGAGCTGCCGGGAAATCTCCACCGGCGCCGCAGATCCGTACATCAGCGTGCCGTCGAGATCGAAGAGGTGGAGGCGGGTCATGGGAGTCGAGGCTAGCCGGTCTGTTTCACGTGAAACAGCGTGTTCCACAGGAAAGGGCGGCTGGTTTCACGTGAAACAGTGGCTGGTTTCACGTGAAACATCTTCATCCGGGGCCGTGAAGTGCGCCTTTGTCTCCTATTCCCCTGGACGCGCCCGTGCCGATGATCCACTCTGGGCGCGTGACACCACCACAGCTCACCGACCTGCTGATCCGCCCTCTGACCGTGGGCGACCTCACGCGCTGCGCCGACCTCTCCGCGGACCGCGGCTGGCCCCGCGAGGAACACAAGTGGGGACTGCTGCTCGCGGCCGGCACCGGGTACGGCATCGACGCCCCCGACGGAGCGGGCCTTGCCGCCGCCTGTGTCGTCACCCGCTACGGCATGAGCGCGGAGAAGCCGGATCTCGCGGCCATCGGCATGGTCCTGGTCGCCGACCGCTACGCACGCCAGGGCCTGGGCCGCCGCCTGATGACCCATGTCTGCGACGGAGTCCTCCAGGGCGTCCCGCTCACCCTGCACGCCACTCCCTTCGGCCGCCCGCTGTACGAGCAGCTCGGCTTCGAGACCGTCGGACGCGCCGAAATGCTCTCAGGTGAGTTCCGGCCCGACCCGGCCGGGGAGCCGGGCTCCGCCGTCCGGGTCCGGCGGGCCGGCGCGGAGGACCTCTCGCGGATCCTGCGGCTGGACGCCGAGGTGTTCG
The DNA here is from genome assembly GCF_044748145.1 of Streptomyces sp. NPDC090022. Classification (NCBI taxonomy): domain Bacteria; kingdom Bacillati; phylum Actinomycetota; class Actinomycetes; order Kitasatosporales; family Streptomycetaceae; genus Streptomyces; species Streptomyces sp. NPDC090022. The sequence goes on from NZ_JBIVFN010000002.1 coordinate 143,430, forward strand.
GCGCCGACCGCACCCACATGATCACGCGGCTGCCCGCCTTCGCCGACCGCATCCTTGTCGCCGAGAGCACCGCAGGCGCCGGGAGCACCGCAGGCGCCGGGAGTACGGCGAGCACCGGGAGCGGCAAGCACCGCGAGGACGAGCTCATCGGATACGCGGCCGCCTGGCCCAACCTGACGACCCATGTCGTCGGTCCCCTGGTCGCCCGGGACACCGCGACCGCGCAGGCCCTGGTCACCGCTCTCGCCGCGGGCACCGACCGCCCGTTGCGCACCGACATCGACGTGCGCCACGAGGAGCTGATCACCTGGCTCAAGGCCCGCGGTCTGGCGTCGGTCGCCTTCAACGACGTGATGATCCGCTCCTTGCCGGACCTGCCCGGTGACTGGAGCCGCCGCTGGGCCCCGCTGACCGTGGCCGCGGGCTGAGGAAAGGACACCATCCCCGTGAACGACACCACCCTGGCCGACGGCCTGGAGATCCGGCCCGCCACCGAGGCCGACCTCCCCGCCATCGTGGCGATGCTCGCCGACGACCCCCTGGGGGCCACCCGGGAGTCGCCGGAGGACCTCGCCCCGTACCGCACCGCCTTGAAGCGGATCACCGAGGATCCCCACCAGCGCCTGGTCGTCGCCGTCCGCGCCGGCCGTGTCGTGGGCACCCTCCAGCTCACCCTCGTCCCGGGCCTGTCCCGCAAGGGCGCCACCCGTTCCATCGTCGAGGGCGTCCGGATCCACGCCGACGAGCGCGGCAGCGGGCTGGGCACCGTGTTCATGGAGTGGGCGATCGCCACCTCCCGGGCGGAGGGCTGCCAACTGGTCCAGCTGACCTCCGACGTCACCCGCACCGATGCCCACCGCTTCTACGAGCGGCTCGGCTTCGTCGCCTCCCATGTCGGGTTCAAGCTCGCGCTCTGAGCCCCTGGCACCGCGACGTCCTACGATCCGGGGATGAGCAGCAGCCGTCCCCGGATCACCACCGCCGAGCGCCGTGACCGGCTCGGCGTACGTCACCGGCTCGCCCCCTCGGCCCGCGCCACCACCGTGGCCGAGGCGGCCGATGCCGTGGTCGCCCTGCACGCCACCGACGCCGCCACCGTCTTCCTCTCGGTCCGGGCCCGGCTGGCCGAGACCGGCACGGCCACGGGCGGCGGCACGGGGGTCGAGGCCGTCGAGAAGGCCTTCTACGAGGACGTGTCCGTCGTCCGGATGCTGAGCATGCGCAACACCCTGTTCGCCGTGTCCACCGCGCTGGCGCCCTGCGTGGCCTCCTCCACCGCCCGCGCCATCGCCGCCAAGGAGCGCCGCACCCTCCTCGCCCACCTGCGCGAGGACGGACAGGGACTCGACGCGGCCTGGCTCGCCGAAGCGGAAGCGGCCACGCTCGCCGCTCTCGACGCCCGTGGTCCCTCCACCGGCGCCCAGATCTCCGCTGCCGTCCCGGCCCTGCGCCAGAAGATCACCGTCTCTCCCGGCAAGAAGTACGAGACCGTCCAGGGCGTGGCCACGCGGGTGATCCGGCTGCTCGCCGCCGACGGCCTCATCCGCCGCGACCGTCCCCGGGGATCCTGGACCTCCAGCCAGTTCCGCTGGACCCACAGCCGGCCCTGGCCGGCGCTGCCCGCCCCCGAGGCCCGCACAGCACTCGCCCTGCACTGGCTCCGGGCGTACGGACCGGCCACCGAGGCCGACCTCAAGTGGTGGACCGGCTGGACCCTCACCGAGACCCGCAGGGCGCTGGCCGCCATCGGCCCGGAGGAGGTCCGGCTCGACGACGGCAGCCTCGCCCTGGTCGCTCCCGGCGACACCGCTCCCGTGCCCGCCCCCGAGCCCTGGGCCGCGCTCCTGCCCGGGCTGGACCCCAGCGCCATGGGCTGGGCCGACCGCGGCTTCCACCTCGACCCCGCCCACCGGGCGGCGCTCTTCGACTACGCGGGCAACATCGGCCCCACCGTGTGGTGGAACGGCCGGATCATCGGAGGCTGGGCCCAGCGTGCCGACGGCGAGATCGTCTGGCGCCTGCTGGGCGATGCCGGCGCCGAGGCCGAGCGGGCCGTCACCACCGAGGCCGCCCGCCTGGCCCGGTGGATCGGCGACGCCCGCGTCACCCCGCGCTTCCGCACCCCCTTGGAACGCGAACTCGCGGTCTGAGCGGTCGCGACCGGATCACACCGGGCCCTCCGTCAGCCGATGCCGCGCCAGCCCTGCGGGTCCACGCCGCCGGGCACGGGGGCGTCGGCGTCGTAGGGCAGCCGCGTGAAGACGAACGAACCCAGATCCAGGTGACTGACCGCACCGTCGGCCCGCCGCACCGCCCGCAGCGTCTCGCCCGCGTAGTAGCCCGACAGCCCCGTCCAGGTGCCGTCGGAAGCCGCGCGGAACCGGGCTGCCCGGCCCGTCGCACCCACCGGGCTCAGCTCCAGCACCCCGTCCGCCGTCAGCCGCAGCGCAAACGGCGAGGTCCCCCAGTACCAGGGGCCCACCACGTCCAGTTCCACCGGATCCGCCTCGCGGAACGGCCGCCACGGCTCCGGGATCCGCGGCTCCGCCTCGGCCACGATCCCCACCAGATCCACCGCCAGCCCCGATGCCGCCAGCCCCGAGGTGCAGTTGGCCAGCACCACGGCCGCCACGTCGTCCGCCTCACTCAGCCACAGACCCGCCACGAACCCCGGCAGGGAGCCGCTGTGCCCGGCCAGCCGCCGGCCGCCCGCGTCCAGCAGCTGCATGCCCAGCCCGTACCCCCATTCGGCGATCCCGGGCTCCGGCGGGGAGGCCGCCGTACGCATCTCCCGCACCGACTCCGCGCTCAGCACCCGCGCGTCCCCACGGGCCAGGAACATCGCGAACCGCGCCAAGTCACGTGTGGTGGACCACAGCTGTCCGGCGGGAGCCATCAGCCCCAGGTCCTCCAGCGGCTCCGGCATCATCACGTCCGCCCACGGGTGCACCGCCCAGCCGCCCGCGTGCGGCTGACTCGGCTGCGCCGTGGTGCGCTCCAGTCCCAGCGGCTCGAGCACCTCGGCCCTCAGCACCTCCTCCCACGGCTTGCCCCGGACCGCCTCCACCAGCGAGCCCAGCAGGGTGTAGCCGGGGTTGGAGTAGTGGTGCCGGCGGCCCGGGGCATGCCGGAACGGCTCGCTCCCCAGCACCTCGCCGAGCTCGGCCCGCAGCTCACCGGGGGTGCGCTCCCACCACTCACCGGGCGTCTCGGCCGCCAGCCCGCCCGTGTGCGCGAGCAGCTGAGCGATGGTCACCTCGCCGGCTGCCGTGCCCGGCAGATGCTTCTCCAGCGGATCACCGAGGTCCAGCAGCCCCTCGTCCCGCAGTCGCAGGACCAGCACCGCCGTGAACGTCTTGCTGATCGACCCGATCCGGTACTGCACGTTCCCGTCCGGCCCGTGGCCCGCCACGGAGGTACGGGAACCTTCCCAGACGATCTCCCCGCCGCGCGCCACGGCGGCGGCGACCGACGGCGCCCGTCCTTCGGCCTGCGCGACGGCGATGCGGTGCAGCAGGGCCCGCCGGGTGGAGGGGAACAGAACGAGCTCTTCAGGCAAGTCAGTCATGCCCGCAGACTCTCACGCCCCGCGGGCCCCGCCCCTGATCCGCCGACTGCCGCGATGTGGAAAGCCCCGAACCCGCCCTCGCGGCCTCGGATCTGCACGTGGTGATGTGCTGTGCGTTGTGCCCCTTTGGACACGCCCTCGAAGCCGTACGCGGGCGGCCGACTCACGGAATGCTGCTGCCATGCGGAAACTGATCTACGGCATGAACCTGAGCCTGGACGGCTACATCGCCGCGCCCGGCGACGACATCGGCTGGAGCGTGCCGAGCGACGAGCTGTTCCAGTTCTGGTCCGACCAGTTGCAGGTGACCGACCTGTCCCTGTACGGGCGCAAGCTGTGGCAGACGATGAGCTCCTACTGGCCGACCGGCGACCAGCGGCCCGATGCCACCCCGGCGGAGATCGAGTTCGCGCGCCGCTGGCGGGACATGGCCAAGGTGGTGTTCTCCTCTTCACCGCCCTGGACAACTGGGTGAACCTGAACCTGATGGAGACGCGGACCCTTCCCTGCGGCGTGATCCTGACCCGGTACGAGACGAGGCGCTGAGCGTCCGTCGGCACGGCGGCGGCCGGGGCGCCGTCGAGGACGCGGCGACAGTTCACCCGAGTGGCCTCCGTCAGCTCGCACAGCCTGGCCGGGCCACGGTGCCATGGACGCGAATCCGTCCTGACTTCCAGCGAGGGACGGCGCGCTCAGCTGCGAAAGGGAAAGCGATGCACATAGCCGGACCGAGAGCGGGCCGTCGGGTTGGTGTCGCCGTCATCGCCGCGCTGATGACCTGCTCGACCGCTCTGACCGGGTCCGACCGCGCCGCGGCCGGAGGTCCCACACCCTCGGTGCCGGCCCCGAACCTGGACTGGGAACCCTGCGCAAAGGGCAGCCCGTACGACTGCGCGACCGCGAAGGTACCGCTGGACTACGACGAACCGAATGGCCGCACCATCGAGCTGGCAGTGGTCAGACGGAAGGCGACCGACCCCGATCGGCGCATCGGCACCCTGCTCTTCAACCCCGGCGGACCCGGCGGGCCCGGCACGGTCCAGATGCCACAGAACTACGAGGACTTCCCCCGCGAGGTGCGGAAGCGGTTCGACATCGTCAGCTGGGACCCCCGCGGCATCGGCAACAGCACCGCGGTGAACTGCTTCGACAGTCCCGCGGAGGCCGCCGAGTGGAACGCGAGCAAAGCGGCGGGCTTCCCGGTGGGCGAGAAGGAGCGAAAGGCCTACTCCGCCGCCTACAAGGAGCTGACCCGCCGCTGTGAGCGCAAAGACCCCGAGCTCCTTCGTCATACGGCGACCGGCGACACCGCTCGAGACCTCGAGCAGCTCCGGCGGGCGGTGGGCGACAAGAAGCTCACCTACTACGGGATCTCCTACGGCACGATGCTGGGCGCCACCTACGCCAATCTCTTCCCCGGCACGGTCCGCGCCATGGTCCTCGACGGCGATTGGGACCCGCGAGCCTGGACGAACCACGGCTCCGACGACGCCCGGAGCACGTCGCCGCAGCGCTTGGGCTCGGGCCGCAGCGCGGAAGCGACCGTGAAGCAATTCCTCACCCGGTGCGGGAACGCCACCACCGCCCGTTGCGCGTTCTCCGCCGGCAGCCCGATGGCGACCCGGGACAAGTTCGACCAGCTGCTGCAGCGACTGCGGAAGCATCCCGTGGGCTCCTGGACCTATGCCGCCACGGTCTCCGACGTGGTGAGCAGCCTCTACGTCCCCAGGGCCGGCGAGCTCGCCGGCAGGCTGCAGGACCTGTGGCAGGGCCGCGCCCCCGAGCCGGCCCCTCTCCCGCCCGGACCACCGGTCCGCCATCCGAATCCGTACCTGGGCGAGGAACAGGGCACTGCGGTCTTCTGCGGCGACAGCCCCAACCCCCGTGATCCCGACGCGTATCACGCCCTCGCAGAGGCCGGCGCGGCCCGTTCGGGCGATACCGGACGCCACTGGGTGTGGGCCACCGCGGGGTGCGCCTTCTGGCCGTACGCAGAGGACCGCTACCGCGGCCCGTGGAACAAGCCGACGGCGAACCCCGTCCTCGTGGTCGGGAACACCTACGATCCCTCCACTCCGCTCTCGGCCGCGCAGGCCATGGCCAAGGAACTGGCCCACGCCCGCCTGCTCACCTATGACGCGGTCGGGCACACGGCCCTGCTCAACCCGAGCAGTTGCGTCCAGGCCTACGAGAGCCGCTACCTCGTCGACGGCACCCTCCCGCCGGTCGGAGCAACGTGCCGACAGGACACGCCTCTCTTCGCCGCACCCAAGTAGGACACGCCGGCCGGGACCCGGTGCGCCTAGGTGTTGGCCATGTCCACGAAGCGCGAATAGTGGCCCTGGAACGCCACGGTGATCGTCGCGGTGGGACCGTTACGGTGCTTGGCCACGATCAGGTCCGCCTCGCCCGCGCGCGGGGACTCCTTCTCGTAGGCGTCCTCGCGGTGCAACAGGATGACCATGTCGGCGTCCTGCTCGATGGAACCCGACTCACGCAGGTCGGAGACCATCGGCTTCTTGTCGGTGCGCTGTTCCGGACCACGGTTCAGCTGCGACAGCGCGATGACCGGGACCTCCAGCTCCTTCGCCAGCAGCTTGAGGTTTCGGGACATGTCCGAGACCTCCTGCTGACGGCTCTCGGGGCGCCGTGCGCCACCGGACTGCATCAGCTGGAGGTAGTCGATGACGACGAGCTGGAGGTCGTTGCGCTGTTTGAGCCGGCGGCACTTGGCGCGGATCTCCATCATCGACAGGTTGGGCGAGTCGTCGATGTACAGCGGGGCGGCGGAGACGTCCGGCATCCGGCGGGCCAGCCGCGTCCAGTCGTCGTCCGTCATCGTGCCGGAGCGCATGTGGTGCAGGGCCACCCGTGCCTCCGCCGACAGCAGGCGCATCGCGATCTCGTTGCGGCCCATTTCGAGGGAGAAGATGACGCTCGGCAGGTTGCTCTTGATGGAGCAGGCGCGGGCGAAGTCCAGCGCGAGGGTGGACTTGCCCATGGCGGGACGGGCCGCGATGACGATCATCTGGCCGGGGTGCAGACCGTTGGTGAGCGAGTCGAGGTCCGTGAAACCGGTCGGCACGCCGGACATCTGACCGCTGCGGGAGCCGATGGCCTCGATCTCGTCGAGCGCGCCCTCCATGATGTCGCCCAGCGGCAGGTAGTCCTCGGAGGTCCGCTGCTCGGTGACGGCGTAGATCTCGGCCTGGGCGCTGTTGACGATCTCGTCGACGTCGCCGTCGCCCGCGTATCCCATCTGCGTGATCTTGGTACCGGCCGCCACCAGACGGCGCAGCACGGCCCGCTCGTGGACGATCTCCGCGTAGTACTCGGCGTTGGCCGCCGTCGGGACCGACTGCACGAGCGTGTGCAGGTACGAGGCGCCGCCGACCTTGGTGATCTCACCGCGCTTCGTGAGCTCGGCGGCGACCGTGATCGGGTCGGCCGGCTCGCCCTTGGCGTAGAGGTCCAGGATCGCCTGGTAGATCGTCTCGTGGGAGGGGCGGTAGAAGTCGTGCCCCTTGATGACCTCGACGACGTCGGCGATCGCGTCCTTGGACAGCAGCATGCCGCCGAGCACGGACTGCTCGGCGTCCAGGTCCTGCGGGGGGACCCGCTCGAAGCCGCCGCCCCCGCCGTCCCAGGAACCGCCCTCGCGGCCCCGCTCGTGCTGCTCCTCGCCGCGGCCGCGGCCCTCGCCTCGGCGGGGGCGGGAGACGGGCAGACGGTCACTGGGACCGCTGTCGGCCCAGGGGTCGTCCAAGGGCTCGGGAATGCTCACCGGGCCGCCTCCTCCCGTCCGCAACGCGGACCTCGCCGTGTCAGTCTTTCTACGACACGGCTCTGACATGTGGGACGCCCGGACCGGCACGCGGCGCGTCGGGCAACGCACAACGGTAGGGCCGCGGGCGACGTCAGCCAATCTTGTTATCCACAGGCTGTGTGGATGAGATGTGGATGACTCGCCCAATGCTGTGGGTAAGTCCTCGCGGCCTGTGTACGGACCGGGGGACGACGCTGTGGACAAAATCACCTGACCCTCCCCGTTACCCCACCTGACCTGGCCTTTCTCCTTCCACGGCCAGTGCGGCGGAAAAATCTTGGCCGCTGTCACGAGATCGTCCGCACACGGGTGGAAGGAATGCCCAAGTCAGCGCACACGTAAGGACTCAAAAGCGATTGCGTCTATTACCTGTGGAAGATTAGATTGGGCGCATGACACAGGCCACGAAGACACCGAAGGCTGCCCCGGGACGGCACGACCGCGAGATCCTCTCCCTCGCGGTCCCCGCCTTCGGCGCCCTCGTCGCCGAGCCCCTCTTCCTGATGGCCGACAGCGCCATCGTGGGCCACCTCGGGACCCCCCAGCTGGCCGGTCTCGGGGTCGCGGCGGCCCTCCTGACCACCGCCGTCAGCGTCTTCGTCTTCCTCGCCTACGCCACGACCGCGGCCGTCGCCCGGCGGGTCGGCGCCGGTGATCTGCGGGCGGCGATACGCCAGGGCATGGACGGCATATGGCTCGCCCTGCTGCTGGGCGCGGCCGTCGTCGCCGCCGTCCTGCCCACCACCCCCGCGCTGGTGTCCCTTCTCGGAGCCTCCGACACCGTCGCCCCGCACGCGGTGACCTACCTGCGCATCTCCGCCCTCGGAATCCCCGCCATGCTCGTCGTCCTGGCCGCCACCGGCGTCCTGCGCGGCCTCCAGGACACCCGCACCCCGCTGTACGTCGCCATCGGCGGCTTCGCCCTCAACGCGGCCCTGAACGTCGGCCTGGTCTACGGCGCCGGCCTCGGCATCGCCGGCTCCGCCTGGGGCACCGTTCTCGCCCAGTGCGCCATGGCCGCCGCCTATCTCCTCGTGGTCGTCCGCGGCGCCCGCGAGCACCACGCCTCGCTGCGGCCCGACGCCGCCGGGATCCGGGCCTGCGCCCAGGCCGGCGCACCGCTGCTGGTGCGCACGCTGTCGCTGCGCGCCGTCCTGATGATCGCGACGGCCGTCGCCGCCCGGCTGGGCGATGCCGACATCGCCGCGCACCAGATCCTGCTGGCCCTGTGGAGTCTGCTCGCCTTCGCCCTGGACGCCATCGCGATCGCCGGGCAGGCCATCATCGGGCGCTACCTCGGGGCGGGGGACAGCGAGGGCGCCAGGGCCGTCTGCCGCCGCATGGTGCAGTGGGGCGTCGTGTCGGGTGTCGTACTGGGCCTGCTGGTGGCGGTCTCCCGTCCGCTGTTCATCCCGTTGTTCACCAGCGATCCGGCGGTCGAGGCGGCACTCCTGCCGGCCCTGCTGGTGGTCGCGCTCTCGCAGCCGGTCTCCGGGATCGTCTTCGTCCTGGACGGCGTCCTCATGGGCGCCGGCGACGGCCGTTACCTGGCCGGGGCGATGCTGGTGACGCTCGCGGTGTTCGCCCCGGTCGCGCTGCTCGTCCCGGCCCTGGGAGGCGGCCTGACGGCTCTGTGGTGGGCGATGACGCTGATGATGGTCGTCCGCATGGTCACCCTCCAGCTGCGGGCCCGGTCGGGCCGCTGGCTGGTCACCGGAGCCACCCGGTAGGAACCGGTCGTACCCGGAGGTCGATGTTTCACGTGAAACGCCGGTTTCACGTGAAACACGATGAAGGGCCGCACCCCGGAGGGTGCGGCCCTTCATACGCTCAGCGAGCAACCGCTCAGGCGGCGACGACCTCGACGCCCACGTTCGCGACGACCTCGGCGTGCAGGCGCACGGAGACCTGGTGCGAACCGAGGGTCTTGATCGGGGACGCCAGCTCGACGCGGCGCTTGTCGACCTTCGGGCCACCGGAAGCCTCGATCGCCGTGGCGATGTCGGCCGGGGTCACGGAGCCGAAGAGACGGCCTGCGTCACCCGAGCGGGTGGCCAGACGGACCTTCGTGCCCTCGAGCTTGGCCTTGACCTCGTTGGCCTGCTCGATGGTCGCGATCTCGTGGATCTTGCGGGCGCGGCGGATCTGCGCCACGTCCTTCTCGCCACCCTTGGTCCAGCGGATCGCGAAACCGCGCGGGACCAGGTAGTTGCGAGCGTAGCCGTCCTTGACGTCGACGACGTCACCGGCGGTACCGAGGCCGGACACCTCGTGGGTCAGGATGATCTTCATCAGTCGGTCACCCTTTCCTTAGCGCGCGGTGGACGTGTAGGGCAGCAGCGCCATCTCACGGCTGTTCTTCACGGCCGTGGCGACGTCACGCTGGTGCTGCGTGCAGTTGCCGGTGACGCGGCGGGCACGGATCTTGCCGCGGTCGGAAATGAACTTCCGCAGCATGTTCGTGTCCTTGTAGTCCACGTACGCGGTCTTGTCCTTGCAGAACGCGCAGACCTTCTTCTTAGGCTTGCGCACAGGCGGCTTCGCCATGGTGTTTCTCCTGTGTGATCAAGAAGTTTGGGTACGGGCTGCCCTAGAAGGGCGGCTCGTCCGAGTAGCCGCCGCCGGAGCCGCCGGAGTTTCCACCCCAGCCGCCTCCGCCCTGCTGCTGGCCGCCGGCCGGTGCGCTGGACGCCCACGGGTCGTCGGAGGGAGCTCCGCCGCCCTGCTGGCCGCCGCCACTGGGGGCTCCGCCCCAGTTGCCGCCACCGCCCTGCTGACCGCCACCGCCGCCGTAGCCACCCTGGCCGCCGCGACCGGTGGTCTTGGTGACCTTGGCCGTGGCGTTGCGCAGGCTGGGGCCGACTTCCTCGACGTCCAGCTCGAAGACCGTGCGCTTGACACCCTCACGGTCCTCGTAGGACCGCTGCCGCAGCCGGCCCTGCACGACGACGCGCATGCCCCGCTGAAGGGACTCGGCGACGTTCTCGGCCGCCTGACGCCACACCGAGCAGGTCAGGAACAGGCTCTCGCCGTCCTTCCACTCATTGGTCTGGCGGTCGAAGGTGCGGGGGGTGGACGCGACACGGAACTTCGCGACCGCCGCACCCGAGGGGGTGAAGCGCAGCTCGGGGTCGTCGACGAGATTGCCGACGACCGTGATGACGGTCTCGCCTGCCATGGATGGAACCTCTCGGCGGGGATTGCTGCTGGGCTGCTTGTGCTACTCGGACCCGATTACCGCTGAACCGGAGTTCAGTGGGTCTCGGGACGGAGGACCTTGGTCCGGAGGACCGACTCGTTCAGGTTCATCTGGCGGTCGAGCTCCTTGACGACCGCAGGCTCGGCCTGCAGGTCGATGACCGAGTAGATGCCCTCGGGCTTCTTCTTGATCTCGTAAGCGAGACGACGACGGCCCCAGGTGTCGACCTTCTCCACCTTTCCGTTGCCCTCACGGACGACGGAGAGGAAGTTCTCGATCAGCGGGGAGACAGCGCGCTCCTCGAGATCGGGGTCGAGGATGACCATCACCTCGTAGTGACGCATGTGGAACCCACCTCCTTTGGACTCAGCGGCCACGGTCGTTCCGTGGCAGGAGGGTCGTGATGCGTGTGCACGGCGTCAGAGCAGACACCTGTGCAGACCGTACAGAGTACCTGCTCCCGTCCTTCCGGTTGAAATCCGGCGGTGAAGGGCCACAATCTGTACACATCGGGTGTGCGTGGTGCTATGCCGGGAGAAACCAGGCGTGGCCTTGCGCGACACGTCTCTCTCCGCCGGGAGGTGCCCCTCATGGCACAGGCAATGCGTCCCCAGCCCGAGATCTCTCTGCTGGCGTCCGACGGCAAGCCCCATCCGCTCCAGGACGCCCTGCTGGCGGTGACCGTGGTGCTCGGCGCCGTGGCGTTCGTCACCGGTTTCTTCCCCAACCTGCACCTGCTGAGCTCCTGGACCGGCCTGATCGGGATCATCACCGGGCTCTACGGACAGTTCATCTCGGTGACGACACGCGAGCGATTCGCCTTGATCATTGGGCTCGGCGCCGCTTCCCTCGGGTTCTACCTCGGCATGGCCCACGGCGGGCTCTTCGGCGGCTTGATGGGCTGACCGGGGTACCTCCGCGACAGGACGCCACCCGTCCCCCAGATGGGTGGCGCCCTTGTCACAGTAGGCTTCGCGCCATACCCAGCGAAGCCGCCGGAGGAGACGCCCCGCATGAGCCTGTCCCTGAGGACCATTAGCCGAGAGCAGCATCTGGCATACCTCCAGAGCCTGCCGTCGGCGAGCCACTGCCAGGTCCCGGCGTGGGCCGACGTGAAGAACGAGTGGCGTTCCGAGAACCTCGGTTGGTTCGACGGATCCGGAGAACTCGTGGGCGTCGCCCTCGTGTTGTACCGGCAGCTGCCCAAGGTCAAGCGGTACCTCGCGTACCTGCCCGAGGGCCCGGTCATCAACTGGTACGCGCCCAATCTGGAGGAGTGGCTCCAGCCGATGCTGGCGCACCTGAAGCACCAGGGCGCCTTCACCGTGAAGATGGGCCCGCCCGTCGTCATCCGCCGCTGGAACGCGGCGGCCATCAAGTCCGGCATCCAGGACCCGGAGGTCAGGCGCCTGCGCGACGTGGAGGCCTCGCACATCGAGCCGCGCGCGTTCGAGGTGTCGGACAAGCTGCGCCGGATGGGCTGGCAGCAGGGCGAGGACGGCGGCGCCGGCTTCGGCGACGTCCAGCCCCGCTACGTCTTCCAGGTGCCGCTGGCCAACCGCTCGCTGGACGACGTCCTCAAGGGCTTCAACCAGCTGTGGCGCCGCAACATCAAGAAGGCCGAGAAGGCCGGCGTCGAGGTCGTCCAGGGCGGCTACGAGGACCTGCCGGTGTGGCAGGACCTCTACGAGGTCACGGCCGTGCGCGACAAGTTCCGCCCGCGCCCGCTCAGCTACTTCCAGCGCCAGTGGACGGCCCTCAACTCCGAGGACCCCAACCGGATGCGGCTGTACATCGCCAAGCACGAGGGCGAGCCGCTGGCTGCGGCCACGATGATCACCGTCGGGCAGCACGTCTGGTACTCCTACGGTGCCTCGGCCAACCACAAGCGCGAGGTGCGGCCGTCCAACGCGATGCAGTGGCGGATGCTGCGCGACGCGTACGCGCTCGGCGCGAGCGTGTACGACCTGCGCGGAATCAGTGACACCCTGGACGAGAACGATCACCTGTTCGGCCTGATCCAGTTCAAGGTCGGCACGGGTGGCGAGGCCGTCGAGTACGTCGGCGAGTGGGACTTCCCGCTCAACAAGCTGCTGCACAAGGCGCTCGACATCTACATGTCGCGCCGCTGATCACTGACCCCGCTGTTTTCGAGAAAGGTGCTGGACGGGCCATGGCGCTCACGCTCTACGTCGACACCGCGCGCTGGCGTGCGCACCAGAAGCAGGTGCTCGACCAGTTCCCCGGCATGATCCCGGTCTGCAAGGGCAACGGCTACGGCTTCGGCCACGAGCGGCTCGCGGAGGAGGCGACCCGGCTTGGTGCCGACATCCTGGCGGTGGGCACGACGTACGAGGCCGCCCGCATCAAGGACATGTTCAGCGGCGACCTGCTGGTCCTCACCCCGTTCCGGCGGGGCGAGGAGCCGGTGCCGCTGCCCGACCGGGTCATCCGCTCCGTGTCCTCGGTGGACGGGGTCCGCGGTCTGGTCGGCGCGCGCGTGGTGATCGAGTGCATGAGCTCGATGAAGCGCCACGGCGTCTCCGAGCAGGACCTCGGGCTGCTCCACGCGGCGATCGAGGACGTCCGGCTGGAGGGCTTCGCCCTGCACCTGCCCCTGGACCGCCCCGACGGCTCGGACGCCGTCGAGGAGGTCATCGGCTGGATGGACCGGCTGCGCGCGGCCCGGCTGCCGCTGCACACCATGTTCGTCAGCCACCTCAAGTCCCAGGACCTGATGCGGCTGCAGCAGCAGTTCCCGCAGACCCGCTTCCGGGCCCGGATCGGCACCCGGCTGTGGCTGGGCGACCACGACGCGACCGAGTACCGGGGTTCGGTGCTCGACGTCACGCGGGTGGCCAAGGGCGACCGGTTCGGCTACCGCCAGCAGAAGGCCGCCTCCGACGGCTGGCTGGTCGTGGTCGCGGGCGGTACCTCGCACGGGGTGGGCCTGGAGGCCCCGAAGGCCCTGCACGGCGTGATGCCGCGCGCCAAGGGCGTCGCGCGCGCCGGCCTGGCGACCGTCAACCGGAACCTTTCGCCCTTCGTGTGGGCGGGCAAGCAGCGCTGGTTCGCCGAGCCGCCGCACATGCAGGTGTCGATCCTGTTCGTGCCCTCGGACGCCGAGGAGCCCAAGGTGGGCGACGAGCTGGTGGCGCACCTGCGGCACACCACCACCCAGTTCGACCGGCTGCTCGACGCCTGAGCGGCGCGCTCAGAGCCTGGGTTCCGAGCCCCAGTCGACCCGCTGTCCCTGCGAGGGCGCCGCGTACTGCGGCGCCCTCGTGGCGTGTGTGAGGCTGAAGACGTCCTCGGCCCCGTCCAGGACGCCTCCGGAGGGGTCGTCGACGCCGTCGCGGCGTACGACGTCCCGCTCGGGCATCAGGATGTCGCGCACGACCACCACGCACAGGTAGAGCGTGCCCAGCAGATGCGCGGCGATCGCCAGCTGGTAGCCCTCCACGGGCAGTCCCTGGTGCTTGTCCCCGCTGGTCGTGTAGGCGAGGTACATCCAGATCCCGAGGAAGTACGCGACCTCGCACGCCTGCCAGATCAGGACGTCGCGCCAGCGCGGGCGCGCCAGCGCCACCAGCGGGATCAGCCACAGCACGTACTGCGGCGAGTAGACCTTGTTGGCCAGGATGAAGACGGCGACGACCAGGAAGGCCAGCTGCGCGAAGCGGGGCCGGCGCGGGGCGGTCAGGGCGAGCAGGCCGATGCCCGCGCACAGCAGCAGGGTCAGCAGCGTGGCATAGGTGTTGGCGTTGTCCAGGGGGATCCCGGCGCGCTGCGAGATCAGCAGCCACACGGAGCCGAAGTCGATGGGCCGCTCCTGGCTGAAGGTGTAGAACTTCTTCCACCCCTCCCAGGCCCCCACCATCACGGGCAGGTTCACCACGAGCCAGGAGCCTGCGGCGCCGATCGCCGCGAGGCAGAACGGGCGCCACTTCCCGGCCCGCCAGCACAGCACGAACAGCGGTCCGAGCAGCAGGACGGGATAGAGCTTGGCGGCGGTGGCGAGTCCGATGAGGACGCCGAAGGCCAGGGCACGGCCGCGGGACCACATGAGCATCGCGGCGGCCGTCAGCGCGATCGCCAGGAGGTCCCAGTTGATGGTCGCCGTGAGCGCGAAGGCGGGTGCCAGGGCGAAGAGCAGACCGTCCCAGGGGCGCCGGCGGTGGGTGCGGGCCACGCACACGGCGATCACCGCGGCGCAGGCCATCAGCATGCCCGCGTTGACCATCCAGTAGATCTGCTCGCGGTGCTGCATGCTGCCGCCGGTGGGGGTGACCCAGGAGGCGATCTCCATGAAGAGCCCGGTGAGGACCGGGTACTCCAGGTACTGCATGTCGCCGGGGATGCGGTCGAAGTACGGCGTGAGGTTCTCGGAGAAGCCGCGGGCGACGAACAGGTGCGGGATGTCGGAGTAGCAGGCGTGGGTGTACTGCGAGCCGGCGCCGCGGAACCACGCCCAGTCGTAGCAGGGCAGCTTCTGCACCATGCCGAGGGCGAACATGCCGATCGCGACGAGGACGACGACCCTGACCGGACCCAGCCAGTGGCCGCCGAGCCGGGCGTGGCGGCCCAGCGGACCGCCCAGGAACTGGCTGCCCGCCGCTGCGACCTCGTCCGTCTGCGTCGGCAGTACGGGACGGTCCTCGTGCACCTTCGTCATGCGCTCATCCTGCCGTACCCGCCTGTGGATACGGCGAGGGCCGCCGCACCGAAGTGCGACGGCCCCCGGACGGGAACGGCCGGCTCAGCCGCTGCTCCCCCAGATGGTGCCGCCGGGCCTGCCAGGTCGGCCCGTCTTCGTGCCCGAGGGCGACGGACCGCCGGAGGGTCCGCTGTTGACGCCTCCGTTGGTCACG
This sequence comes from Streptomyces sp. NPDC090022, assembly GCF_044748145.1. NCBI lineage: Bacteria > Bacillati > Actinomycetota > Actinomycetes > Kitasatosporales > Streptomycetaceae > Streptomyces > Streptomyces sp. NPDC090022. The sequence goes on from NZ_JBIVFN010000002.1 coordinate 158,894, forward strand.
CCCCCGTCGCTCGTCCCGCCGTTGTTCATGCCGCCGTCGGCGCCCCCGGACACGGTTCCCGGGTCGCAGTACATGTCCCACGGCTTGCAGGACGGCCTGCCGCCCTTGGACGGGGACGGGCTCGTCGACGGGGTGGCCGACGGGGAGGGCGAGGTCGACGGGGGCGGGGTCATCGTCGGCGTCGGCGCGGGCTTCGGGGCGCCCATGGCGTCGGCCACCACTCCGATGGGGTCCGCCTCGGGGAAGCGCTTGACCGGAGTGCCCTTGAGGGCCTCCTTCATGTACTCCGTCCAGATTTCGGCGGGGATGTCGCCACCGTGGATGGAGGGGACACCGCCGACGTTGTTCATGGACATGAGCTTCTTGTCCTGCGAATTGGGGTCGCTGCGGAAGAGCGTGACGGCGGTGGAGAGCTCCGGGGTGTAGCCGACGAACCAGGCCGACTTGTTCTCGTCGGTGGTGCCGGTCTTGCCGGCGGCCGGCCGGCCCAGCTTCTTCGCCTTGGTGCCCGTGCCGTTCTGGACGACGTTCTCCAGGACCTTGGTCAGGTTGTCGGCGATGGAGTTGTCCATGGCCTTCTGCGCCTTGGGCGGCTCGAAGCCGGGCACCTCCTGGCCGTTCTTGAGCACCTTGGTGACGGAGAACGGCTCGTGGTGGGTACCCGAGGCGGCGAAGGTCGCGTAGGAGTCGGCCATACGGATGGCGCTGGGGGTGGAGGTGCCCAGCGCGAACGACGCGTCGGGGTTGGGGTTCATCGACTCCTTGAGGATGCCGGTGGACTCGGCGACCTGGCGGACCTTGTCGTGGCCCACGTCGAAGACGAGCTGCGCGAACGGCGTGTTGATGGACTTCTCCATCGCCTCGTTGAGGGTCACGTAGCCGTACGCGGTGTCGCTCTCGTTCTTCTGCTGGAACGGCTTGCCGGCCGCGTCGCGCAGTGGCTTTCCGTCACGGTTGGTGATGACGGTGAGGTCGTTGCCGTTGTACTTGCTGTCGACCGACAGGCCCTCGCCCTTGGAGTTCTGGGTGCCGTACTGCATCGCGGCGGCCAGCACGTACGGCTTCCAGGTCGAGCCGACCGGGACGCCCTGGGTGTTGGCGTTGTTGCTGAAGTACTTCTTGTCCCAGCCGGGCCCGCCGTACAGGGCGACGATCGCACCGGTCTTCACGTCGACGGACGCCGCGCCGAACTGCACGAACGTGTCGTACTGGGGACGGGCCTTCTCGTCCAGGAAGTCGTTGCGGGTGTCCTCCACCGCCTTGACCAGCGCGTCCACCTTGGGCTTCTGGAAGGTGGTGGTGATCCGGTAGCCGCCGCGCGCCATCTCCTCGGCGCTGATGTTCTTGGTCTTCATGACGTACTGCTTGGCCGTCTCGACCAGGTAGCCGGTCTGCCCGCCCAGGGAGCGGGCCTGCTCGGAGTCGATGAGCTTGGGGAACTCGGTGTACTTGGCCCGCTCGGCCCGGTCCATCCTGCCGACCTCGACCTCGCGGTCCAGCACCCAGGCCCAGCGCTTCATGGCCCGCTCGGTGTTGTCCTTGGGGGTGGCCGCGGCACCGATGCCGCCGTCCGGGTTGTACAGGTTGGGACCCTTGAGGACGGCCGCGAGGAACGCCCCCTCGGACGGCGTGAGGTCCTTGGAGTCCTTGCCGAAGTACGCGCGGGAGGCGGCCTGGATCCCGTAGGCGTCACGGCCGTAGTAGGCGGTGTTGAGGTAGCCCGCCAGGACCGTCGACTTCTCCTCGCTCACACCCAGCTTGATCGAGATGAAGAGCTCGGTGACCTTCCTCTTGAGCGTCTGCTCGGAGCCGAGGTAGGTGTTCTTGACGTACTGCTGGGTGATCGTCGAGCCGCCCTGGGTGGAGCCGCCCTTGGCCATGTTGACCACGGCCCGGGCGATGCCCATCGGGTCCACGCCCCTGTCGGTCTCGAAGGACTCGTTCTCCGCCGCGATCACGGCGTTCTGCATCGACTGCGGGATGTCGCTGAGCGGGACGATCTGCCGGTTGGTGGTGCCACCGGTGGCGGTCATCTGCTCGCCGTTGGCCCAGTAGAAGACGTTGTTCTGGGCCTGGGCGGCCTTGTGGGGGTCGGGCTTGCCCACCATCGCGATGCCGATGCCCGATCCGGCCGTGATGATCGCGAAGAAGCCCAGCATCGTGCCACAGACGAGCTTCCACGACGGCACGAAGCGGCGCCAGCCGTCCCGGTCGGCACGCGGGTAGTTGATCAGGCCCTTGCGCGGGCGGCCGGCTCCGGTTCCGGTTCCGCCACGGCCCCGGCCTGCGGCGACGTCTCGCTGCGCGGCCCGACGGGCTCCCGCGCGGCCCCCGCCGGGCGGTCCGTAGGAACTGCTGGGTGAAGCGGTGGGGACATCGTGTCCGGGCGCTGCGCCCCGGCCGGGGCGCAGCTGGGCGGCCCGGCGGGCCGCTGCGCGGCCGCCGTCGGGCGACTGCGGCGGTTTGCGGCGGTGCTCGCTCATCGAACGACTACTCCTCAGGCAGGCGCGTGACCTGGCGGCGGCAGGTGGCTTCCGGTTCCCCCCGGTGTCATGGCGAACAGAGTACGCACGCTCAAAACCCACCCACCGCCGAAGTTCACCCCAAATCAGGCAACGTGCCTGCTGCGAATCGGTGATGTGACGCCGGTCACCACGTCGGGCCTTGTCGGTTCGGTCGGCCCGTTCTATCGTCTGGATGTATCGAGCCGATACATCAGCTCGACATAAACAGCTCTGGGGCGGAGGTGGAAAGGGCGGATGAGCAGACGCTCCGGCATCCTCGAGTTCGCCGTCCTCGGCCTGCTCCGCGAATCCCCCATGCACGGGTACGAGCTGCGCAAGCGGCTCAACACCTCGCTGGGGGTGTTCCGGGCGTTCAGTTACGGAACGCTCTATCCCTGCCTGAAGACGCTCGTCGCCAACGGCTGGTTGATCGAGGAGCCGGGCAACGCCCCCGAGGACGCTCTCGCCGCTTCACTCGCAGGGCGCCGCGCCAAGATCGTCTACCGGTTGACGGCAGCGGGCAAGGAGCACTTCGAGGAGCTCCTGTCGCACACCGGGCCCGACACCTGGGAGGACGAGTCCTTCGCCGCCCGCTTCGCCTTCTTCGGCCAGACCGAACGAGACGTGCGGATGCGGGTACTGGAGGGCCGCCGCAGCAGGCTCGAGGAGCGCCTGGAGAAGATGCGCGCCTCGCTCGCCCGTACACGTGAGCGCCTCGACGACTACACGCTCGAGCTGCAGCGACACGGAATGGAATCCGTGGAGCGCGAAGTGCGCTGGCTGAACGAGCTCATCGAGAGCGAGCGGGCGGGACGGGACCAGAGACGTCCCGGGCCGCCCGACGAAACCGCAAAATGAGGCCCTGCGCCACGCAGGCCTCGTCCGAGAACAAACAGGGAGCAACCGGAATGGGTTCGGTTCGCGTAGCCATCGTCGGCGTGGGCAACTGCGCCGCCTCGCTGGTGCAGGGCGTCGAGTACTACAAGGACGCCGACCCGGCGACCAAGGTCCCCGGCCTGATGCACGTCCAGTTCGGCGACTACCACGTCGGCGATGTCGAGTTCGTCGCCGCCTTCGACGTGGACGCGAAGAAGGTCGGCCTCGACCTCTCGGACGCCATCGGCGCCAGCGAGAACAACACCATCAAGATCTGCGACGTCCCGAACACGGGCGTGACCGTGCAGCGCGGCCACACCCTGGACGGCCTGGGCAAGTACTACCGGATGACCATCGAGGAGTCCGCCGAGGCCCCGGTCGACGTCGTCCAGATCCTCAAGGACCGCCAGGTCGACGTTCTCGTCTGCTACCTGCCCGTCGGCTCCGAGGATGCGGCGAAGTTCTACGCCCAGTGCGCCATCGACGCCAAGGTCGCCTTCGTCAACGCCCTCCCGGTCTTCATCGCCGGCACCAAGGAGTGGGCGGACAAGTTCACCGAGGCGGGCGTCCCGATCGTCGGCGACGACATCAAGTCGCAGGTCGGCGCCACCATCACGCACCGCGTCATGGCGAAGCTGTTCGAGGACCGCGGTGTCCGTCTTGAGCGCACCATGCAGCTCAACGTCGGCGGCAACATGGACTTCAAGAACATGCTCGAGCGCGACCGCCTCGAGTCCAAGAAGATCTCCAAGACGCAGGCCGTCACCTCGCAGATCCCCGACCGCGAGCTCGGCGAGAAGAACGTCCACATCGGCCCGTCCGACTACGTCGCGTGGCTCGACGACCGCAAGTGGGCCTACGTCCGTCTCGAGGGCCGTGCCTTCGGCGACGTCCCGCTGAACCTCGAGTACAAGCTCGAGGTGTGGGACTCCCCGAACTCCGCCGGTGTCATCATCGACGCCCTGCGCGCCGCGAAGATCGCCAAGGACCGCGGCATCGGCGGCCCGATCCTGTCGGCGTCGAGCTACTTCATGAAGTCCCCGCCGGTGCAGTACTTCGACGACGAGGCCCTGGCCAACGTCGAGAAGTTCATCAAGGGCGAGGTCGAGCGCTAAGCAAGGACGACGCCATGTCCTTACGACATCTGGACTTCGGCTGTTCTTCCGCGGAGGGTCCCCGGGCAATGCGCCCGGGGACCCTCCGCGTATGTGACCCTTGCCCTCATGCCTGTCGTAGGTGATCTGCGCGTACTCGTGCGCCTGAGGGATTTCCGCAATCTGCTCGCCGTACGACTGCTCTCCCAGGCAGCCGACGGCGTCTACCAGGTCGCGCTCGCCACCTACGTGGTCTTCTCCCCGGAGAAGCAGACCTCCCCCACGGCGATCGCCTCGGCGATGGCGGTGCTGCTCCTGCCCTACTCCGTGATCGGCCCCTTCGCCGGAGTGCTGCTGGACCGCTGGCGGCGCCGCCAGGTCTTCCTCTACGGCAACCTGCTGCGGGCCTTCCTCGCCTGTGTCACCGGCCTGCTGATCGCCGTCCACGTTCCGGACTGGCTCTTCTACGCGTCCGCCCTGTCCGTGACCGCCGTCAACCGTTTCGTCCTGGCCGGCCTGGCCGCCTCGCTGCCGCATGTCGTCGAACCCGGCCAGCTGGTCACCGCCAACGCCCTCTCGCCCACTGCCGGCACTCTCGCCGCGACGGCCGGCGGGGCCCTGGCCTTCCTCCTGCGACTGCTCGTCGGCGGCTCCAACGCCCTGGTCGTCCTGCTGGGCGCGGTGCTCTACCTGGCCGCCGCCCTGGTCTCGCTCCGGCTGGCCATCGGGCTCCTGGGGCCCGACCGCCACCTGGGCCCGGACCGCCCCTCGGTGACCGAGGGCGTCGTCCTGACCGTGCGGGGGATGGCGCAGGGCCTGCGGCACCTCGCCGAGCGCCGTGAGGCCGCCCAGGCCCTCACCGCCATGACCGTGATGCGCTTCTGCTACGGCGCGCTCACGGTGATGCTCCTGATGCTCTGCCGCTACGCCTGGTCCGCCACCGAATCGGAAGGGCTCGCGCTGCTGGGGCTGGCCGTCGGGGTCTCCGGGGCGGGGTTCTTCGCGGCCGCCGTCGTGACCCCGTGGCTGGTGGGCCGCCTGGGCACCCGGGGCTGGATCGTCGCCTGCTGCGCCGGCGCGGCCGTCCTGGTGCCGTCCCTCGGCCTCTTCTTCACCCCGGGGCCGATACTGGCCGCCGCCTTCATCCTCGGGCTCGCCACCCAGGGCGCGAAGATCTCCACCGACACCGTCGTGCAGTCCCGGATCGACGACACCTTCCGGGGCCGGGTCTTCTCCGTCTACGACGTGCTCTTCAACGTCGCCTTCGTCGGGGCGGCCGCGGTCGCCGCGCTCATGCTTCCCCCCGATGGCACGTCGGCCACCCTGATCCTGGGCGTCGCCACGCTCTACGGCGTGACGGCGATCGTCCTGGGGCGTCAGGGGCGACGTTTCACGTGAAACATCGCGAGGCCGCGTGAAACCGCGGCCTCGGAGTTCCCGGGACAGCCGGACCCGCGCGATGTTTCACGTGAAACATCGCGCGCGGCCACGCTCAGGCCTGTCCGGCCCACCAGTCCTTGAGGGCCGCCACCGCCGCGTCGCGGCCCATCGGGCCGTTCTCCAGCCGCAGCTCCAGCAGGAACGCATAGGCCCTGCCGATCACCGGGCCGGGACCCACGCCGAGAGTCTGCATGATCTCGTTGCCGTCCAGGTCGGGGCGGATCGCATCCAGCTCCTCCTGCTCCTTGAGCTGGGCGATCCGCTCCTCCAGGCCGTCGTAGGCACGGGAGAGAGCGGAAGCCTTGCGCTTGTTGCGGGTGGTGCAGTCCGAGCGGGTCAGCTTGTGCAGCCGCTCCAGCAGCGGGCCGGCGTCACGGACGTACCGGCGGACGGCGGAGTCGGTCCACTCTCCCTCGCCGTAGCCGTGGAAGCGCAGGTGCAGCTCCACGAGTCGGGAGACGTCCTTGACCATGTCGTTGGAGTACTTCAGCGCGGTCATGCGCTTCTTGGTCATCTTCGCGCCCACCACCTCGTGGTGGTGGAACGAGACCCGGCCGTCGGTCTCGAACCGGCGGGTACGCGGCTTTCCGATGTCATGGAGCAGGGCGGCCAGCCGCAGCACGAGGTCGGGGCCGTCCTCCTCCAGATCGATCGCCTGCTCCAGCACGATCAGCGAGTGGTCGTAGACGTCCTTGTGCCGGTGGTGTTCGTCACTCTCCAGCCGCAGGGCCGGCAGCTCGGGCAGGACGTGGTCGGCCAGACCGGAGTCGACCAGCAGCCCCAGGCCCTTGCGCGGGTGCGCGGCCAGCAGCAGCTTGTTCAGCTCCGCCTGGACCCGCTCGGCCGAGACGATCTCGATCCGGTCCGACATCGCCTTCATCGCGGCGACCACCTCGGGAGCCACCTCGAAGTCGAGCTGGGCCGCGAAGCGGGCCGCGCGCATCATGCGCAGCGGGTCGTCGGAGAAGGAGTCCTCGGGGGTGCCCGGAGTGCGCAGGATCCGCGCCTGGAGATCCTCCAGACCGCCGTGCGGGTCGATGAAGCGCTGCTCGGGCAGGGCCAGGGCCATGGCGTTGACCGTGAAGTCGCGGCGGACCAGGTCCTCCTCGATGGAGTCGCCGTAGGACACCTCGGGCTTGCGCGAGGTCCTGTCGTACGCCTCCGACCGGTAGGTCGTGACCTCGATCTGGAAGCTGTCCTTCTGGGCGCCGATCGTGCCGAAGGCGATACCGACGTCCCACACCGAGTCCGCCCACGGCCGGACGATCTTCAGAACGTCCTCGGGGCGGGCGTCCGTGGTGAAATCCAGATCGTTACCAAGACGCCCGAGCAGTGCGTCGCGGACCGAGCCGCCGACCAGGGCGAGGTGGAAACCCGCCTCCTGGAACCGGCGGCCGAGCTCGTCGGCGACAGGGGCGACCCGCAGCAGTTCGCTCACCGCGCGGTGCTGCACCTGGGTCAGGGCACTGGGATTGTCTTCGTTGGCGTTCGGCACAACAGAAAAGGGTACGTGCCCCGCCCGGCGGGGGCGTCACCGTTTTACGGCGACCCCGGCACCGCAGACCCCCTGCCGGGCACGATCATGTGGGGCAAGGCGCGGCACTGGCGCACAGCGGGCCTCGTTACCATGCGTAGACGCACAAACGACGACCACTGACACTTCGAGGACGGGCGAGCGCGTGGCCGAGGCGGCAGACATCCAGGGGACCTCCCCCGCTCCTGCCCGCCGCCGCTGGCTGCGGCGGGCGGTCGTCCTGCTCGCCGGGACGCCCGTGCTCGCCGCTCTCGTCTACGCCCCCGCGCCCGGTGCCCAGGCCGCCGAGACGACCGGTGGCGGCAGTGTCGACGTACAGCTGGACGCTCTGACTCCGGCCGCCCCCGTCAAGGGCGACACGCTCACCATCTCCGGCAAGATCGTGAACAACAGCCACGAGACGATCACGGGCGGGCACGTGGGCCTGCGGGTCGGCCCGGTCCTGGCCGACCGGGACGCGATCGACGAGGCCGCCGACCGGACCGACCACCGCCCCGGCAGCGACCCCGCCGAGATCGACCAGGCCTACTCGGTGAAGCTCCCCGCGCTGCCGGCGAAGGCCGACCAGGAGTTCACGCTCAAGGTCCCGGTCAACAAGCTGGACCTGCCCAAGGACGGCGTCTACCAGCTGGGCGTCTCCGTGTCCGGGGAAACCAGTGGACGGCCTTCCGAGCAGGTCCTCGGTGTCGAGCGGACCTTCCTGCCCTGGCAGCCCGAAGCGGCGGCCAAGCGCTCCCAGATCTCGTACGTGTGGCCACTGATCTCCACCACCCACCTGACGGCGGAGACCGGCTCCGACCGGAGCCAGACGCCCGTCTTCCTCAACGACGACCTCGCCGCCGAGCTGGAACCCGGTGGCCGTCTGGACCAGATGGTCAGTCTCGGCAAGGAGCTGCCCGTCACCTGGGTCATCGATCCCGACCTGCTCAACACGGTCGACGCGATGGCCGAGGGCTACCGGGTGCGCACACCGGACGGCAAGAGCGTCCCGGGTCGCAAGAAGGCGGTCGCCGAGCGGTGGCTGAGCTCCCTGGAGGCGGCGGTCCAGGGCAAGAAGGTCGTCGCGCTGCCCTTCGCCGACCCCGATCTCGCCTCCCTCGCCCACCACGGCAAGGACGTCTCCGGCACCCTGGGCCAGCTCCGGCCGGCCACCGACAAGGCCAGGAAGGCCGTCGAGACCGTCCTGCACGTCACCCCGTCCACGGACTTCTCCTGGCCGGTGAACGGCGCCATCGACCCGGCGATCGTCAACGTCGCCACCTCCGCCGGCGCCCACAACGTGCTCACCCGCAGCGACAGCCTCCAGGAGGGCGGCGGTCTCGGCTACACCCCGTCCGCGCCCCGGCCGATCGGGGCGGGCGTCACCGCCGTCGTCGCCGACGCCCGCCTGTCCACCGCCTTCGAGGGCGACATGCTGGCCGTCGAGAACTCCGTCCTGGCCGTGCAGCGGTTCCTCGCCCAGTCCCTGGCGCTGAACCTGCAGAACACCGACCAGCAGCGCAGCTTCGTCGTCGCCCCGCAGCGCATGCCCTCCTCCAGCCAGGTCCAGTCGATGGCGTCCGCCCTGCGCGCGCTCCAGGCCGGCCGCTGGACCCAGCCCCAGGACCTGGAGGCCGCCGCGGCCGCCAAGCCCGATCCGGGTGCCACCACCCAGGTGCCCGGCGCGGGCCAGTACCCGGAGGCCCTGAGCAAGCAGGAGCTCCCGCAGAGCGCCTTCGAGCAGATCCGCACCACCCAGAACACCCTGGACCACTTCAAGGTGATCCTCTCCGCTCCCGACCGCGTCGAGATCCCCTTCGGCAACACCACGAACCGGGAGATGTCCACCTCCTGGCGCGGCAGGCCGCAGGAGGCCCGGATCTACCGCGAGGGCGTCCAGCAGTACCTGATCGGGCTCACCGAGAAGGTGCAGCTGATCCCCAAGACGGACGCGACCCTTTCCGGGCACAGCGCCACCATCCCCGTCACCGTCCAGAACCAGCTCGTGCAGGATGTGCAGGGGCTCGTGCTGCGGGTGAAGTCCGCCAACCCCACCCGCCTGATGTTCGGCGACGGCGGCCAGCAGGACGTCACGGTCCAGGCCGAACACAGCCAGACCCTGAAGTTCACCGCCAACGCCACCGCCAGCGGTCCCGTAGAGGTCACCGCGCAGCTCTACACCAAGGACGGCGTGCCCTACGGCAAGGAACGCAAGTTCATCGTCGAGGCCACGGAGATCACCCCGACCGTCATGTTCGTCATCGCAGGCGGCATGCTTCTCCTCGTACTCGCGGGCATCAAGATGTACGCCAGCCGCAAACGTGTCGCCGCGCGTGCTGCCGCCGAGGAGAACACGCAGCAGAGTGACGAGTCACCGGACACCGGAGCGCAAAGCACCGGCACGTCCGGCCCGGGTGAGACAGTGGACCGTTGAGCGATGCCGTGGCCGGTCGGCCTGGGGACGATGAGGTGGGGTTTCGATGAACGCGCCGTACGACGACCGCGCGCAGGGCGCAGGCGTGCCCGCGCCCTCCCAGGGCACGGCTCCCGGCACGCCCGTGCCGGGGCAGGTGCCGCCGCCGGCCCACGCGCCGGACCGTGACCCCTACGTCCAGGACGCCTACGCCTTCGATCCGTACCGGGCACAGGACCTGTCGGCACAGGACCCCGTCGGCGAGGCCCTCTACGACCGGGCCGCGCACCCCCCGCCGCCCCCGGGCACCTACCAGGAGCCGAACCCGCTCTACGCGGCCCCGCCGGCCCCTGCCTACGCCCCGGACCCACAGGTATGGGCCCAGACGCCGCCGCCCGAGCCGGACGGCCCCTCCCGCCACCTGCCGTACGGCGACCGGACGACCACCACGCAGTTCGTCGGGGTGGACTCCCTGGTGACGCACTCGGCGGAGGAGGAGCGCGAGCCGGACGCGTTCGCGCACCTGTACAAGGACCAGCAGGCCGCCCCCGGTGCCCCCGTCGAGGAGGCTCCGGTCGCGGCGCCCGCACCCAGCAAGCCCGCCGGACGCGCCGCCGGGCTGCTCAAGTCCAGCGCCCTGATGGCCGCCGGCACGATCGTCTCCCGCCTGACCGGCTTCCTGAAGACCCTCGCCATCGCCGCCGCGATCGGCGTCGGCACGTTCAACGACACCTACCAGGTCGCCAACACCCTGCCCACGATGATCTACGTCCTCGTCGGCGGCGGCGCCCTCAACGCCGTCTTCATCCCGCAGCTCGTGCGGGCGATGAAGAACGACGACGACGGGGGAGAGGCCTACGCCAACCGGCTGCTGACCCTGGTCGTCGTGCTGCTCGCGGCGGTCACCACCATCTGTGTGCTCGCGGCGCCGGTGTTCATCACGATGATGTCGCCGAAGATCGCTTCCGACCCGAAGCAGATGGAAGTGGCGACGGCGTTCGCCCGCTACTGCCTGCCGACGATGTTCTTCATGGGCATCCACGTGGTCCTCGGTCAGATCCTCAACGCCCGGGGCCGCTTCGGCGCGATGATGTGGACCCCGGTCCTGAACAACATCGTCGTCATCGCCACCTTCGGCGCCTTCATCTGGGCCTTCGGCGGCTTCACCACCTCCGGCGTCAGCAGCGCCACCGTCACCCCCGAGGGCGTGCGTCTGCTGGGTCTGGGCACCCTGCTCGGTCTGGTCGTCCAGGCCCTGGCGATGCTGCCCTACCTGCGCGACGCCGGCTTCAAGCCGCGCCTGCGCTTCGACTGGCGGGGCCACGGTCTGGGCAAGGCCGCGCGCCTGGCCAAGTGGACCTTCTTCTTCGTCCTCGCCAACCAGATCGGCCTGGTCGTCGTCACCCAGCTCGCCACCTGGGCCGGCTCCGTCGCCGAGAAGCAGGGCCACCCCGGCACCGGCATCACCGCCTACAACTACGCGCTGCTGCTGTGGCAGATGCCGCAGGCCATCATCACGGTCTCCGTCATGACGGCCGTCCTGCCCCGTATCTCGCGCTCCGCGCACGACGGGGACGCCGCCGCCGTCCGCGACGACATCTCCTACGGCCTGCGCACCTCGGCCGTCGCGATCGTGCCCTGCGCCTTCGCGTTCCTGGCCCTCGGCGTGCCGATGGCCACCCTGCTCTACGCGGGCTCCGGTTCGGGCGCCCAGAACATCGGCTACGTCCTGATGGCCTTCGGCCTCGGACTGATCCCGTACTCGGTCCAGTACGTCGTCCTGCGCGGGTTCTACGCCTACGAGGACACCCGCACCCCCTTCTACAACACGGTGATCGTCGCGGGCGTCAACGCGGCGGTCTCCGCGCTGGCCTTCTTCGTGCTGCCGGCCCGCTGGGCCGTGGTCGGCATGGCCGCCGCCTACGGTCTCGGCTTCGCGGTCGGTGTCACCGTCGCCTGGCGCCGGCTGCGCAAGCGCCTGGGCGGAGACCTCGACGGCGCACGCGTGATCCGCACCTACGCCCGCCTGGCCGGGGCCTGCCTCCCCGCCGCCCTCGTCGCCGGTGCCGCCGCGTACGCCATCACCCGCGCGCTGGGAAGCGGAGCTCTCGCGTCCGCGGCCTCTCTGGCGGCCGGAATCGTGCTGCTGGCGGCCGTCTTCCTCGCCGCCGCCAAGCGCATGCGCATCGAGGAGCTCAACGCGATGGTCGGGATGGTGCGCGGGCGTCTGGGGCGCTGATGCGCACAACCATCACGCCCCTTCGTGTGTCGTGCATAGCGGCTGACTGTGGGCACAATTGGCATGGCTTCGCAGACTGGCCGACAGCGCGCAACGGATGGGGAGGCAGGAACGACGGTGGCGGAACGTAGCACGGCTGCCGTCGACGTGGCCGACAACAGCGGCGACGAGCCGCTGGCCGCACAGGCGGCCAAGGCCACGGCCGACGGGGTGGAAGCCCAGAACGGACGAGCCGCGGACGGACCCATGCCCGAATCGGACGGTGAACGGAGGGCGACGGCACCGACCGCCGCGCCCGAACTCCACAGCGGCCACAAGCTCGCCAGACGCTACCGGCTCGAGGAGTGCGTCACCCGTCTGGACGGATTCAGCAGCTGGCGTGCGATGGACGAGAAGCTGCGGCGTGCCGTCGGCGTCCACCTGCTCCCCGCCGACCACCCCCGCGCCCGCAGCGTGCTGGCCGCGGCCCGCTCCTCCGCCCTCCTCGGCGACCCCCGGTTCGTGCAGGTGCTCGACGCGGTGGAGGAGAACGACCTCGTCTACGTCGTCCACGAGTGGCTGCCCGACGCCACCGAGCTGACCACGATCCTCGCCGCCGGCCCGCTGGAGCCCCACGAGGCGTACCAGCTCGTCAGCCAGGTCTCCCAGGCCATGACGGCCGCCCACCGCGAGGGCCTGGCCCACCTGCGGCTCACGCCCAGCGCGATACTGCGCACCTCCACCGGCCAGTACCGCATCCGCGGCCTCGCGGTGAACGCGGCCCTGCGCGGCATCACCAGCGACACCCCGCAGCGCGCGGACACCGAGGCGATCGGCGCCCTGCTGTACGCCTCCCTCACCCAGCGCTGGCCCTACGAGAGCGACGCGTACGGCCTGAGCGGCCTGCCCAAGGGCGTCGGGCTGCTCCCCCCGGACCAGGTCCGCGCCGGTGTCCACCGTGGCCTGGGCGAGCTCGCGATGCGCGCCCTCGCCAATGACGGCGCCACCGCCTCCCGCCAGGAACCGGCCTGCACCACCCCCGAGGAGCTGGCCAAGGCCGTTGCCGCGATGCCCCGCATCCGGCCCCCTGAGCCGGCGTTCACCGCCCCGCCGGAGTACCAGCACACCACCTACCAGCAGGGCAGCTACGGCCGCCCCGCGCCGCGTCCCGGCGTTCCCGTCACCGCGACGATGCCCGTGCAGCCCCCTCCGGCCCCGCTGCAGAGCCGTACGGGGCGTGTCCTGAAGTGGGGCGTCGCAGCCCTCCTCATCGCCGCGCTCGGCCTGGGCAGCTGGCAGCTCGCCGACGCCCTCCTGGACCACGCCAACGGGGACAGCGGCAACAGCACGTCGCAGACCCCCAAGCCCGGCGGCGAGGCCCAGAAGAAGCCGGAAGTGGGCGGGGCCATCAAGATCAAGGACGCCTCGGTCTTCGGCCTGGATGCCATGAACGCCGCGAAGGCCGGGAACACCGTCGACGGCAAGAGCGACACGTCGTGGACCACCAAGACGTTCCTCACCGATCCCGACTTCGGCCGTCTGGAAGGCTACGACGACGGCACCGGCATCGTCGTCGATCTCGGCAGCGTCCAGGAGGTCATGGGCCTTGACGTGGAGCTGACCGCCGCCGGGCAGAAGATCCAGGTTCGCGCCGCCGCACCGGAGGCTTCGTCACCGCATTCCCTCAGCGAGTTCCCGCAGGAGCTCGTGAAGCTGGGGACCAAGGAGAAGAAGCTGCACGCCACCGTGGACAACCCGATCAGGACCCGGTACGTGCTGGTCCACATCACCTCACTGGCCCCTGCTGAAGGGGGCAACTACCGCGGCGGCATCAAGGAGATCAAGGTCCTCGGCAAAGCCGGCTGACTTCGGTCAGGGGGAGGTGTGATGCACGACGCGACGACCGGTGAGGACAGCGACCGGGATCTGCTCGCCCGGCACGTGGCCGGGGACACCGACGCCTTCGGGGAACTCGTACGCCGGCACCGCGACCGGCTGTGGGCCGTCGCCCTGCGCACACTGGGCGACCCCGAGGAGGCCGCCGACGCCGTCCAGGACGCCCTGGTCTCCGCCTACCGGGCCGCTCACACCTTCCGCGGCGAATCGGCCGTCACCACCTGGCTGCACCGCATCACCGTCAACGCCTGCCTCGACCGGGCCCGCAAGGCGGCCTCCCGCAGAACCTCTCCCCTCGACGACACCGAGCGGCTGGAGAGCCTGCTGGAGCCCCATGAGTCCGCCGAGGCTCCCGTCGAGCGCCACGACCTCCACCGGCAGCTCCTGGCCGCCCTGAGCACCCTTCCCGCCGACCAGCGGGCCGCTCTGGTCCTGGTCGACATGCAGGGATACCCCGTCGCCGAAGCCGCGCGGATCCTCGGCGTCCCCACCGGAACCGTCAAGAGCCGATGCGCCCGCGGCCGGGCGAAACTCGTCCCGATGCTCACTCATCTGCGCACGAATGCCGGGGATAAGTCCATGTCGGAGCGGGGAAGGAACCGGTCGCAGGACAATCCCGTCCCACCAGCGGCAGAACCCAGGGACCCAGATGCTGTGAAGGGCGGAGGTGGACGAACGTGAGCCCCACTCCTGGCGCGCCCGGCACGGTCCGGCACCCGGACGTCTCGGAGATCTCCGACCTCGCCGAAGGCCTGCTCTCCCCGACCCGTTCCGCGGAGGTACGCAGCCACCTCACCGACTGCGTGCTGTGCGCGGACGTCCGGACCTCGCTGGAGGAGATCCGGTCCCTGCTCGGCACCCTCCCGGGGCCTGCCCGCATGCCCTCCGACATCGCCGGCCGCATCGATGCCGCCCTGGCCGCCGAAGCCCTCCTGGACGCCACGTCCCCCCGGACCGACGAGGGCGCGACCGGCACCGCGCCCGCTCCTGCGCCCGCTCGCCATGTTTCACGTGAAACGTCGGCGCCCGTCCGTCCCGCCGGACGTCCCCGTGCTGCCACGGGGCCCGGCCGGAAGCGGCGCCAAGCCGTCCTGGCCGGCCTCACGGCGGCTGCCGCCCTCAGCCTCGGGGTCTTCCTCCTCCAGCTCCCCTGGGGCCAGGAGCAGCAGAGCGGCTCGAAGGACGCCGCAGCCTCCGTCCTCACCAGCCCCTCGGACTCCGCGGCGTTCTCCGAAGGCGGCCTCGAGGCCCAGGTACGCGAACTGCTCGGCCCTCCCGCCCAGACCCGCAAGAGCACTCCGGACTCCCAGAACGGCCTCAGCGCCACCGAATCCGGTCCGAGCGAAACCGAACGGCAGGGGAGCGGCATCCCGGGGTGTGTCCAGCAGGGCACCGGGCGTACGGAGGCACCGCTGGCCTCCGAACGAGGGACGTACAAGGGCGTGAACGTCTACCTCGTCGTTCTCCCGCACCCGGGCGACCCCACCCGCGTCGACGCCTATCTCGTGGACTCCGCCTGCGAAAACGCCCCTGCGGCCGCCGCCGGGAAGCTCGTCCTGACGCGCACCTACAACCGGCTCTGAGGGCTGCGGGCGATCACACGGGCAACTGGGGAATGCGCACGCCATAGGATCGGTTGGGTGGGGTGAGAGTCCGCACCGGCCCCCTCCGGTAGGCAGCAGACAGTCCGCAGAGACGAGGAAGAAACCCGTGAGCGACGTCCGAAACGTGATCATCATCGGCTCCGGGCCGGCCGGCTACACCGCCGCCCTGTACACCGCACGCGCTTCGCTCAAGCCCCTGGTCTTCGAGGGCGCCGTCACCGCCGGTGGCGCGCTGATGAACACCACCGACGTCGAGAACTTCCCCGGCTTCCGCGACGGCATCATGGGCCCCGACCTCATGGACAACATGCGCGCCCAGGCCGAGCGCTTCGGCGCCGAGCTGGTCCCCGACGACGTCGTCTCGGTCGACCTCACGGGCGAGATCAAGACCGTCACCGACACCGCCGGTACCGTCCACCGCGCCAAGGCCGTCATCGTGACGACCGGCTCGCAGCACCGCAAGCTCGGCCTTCCCAACGAGGACGCGCTCTCCGGCCGTGGCGTCTCGTGGTGCGCGACCTGCGACGGCTTCTTCTTCAAGGACCAGGACATCGCTGTCATCGGCGGCGGTGACACCGCGATGGAGGAGGCCACCTTCCTCTCGCGGTTCGCCAAGTCCGTCACCATCGTGCACCGCCGCGACAGCCTGCGCGCCTCCAAGGCCATGCAGGACCGCGCCTTCGCCGACCCGAAGATCAAGTTCGCCTGGGACAGCGAGGTTGCCGAGATCCACGGCGACCAGAAGCTCTCCCACCTGACCCTGCGCAACACGAAGACCGGTGAGACCTCCTCGCTCGCCGTGACCGGCCTGTTCATCGCCGTCGGCCACGACCCGCGCACCGAGCTCTTCAAGGGTCAGCTCGAGCTGGACGAGGAGGGCTACCTCAAGGTCGACGCGCCCTCCACCCGTACCAACGTGACCGGCGTGTTCGGTGCGGGCGACGTCGTCGACCACACCTACCGTCAGGCCATCACCGCCGCCGGTACCGGCTGCTCCGCCGCCCTCGACGCCGAGCGTTTCCTCGCCGCCCTCACGGACGCCGAGCACGCCACGGCCACGGTCTGATCGCACCGTCGTCCCATCCCCACACCCCACACCCCGCAGTAAGAAGAAGGAGGCCGCTGTGGCCGGCACCCTGAAGAACGTGACCGATGCGACGTTCGACGAGGACGTCCTGAAGAGCGACAAGCCCGTCCTGGTGGACTTCTGGGCGGAGTGGTGCGGCCCGTGCCGTCAGATCGCCCCGTCCCTGGAGGCCATCGCGGCCGACTACGGCGACGAGATCGAGATCGTCAAGCTCAACATCGACCAGAACCCGGACACGGCCGCCAAGTACGGCGTCATGTCCATCCCGACGCTGAACGTCTACCAGGGCGGCGAGGTCGTCAAGACCATCGTCGGCGCCAAGCCGAAGGCTGCGATCCTCCGTGACCTCGACGGTTTCGTGACCCTCAAGCAGGCCTGACCGCCACACCGTTTCACGTGAAACGGGGCCGCTCCCCGAGAGGGGAGCGGCCCCGTTCGCATGCGCGGAGACCGATCGCCGGGCGCACTCGCGGACGCCCTCAGAGAGGACGCCCTCACAGAGGACGCAGCACCGGCTCCTTGCGGGCCGCGCCCAGCAGCCGGTCCAGCGCCAGCTCGACGTCCTCCTTCCAGGACAAGGTCGAGCGCAGTTCCAGCCTCAGCCGCGGATGCGTGGGATGCGGACGCACCGTCTTGAACCCCACCGCCAAGAGGTGGTCCGCCGGCAGCAGGCAGCGCGGACCGTCCCAGCGGGCGTCTCCGAACGCCTCGATCGCCCGGAACCCCCGGCGCAACAGATCCTTGGCGACCGTCTGCACCATGACCCGGCCCAGCCCCTGTCCCTGATACCCCGGCACGATCAGAGCGGTGATCAGCTGAACGGCGTCCGGTGACACCGGACTCGTCGGGAATGCCGTGGACCGCGGCACGTACGCCGGCGGTGCGTACAGCACGAACCCCACGGCGACATCGTCGACATAGACCACCCGGCCGCAGGATCCCCACTCCAGCAGCACCGCGGAGATCCACGCCTCCTTCTCCAGCTCGGCCCGGCCCGCCTTCACGGCGGCCTCGCCACTGACCGGGTCAAGCTCCCAGAAGACGCAGGACCGGCAACGGCTCGGCAGATCCCGGAGGTTGTCCAGCGTGAGTGGTACCAGCCGACGACCCATGAACGCATCGTATAAGGGCAAGGGGCGGGCCGCACCGGTCAACCACCGGCACGACCCGCCCCGCGGGACGACCCTGGACTCACTCTCCGGCGAGTCCCTGCTCCAGCACCCGGCCCTCGCCCGGCGCCAGCGTGCCCAGGATGCGCTCCAGATCCTCCATCGACGCGAACTCGACGGTGATCTTGCCCTTCTTCTGACCCAGATCCACCTTCACCCGCGTCTCGAACCGGTCCGACAGCCGTGTGGCCAGCTCGCTCAGCGCCGGGGACACCCGGGCACCCGCCCGCGGACCCTTCGGCTTCACCGTGCTGCCCGTCTCGGCCGCCATCAGCGTGACGATCTCCTCGACCGCCCGCACCGACAGCCCCTCGGCCACGATCCGGTGCGCCAGCCGGTCCTGCTCCTCGGTGTCCTTCACCGACAGCAGTGCCCGCGCATGACCCGCCGACAGCACACCCGCGGCAACGCGGCGCTGGACCGGCGCCGACAGGTTCAGCAACCGCAGGGTGTTCGACACCTGCGGACGCGACCGGCCGATCCGGTCCGCCAGCTGATCGTGCGTACAGTTGAAGTCCTGCAGCAGCTGGTCGTACGCCGCGGCTTCCTCCAGCGGGTTCAGCTGAGCCCGGTGCAGGTTCTCCAGGAGTGCATCCAGCAGCAGCTTCTCGTCGTCCGTCGCCCGGATGATCGCTGGAATCCGCTCCAGGCCGGCCTCCCGGCACGCCCGCCACCGACGCTCGCCCATGATGAGCTCGTAGCGGTCGGCGCTCGTCTGCCGCACCACCACCGGTTGCAGCAGACCCACCTCCTGGATGGAGGTGACGAGCTCCGCGAGCGCGTCCTCGTCGAACACCTCACGCGGCTGCCGCGGGTTCGGCGTGATCGCGTCCATCGGCAGTTCGGCAAAGGTCGCCCCCGCCACCGTGTTCGTCTCCGCCGCGGCCTCGGGCTCCGCGACGACCGCCGCGTACTCCGTTTCACGTGAAACATCGGCCTGCGCCAGCGAAGCCAGCTTCGCCGCCGCGATCCCACGCTCCGAGGTCAGTACCGGTACCGCCGACGGAGACGTCGAACCCGCTCCCACCACCGGAGGTGTCTGTTCCTGGGGAGCAGCGGGGATCAGCGCGCCGAGCCCCCGCCCCAGACCCCTACGTCGCTCACTCACTGGATCCCCTCCGCCATGCTCTGCGTGCTGTTCATGCCCGCGCCCTGATGGGCGTTCCGAGCGTCGTACTGGATTCCGGCCCCGCGCAGTGCGATCTCACGCGCCGCCTCCAGGTAGGAGAGGGAGCCACTGGAGCCCGGGTCATAGGTGAGCACCGTCTGCCCGTAGCTCGGAGCCTCCGAGATACGCACCGAGCGCGGGATGCTCGTCCGCAGCACCTCGTCCCCGAAGTGGCTGCGCACCTCCTCGGCGACCTGCGAGGCCAGCCGGGTCCGGCCGTCGTACATGGTCAGCAGAATCGTCGACACATGCAGAGCGGGGTTCAGATGGGCCCGCACCAGATCCACGTTGCGCAGCAGCTGGCCCAGACCCTCCAGCGCGTAGTACTCGCACTGGATCGGGATCAGCACCTCCGCGCCCGCCACCAGAGCGTTGACCGTCAGCAGGCCGAGGGACGGCGGGCAGTCGATCAGGATGTAGTCGAGCGGCTGCTCATAGGCCTGGATCGCCCGCTGGAGCCGGCTCTCGCGCGCCACCAGGGAGACGAGCTCGATCTCCGCACCGGCCAGATCGATGGTGGCCGGCGCACAGAAGAGACCCTCGACGTCCGGCACCGGCTGGACGACCTCCAGCAGCGGCCGGCTCTCCACGAGCACGTCATAGATCGACGGGACCTCGGCGTGATGGTCGATGCCCAGTGCTGTAGAGGCGTTGCCCTGCGGATCGAGGTCGATCACCAGCACACGTGCGCCGTGCAGAGCCAGCGAGGCCGCCACGTTCACGGTCGTCGTCGTCTTGCCGACGCCGCCCTTCTGGTTGGCCACGACCATGATCCGGGTCTGGGCGGGGCGCGGCAGGCCCTCACCCGCACGGCCCAGCGCCTCTACCGCCAGCTGGGCAGCCCGGCCGATAGGGGTGTCGTTGTCCACCGGGGGCGGTGTTTCACGTGAAACATCCTCGCCCGTCGGCTCGGAGCGGGGGCCGGGGACCGGATCGGCCACGGGCCCCGCAAGGTTGGCGTCGGACCGCACGGATTCACTCTCCTCGACATCGGGCTCGCGCTGAACAGAGCCTGCCATGCCTTTGGGGTCGCGAACCAGCGGGGCCCGTACTCCTGTGGATGAATCCACCGATGTGGACAACTCTGTGCCCCCCGCTTCCTTGCGGTGGCGCGGGGACGCAGCCGCACGACCGCGGCTGATGATTCCATGCAGCAGGGAGCGATGTTTCACGTGAAACACGATGCACGGGCACCGTCTTCAGCCCGCTACGACACTCCGAAATCCATACCTATAGGGGCGCATCGGATCAACGGCGACGGCGCGAACGTCCCACCCGGGCCGCCTTAGCCCGCTTGGCGGCGAACCTCACCCCACCGGGGCTCTCCCCGACCTCGACCCGCACCAGCGTCGACAGCGGGTCCACCACACCCTCACCGACCTGGAGCACCGAGGTCTTCACCACACCGAGCTTCGCCAGCGCGACCTTCGCCGCGACCAGCTCCTCCTCGGCAGTGTCCCCCTTCAGCGCCAGCATCTCGCCGTAGGGACGCAGCAGCGGCACACCCCAGCCTGCCAGCCGGTCCAGCGGAGCCACCGCACGTGCGGTCACCACGTGAACGGGCTGGAGCTTGCCCAGCATCTCCTCGGCCCTGCCGCGCACCACGGTCACGTGGTCCAGGCCCAGCAGCTCGACCGCTTCCTGGAGGAAGGTGGTACGCCGCAGCAGCGGTTCCAAGAGCGTGATCTTCAGGTCCGGGCGCACCAGGGCCAGCGGGATACCCGGCAGGCCGGCGCCGGAGCCGACGTCGCACACGGTGACCCCCTCGGGGACCGCCTCCGCCAGCACCGCACAGTTCAGCAGGTGCCGCTCCCACAGCCGGGGCACCTCGCGCGGGCCGATCAGGCCGCGCTTGACCCCGGCGTCCGCCAGCAGCTCCGCGTACCGGACAGCTTCCGGGAAATGCTCACCGAATACCGCCCGCGCCTCCTCGGGCGCCGGGGGAAGCTCTGCTGCTGCCTCCGTCACGGGGACCGTCCTTCCGTACCGCACTGTAACGACTCAGTTGCTAGGGCCAGGCTGACAAACTTCGGCCCCGCCTGCGACACAGGCGGGGCCGACCACACGTTTTCCCGGTCAGGCCGGGAGCACGACGACGAAGCGCTGCGGCTCCTCGCCCTCCGACTCGCTGCGCAGACCGGCGGCGGCCACGGCGTCGTGGACGACCTTGCGCTCGAACGGGGTCATCGGCGCCAGCTTCAGCGGCTCGCCCGAGGCCTTGACGTCGGCCGCGGCCTTGGCACCCACGGCCGCCAGCTCCTCACGCTTCTTGGCACGGAACCCGGCGATGTCCAGCATCAGCCGGCTGCGGTCCCCGGTCTCCCGGTGGACGGCCAGCCGCGTCAGCTCCTGCAGAGCCTCCAGGACCTCGCCGTCACGGCCCACGAGCTTCTGCAGCTCGCGGCTCGACGAGTCACTGATGATCGACACCGCGGCCCGGTCGGCTTCGACATCCATGTCGATGTCGCCGTCCAGATCGGCGATGTCCAGCAGACCCTCGAGGTAGTCGGCCGCGATCTCGCCCTCCTGCTCCAGGCGGGTCAGGGTGTCGCCACCCTCAGCAGCGGCGGAGGTGGTGCCTTCCGTCACGGGATGGACTCCTTCTTACTTCTTGGACGAGGGCTTGGTGGGAGTCTGGCGCTGCGACTTCGACTGCCGCTTCGGCTGCTGCCGCTTGGCGGCACCGCCACTCGCCGCATCCGAATCCGCCGTGGCCTCGGCACTCTTGATCACAGAACCGTCCGCCTGCGCGGCCAGGCCCTGCTTGGTCAGCGCCGTGATGAACTTGCGCTCGTTGTCGTTGCGGTCCGGGCCCTTGGCCACGATCGCGGCGACGACCTTCTTCTTGCCCCGGCTCTTGACCTCACCGTGCGAGGTGACGTGCTTGAGCAGACGCGTCAGGTACTGGTCCTGCGCCTTGCTGCCCGGCGTCGGGTTCTGGTTGATCACGTACATCTGCTGACCCATGGTCCAGACGTTGGTGGTCAGCCAGTACACGAGGACACCGACGGGGAAGTTGATGCCCATGACCGCGAAGATCACGGGGAAGATGTACATCAGCATCTTCTGCTGCTGCATGAACGGCGTCTTGACCGACAGGTCGACGTTCTTCTGCATCAGCTGACGCTGGGTGTAGAACTGCGACAGCGACATCAGGACGATCATGACCGCGGTCACGATCCGGACGTCGGTCAGCGTGGCGCCCAGCGCCTCGACCTTCTCCGGGCTGTCCGTGAACTTGGCGGCGATCGGCGCGCCGAAGATCTTGGCCTCACGGGCACTGTCGACCAGCTGCTGGTTCAGCACACCGATGGTCTCGCCGTTGGCGATGTTCGCGAGCACGTGGTACAGCGCGAAGAAGAACGGCGACTGCGCCAGGATGGGAAGGCACGAGGAGAGCGGGTTGGTACCCGTCTCCTTGTACAGCTTCATCATCTCTTCGGACTGACGCTGCTTGTCGTTCTTGTAGCGCTCCTGGATCGCCTTCATCTTCGGCTGGAGCGCCTGCATGCCACGCGTCGCCTTGATCTGCTTCACGAAGAGCGGGATCAGACAGATGCGGATCAGGACCACCAGGGACACGATGGACAGGCCCCAGGCCCACCCACTGTCCGCTCCGAAGATCGCTCCGTACAGCTTGTGGAACTGGACGATGATCCACGAGACGGGTGTGGTGATAAAGCTGAACAGACTGGCAATCGTGTCCACTAATCAGGCTCCTTGAGCATTGCGAGATCTACGCAACGCACTGCGCAGCTGCTCGTGCCAACGCGGGCGTTTACGGGGTGGGACATGATCCACACCACCCGGCGACCACGGATTGCACCGCAGGATCCGCCAGGCGGTCAGCGCCGTCCCTTTCACCGCACCATGCCGGTCGATGGCCGTGTACCCGTAGTGCGAACACGAGGGGTAGTAGCGGCACACCGGCCCGAGCAGCGGACTGATCGTCCACTGGTACAGCTTGATCAAAGCGAGCAGCGGGTACTTCATCGAGCCACGCCTCCCAGCAGCCGCGTCAGGGCGGCATCCAGGTCCCGGGCCAGGTCGTCATGGCCGGCATCGCCCGCACCGGGCAACGCACGCACCACCACCAGGCTACCGGCGGGCAGCTGGGAGAGCCGCTCCCGCACCAGGTGGCGCAACCGGCGCTTCACCCGGTTACGGACGACCGCAACACCTACGGCCTTGCTGACGACGAAACCCGCACGCGTCGAGGGAACCATGCCCCCCGGCTCGTGCGGGTCCGTTGCACCGCTGGTACGTAGGTGGACGACGAGGAGCGGGCGACCGGCCCGGCGGCCTCGGCGTACCGCGTTCGCGAAGTCCTCGCGCCGCCTCAGCCGATTCTCGGGAGACAGCACGACGTCATGACCTGTCTGATCAGGCGGACAGGCGGGCGCGACCCTTGCCACGGCGGGCGGCGAGAATCGCACGGCCGGCACGGGTACGCATACGCAGGCGGAAGCCGTGCGTCTTGGCGCGACGACGGTTGTTCGGCTGGAAGGTGCGCTTGCTCACTCGGGGGCTCCAGAGACTGAATCGTTGTGGCGGTACGTCGCCTGGCTGTCACCGTGCGCCCACGAGGAACTCGCGTGATCGCCCGAGTGGACACCGCTAAACGATCACGTTCAGTGATCTTCGCCCATCGGTAGGCAGGCGGCAGCAGCCATCGACAACTCGACCTCGTTACGGTACGCGGGACTACGCCATCCGGTCAAACCGAGCCGACCGTGCCCCACACTGTGCACAGGCTGTGGACAACGACTTGAACCGCACCCGTCGGGCTGACTACCGTTGCTCGACCCCGGATTTTTTGTCCCGACCGTCCCAAAGAACCACACATTCGTGGGACCCCTGTGAGAGAGCGTGCTCTGTGGCTGACGTACCTGCCGATCTTGCCGCAGTGTGGCCACGCGTGCTCGAGAAGCTCCTCGGGGAAGGTCAGCAGGGCATCGAGCCCAAGGACAAGCAGTGGATCGAGCGCTGTCAGCCCCTGGCCCTCGTCGCCGACACCGCCCTGCTCGCGGTCCCCAACGAATGGGGCAAGCGCGTCCTCGAGGGCCGGCTGGCACCGCTGATCAGCGACGCCCTCAGCCGGGAGTGCGGACGCCCCATCCGGATCGCGATCACCGTCGACGACTCCGCCGGCGAGCCCGCGCCCCCCGCACCGCCCTCGGCCCCGCAGCGCGACGCCTACGAGCCGTACGGCGGCCAGCGCGGCCACACCGGTCACAACGGCCCCGGCGACGACCAGCTGCCGACCGCCCGTCCCGCCTACCCGGACTACCAGCAGCCGCGCCCGGAGCCCGGCGCCTGGCCGCGCGGCGGCCAGCAGGACGACTACGGCTGGCAGCAGCCCCGGCTCGGCGGCTTCCCCGAGCGCGACCCGTACGCCTCCCCGCAGCCCGGTTACCTCCAGCAGCCGGAACCTTCCGGCTACGACCAGCCGTACGAGCCGCAGGGCGGGTACGACCAGTCCGCGTACGCCAAGCCGTCGTACGACAAGCCGTCGGCCTACGACTCCGCGCCGACCGCCCCCGGCCGTCCCTCGGCGCCGCCCCCGTCGTCCTCGGGCGGCTCCACCTCCGGTCCGCTGGAGCCGACGGCACGGCTGAACCCCAAGTACCTCTTCGACACCTTCGTCATCGGCGCCTCCAACCGCTTCGCGCACGCCGCCGCGGTCGCCGTCGCCGAAGCCCCGGCCAAGGCGTACAACCCGCTCTTCATCTACGGCGAGTCCGGCCTCGGCAAGACCCACCTGCTGCACGCCATCGGGCACTACGCCCGCAGCCTCTACCCGGGCACCCGCGTGCGCTACGTGAGCTCCGAGGAGTTCACCAACGAGTTCATCAACTCCATCCGCGACGGCAAGGGCGACGCGTTCCGCAAGCGCTACCGCGAGATGGACATCCTGTTGGTCGACGACATCCAGTTCCTCGCGAGCAAGGAGTCGACGCAGGAGGAGTTCTTCCACACCTTCAATACGCTCCACAACGCGAACAAGCAGATCGTGCTGTCCTCCGACCGGCCGCCCAAGCAGCTGGTCACCCTCGAGGACCGGCTGCGCAACCGCTTCGAGTGGGGCCTGATCACCGACGTCCAGCCGCCCGAGCTGGAGACCCGTATCGCGATCCTGCGCAAGAAGGCCGTCCAGGAGCAGCTCAACGCCCCGCCGGAGGTCCTGGAGTTCATCGCCTCCCGCATCTCGCGCAACATCCGCGAGCTGGAGGGCGCGCTCATCCGGGTCACCGCCTTCGCCAGTCTCAACCGGCAGCCGGTGGACCTGGGACTGACCGAGGACGTCCTGAGGAACCTGATCCCGGGCGGCGAGGACAGCGCTCCCGAGATCACGGCGACGGACATCATGGCGGCCACGGCGGACTACTTCGGGCTGACCGTGGACGACCTGTGCGGCTCCTCGCGCAGCCGGGTCCTGGTCACGGCCCGCCAGATCGCCATGTACCTGTGCCGGGAGCTGACCGACCTGTCGCTGCCGAAGATCGGCGCGCAGTTCGGCGGCCGCGACCACACCACGGTCATGCACGCGGACCGCAAGATCCGTGCGCTGATGGCCGAACGCCGCTCCATCTACAACCAGGTCACCGAGCTCACCAACCGCATCAAGAACGGCTAGCCGCCGGCCCCAGGGCACGCGCGCGCAGCAGCGTCGAAGGGCGCTCCCGGACGTTTTCGGGAGCGCCCTTCCGCGTATCCGGGACCGTCATACGCCGTCCACCGGGGGCGCATTCATTCGCCCGCGCGCCCCTGACCTGTTCGAATACGCCCCTTCGGAGCCAACTCATCCACAGATTCCCCGACTTTCTTCCGTCCACAGGGTGGGGACTGCGGATCTCACCCACAATTTGTCCACAGGCAAGCCTGTTGAGGGATCATCAGCCCAGCTCACGGGGTTGTGGAACTGTTGGTAAGAATGATCCACAGGCTGTGGACAAATATTTCGTCCACAGGTCTGTCCACGCCTCTGTCCACCGGCTCCCCACAGGTTGCCCGACTCTGTGCACAGGATCCGTGCTGTCCTCCACAGCCTTGTCCACTGTTCGGCAACGACGCGACCCCTCTCACCGCCCGGAGTGAAAGGCGTCACACGACTGTGAACGTTTGGGCTGTGGAGTACCGGGGGAAAGCTGGGGATGCAGCTGTGGAGGATCAGGGGTGTCCTGGGGACGGCCTGTGCAGAAGTTTCTGTTCTCCACAGCACAGCCCTGTTGTCCACCGGTGTCACCCACAGGGGCAGTGGACAAAAAACTGGGCCTGACCTGCGAAAACGAGGTTATCCACCGTTTCCACAGGCCCTACTACTACTCCCATAGACAGTGAGCTCGGTCTTCGTTTTCAAGCGGGCCCTGTGCACAAGTCCGTCGGCACGCTCCCCGACACCTCGCTCCCGACTTGACGGCCAGCCGCACCGAGTGTCGGTGCCGTACGTCAGACTGGTCTCCGGCATTGAGCCGACGACGAAGGCCAGCAATCAGCAGGAGGCGGTTCCGGTGAAGATCCGGGTGGAGCGCGATGTACTCGCGGAGGCGGTGGCGTGGGCGGCCCGTAGCCTCCCGGCCCGGCCGCCGGTGCCCGTCCTCGCGGGCCTGCTCCTGAAGGCCGAGGAGGGCACGCTGAGCCTCTCCGGCTTCGACTACGAGGTCTCGGCCCGCGTCTCGGTCGAGGCGGACGTGGAGGAGGACGGCACCGTCCTCGTCTCCGGCCGGCTGCTCGCCGACATCTGCCGCGCCCTCCCCAACCGCCCGGTGGAGATTTCCACAGACGGTGTACGGGCGACCGTGGTCTGCGGCTCCTCGCGATTCACACTCCACACCCTGCCTGTGGAGGAGTACCCGGCACTGCCGCAGATGCCGACCGCGACCGGCACCGTGCCCGGCGAGGTCTTCGCCTCCGCCGCCGCCCAGGTCGCCATCGCCGCCGGCCGTGACGACACGCTGCCCGTGCTGACCGGTGTCCGCATCGAGATCGAGGGCGACCGCGTCACCCTGGCCTCCACCGACCGCTACCGCTTCGCGGTCCGCGAGTTCCTGTGGAAGCCGGAGAACCCGGAGGCCTCCGCCGTGGCCCTGGTGCCGGCGAAGACGCTCCTGGACACCGCCAAGTCGCTGACCAGCGGTGACACCGTCACCCTGGCGCTGTCGGGCTCCGGCGCGGGCGAGGGCCTGATCGGTTTCGAGGGCGCCGGACGCCGGACGACCACCCGTCTCCTCGAGGGCGACCTGCCGAAGTACCGCACGCTCTTCCCGACCGAGTTCAACTCCGTCGCCGTGATCGAGACCGCCCCCTTCGTCGAGGCCGTCAAGCGCGTGGCCCTGGTCGCCGAGCGGAACACGCCGGTGCGCCTGAGCTTCGAGCAGGGCGTGCTGATCCTGGAGGCCGGTTCCTCCGACGACGCACAGGCTGTGGAAAGGGTCGACGCGGTCCTGGAGGGCGACGACATCTCGATCGCCTTCAACCCGACCTTCCTGCTGGACGGCCTGAGCGCGATCGACTCCCCGGCCGCGCAGCTGTCCTTCACCACCTCGACCAAGCCGGCGCTGCTGAGCGGGCGCCCCGCGGTCGACGCGGAGGCGGACGAGGCCTACAAGTACCTGATCATGCCGGTTCGCCTGTCCGGCTGACGGCGGGCGCCCCCGTGCGGAGCACGGGGAAGGGTGTGCACCCGCGTCCGGGCGTAGGCTCGGACGCGGGTACGAAACTGGTCACACACCTAAGGAACCACCAGATGGAGCTCGGTCTCGTCGGTCTCGGCAAGATGGGCGGCAACATGCGCGAGCGCATCCGCCGCGCAGGCCACACCGTCGTCGGATACGACCGCAATCCGGACGTCGCCGATGTCCACAGCCTGCATGAGCTTGTGGAGAACCTGAAGGGGCCCCGGGTCGTGTGGGTCATGGTCCCCGCGGGCGAGGCCACCCAGTCCACCATCGACGAGCTCGGTGAACTGCTCTCGATCGGCGACATCGTCGTCGACGGCGGCAACTCCCGCTGGACGGACGACGAGAAGCACGCCGAGGAGCTGGCGGCCAAGGGCATCGGCTTCGTCGACTGCGGAGTCTCCGGCGGCGTCTGGGGCCTGGAGAACGGCTACGCGCTGATGTACGGCGGCGCGAAGGACCACGTGTCCCGGGTCCAGCCGATCTTCGACGCGCTCAAGCCCGAGGGCGAGTTCGGCGCCGTACACGCCGGCAAGGTCGGCGCGGGCCACTTCGCGAAGATGGTCCACAACGGCATCGAGTACGCCATGATGCAGGCCTACGCCGAGGGCTGGGAGCTGCTGGAGAAGGTGGACTCGGTCACCGACGTGCGCGAGGTGTTCCGGTCCTGGCAGGAGGGGACGGTCATCCGTTCCTGGCTGCTGGACCTGGCCGTCAACGCGCTGGACGAGGACGAGCACCTCGAGAAGCTCAAGGGCTTCGCCCAGGACTCGGGCGAGGGCCGCTGGACGGTGGAGGCCGCGATCGACCACGCCGTGCCGCTGCCGGCGATCACCGCGTCGCTGTTCGCGCGCTTCGCCTCGCGCCAGGACGACTCGCCGCAGATGAAGATGATCGCCGCGCTGCGCAACCAGTTCGGTGGCCACGCGGTCGAGACGAACAAGTAGTAGTAGGACGAAGGAAGAGCAGCCGGGGGAGGTCGGCGCCGTCATGCACGTTTCGCATCTGTCGCTGGCCGACTTCCGCTCGTACGCCCGGGCCGAGGTTCCCCTCGACCCGGGCGTCACGGCTTTCGTGGGCCCCAACGGCCAGGGCAAGACGAACCTCGTGGAGGCCGTCGGCTATCTGGCGACGCTGGGCAGCCACCGGGTCTCCTCGGACGCCCCGCTGGTCCGGATGGGGGCGGACCGCGCCATCGTCCGGGCGGCGGTGACCCAGGGCGAGCGCCAGCAGCTGGTGGAGCTGGAGCTGAACCCGGGCCGGGCGAACCGGGCCCGCATCAACAGGTCGTCGCAGGTCAGGCCCCGTGACGTCCTGGGGATCGTACGGACGGTGCTGTTCGCCCCCGAGGACCTGGCCCTGGTGAAGGGCGACCCCGGCGAGCGGCGGCGGTTCCTGGACGAGCTGATCACGGCGCGCTCGCCGCGGATGGCCGCGGTGCGCTCCGACTACGAGCGCGTGCTCAAGCAGCGCAACACGCTGCTGAAGTCCGCCGCCATGGCCCGCCGGCACGGCGGGCGGTCCATGGACATGTCGACGCTCGACGTGTGGGACCAGCACCTGGCGCGGGCGGGCGCGGAGCTGCTGGCGCGGCGGCTGGACCTGATCGCCACGCTGCTGCCGCTGGCGGACAAGGCGTACGAGCAGCTGGCGCCCGGCGGCGGTCCGCTGGGCCTGGCGTACCGCAGCTCGGCGGGCGAGCCCGTGGACTCCGGGGCCGCGCAGACGCGCGAGGCGCTCTACGACGTGCTGCTGGCGGCGCTCGCGGAGGCCCGCAAGCAGGAGATCGAGCGGGGCGTGACCCTGGTGGGCCCGCACCGCGACGATCTCGTGCTGCGGCTGGGGGAGCTGCCGGCGAAGGGGTACGCGAGCCACGGCGAGTCCTGGTCGTACGCGCTGGCGCTGCGGCTGGCCTCGTACGAGCTGCTGCGCTCGGAGGGCAGCGAGCCGGTGCTGATCCTCGACGACGTGTTCGCGGAACTGGACGCCCGACGCCGCGAGCGGCTGGCGGAGCTGGTGGCTCCGGGCGAGCAGGTGCTGGTGACGGCGGCGGTGGATGATGACGTTCCGGACGTGTTGGCGGGGGCGCGCTTCGGGGTGTCCGGCGGTGAGGTGACCCGGCTGTGAACGACGGCGACCACGACAAGGGCGGCGGCCCGGAACCGCGCAGGGCACCCGAGCCCTCGGGCGTGGACCTGGCGCGGCAGGCGCTGGCCGCGGCGCGCGAGCAGGCGCGGGCGCGGGGCACCGCCGTGGGCGGGAAGAAGCGGCAGCCGCAGCAGGGCCTGCGCTCGGGCGCGCGGGCTGACGGCCGGGACCCGATGCCGCTGATGGCGGCGCTGGACCGGCTGCGCACGGAGCGCGGCTGGGAGATGCCGATGGCGGTGGCGGGCGTGATGGAGCGCTGGCCGGACATCGTGGGCCCGGAGATCGCCGCGCACTGCGTGCCGGAGCGGTACGAGGACCGGGAGCTGGCCGTGCGCTGCGACTCCTCGGCGTGGGCGGCGCAGCTGAAGCTGCTGGCGCCGCAGCTGGTGGCGCGGCTGAACAAGGAGCTGGGCCAGGGCACGGTCCGGCTGATCAAGGTGCAGGGCCCCGGCGGCCGGCCGCGGTCGTACGGCCCCCTGCGCGCTCCGGGCAGCACGGGCCCGGGCGACATCTGGGGCTAGGCGCCGTCGGGCCGGGGCCCCCGGGCCCGCCAGGCCCCGGATCCGCGGTGTACGGGTCCTGGCCGCCGCCGGTAAGCCGCGGGGCCCCGGCGGTCCTTACGTACGCCCCTCGCAGGGCCCCTTTCAGCCCCGCCGGACCCCGCGTTCCCGGGCCCGGACGCGGGTTCGTCAGTGGTGTCCCTCACGGTTGCGGGCGGTTGACAGGCCGAAGCGCTGGGTGCCCGTGTGAGCCACTTTGAGCCCCGGCCTGAATATGGGGAGTCGGGCGAGGGAGGTTCAGGGCGGCACATGCGGACTCAGGCACCGGCAAACCCCCATTCATGTCAGCGCTACCGGTAGACTGGTGGTAAGTCCCGCCCGCTTGCGGGATCCGCCGAGCAACACAGACAACGCAGATCGACGCGGCCGCTCCCGCCGGCGCACTCGCTGGTCCGGGACACGGGCTGCGCTGTGCCAGAAAGGGCGCTTCGTGGCCGATTCCGGCGACTCCAACGAGAAGAATTACGACGCCAGTGCGATTCAGGTCCTCGAGGGCCTGGACGCGGTCCGCAAGCGGCCGGGTATGTACATCGGCTCGACGGGCGAGCGTGGTCTGCACCACCTCGTCTACGAGGTCGTCGACAACTCGGTCGACGAGGCGCTGGCCGGGCACGCGGACACCATCGACGTGACGATCCTCGCCGACGGCGGGGTGCGGGTGGTCGACAACGGCCGTGGTATCCCGGTCGGCATCGTTCCGTCCGAGGGGAAGCCGGCCCTCGAGGTCGTCCTGACGGTCCTGCACGCGGGCGGCAAGTTCGGTGGCGGCGGCTACGCCGTCTCCGGTGGTCTGCACGGCGTCGGCGTCTCCGTCGTGAACGCGCTGTCGACCAAGGTCGCGGTCGAGGTCAAGACGGACGGGCACCGCTGGACCCAGGACTACAAGCTGGGCGTGCCGACGGCTCCGCTGGCCAAGAACGAGGAGACCGCGGAGACCGGCACCTCGGTCACCTTCTGGGCCGACGGCGACATCTTCGAGACGACCGAGTACTCCTTCGAGACGCTGTCGCGGCGCTTCCAGGAGATGGCCTTCCTGAACAAGGGCCTGACCCTGACGCTGACGGACGAGCGCGAGTCGGCGAAGGCGACGGCGGGCGCCGACGACCCGGAGGCGGACACGGCCGAGCCCCAGGCGCGTACGGTGAAGTACTACTACGAGGGCGGCATCGTCGACTTCGTGAAGTACCTCAACTCGCGCAAGGGCGAGCTGATCCACCCGACCGTCATCGACGTCGAGGCCGAGGACAAGGAGCGCATGCTCTCGGTCGAGATCGCGATGCAGTGGAACTCGCAGTACAGCGAGGGTGTGTACTCCTTCGCCAACACGATCCACACTCACGAGGGCGGTACGCACGAGGAGGGCTTCCGTGCGGCGCTGACGGGTCTGGTGAACCGTTACGCGCGGGACAAGAAGCTGCTGCGCGAGAAGGACGACAACCTCGCGGGCGAGGACATCCGCGAGGGTCTGACGGCGATCATCTCGGTCAAGCTGGGCGAGCCCCAGTTCGAGGGCCAGACGAAGACCAAGCTGGGCAACACCGAGGCCAAGACCTTCGTGCAGAAGGTCGTCCACGAGCACCTGTCCGACTGGCTCGACCGCAACCCCAACGAGGCGGCGGACATCGTCCGCAAGGCGATCCAGGCGGCCACGGCCCGTGTCGCGGCCCGCAAGGCCCGTGACCTGACCCGCCGCAAGGGCCTGCTGGAGAGCGCCTCGCTGCCGGGCAAGCTGTCCGACTGCCAGTCGAACGACCCCACCAAGTGCGAGATCTTCATCGTCGAGGGCGACTCCGCCGGCGGCTCGGCCAAGTCCGGCCGCAACCCGATGTACCAGGCCATCCTGCCGATCCGCGGCAAGATCCTGAACGTCGAGAAGGCGCGCATCGACAAGATCCTCCAGAACACCGAGGTCCAGGCGCTGATCAGCGCCTTCGGCACGGGTGTGCACGAGGACTTCGACATCGAGAAGCTCCGCTATCACAAGATCATCCTGATGGCGGACGCCGACGTCGACGGCCAGCACATCAACACCCTGCTGCTGACCTTCCTCTTCCGCTTCATGCGTCCGCTGGTCGAGGCCGGTCACGTCTACCTCTCCCGCCCGCCGCTCTACAAGATCAAGTGGGGCCGGGACGACTTCGAGTACGCGTACTCGGACCGCGAGCGCGACGCGCTGGTGGAGATGGGCAAGCAGAACGGCAAGCGGATCAAGGAAGACTCGATCCAGCGCTTCAAGGGTCTGGGCGAGATGAACGCCGAGGAGCTGCGCGTGACCACCATGGACGTGGACCACCGCGTGCTCGGCCAGGTCACGCTCGACGACGCGGCGCAGGCCGACGACCTGTTCTCGGTGCTGATGGGTGAGGACGTCGAGGCCCGGCGCTCCTTCATCCAGCGCAACGCCAAGGACGTCCGCTTCCTCGACATCTGAGTCGGCTCTTCACGGCCGCCCGAAAGGATTTCTGACCAGCAATGGCCGACGAAACCACCCCCACTGCCGAGAACGCGGAGAACGCCGCGGAGGAGCAGGCGCAGCTGCGCATCGAGCCCGTCGGGCTCGAGACGGAGATGCAGCGCTCCTACCTCGACTACGCGATGTCCGTCATCGTCTCGCGCGCCCTGCCGGACGTGCGCGACGGTCTCAAGCCGGTGCACCGCCGCGTGCTGTACGCGATGTACGACGGCGGCTACCGGCCCGAGAAGGGCTTCTACAAGTGCGCCCGCGTCGTCGGTGACGTCATGGGTACGTACCACCCGCACGGCGACTCCTCGATCTACGACGCCCTGGTCCGCCTGGCCCAGCCGTGGTCGATGCGCATGCCGTTGGTGGACTCCAACGGCAACTTCGGCTCCCCGGGCAACGACCCGGCGGCCGCGATGCGCTACACCGAGTGCAAGCTGATGCCGCTGGCCATGGAGATGCTCCGGGACATCGACGAGGAGACCGTCGACTTCCAGGACAACTACGACGGGCGCAACCAGGAGCCGACGGTCCTGCC
The DNA here is from genome assembly GCF_044748145.1 of Streptomyces sp. NPDC090022. Lineage (NCBI taxonomy): Bacteria > Bacillati > Actinomycetota > Actinomycetes > Kitasatosporales > Streptomycetaceae > Streptomyces > Streptomyces sp. NPDC090022. Next base: position 192,261 of record NZ_JBIVFN010000002.1, read on the forward strand.
GGCCCGGTTCCCGAACCTGCTCATCAACGGTTCCGCCGGTATCGCCGTCGGTATGGCCACCAACATCCCGCCGCACAACCTCCGCGAGGTCGCGGAGGGCGCGCAGTGGTACCTGGCCAACCCCGAGGCCTCGCACGACGAGCTGCTGGACGCGCTGATCGAGCGCATCAAGGGCCCGGACTTCCCGACCGGCGCGCTCGTCGTGGGCCGCAAGGGCATCGAGGAGGCGTACCGGACCGGCCGCGGCTCCATCACGATGCGCGCGGTGGTCGAGGTCGAGGAGATCCAGAACCGCCAGTGCCTGGTGGTCACGGAGCTTCCGTACCAGGTGAACCCGGACAACCTCGCGCAGAAGATCGCCGACCTGGTCAAGGACGGCAGGATCGGCGGCATCGCCGACGTCCGCGACGAGACGTCCTCGCGCACCGGCCAGCGCCTGGTGATCGTGCTCAAGCGCGACGCCGTCGCCAAGGTCGTGCTCAACAACCTGTACAAGCACACCGACCTCCAGACCAACTTCGGCGCGAACATGCTCGCGCTGGTGGACGGCGTGCCGCGCACGCTGTCGCTGGACGCGTTCATCCGCCACTGGGTGCACCACCAGATCGAGGTCATCGTCCGGCGGACGAGGTTCCGGCTGCGCAAGGCCGAGGAGCGCGCGCACATCCTGCGCGGCCTGCTCAAGGCGCTGGACGCGATCGACGAGGTCATCGCCCTCATCCGGCGCAGCCAGACGGTCGAGATCGCCCGTGAGGGCCTGATGGGCCTCCTGGAGATCGACGAGATCCAGGCCAACGCGATCCTGGAGATGCAGCTCCGCCGCCTGGCGGCCCTGGAGCGGCAGAAGATCGTCGCCGAGCACGACGAGCTCCAGGCGAAGATCAACGAGTACAACGCGATCCTGGCCTCGCCGGAGAAGCAGCGCTCGATCGTCAGTGAGGAACTGGCGGCGATCGTCGAGAAGTTCGGCGACGACCGGCGCTCGAAGCTGGTGCCGTTCGACGGTGACATGTCCATCGAGGACCTGATCGCCGAAGAGGACATCGTCGTCACGATCACCAACGGCGGCTACGTCAAGCGCACCAAGACCGAGGACTACCGCTCGCAGAAGCGCGGTGGCAAGGGCGTCCGCGGGACGAAGCTGAAGCAGGACGACATCGTCGACCACTTCTTCGTCTCGACCACCCACCACTGGCTGCTGTTCTTCACGAACAAGGGCCGCGTCTACCGGGCGAAGGCGTACGAGCTGCCCGACGCCGGCCGGGACGCGCGCGGCCAGCACGTGGCCAACCTGCTGGCCTTCCAGCCGGACGAGCAGATCGCGCAGATCCTGGCGATCCGCGACTACGAGGCGGCCCCGTACCTGATCCTGGCCACCAAGGCCGGTCTGGTGAAGAAGACCGCGCTCAAGGACTACGACTCGCCCCGATCGGGTGGCGTCATCGCGATCAACCTGCGGGAGACCGCAGACGGCGGCGACGACGAACTGATCGGCGCGGAGCTGGTGTCGGCCGAGGACGACCTGCTGCTCATCAGCAAGAAGGCGCAGTCCATCCGGTTCACCGCGACCGACGACGCGCTGCGCCCGATGGGCCGTGCGACGTCGGGCGTGAAGGGCATGAGCTTCCGCGAGGGCGACGAGCTGCTGTCGATGAGCGTGGTCCGGCCCGGTACGTTCGTCTTCACCGCGACCGACGGCGGCTACGCCAAGCGCACGCCGGTGGACGAGTACCGCGTCCAGGGCCGCGGTGGTCTGGGCATCAAGGCCGCCAAGATCGTCGAGGACCGCGGGTCCCTCGTCGGTGCGCTGGTGGTCGACGAGAGCGACGAGATCCTCGCCATCACCCTCGGCGGTGGTGTGATCCGCACGCGCGTCAACGAAGTCAGGGAGACCGGCCGTGACACCATGGGCGTCCAGCTGATCAACCTGGGCAAGCGGGATGCCGTCGTGGGTATCGCGCGCAACGCCGAGGCCGGTCAGGAAGCCGAGGAGGGCGACGAGCCCGAGACGGCCGAAGGACTGGTCACCGAGGCCGCCGAGGGCACGGAGCCCTCGGCCGGGGAGCACGAGGAGTAAGCGTGAGTGGAGCCACGGGCGCCGGAGCGGCAACCGGGGACGACGGTGCCCGTGGCCCCGCCGCGGACTCCTCGCAGGGGGCGACAACCGTGACGGACACCCGAGAACCGAAGCCGGCGAAGTCGAAGGCCGAGGGCAAGAAGCCGGCCGCGCAGGCGGAGCCGTACCACCCGCCGCAGGCCTACCAGGCCCCGGCGGTGCCGGCGGCCCAGCGGGGGCAGCGGCCGGTGGTCAGGACGACACCCAGGACGCGCAAGGCGCGGCTGCGGGTGGCGAAGGCCGACCCCTGGTCGGTGATGAAGGTCAGCTTCCTGCTGTCGATCGCGCTGGGCATCTGCACGATCGTGGCGGCGGCGGTGCTGTGGATGGTCATGGACGCCATGGGTGTCTTCTCGACCGTCGGCGGGACCATCAGCGAGGCGACGGGCTCGAACGAGTCCAACGGTTTCGACCTCCAGTCCTTCCTCTCGCTGCCGCGCGTGCTGATCTTCACGTCGGTGATCGCGGTCATCGACGTGGTGCTGGCGACCGCTCTGGCGACGCTGGGGGCGTTCATCTACAACCTGTCGGCGGGCTTCGTCGGCGGTGTGGAGCTGACGCTCGCGGAGGACGAGTAGCCCTCTCCGGGGCCGGCAGCAACGCCGTGACCTGCGATTTGGGAACTCCCGGGTCTGTGCGCTAATCTTCAGAGGTCAGCGCGCAGCGCGGAGGGGCTATAGCTCAGTTGGTTAGAGCGCATCCCTGATAAGGATGAGGCCACAGGTTCAAATCCTGTTAGCCCCACAGTGAGAAAGACCCCGGCCGGGACGGCCGGGGTCTTTCTGCTTCGTGTCCGGGTGGATGGACCACCCAGGTTGTCCCAGATAACCGAACGGTATCGATCGGTGTGTATTCTTGGGCGCCAGAAGTCCCCAACGTCAACGAAGGACGAGGTCGCGCGGTGAAGAAGCTTCTCCTGGTCGCACTGGCCGCCATCGGCGGGCTCCTCGTGTACCGCCAGATCCAGGCGGACCGCGCCGAGCAGGACCTGTGGACGGAGGCCACCGACTCCGTGCCCTCGGGTTCCGGTGTGTGAGACCGAAACGGCTGATCATGAAGCCCCGGCTGCCGCTGCTGCCGGGGCTTCGTGCTGTTCTGTGGCAATAAATTACGTTTTGCAAAATTTTGGCTTGCGCTAGCAAATTCGGGGTGGGCGTGATGGGTCAGGTACGGAGAACGGTGCTGGCTGGGGCGGCGGTCCTGTGCGTGGCGGGTGCCGCGCCGGGGGCCGCGTACGCCGCCCCGGAGCCGGTGCCGGCGTACCGTGAGGCCGACGGGGCGAAGAAGGTCGCGGGGGCCGCCAGCACGGCGGACGCCCCGCTGATCGAGCCCGGCGGGGCATACCTGGACACCGTCTCCCCTGGGGAGCGCTTCTACAAGCTGAACCTGGACGCCAGGTCGAGCGTGTACGTCTCCGCCGTCGTACGGCCGGGCGCGGACGCGAAGATCGGCTACAGCGACGACGTCGAGGTCGACGTGATGACCACGGGCGGGAAGTCCTGCCCCGGCAGTCCGGGCCAGGGCTCCTTCCAGGGGCGGCCGCAGACCGTCAGCGTCGTCGGCATGCGCCGGCTCCAGGAGGACGCCGACTGCCAGGAGGCGGGCGTCTACTACGTGAAGGTGACGCGGGACGCCCTCAAGGACAGCGACCAGTCGCCGTGGCCGGTGGAGCTCGTGGTGCACCGCGAGCCGGGCCTCAAGAGCGGCAGCGCCCCGGCGGTCGCGCCGAGCGGGTGGCCCTCCGCGACGCCGGCGGCCCCGGCCGACCAGGCCGTGGCCCGCTCGGGCGGCACCGGGTTCAACGACGCGCGGGCGCTGGGCGCCGGCGTGTGGCGCGACGAACTCCGCCCCGGGCAGACCCGCTTCTACCGGGTCCCGCTGGACTGGGGCCGGCAGCTGGCCGTCACCGCGGAGCTGGCCGGCGCGAAGATGACCAGGAGTTCCGGGTACGCCTCCGACGGGCTGGCGCTCACGCTGTACAGCCCGTACCGGGGTCAGGTGGGCGACAAGGACACCACGTACGACGGCAAGCAGGCGAGCGTCGGCCTGGGGCTGACGCCGCCGGTGGCGTACGAGAACCGCTTCTCCACCGACGCCTGGACGCGGTCGGTGGGGGTGGCCGGCTGGTACTACGTCGCCGTCACCATGGGCCCGAAGGTCGGCGAGTTCACCGAGAACGCGTCGCCGGTGCCGCTGACGCTGCGGGTGAGCGTGCAGGGGCAGGCGGCGGCCGCGCCGCCGTACGCCGAGAGCCTGACGGCGGCGGGGTTCGGCGTGGGCGGGGCGGACCTGGCCGCCGCGAAGGACGGTCTGACGGCCCCCGAGGCGGCCGAGGCCGCCGACACCCGTTCCCTGATGCGGCTCGTCGCGGCGGGCGGCTTCGGTACCGGCGCCGTGCTGCTGCTGGGGCTCGGCGGGTGGATCTGGCTGGCCCGGCGCGGGGCTACATCTGGGTGAGGGCCCAGACGCCGACGGCGAAGCACAGCACGGCGGCGATCAGCACCGCGGCGGTGACCGCGCGGCTCGGCGCGGCGATTCCGCCCCGGCGGGCCGCCGGTTGTGCCGCGGCCTGCGGCTGCGCCGCGACGTACGCTCCGGCCTGCGGCGGCGCCTGGTAGGCCGATTGGTAGGCCGGCTGGTACGGCTGCGGCACGGGACCGGCGGCCGGCCGCTCGCTCTGCGCGGTGGGGGTGCCCGCCGGTGGCGGCAGGTGGAAACTCCCCGTCTCCGAGGCGTTGTACGCCACCGTGCCCGCCGTGCCGCGCGGATCGGTACGGGTGGGTTCGGCCGCCACCGGCGCGGCCGAGGAGAGCACGGTGGCCTCCCGTACCGGCTGGGCGGGTACGGGAGGCGCCGCCGGCGCGCCGGCGGCCGTCGGGGAGTCCGGGGTGACGGCGGCGGTGCTCTGGGGCCCCTGGGGGCCGAACCCTGCCGGAAGCGGGCCCAGTTGGTCGAAGACCTCGACCGGGTCCTCGCCCTCGGTGGCCGGCGGCAGCAGCTCCAGGACCTCGGCAAGGGCCTTGCGCGCCCCTGTGGCGGTCTTGAAGCGGGCGGCGGGGTCGGGCTGCAGGAGGTTCGCGATGACGTGCCACAGCGGCGCGGGGACGCCCTGCGGGGCGCCGGGGGTGCCGTGGGCCCGGAAATGCTCCACCAGGGCCTGGGAGTCGGGCTTGCGGCCCTGGAGCAGGTACAGGGCGACGAGGCCGACGGCGAAGAGGTCGGCGGGGAAGTCGGGCTCCTCCCCCATGAGTTGCTCCGGGGCGAAGTACCCGGGGGTGCCCACGACGTAGTTGGTCTCGGTCAGCCGGGGCTCGCCCTTGCGCATGGAGATCCCGAAGTCGGACAGCCGCAGGTGCGGCTGTCCGGTTCCGGTGGCCTCCATCAGGATGTTGGCCGGTTTGATGTCGCGGTGGACGACGCCCTCGGCATGGACGGCCGCCAGCCCCGACAGCAGCTGGTCGAGCAGTGTGCACACGAAACGCGGCGGCAGGGGCCCGTAGTCGCCGATGACATGGCCCAGGGAGCCGCCGCTGACCAGGTCCATCGTGAACAGGACCTTGTCGTCGTCCGCCGCCCAGCTGGCCGGGGCCAGCACGTGCGGATGGTCGATGCGCAGGGCCTGCTCGCGCACGAAGCGCAGCAGGGTGTGGGCATCGCTCTGCTGGAGCACCTTGGCGGCCACGTACCGGCGCCGCCGGTGGTCCCATGCCCGCCAGACCGCTCCGACTCCGCCCCGGCCGATCGGATCGATCAGCTCGTACCGCCCGGCGAAGATCTCACCCATCGCTGCGCCCGTCCCCCGTTGTCCGCTGTGGTGCGCTGATCAGTTCTGGTGCGCCTCGTAGTGCGCCACCGCGTCGGCGGTGCGGCCCGCGCCGTACACCCGGAGGAACTCTGCCAGTTCCGGATGCGTGGGGGCGAGCGTCTCCGCCGCGTCGATGATGTCGCCGGCGGCCGAGACGGAACGCAGCAGCGACTGGATCTCGCGGACCACCCGCTTGACGGTGGGGGCACCGGAACTGGTCGTGGTCTGACCGCTGTTGCTGAGGACGGAACCGCCCTGGGTCTTCTTGATCTCGTCCATCCGGCCCGTGGCCTCGACGGCGCTGACACTGCCGTCGGCGACCAGTCCGGCGAGTTCCTGGAGGGCCTGGACCCGCTGGACCACGGCCGGGTTGCCGATCTTCGCGCGCTGGCCGCTCATCAGCTGGGACAGCATGGGCGCCGACAGCCCGAGGACGGCGGCCAGGCGGGCCTGGTTCAGGCCGAGGTCATCTATGAGCCGGCGGAAAAGGGCCCCGAGCGGCTCCCCGTACCAGCTGCGCTGAAGCTCTCTGGCTCTGGCGGTAGCCTCTTGCTGTACTGCGTCCACTCGTCCTACTCCCCTTCGCTGGTGCGAACCTCGCGAGCATCTTACGGAGAGTGGTCGCGTGAAGGGAGTCCCTATCATTTTGCGGGATGAGGGGGTACACCCGGTACTCTGGTCTGCGGAAGTGGCCGCTGCCTCGTGGAGGCGGGTCGCATCCGTTTCTCGGGGCTTTAGCTCAGTTGGTAGAGCGCTGTCTTTGCATGGCAGATGTCAGGGGTTCGACTCCCCTAAGCTCCACTCATATACACCCCTTTGACCTGCGAAAATGCAGTCAGAGGGGTGTTCTTGTCCCGGCTTGCCGTGCTGCCGTGTCAGCACGGTGGTGCTGATCGAGCCTTCCTGCGACGGAGCATGCGGGGTCACGTCACGCTGCCGGCTGCGTTTCGGCCCCTCAGCGAGGTGTCCGGGGCCAGTTCTTCCGCAGCCACACCAGGTCGGCCCCGGCGCGGGCGCGGGCCGCCTGCTCGCGGGTGAAGACCGCGTCCGTCTTGGTCAGGACCAGGGTGTAAGGGCGTCCCTGCCGCCGGGTGGTGTGGGACACGGGCAGGCCGGCCAGGTCGATACGGCTGTGGATGTGCTGGCGCCCTGCCTGGGCGAGCGGCCACTCCATGATCCGTCGGGAGCGGGACGTGAGGAAGGCGTCGAGGTCGGGGCAGAGGTCGCAGAGGGACCGGCAGGTTTCGGCCGGCGGGAGCGACCAGTCGTCCGCCGGACGCACAGGGCGGGCAACACTCGTGGCGAGTACGGTCTCGCAGTGGTCGGCGAGTGCTGAGAAGGCGTGGGTCGCGGGGGCTCGGTCGGAGGGGGTCGTCGGCCGGCGTCCTACGGAGCGCAGGGCGGGGAGCAGGCACTCCAGGATGGTGTCCGGCCGGCTGCGTAGCGTGGCGGCGATCGTTTTGGCGGTTTTCGGGTCGCACGCCCGAAGGACGTGGGCCAAGGGAGCGCCCAGTCGTTCCATGCCCGCGCGGCGCTCCGCCTCGCGGCCCACGTCGAGCCAGCCGGTGAGCTGGTGTTGGATGGCCCGCCAGGCGCCCTCGGTCAGCGGGGCCGCCACCGCGTCTCCGTCACCGTTGGAGGTCCGCAGCGCGGTGCAGAGGCCGGGCAGCGATGCGAGCCACGCCGTGCGGTCGGCCCCGGTGTACGCGCCGACGGGGCCGAACCAGGTGCTGACGGTGTGGTGCGCCCACGTCCGGCCGTACTGCGCGGCCGCTGCCGCGAGGTCGGCGGCGTGTTCCTCGGCCAGGGTCTCCACCCTGAAGGGGGCCAGCAGCATCGCGGCGGTGTCCGCCTCCCGCAGTCCCACCGCGACGTGCAGGGCGGCGGCGAAGAGCGGCGCGGCCGCCTCGCCCGATCCGTGGTGCTTCCAGAAAGGGGCGAGTGACTGGGCGAGCGTGCGCGCCCGGTCGAGTTCACCGGCGTCGAGGTGGCCCTGGAGTTCGCGCAGGGCACTTGCGGAGCCCGCCTCGGCGCGGGCCGCGAACGAGCGTTGCCGTGGCCAGAGCACCACCGCGGCCCGCCGGTACCAGCGGTCCAGGGTGTTGCCGTAGTTGCCCATGTAGCCCTCGTACTCGGACTGGTAGGGCGTCAGGTCCTTGTTCTCGGTGGTGGCGCACACCTCGGCGTACGCGACGGGCAGGGAGATCTGTTCACCGCCGGTGCCGTCCGGGCGGGTCCACCAGCCGAGGGTGATCTCGTCGTCGACCAGGTCGCCCAGCTCGTAGTCGGAGAAGTCACCGCTGCGGCGGCGCTCGGCCCCGGGCTCCCCGTCGGGGTCGAGGAGGCACTCACCCTCGCATTCCTCGTCCTCGCAGTCGTCGAAATGCTCGACATCCCCGTAGTAGTCGTAGCGGTCGTAGGGCGGGACGGCGTCCCAGGTCTCCTTCACCTCGGCCAGGGCCAGCACCGCTTCGCAACCGGCCTGCCCGGCGGCCTGGCGGAGCCGGGCGGCGCGGGTGGCGTCGGCGCCCTTGAGACGGTCCCAGTCCAGGCCGCGCTGGGTGTACTCGTGGTCGAGGAGGTAGACGAGCCGGTTGGGCGGCGTGGTCTCCGGGCGGCCGTAGGAGTAGCGCTGCTCGGCCGGGTCGGTGAAGTGCTCGGTCAGGCAGTGGGCCAGGTCGGCGGCGGGGCTGCCGTCGTTCCCGTCGGCCGGCCGGATTCGTTCGGCCAGCAGGTTCATGGTGAGGGTGACGCGGTACCCGGTGGTGACGGGTTTGACCTCGTGGCGGCAGTCCGCGTAGAAGGCGACGAACGTGAGCTGCTCCTGGGACGCCCGGTGGGTGACGCTGTGGCCTGCGTGTTCGACGACGAGTTCGCCGCCGGAGTGGTGGGAGGGCAGCGAGACGACCAAGGTGCCCACCATGGAGTCGTCCTTCTCGGAGTCCTGGTGCGGGAGGAAGAACTGGCCCTTGCCGTAGACGAGGAGCGCGTGCGGTTCGGCCCGCAGTGCGGTGGTGGGTGGCAGGCCGAGGCCGTGGCGGACGCCGTCGAGGACTTCGCTCAGGGTGCGGTCCCAGTCGGGGCCGCCGAGCGTGATCCGGTCCGGGGTGATCTCCCAGGTGTCGCGGACGCTGGTGTCGGACAGCGTCTGCTCGCCACGGCCGAAACGGGCCTGCCTGGCCTGTGCGATCAGCTTCTTGGTGACCGGGGCGCGCAACGGCAGCGGCAGTTCCCCGACACCGTCGACCTCGATGCGCAGGGCGCGGGCGGGCAGCTCTGTGCGGGTGCTGAAGTCCCCTTCTGGCTCCGCGTCTGCCAGCAGCTCCGCCAGGCGCTTTCGTGCTCCGTGTCCCATGGTGGTTCGTTCTCCTCGTGCTCTGTCCGCGAGCCCTGACGCGCCGGGACGCTCTACTCGCGGTGACGGAAGGTCCAGCGGACAGGCTCGGTCAGCACTGCCTGAGCGCCGGCCGTATCCGCCGTGCGCTCGGCGAGCGTGGCCTCGGCCAGGCGGACGGGGAGTGCCTCGCTGAACTTGAGAGCGCGTACCGCCCGTCCGTCCACGTCAGGAAGGCTCAGTCCGCTTGCCGTAACCGCGACAGCGGATTTCCAGAGAGCAGGGCTCAGGTCGTCGCGGAGCCGGATCCAGTGGCCGGCGAATCGGCGCTGTGGTGTGACCGGCAGCCGGCAGAGAGGCCGGTCACTGCCAGAAGACCTCTTCCACGATGATCTGTGGATCCTCCACGCGCCGGATGAAGGAGTAGATCATCCAGCCGTTTCCGCCGTCGAAGAGGAAGATGCGCGACCCTCTCGGCCGACTGGACTCAACCGGTCGGACCCTCATACCGTCGGGAAGGTCTGCGTCGGCTTCGATGCCCCGAAAGTAGGGGTCCGCCGCTGTGACCAGCTCGGCACGTGCGGCATCGACCATCTTCCGCACGTTCTCCGGCAGTGTGTCGCGGGCGGCCTGGGCGTTGAGCGTCCAGTCCATCTGCCACGGCGGCCCCATGAAACCTTCGTCGGTCACTGGCCGGGCTCCAGCCGCCGCACCTGGTAGCGGATGTTGGATGCCTCTTCGAGCAGCGCCTTGGCCTCGGTGATGTCGGTGCACTCCGAGGCGCGCTGTTCGAGATCCGTGAGGTGGGCGTCGAGCTGCGGATCTCGGGCGATCGCGTACTGACCCCACCAGCGCGCCACGAACGCGGGCACGGCGCTGATGTTGAACGTGTCGGCGACGGCCCACTTCCAGTGCTCCTCGAAGTCGGGCAGGAGCTGGGGAGCGTGCTGGGCGATCGCCTCGCGCAGTGCCTTCGGGTTCCGCTCGGGCATGGGCGGGACGAGCGGTGAGGGTTCCGTGGCGTGGGCAGTCATGACCTGGATACTCCTTCGGCGCGTCGTGCTTACGACCATAGCCCGCATCACCGGCCCCGCGAGGGCTGTTCGCGGCCGGGTTCCCACTCCCCGGTGACCTGTGCGCCGTCCACGTCGTCCACGGCCTCTTCGGTCCCTTCGGCGGCGGCGTCGTCGTCGGGCAGGGGCAGGCGCAGGCCGCGGGACTCGGCGACCCGCAGGGCGTCGGTCAGGCATTCCGCGAGCCGGATCGCGGCGTAGTGCACCTCCGAGCGCGGGGCCAGGGGGTCCCTCAGCACCTCGTGCGCGTGGGTGAGGACCTCGGTCCCGGTGGCGATCTGCTCGGCCTCGGTCTCGTCGGCCAGTCGGGAGAGGTAGCCGCCGTTCGCGTCGGTGGCGAGGTAGCACGGCTTTCCCTCCGGAGAGGGCCAGGGCAGCAGGCGGAGCGTGGTGGGACTGTCCATCAGGCGGCCACCGTCCGGGCGCCGATCACGTGCGGGTCGAGGTCGATGCCGAAGTCGGCGGCGAGGACGAGCGCGAGGCGGCGGTACCGCCGGCGTGCCTGCTCACGCTCATTCTCGTGCGCGAGGAGATAGGGGCGTACGAGCCTGGCCGACTGCCCGTCGAGCGGGACGGGCGGCGGCTCGATCCCGTACGGGGAACGGTGGACGGGCAGCGGTGCGGGTCCGGCCGGGGCGGGGGTGGTCGGGGTGGTGTGGGGGCTGCGCGTCGTGGGCGCCTGGCGGGCGCCGGTCCGGTCGGCTCCGCGCCTGGATGCGAGTACGAGGCCCAGCCAATGGGCGATGCGGCGGATAAGGTCGTGCATGTCGGACGCTCCTTCGTAGCGTCCGGCCGTGCCCCGGGGCCCTGCCAGGCCGCCGGGGTCTTTGCTGTCTCGGCCAGCGTTGCATCCTGATGCGTTAGGTAGCAATAGGGAGCATGCGGTTGCATGCGGATGATCCCGCATGTGGTGAGGTGCTAAGGGTCGCTTTAGCGTTCAGTCATGGCAGATGACCGTGACTGGAGGCCCGACCCTGCGAGCCACGTCTACGTGTACCTCCAGGTCGTTCACCACCTTGCCGAGCAGATCCGCACGGGATACCTCCCCGCTGGGGCGCGGCTTCCCGCCGAGCGTGACCTCGCCGAGCAGTACGGGGTGGCCGTCAACACCATCCGCCGTGCTGTCCGTGAGCTTCGCGATCAGGAGCTCGTGATCACCGTGCCCATCAAGGGCACTTTTGTGCGGGCAGAGCAGCCGCCTACCCAATGACAAAAATGGGCCGCTGCCAGCCTCCGACCAGTGTCGGCAGGTGGGCAGCGGCCCATGAGGCAGGCCCGCGGTGACTACTCCAACGCCGCCTTGCGGCCACCCCGCTTCTTCTCGGGGCGCCAGTCGCGGAGGTCGGACTCCGAGAGGCGGCGCTCGGCGCAGGCGCGGTGCAGGCCGGTCTGGAACTCCTGGGCGGGGTTGTCGCCCCACTCCTCGTCGTACTCGTCGTGCCACTGGTGGACCCACGGCATGATCTCCAGCAGTCCGGCCAGCAGCGGCACGCAACGCGGGTCCGCGGTGTCCCAGCCGTCCACCTCGGAGCGGTCGTTGACGAGGTTGACCAGCGCCTCGGCCTGGTCGCGGTGGTTCCAGCCGGCCCAGCCGAGGAGAAGGGACGGGTCGCCGTCCGGGGACGCTCCGGGATAGGAGACGAACCGCTCCTTCGGGCCTCCGCGTAGAGGCGGGCGTCCTTGTCGTGGTCCAGCGCGACCTTGAACACCCGGGGGAGTCCGCTTCGCTGCCCGGTTCGGCCGCGGTGCGCCGAGCGCCATGCCGGTCTGCTGGGTGGTGGTGAACAGGCCCGAGGCCGACCGCCGTCCCCCGTACGGCGTTCCCGCGAGGCCGCCCGCGCCGTCGTGGCCGAGAGTGGAGGGAGGCCCTCGGGGCCGGGCCAGGGGGCAATCACGCCGGAGGCGTCACATCATGGGAATCTTCGACTTCCTGAAATCCGACCGGAACCCGGAACGGAAGTCCGGCCGGAACACGGCGCACGGAGCCGCCGAGAAGGCGGAGGAGCAGGTCGAGCAGGCGCCCCCGGCGGCGGCCGGGCCGCGGTCGGCGACCGGAGCGATCGAGACCCACGCCAAGTTCCAGGAGCACCCCAACCGGCCGGCCGCCCGGGCCCGCGCCGCCGCGTCGGCCGCGCCGCCCCGGCCGGCCGGCCCGCCGGGGCCCACCACGCACACCCCTCCGGAAGCGGCCAAGCGGTCCGCCCCGCCCCTGCACACCCCGCTGCCGGGTGGCGGCGCACCCAGGCCCGTGATGCACGACGAGCTGCCGCCGGGCACGGCCAAGCGCTCCGCGCCCAAGCCCCACCCGACGGCGGGGAAGCGCGACTACACCGTGCGCGCCGGTGACTCGCTGCCCGACATCGCCCGCCGCGAGCTCGGCAACGAGGCCCGCTGGCGCGAGCTGTACGCCGTGAACCGGGGCGTGATCGGCGCCAACCCCGACGTGCTCCACCCGGGCCAGGTGCTCACCCTGCCCCAGTAGGGACGCAGGACCAGGGACCCGGCACGCGTACGAGGGCCCGCGACCGCGGTGGCGGTCGCGGGCCCTCGTACGCGCTCGCGCTACTTCTGCTGCTGGTCGTCGGCGGCCGAGGACGACTCCCGCTCCTTGGCGGCCAGCTCGTCGTCGAAGCTCGCCGGCGCGCTGTCGGCCGCCGAGAGCTCCGTCGCCGCGGGCGGTTCCACCAGCCAGTCCGGGTTGGACTGCTGGTCCCACCACCGCCACAGCACGTACCCGGCGGCGGCCACGAGGCCGATCACCGCGACGCCCTTGAGCAGCCGTCCGGTCCGCGCCCGGCGTTCGTGACGCCGTACCAGCTTGCGGACCTCGTCGGCCGAGACCTGGCCGCGCAGTGCCGCCAGCGCCGCCACCGACCGGGAGGCGGCCTCCTCCGCCACCGGCTGGGCCGCCGCCAGGGCGCTCTCCAGTTTCGGCGTCGTGTAGTCGGCGGCATGCCGCACCGCCTGGCGGGTCTGCTTCACCGCCTGCGTGGCCGCGCGGTCCACGTTCGGCGGGACATGGGAGCGCGCCGCCCGCATCCGGGGGTGCACATGGCACTCGTACGCATTGCGCGCGTGCCGCGACGCCTCACCGGCCGCGTGCGCGACCATCGGCGCCAGCCGCTCATTCGCCTCCTGCGCGTAATGCACGGCGGCTTCCTTGGCGGTTCCTGCGTACGGCGCCACCACTTCCGCTGCGTGCCGCACGGTGTCCTTCGCGCTTTCCGCCGTGGCGCGCACGCTGTCGTTGCGGGTCACAGGATCCTCCTTCTCGGTGGCGGACACAGTTCACCTTTCCACCCTTTGTCGGATCATGCCTGCCATACCGGCGGGTGGCATGCGTGACAGGGCATATGGGTGGCCGATTTCTCCGGGATTTCTCCGGGGTGCAGCACTCCGTGCGAGGATCGGGAACCGACAGTGACGACGAGGGAAGGCAGATTCGTGGCCGAGAAGCTCTGCGCCACCCTGAAGACCAGCCACGGCGACATCGAGATCGAGCTGCTGCCGTTCCACGCCCCCAAGACGGTGCGCAACTTCGTGGAACTCGCCCAGGGCGAGCGGGAATGGACGCGGCCCACGGACGGCCAGAAGACGACCGACCCGCTGTACGACGGGACCGTCTTCCACCGGATCATCAGCGGCTTCATGATCCAGGGCGGCGACCCGCTCGGCAACGGCATGGGCGGCCCCGGCTACCAGTTCGCCGACGAGTTCCACCCCGACCTGGCCTTCACCAAGCCGTACCTGGTGGCCATGGCGAACGCGGGTCCGGGCACCAACGGCTCGCAGTTCTTCATCACCGTCGCGCCGACCGCCTGGCTGACCCGCAAGCACACCATTTTCGGCGAAGTCACCGACAAGGCGAGCCGGCAGGTCGTCGACGCCATCGCGGCGCTGCCCACCAACCCGCGCACCGAGCGTCCGCTCGACGACGTGATCATCCGCTCCGTCGTCGTCGAGAAGCGCTGACCGAAGTCCCGGCCCGGGAACCCCTCGGGCCCGGCTGTCCGTTCTGGGTACGTCGCCGCCGACCGATGGGGACCGATGGACACCGACCGCCAGCCGGGCTGCTACCGCCACCCCGACCGCGAGGGGCCCCTGCGCTGTACCCGCTGCGAGCGCCCGATCTGCACCGACTGCATGATCGACGCGGCGGTCGGGTTCCAGTGCCCGCAGTGTGTGCGCGGGGCCTCGGTGCCCACGCGGAACATCGCCGGCGGCGTGATGACGGCCGGGGACCCGCATCTGGTCACCAAGGTCCTGATCGGGATCAACGTGGCCGTGTTCTTCGCCGGCCTGCTCGTCCCGGCGATCCTGGTCCCGATGGAGCTGCTCGGCCGGTACGTGGAGTACATCGGCGCACCGCTCGAAGGGGTGTCCACCGGCCAGTACTACCGGCTGCTGACCTCGGTGTTCCTTCACGGGGAGTGGTGGCACATCGCCAGCAACATGCTGGGCCTGTGGGTGCTGGGCGGCCCGCTGGAGGCGGCGCTGGGCCGGGCCCGCTATCTGACGCTCTACCTGCTGTCCGGCTTCGCGGGCAGCGCCGTCGTGTACTGGCTGACGCCGCCGAACCTGGCCACGCTCGGGGCCTCCGGCGCCGTGATCGGCCTGCTCGGGGCCACCGCCGTGCAGTTCCGGCGGATGCGGTACGACATGCGACCGGTGATCGTGATGGTCGTACTGATGCTGGTGACGACCTTCGCCTTCCAGGGCGTGTCCTGGCAGGCCCACCTGGGCGGGCTGATCGCCGGCGCCGTGATCGGCGCCGGCATGATGCTGCCCGCTTCCACCCGTCACCGGTCCCTGATCCAGTGGGGGACCTGCGTCCTGGTCTTCCTGGCGGCCGCCGCCCTCATCGTGCTGCGTACGGCCGCGCTCACCTGATCACATCGGCGTCAACGGGGCGCCACCCTCATACTTATCCACAGATCTTCACAGTTTTGTCCTCAGCTGTGGACGGACCTGTGGATAACTTTTACGGGAATGGCTACTTCCACTGCGTGGAGACACCGAAGCCGGCGGCAATGAAGCCGAAACCGACTACAATGTTCCAATTGCCCAGGGATTCGATCGGCATCTGGGTGTCGGTCACGTAAAAGACGACGATCCAGGCCAGACCGATGAAGAACAACGCCAGCATCACCGGGGCGACCCAGCTGCGGTTCGTCAGCCTGATCGTCTGCGCCTGCTTGGCCGGCGGCGGCGTGTAGTCATCCTTCTTGCGGATGCGTGACTTCGGCACGAGGGTCTCTCCTGTCGATGCGCTGGGGACCTTGCCTCCCCCGGGCGTCCGTTAGCGTAGTGGTTCTGTGGCGTCGAAGGAGAAGGGTACGTTGAGCAATTCCGACGACTCCTCCGCGGGTCCCCGTCGCCGGACCCGAGTGGTCCGGCTGCTGACGGCCGCCGTATTCGCTCTCGCCGGCCTCATCTTCGTCACCAGCTTCAACACCTCCAAGGGTACGAACATCCGGACCGACACTTCACTCCTGAAGCTGTCCGACCTCATCCACGAGCGCAGCCAGAACAATGCCGAGCTGGAGACGGGCACCGCCGCGCTGCGCCGCCAGGTCGACACCCTCGCCGACCGTGACGACGGCCGCAGCCGGGCCGAGGACGCCGAGCTCGCCGTGTTGCGCTCCGCCGCCGGCACCGAGGAGCTCTCCGGCAAGGGGCTCACGGTCACGCTCAACGACGCCCCGCCCGGTGCCACCGCCCGTATCCCCAACGTGCCCGAGCCGCAGCCCAACGACCTGGTGATTCACCAGCAGGACCTCCAGGCCGTGGTGAACGCCCTGTGGCAGGGCGGCGCCCAGGGCATCCAGGTCATGGACCAGCGGCTGATCTCCACCAGCGCCGTGCGCTGCGTCGGCAACACGCTGATCCTCCAGGGCCGCGTCTACTCGCCCCCGTACAAGGTGACGGCGGTCGGCGACCCGGCGACGCTGCGCAAGGCCCTGGCCGCCTCCCCGGCGATCCAGAACTACCAGCTGTACGTCAACGCCTACGGACTGGGCTGGAAAGTCGACGAGCACAAGGCGGTGACACTTCCCGGGTACTCGGGCACAGTGGACCTCCACTATGCGAAGCCCGTGGAGAGCGGTACGCCCTGAGGCGGCCCTGCGCCTGGTGGCGCGCACCCTCAGCGAGGTGTGCCTGACGGCCGGCACGGTGATCGTGCTGTTCGTCGTCTACGTGCTGCTGTGGACGGGCGTGAAGGCGGACGCGGCCATGGCGGGCGAACGCGACCGGCTGCGCGCGAGCTGGTCGGCGGCCGCCGCCGCGAGCACCCCCGCGCCCCCGCCCGGGCAGGAACCTGCGTCCCCGGCACCGGCCCCGGGCGCGTCCCCCGCTCCCGACCCGGCCCCGGACGCGGCGTCGGACCCGGCCCCCGCCCCCGGCGCGGCCTTCGCCGAGATGTACATCCCCCGCTTCGGAGCGGACTGGGTCAAGCCCGTCCTGGAGGGCACCGGCACCGAGCTGCTGAAGAAGGGCCTGGGGCACTACCGCGGCACCGCCGCCCCGGGCGGCACCGGCAACTTCGCGGTCGCCGGCCACCGGCGCACGTACGGCGACCCCTTCAAGGACATGCCGCTGCTGCGGCCCGGGGACACGGTCGTCGTGAAGGACGCGAGCACCTGGTACACGTACACGGTCCGGGCCCGCCCGCTGCGGACCCTGCCGACCGAGGTGGGCGTCGTGGACCCGGTCCCCGCGCGGTCCCCGTTCACCGCGCCCGGCCGCTATCTGACGCTCACGACCTGCGATCCGGAGTGGGGACACAGCCACCGTCTCATCGTCTGGGCGGAACTGACCGAGACCCGGCCCGTGAAGCGGGGCAGCCCGTAGTCTGTTGCGGAACACGTAACGGAAGGGACGGCATGTACGGCTGGATCTGGCGGCACCTGCCCGGCAACGCGTTTGTGCGCGCGCTGATCTCTCTCGTGCTGGTGCTCGCGGTGGTGTTCGTGCTGTTCCAGTACGTCTTCCCGTGGGCCGAGCCGCTGCTTCCGTTCAACGATGTGACCGTCGACGAGGGATCGGGAGCCACCCGGTGAGCGCGCGCATTCTGGTTGTGGACAACTACGACAGCTTTGTCTTCAACCTGGTCCAGTACCTGTACCAGCTCGGCGCCGAATGCGAGGTGCTGCGCAACGACGAGGTCGAGCTCGCCCACGCGCAGGACGGCTTCGACGGCGTCCTGCTCTCCCCCGGCCCCGGCACCCCGGAGGAGGCCGGCGTCTGCGTGGACATGGTCCGCCACTGCGCCGCGACCGGCGTGCCGGTGTTCGGGGTGTGTCTCGGCATGCAGTCGATGGCGGTGGCGTACGGCGGTGTCGTCGGCCGGGCGCCCGAGCTGCTGCACGGCAAGACCTCGCCCGTGGTCCACGAGGGGCAGGGCGTCTTCGCCGGTCTGCCCTCCCCCTTCACCGCGACCCGCTACCACTCGCTGGCCGCCGAGCCGCAGACCCTCCCCGACGCGCTGGAGGTCACCGCGCGCACCGAGGACGGGATCATCATGGGCCTGCGCCACCGCGAGCACGACGTCGAGGGCGTGCAGTTCCACCCCGAGTCGGTGCTGACCGAGTGGGGCCACCGGATGCTGGCGAACTGGCTGGTGCGCTGCGGTGACAGCGGCGCGGTCGAGCGCTCGGCGGGGCTGGCGCCGGTGGTGGGCAAGGCCGTCGCGTGACCGCGCTCGCGCCGTCCGCGCCCACCGGGGGCCGGGCCGCGCGGCGCAGGGCCGCCCAGGAGGCCGCGAAGCGGGCCCGGCGGCGGCGCAGGGGCGGTCCGCTGGTGATCGCCAGCCGTGCGGCCGGGGAGCTGTTCATCACGGTCGGGCTGGTGATGCTGCTGTTCGTGACCTACCAGCTCTGGTACACGAACGTGCTGGCGGAGCGGGAGGCGAACGGGGCGGCCGGCTCGCTGCGCCAGGACTGGGACGCCGGGGGCGCCGGCGCCCCGCCGGTGGCCGCGTTCGAGCCCGGCCAGGGCTTCGCGATCATGTACATCCCGAAGCTGGACGTGAAGGTGCCGGTGGCGGAGGGGATCAGCAAGCCGAAGGTGCTGGACCGGGGCATGGTCGGGCACTACGCGGAGGGTGCGCTGAAGACGGCGATGCCTGCCGACAAGCAGGGCAACTTCGCGGTGGCCGGTCACCGCAACACCCACGGCGAACCGTTCCGCTTCATCAACCGGCTGCAGCCGGGCGACCCGATCGTGGTCGAGACCCGGGACGCGTACTACACGTACGAGATGACGAGCCTGCTGCCGCAGACGCCGCCGACGAACGTCTCCGTGATCAAACCGGTGCCGGTGGGTTCGGGATTCACCGCCCCCGGCCGCTACATCACGCTCACCACGTGCACTCCGGAGTTCACGAGCACCTATCGGATGATCGTATGGGGCAGGATGGTCGACGAACGCCCCCGCAGCCAGGGTGCGCCCCCCGCTCTCAGAGGATGAAATACCCGTGTCTCGTGACCGTCGCGCGGCCCCGCCCGGCCGCAATGGGGTCGCCGCGTTCCTGAGCCTGCTCGGTGAGCTGCTGATCACCGTCGGCCTGGTGCTGGGCCTGTTCGTCGCGTACTCGCTGTGGTGGACGAACGTGCTCGCCGACCGGCAGGCCGACCGCCGCGGTGACGCCGTCCGCCAGCAGTGGCAGGCGACCCCCGCGCAGCCGGCCGATCCGGGAGCGCTGGACACCCAGGGCGGGATCGGCTTCCTGCACGTGCCGGCGATGAAGAACGGCGAGGTGCTGGTCAAGAAGGGCACCACCCCGGGGGTCCTCAACGACGGAGTGGCCGGCTACTACACGGAGCCGGTGAAGTCGGCCCTGCCGTGGGACGCGTCGGGCAACTTCACGCTGGCCGCCCACCGCGACGGGCACGGCGCGAAGTTCCACAACATCGACAAGCTGCGCGGCGGCGACGCGATCGTCTTCGAGACCCGTGACACCTGGTACGTCTACAAGGTCTTCGCGGAGCTGCGGCAGACCTCGAAGTACAACGTGGACGTGATCACGTCAGTCCCCAAGGAATCGGGCAGGACCGCGGCCGGCCGCTACATCACGCTGACGACCTGCACCCCGGTCTACACCTCGAAGTACCGCTACGTGGTGTGGGGCGAGCTGGTGCGTACGGAGAAGGTGGACGCGAAGCGGACCCCGCCCGCCGAGCTGCGCTGATCCGAGAAGGCCCTGGAAGGGGCCCTGTCGCCCCGAACACCGAAGGCCGGGCCCCCGATGAGGGGGACCCGGCCTTCATGCGTCACGCGTGGCGTACAGGGCGAGCGGGTGGGTGGGCGGCTAGCCGCCCAGGCCGAACCAGCCGCCGCGCTCGCCGCCGCCGTTGTTGTTGCCGTCGCGGCCGCCGTTCGGCTGCTGGCCGCCGAACGTCACCACGTCGACCACCTGGCCGGACTGGACCTGGCTTCCCGCCGGCGGGGTGGACCCCACCACGAGGGCGTTGTCGTCCGTGGGACCGTTGGCCACCTTGCCGAAGACCAGGTTGCGAGCGGCGAGGTCGGCCTTGGCCTGGGCGACCGTCCTGCCCGCCAGCACCGGCACCTGCGTCGGTACGGTGGCCGCGTCCTTGGCGATGGTGATGTTGACGGCCGTGTTCGGCGCCAGCTGCTCCCCCGCGGGGTACTGCTGGTTGATGACCGTCTTCGGCGCGACGCCCGCGCCGTCGGCCTCGGTGACGCTGCCGAGCTTCAGCTTGGCCTCGGTGAGGGCCTTGACCGCGTCGTCCTTGCTCTTGCCGCGCAGCTCCGGAACCACCGACTTGGTGACCGCCTTGGCCACCTCCAGCGTGATCGCGGTGCCCTTCTCGACCTGCTCGTCGGCCTTGGGCGTCTGGCGGATGACCACCCCGGCCTTGCGCTCGGACTCGACGTCCTTGCGGTCGATGCGGTCGAAGCCGAGGTCGCGCAGCTTCTTCTCGGCGGCCGCGAACTCCAGGTCGGCGAGGTTCGGCATGGTGATCTTGGGCGCGCCCGTGGAGATCGTGACCTTGACGATCGAGTCCTTCTCGACCTTGAGCCCGGCCGCCGGATCCTGCTTGCAGACCATGCCCTTGGGCTGGTTCTCGCAGGCCTCGTCGCCCGTCTTCTCGACCTTCAGGCCGACGTTCTGGGCGCTCCTCGTCGCGTCCTCCAGCGTGGCGCCGGTGAGCGTGGGCACGGCGGGCCGGTTGTCGGCCTGGGGGCCGAAGAGGGCGCGGCCGATCAGGATCGCGCCGACCAGGACCAGCACACCGGCCGCGACCAGCAGGTACGTGGAGGCGCGGCTCTTCTTCTGCTGGCGGCGCCGGGGACCCTGGTCGTAGCCGCCGTGACCCTGGTCGGGGTAGTACCCGCCGTCGCCGGGCGGCATGGGCGGCATCATCGCCGTCTGGCCGCCCCCGTCGGCGGCGCGCAGCGCGGTGGTGGGCTGGTCGTAGCCCTGGTGTCCGTAGCCGCCCTGGTCGGGGTAGCCGTAGCCGCCCCCGCCCAGCGCGGCCGCGGCGGCGACCGGCTGGCCGTCGAGGCAGGCCTCGATGTCGGCGCGCATCTCGTCGGCGCTCTGGTAGCGGTAGTCGGGGTCCTTGACCAGGGCCTTCAGGACGATCGCGTCCATCTCGGGCGTGATCTCGCCGTCGAAGTTGCTCGGCGGCTGCGGCTCTTCCCGTACGTGCTGGTAGGCGACTGCCACGGGGGAGTCGCCGATGAAGGGGGGCCGGACCGTGAGCAGCTCGTAGAGCAGGCAGCCGGTGGAGTACAGGTCGGAACGGGCGTCGACCTGCTCGCCCTTGGCCTGCTCCGGGGAGAGGTACTGGGCGGTGCCGATGACCGCGGCGGTCTGCGTCATGGTCATGCCGGAGTCGCCCATGGCGCGGGCGATGCCGAAGTCCATGACCTTGACCTGGCCGGTGCGCGTCAGCATGACGTTGGCCGGCTTGATGTCGCGGTGGACGATGCCGGCGCGGTGCGAGTACTCCAGGGCCTGGAGGATGCCGATGGTCATCTCCAGCGTGCGCTCGGGCAGCAGCTTGCGGCCGGAGTGCAGCAGCTCGCGCAGGGTCGAGCCGTCGACGTACTCCATCACGATGTAGGGGATGGAGATGTTGTCGACGTAGTCCTCGCCGGTGTCGTAGACGGCGACGATCGCGGGGTGGTTGAGCGAGGCCGCCGACTGCGCCTCGCGCCGGAACCGTGCCTGGAAGGACGGGTCGCGGGCTAGATCGGCGCGCAGGGTCTTGACGGCGACGGTACGGCCGAGCCGGGTGTCGTGGGCGAGGTAGACCTCGGCCATGCCACCGCGGCCGAGCACGTGGCTCAGCTCGTACCGGCCGCCGAGGCGACGCGGCTCTTCCATGTCTTCCAGCCCTCTCCGTCAGTCCCGACCGCACCCGTGTGTGGTCCGGCGGTGTGGTGCTCGCGCAAAGGCTACCGGCCGATCGTCGGTGATCGGGTGGCGACCACAGGCTGATACAGGACCGGTACCGTGCGCCGCCGAGGACCGGACCATCTCCCGGTCAGCCCTTGCTCTTGAGTACGGCCTCCATGACCGCCTTGGCGACCGGAGCGGCCAGCCCGCCACCGCTGATGTCCTCCCGCTCGGCCTCGCTGTCCTCGATCACGACGGCGACGGCGACGGGCGAGCCCTTGTCGGTCTTGGCGTAGGAGATGAACCAGGCGTACGGGCGCTTGGCGTTCTTCTCTCCGTGCTGGGCGGTACCGGTCTTGCCGCCGACCTGGACGCCCGGGATCTTGGCCTTGCCGCCGGTGCCGTGGGGGCTCTCGACGACGTTGACCATCATCTGCTGGACCTTCTGCGCGTTGGCGGCGCTCAGCGGCCGGCTCATCTCCTGCGGCTCGTGCTTCTCGATCACGTCGAGGTTGGGGGCCGTGAGCTGGTCGACCATGTACGGCTTCATCAGCTTGCCGTCGTTGGCGATCGCGGCGGCGACCATGGCCATCTGGAGCGGGGTGGCGGCGGTGTTGTACTGGCCGATCGCCGAGAGGGAGTTGCTCGGCCGGTCCATGGTCTTGTCGTAGACGCTCGCGAACGCGCGGACCGGGGTGTCGATCTTCTCGTTGTTGAAGCCGAACTTCTGGGCCGTCTCCACCATCTTGTCGCGGGTCACCTTGTCGGCGAGGTTGGCGAAGACGGAGTTGCAGGAGACCTGGAGGGCGAAGTTCAAGGGCGCCTTCTCGCAGCCCTTGGCGTGGTTGACCATCGGCGTCCTGGTGGTCGGCAGGAAGTACGGCTCGGTGGTGTCCGTGGGGTCGTCGATGTTCTTGACGACGCCGTGTTCCAGGGCCGCGGCCGCGGTGACCACCTTGAAGGTCGAGCCGGGCGGGTAGGTCTCGCGCAGGGCGCGGTTGACCAGGTTCTTGTCCGGGCTGTCCTTGAGGGCGACCCAGGCCTTCTCGTCGTCCTTGGAGTTGCCGGCGAAGCTGGACGGGTCGTACGAGGGGGTGCTGACCAGGGCCAGGATGGCGCCGGTGCGCGGGTCGATCGCGGCGACCGCGCCCTTGCGGTTGTCGAGCGCCTTGAAGGCGGCCCGCTGCGCGTCGCCGTTCAGGGTGGTGATGACGTTGCCGCCCTGCTTCTTCTCCCCGGTGAACATGCCGATGGTCCGGTCGAAGAAGAGCCGGTCGTCGTTGCCGGTGAGGATGCCGTCCTCCAGGGACTCCAGCTGGGTGGAGCCGAAGGCCTGGGAGGCGAAGCCGGTGACCGGGGCCCACAGGGGGCCCTCGGTGTAGGTGCGCTTGAACTTGAAGTCGCTGCCGTTGGTCACCGTGGAGCCGGTGATCGGCTGCCCGCCCGCGATGATGATGTTGCCGCGCTCGGTGGCGTACGCGGCGATCTGGACCCGGCGGTTCTCCTTGCGGGTGCTCAGCTCCTGGGCCTGCACGTACTGCAGCCAGTTGGTGCGGACCAGCAGGGCGAGAACGAGGAGCCCGCAGAAGATGGCGATCCGGCGCAGGGGCTTGTTCATGACGGGCGGACCACCTGGGTCATCTCGGAGTCGGGGGACGGGGCGGGGGCCGGAGCCGGGCGGCGTGCGGTGTCGCTGATCCGGATGAGGATGCCGATGAGGGCCCAGTTCGCCAGGACGGAGGAGCCGCCGGAGGCGAGGAAGGGCATGGTCATGCCGGTGAGCGGGATGAGCCCCATGACACCGCCGGCGACGACGAAGATCTGCAGGGCGAAGGCGCCGGAGAGACCGATGGCGAAGAGCTTGCCGAAGGGGTCGCGGGCGGCGAGGGCGGTGCGCGCGCCGCGCTCGATGATCAGGCCGTAGAGCAGGAGGAAGGCCATCACCCCGGCGAGCCCGAGCTCCTCGCCGACGGTGGAGAAGATGAAGTCGGAGTTGGCGGCGAAGCCGATGAGGTCGGAGTTGCCCTGGCCCCAGCCGGTGCCGAGGACCCCGCCGGAACCGAAGCTCATGATCGACTGGCCGACCTGCTCGCAGGCGCCGGAGGTGGCGTAGCAGCCGAAGGGGTCGAGCCAGGCGTTGACACGGGCCTCGACGTGGCTGGCGGTGGTGCCGACGACCACGGCGCCCGCCGTGGACATCAGCAGGCCGATCACGATCCAGCTGGTCCGCTCGGTGGCGACGTACAGCATGATCACGAACATGCCGAAGAAGAGCAGCGAGGTGCCCAGGTCGTTCTCGAAGATCAGGACGAGCAGGCTCATCGCCCAGATCATCAGGATCGGGCCGAGGTCGCGGCCGCGCGGCAGGTACAGGCCCATGAAGCGGCGGCTGGCCAGGGCCAGCGCGTCGCGCTTGACCATGAGGTAGCCGGCGAAGAAGACCGCGATGACGATCTTGGCGAACTCACCGGGCTGGATCGAGAATCCGGCGACGCTGATCCAGATCTTGGCGCCGAAGACGTCGGCCCCCAGGCCCGGGATCATCGGCAGGATCAGCAGGATCAGCGCGGCGGCCATCGAGATGTACGTGAAGCGCTGGAGCGTGCGGTGGTCCTTGAGGACCAGCAGCACGCCGCAGAACAGAGCGATGCCCATCGCCGTGTAGAGCATCTGGTTGGGCGTGGACTCCGAGAACTGGCCGTAGGCGCGCTTGGCCAGGTTCTGCAGCCGCTCGGACTGGTCCAGACGCCAGATGAGGACGAGCCCGAGGCCGTTCAGGAGGGTGCCCAGGGGCAGCAGCAGCGGGTCGGCGTACTTGGCGAAGCGGCGTACGACGAGGTGGGCCACGCCGGCCATGACGGCCAGACCGAGGCCGTAGACGACCATGCCCGGGGGCAGCTTGCCGTGGATGGCGAGCCCGACGTTGGCGTAGGCGAAGATCGGGATGACCACGGCGAAACCGAGCAGCATCAGCTCGGTGTTGCGCCGGCTCGGCAGCTCGATGGCGCCGATGGTGGTCGTGTTGGTGACAACGCTCATGGTGTGGCAGGCCCCCTGTGCCCGCGTGCTACTGCGTGTACTGCTACTGCTTCCCGCACAGGCCGACGAGCCTCTGCTCCTCGGCGGTCAGCGCGGTGTCGGCGGGCGGCGTCTGGTTGTTGGCCTCGGCACTGCGGCGGGCTTCGTCCTTCTTGCAGGCGGTGACCTGAAGGCCGAGCTCGTCGATCTTCTCCTTGGCGCCGGCGAGGCTGCCTTCGCTGATACTGCCCTCGACCTGCTTGCGCTTGAAGGGCGGCAGGTACTTCAGTTCGAAGTCGGGGAAGTCCGTCTCGACCGTGGAGAGCTTGATCGGGCCCAGGTCCTGGCTGATCCCCCGGTAGAGGGCGATGTGCTGGTCCTTGACCCCGACGAAGTACTGCGTCTGCGTCCACCGGTGGCCGGCGTAGAGGCCGCCGCCGATGACACCGGCGACGACGAGCAGGGTCAGCGTACGTCCGATCCACTTGCGCCCTTTGCCACGGCGCCTGCGGGGGTGGTCGTACGAGTCGTACGTGTCGCCCGGGTGAGCGCCGTCGTACGCCTCGGGCTCGCCGAAGGTGCCGTAGCCACCGCCGCCGTAGCCGCCGTCGGGGGCCGCGCCGTAGCCCGGGGCCTCACCGCTGCCGGGGGGGCCGAAGGCGCCGTGCGGGGGCGGGGCCTGGCGGCCCAGGCCCGAGGCCCGGCCGGCCGGGGTCTGCATGGCGCCGCTGGGGTCGAAGAGCTGGTGCGGGTTCTCGGCGACGGCGCCGACCACGACCGGGGAGTCGTTGACCTGGGCGGCGAGGGTGTCGCCGCTGTCGGTGTCGAGGACGTCGGCGACGATGCAGGTGATGTTGTCCGGGCCGCCGCCGCGCAGCGCGAGCTGGATGAGCGCCTGGACCGTCTCGTGCGGGCCGTGGTAGTCGGCGAGGGTCTCCTCCAGAGTCTGGTGGGAGACGACGCCGGAGAGCCCGTCGGAGCAGATGAGGTAGCGGTCGCCGGCCCGGACCTCGCGGATGGAGAGGTCGGGGTCGACGTGCTCGCCACTGCCCAGCGCGCGCATGAGCAGGGAGCGCTGCGGGTGGGTGGTGGCCTCCTCCTCGGTGATCCGGCCCTCGTCGACGAGGCGCTGCACCCAGGTGTGGTCCTGGGTGATCTGCGTCAGGACGCCGTCGCGCAGCAGGTACGCGCGGCTGTCGCCGACGTGCACCAGGCCCAGGCGCTGGCCGGTCCACAGCAGCGCGGTGAGGGTGGTGCCCATGCCTTCGAGCTGGGCGTCCTCCTCGACCATGACGCGCAGCTGGTCGTTGGCCCGCTGCACGGCGATGCCGAGCGCGGTGAGGATGTCGGAGCCGGGGACGTCGTCGTCGAGCTGGACGAGGGAGGAGATGACCTCGGAGCTGGCGACCTCGCCGGCGGCCTGGCCGCCCATGCCGTCCGCGACGGCGAGGAGGCGGGGACCGGCGTAACCGGAATCCTCGTTGCCCTCGCGGATCATGCCCTTGTGCGATCCGGCGGCGAACCGCAGGGACAGACTCATGCGCACCTGCCCTGTCGACAAGCCTTCCGGGTACAACCGGTCTCGAGCCACACTGCCCACCCTCCGGTCGGGAGCGCGCTCGGGTCCGTGCCCTGGATGGGACGGGCCGACACGGCTCGCTCGCTCCGCTCGCTCATTCTCGTACTACTTCCGCAGCTCGATGACGGTCTTGCCGATGCGGATCGGGGCGCCCGGCGGAATGGGCGTCGGGGTGGTCAGCCGGGTCCGGTCCAGATACGTGCCGTTGGTGGACCCGAGATCCTCGACGATCCACTGGCCGTCCCGGTCGGGATAGATCCTGGCATGCCGGCTGGAGGCGTAGTCGTCGTCCAGCACGATCGTGGAGTCGTGGGCACGGCCGAGCGTGATGGTCTGGCCCTGGAGGGCGACCGTCGTGCCGGTGAGGGTGCCCTCGGAGACCACCAGCTTGGTGGGCGCACCGCGGCGCTGGCGCTGCTGTGGGGGCGCGGCCTGGCGCCCGCCGCCGCCCTGCGCCGGCTGGCCGGAGTTCCCGCCCCGGCGCGAGCCGCGCTGGGTGACTCTCGTGCCGAACAGGTCGCTGCGGATGACCTGGACGGCCACGATGACGAACAGCCACAGAACGGCCAGGAAACCCAGCCGCATGACCGTCAGGGTCAGCTCTGACATTGCCCCCGCTTCACCCTTCGGCTTGCCGGTAAATGATGGTGGTGCTGCCCACGACGATCCGCGAGCCGTCGCGGAGCGTAGCGCGGGTGGTGTGCTGCCCGTCCACCACGATGCCGTTGGTGGACCCGAGATCCTGGATCGTCGAGGGCGTTCCGGTCCGGATCTCACAGTGCCGGCGCGAGACGCCGGGGTCGTCGATCCTTACGTCGGCCTCGGTGCTGCGGCCGAGGACGAGGGTGGGGCGCGAGATCTGGTGGCGGGTGCCGTTGATCTCGATCCAGTGGCGCGTGGCGGAGCCGCCGCGGCCGGGTACGGGGGCCACGTGGCCGCCGGGTGCCGGCTGGCGCTGGCCGCCGGGCGGCGGGCCGCTGGGCATGGGCGGGGCGGCGACCGGCGGGTAGCCGTACCCGCCCTGGCGCTGCTGGCCCTGCTGGCCCGGCCCCGCCTGCGGCTGGGACGTGCTGGAGGCCAGGGTGCGGCTGCGCACCCGGTACAGGCCGGTGTCGAGGTCGTCGGCCTTCTCCAGGTGGACCTTGATCGGCCCCATGAAGGTGTACCGCTGCTGCTTGGCGTAGTCGCGGACCAGGCCCGCGAGCTCGTCGCCGAGCTGGCCGGAGTACGGGCTCAGACGCTCGTAGTCGCCGGCGGAGAGCTCGACGATGAAGTCGTTGGGGACGACGGTGCGCTCGCGGTTCCAGATGGTCGCGTTGTTGTCGCACTCGCGCTGCAGCGCGCCCGCGATCTCGACCGGCTGCACCTCGGACTTGAACACCTTGGCGAAGGTGCCGTTCACCAGACCTTCGAGTCGCTGCTCGAAACGCTTCAGGACTCCCATGGGGCACCTCCTCCGTCGTTGTCGCCCTGTACTGCTTACTGATCGTATCCACGCGTGGGGGATTCGGCTGGTTCCCCTACGTCCCGGTGGTGAGGAGTGTTGGTCCTCACAAGGGATCGTAGGGGTGGCCGAGGGACAGTGTCCCGCACCGGGCGGGCACTGCGGGAGGGGCAGTCGGGACGGAGATCGGTGGGTGGGGAAAAGCGATTTCAACCCGCCCCGTCTGACGTGCTAATGTTCCGGTGTCGCCAGGGGAACGGCCCGAAAGGGAAGACCACTGGGGCGCCGCTCGGGCGAGTGGCGGAACGGCAGACGCGCTGGCTTCAGGTGCCAGTGTCCTTCGGGACGTGGGGGTTCAAATCCCCCCTCGCCCACAGTGAGAAGCCTCGCAGATCAATGATCTGCGGGGCTTCTTTCGTGTGCGGCGCGGGGCGACTTTCGTCGGGCGGGGTGCGACGAAAGAGGGCAGCCACAGGGGCGCGGCGGTGTCTAGGGTCGGACCGTGGATGTGACTTCGCGGGTGCGTGCGGGCTGGGAGTGGCTGAAGGGGCCGGAGCGGTGGACCCGCGCCGCCCTGGTCAAGGACTGCGCCATGGCCGCCGTGCTCGCGCTGCTGGGCACGCCCCTGCAGGAGCTGGAGAACGGCGCGTGGTGGATGCACGTGCTGTCCGTCACGGCCGTGGTGCTGCTCACACTCCTGCGGCGGCGGCTGCCGGCGACGACGCTGGTCGTGGGAGCCGCGATCACCGGAGTGCTGGCGGGCGCCTTCCTCGTGACGCTCCTGCTGGCGTGGTCGGCGGGCCGGCGGATCGTCGGGGTGACCCGGGCCGTGGTCGCGTTCACGCTGGCGTTCGCCCTGGAGGTCGGGGTCGGGGTGGCCAGCGAGTGGTCGACCACACGGCCGCTGTGGGTGGCGGTCATCGTCACGCTGGTGTTCCTGGCCACGACGCTGATGCCCGGCCTGGCCAGCCGGTACTGGTACCAGCGCCGGACGCTGCTGCACGCCCTCCAGGAGCGCAACGCGCAGCTGCTGCGGGAACGGGTGATGATCGCCGGTCAGGCGCGGCTGCGCGAGCGCCAGCGGATCGCGCAGGACATGCACGACAGCCTCGGCCACCAGCTGGCGCTGATCTCGGTGCACACCGGGGCGCTGGAGGTCGACCCCGCCCTGACGGACCGTCAGCGCGAGGTGGTCGGCGTGCTGCGGCAGGCGTCCGTGGGCGCGATGCACGAGCTGCGCGAGGTCGTCGGGATCCTGCGCGACGGGGTGGAGGCGCCCGTCGTGGTGGAGGAGTCCACGCAGCCGTCGGCGCGCGGGGTGGCCGGGATCGGCGCGGTGGTGGACGCGGCGCGGGCGGCCGGGACGCGGGTGGCGCTGACGGCGGCGGGGCAGCCGCGGCCGCTGGCCCCGGCCTGCGACCACGCGGCGTACCGGATCGTGCAGGAGGCGCTGACGAACGCGTACAAGCACGCGCCGGGCGCGGCGATCACCGTGGAGCTGCGCTACGAGGACGATTCGCTGGTCGTGGAGATCGCCAACGGGCCCGCGGCGGGCCCCGGGCGCGGCGACGTGGTCTCCGGCGGGCAGGGCCTGACGGGGCTGCGCGAGCGGGCCCGGCTGGTCGGCGGGATGGTGCACGCGGGACCGGCCGAGGGCGGCGGGTTCCGGGTGGCGGGCGTGCTCCCGTACGACGCGGAGCCGGCCGGGGCACCGGGGCGCGGGCCGGGCGACGACTTCGGGCAGCTGGCCGCGGCGCCGTCGGGCGCGACGGCGCCGATGGACTGGGCGGCGGTGGACCGGGAGCTGGCCGCCGGCGTGCGGCGGTCGGGGCCGGCCGGCGGCGTGGCGCTGGGCTGCGGGATCGCGTTCGCGGCGGTCGTGCTGCTGCTGATCGTGGTGGTGGCGATCGTGGCGCTGGTGGCGAGCTCGGCGGACAACGCGTTCCTGAGCCAGGCGGAGTACGACCGCGTGAGCGTGGGGCAGTCCGAGGCGGAGGTGCGCCAGGCGCTGCCCAGCGGGGACTCGGTGATGACCGGCGGGCTGGACCGCAAGGGGCCCGCGAAGCCGCCCGGCGCGCAGTGCCTGGTGCTCCTGGACACCGATCAGCCGGAGAATCTGACCTCGGACCGGGTTTTCCGGTTCTGCTTCCGGGACGGCAAGCTCGTCGAGAAGCAGGCGTACCAGGTCGATCAGGACTAGCAGGTCAGAGCTGAGGGCCGATCAGAGTGAAGTGGGAGCCGGTCGCGTGACGAGCAAGGTCATCAAGGTGGTGATCGCCGACGACGAGCCGCTGATCCGTGCCGGGATCCGGATGATCCTGACCTCCGATCCGGGGATCGAGGTGGTCGCGGAGGCGCCCGACGGGCGGCAGGCGGTCGAGCTGGCGCGCGCCCACCACCCGGACGTGGTGCTGCTGGACATCCAGATGCCGGTGCTGGACGGGCTGAGCGCGCTGGCGGAGCTGCGCCGGGCGGTGCCGCAGGCGCGGGCGCTGATCCTGACGACGTTCGGGGAGCGGGAGAACGTCATGCGGGCGCTGGCGGAGGGCGGGGCGGGCTTCCTGCTCAAGGACACCGCGCCGGGCGAGCTGATCGGGGCGGTCCGGGCGGCCGCGGCGGGTGACGCGTACCTGTCGCCCGGCGCGACCCGGCACGTGGTGGACCAGCTGACCTCGGGGCAGGCGGTGGCGCGCGGCGAGGACGCGCGCCGGCGGGTGGACGCGCTGAGCGAGCGCGAGCGGGGCGTGCTGGCGCTGCTCGGGGAGGGCCTGTCGAACGCGGAGGCGGGCCGCCGGCTGCACATGAGCGAGGCGACCGTGAAGACGTACGTGAGCCGGATCCTGGCGAAGCTGGAGTGCGACAACCGGGTGCAGGCGGCGCTGCTGGCCAGGGACGCGGGGCTGTAGGTCCTGTGGTCAAAGGAGCGCGGGCCAGGCGGGACTTCGACGACAGGGCCTGGCGCGGGCCGCCGACGCGGCCCCGGCGGGGGCGGGGTGACGGGGGCGGTGTCCGGTCGGTACGGTCGTCCCTCCGAACAAAGATCGATACGGGGGCGGGCGCATGGCAGCGGAGCGGATACCGGCGGTCGCGGGCTTCGCGCCGCGCGGGAGCCAGGGGTCGCCGAAGGACGAGGGCAAGGCACTGCGCACGTTCGTGCCGCGGTCCTCGCACGCGCTCCTGACGTACCTGCCGGGGCGGCCGGACGCGGTGCGCGCGGTGGAGGAGTCCAACGCGGGGCGGGTCGCGGAGCTGACACCGATACGGGTGGGGCGGATGGCCGCCAACCCGTTCGCGTTCCTGCGCGGGGCGGCCGGGCTGATGGCGTACGACCTGGCGGGCACTCCGGTGACCGGCGTGGGCGCGCAGATCTGCGGTGACGCGCACGCGGCCAACTTCGGCCTGTACGGGGACGCGCGCGGCGGTCTGGTGATCGACCTCAACGACTTCGACGAGACCGTCTTCGGCCCCTGGGAGTGGGACGTCAAGCGGCTGGCGACCTCGCTGGTGCTGGCCGGCCGGGTCGCGGGCGCGGACGAGGACACCTGCCGGGCGGCGGCGCGGGACGCGGTCGGCGCCTACCGGCGTACCGTGCGGCTGCTGGCGAAGCTGCCCGCGCTGGACGCGTGGAACGCGATCGCCGACGAGGAGCTGGTCTCCCACACCGACGCCCGTGACCTGCTGGGCACGCTGGAGCGGGTCTCGGAGAAGGCCCGCAACAACACCAGCGCCCGGTTCGCGGCGAAGTCCACCGTGGCCGACGGCGAGGGCGGGCGGTGCTTCGTCGACGCGCTGCCCGTGCTGCGCAGGGTCGGGGACGAGGAGGCGGCGGCCGTGGCGGCCTCGCTCGGCCCGTATCTCGGGACGCTGCAGGGCGACCGGCTGCCGCTGCTGGGCCGGTACGCGATCCACGACGTGGCGTTCCGCGTGGTCGGCACGGGAAGCGTCGGCACCCGCTCGTACGTGGTGCTGCTGCTGGACCACCGGGGCGAGGCGCTGGTGCTCCAGGTGAAGGAGGCCCGTCCCTCGGTGCTGATCCCGCACCTGCCGGCGGTGGGCTTCCAGCCGCCGGAGGAGGAGCACGAGGGGCGCCGGGTGGTGGCCGGGCAGAAGCGGATGCAGGTCGTCTCGGACATCCTGCTGGGCTGGACGACGGTGCAGGGCCGGCCGTTCCAGGTACGGCAGTTCCGCAACCGCAAGGGCAGCGTGGACCCGGCGGCGCTGACCGCCGACCAGCTGGACGACTACGGGCGGATGACGGGCGCGCTGCTGGCGCGGGCGCACGCGCACAGCGCCGATCCGCGGCTGCTGGCCGGCTACTGCGGCAAGAACGAGGAGCTGGACGAGGCGGTGGCGGCGTTCGCCGTGGCCTACGCGGACCGTACCGAGGCCGATCACGCGGACCTGGTGGCGGCGGTGCGGGCGGGTCGGATCGCGGCGGAGGAAGGCGTGTAGGGCGGAGGAAGGCGTGTAGGCGGGGGACCGGTGGCGCCGTAGGGTGGACGGGTGAGCGAGCAGACTGCCGGGGACGCCTCGGCCCCCACCGACCAGGCCACGGGCGCCGCCGACGCCGCTGACGCGGGCGCCACGGGCGTCGCCGACGAGGGTGTCGCGCGGCTGGAGCGGGCCGTGCGGGCGGCCGAGCAGGCGCTGATCGAGTTCGAGATCGCGGTGGAGACCTTCCGGGTCGAGGTCGAGAACTTCTCCCGGCTGCACCACCAGAAGCTCGGGCCGATGTACTCGCGCCTGGACGAGCTGGACGCGCTGATCGCGGAGGCGCGGGCCGCGCGTACCGGCGACCCCGAGGACCTGCGGCGGGCCCAGGACGCCCGGGCGCTGGTCATGCCGATGCCCGGGGTGGACGAGCTGTTCCACGACTGGCTGGATTCGGACGGCATCTCCGACGACGCCGGGGCGATGCTCACCGAGCGTCCGGTGCGGCCGCCGGAGCGTGTGCGCCCCAGCGAGGAGGTCCGCCGGCTCTACCGCGAGCTGGTCCGCCGGGCCCACCCCGACCTCGCGCAGGACGAGGCCGAGCGCGCCCGCCGCGACGACTTCATCGCGAAGGTGAACGCGGCCTACGGACGCGGCGACGAGGCGCTGCTGCGCGAGCTGGGACAGGAGTGGGCCGCGGGGCCCGTACCGCCGCAGGCCCGGCCCAGCGAGAGCGAGGAGCTCTACGCCCGCCTGGAGTGGCTGTCGCGGCGCAAGGAGCTGCTCTCTGTGGTCGCCCGTGAGCTGGAGGAATCGGCGATCGGGTCGATGCTGCGGATGGCTCCGGACGACCCGGACCGGCTGCTGGAGGAGATCGCCGAGCAGCTGCTGGCGCAGGTCGCGGAGCGCGAGTCGGAGCTGGCGGCGTACACGGGCGGGCCGGTCGGATAGGTTCGGTCGCACCTGTTACGTACGAGAGAAGGCGACACGTATGAACTTCGGACCGCTGCCCTCGGTGGCCGCCGCCGCAGTGCCCTCCGAAGGCTTCGTCCTGGACGTCCGTGAGGACGACGAATGGGCGGCCGGGCATGTCGAGGGTGCGCTGCACATTCCGATGAGCGATTTCGTGGCGCGCTTCGGCGAGCTGACGGAGGCGGTCGAGGACGGCCGCCGCGTGCACGTGATGTGCCGGGTCGGCGGCCGGTCGGCGCAGGTCACCCAGTACCTGGTGCGCAACGGCATCGACGCGGTGAACGTCGACGGCGGGATGCAGGCCTGGGACGGCGCCGGGCGCCCGATGGTGACGGACAGCGGGAACCCGGCCCTCGTGCTGTGACCGCTGGGGTCCGTCCGGGTTCCCCGGGCACCTAGGCGAGGGGGTGGGCGGCCAGCAGGTCGCCCAGGGCCTCCTCGTGGGCCGCGGCCGGGCCGAGCTGGAGTTCGAGCTGCTTGGCCCAGGCGTGGTAGCGGTGCAGCGGGTAGTCGGTGTCGGCACCGAAGCCGCCGTGCAGGTGCTGCGCGGTCTGGACGACCCGGCGCACCCCCTCGGCGGCCCAGATCTTGGCCACCGCGACGTCACCGGCGGCCGGCAGCGGTCCGCCGGAGCCGGGGTGCTCCAGGCGCCAGGCGGCCTGCCAGAGGGTGACCTCCATGGCGCGCAGGTCGATATAGCGGTCGGCGGCCTGGACGGCGACCGCCTGGAAGGTGGCGACGGGGAAGCCGAACTGCTCGCGCTTGGACGTGTACTGGCTGGTCATGGTGAGCACGCCCTCGCCCAGGCCCAGCGCGAGCGCGCAGGTGCCGGTCGCGAGGAGACGGCGCAGGTCCTCCCAGGCGCCGGGGGTCTCGATCAGCCGGTGCGCGGGCACGCGTACGGCGTCCAGGGTCAGTTCGGCGAGCCGCTCGCCGCTGGTGGAGTACTGCTCGGCGAGCGTGAGCCCTTCGGCGGTGCGGGGGACCAGGGCCAGGACGGCGCCGGAACCGTCCTCGCCGGTGTGCGCGGGTACGGCGATCCAGTCGGCGCTGTGGGCCCCGGGAACGGCGGTCTGCACCCCGTCCAGGACCCAGCCGCCGGTGCCGGTGCCGGTGCCGGGGGTCGTACCGGCGGCCGTGCCGGCGCTCGTGCTCGTGCTCGTGCTCGTGCCGGGGTCGGGGCGGGCGGTGACGGCCAGTTCGGCCGGGTCGTGGCCGGTGCGGCCGTGGGCGGCCGCCGTCAGCACGAGGGCGCCGCGGCCGGCGTCCGGCAGCAGTTCGGCGGCCAGTGCGTCTGCGCCGTGCGCCTGGACGGCCATGGCGGTGGCGCAGTGCTCCAGCAGCGGCACCCGGGCCAGCACCTTGGCCGACTCGCGCAGCACCAGGCACAGGGCGATGGCGTCCAGGCCCGCGCCGCCGTGCTCGGGGGCCAGCACCAGGCTCAGCAGGTCGCCGGCGGCGAGCCTGGCCCACAGCGGGCGGTCGAAGTCATCGGCGACGGCTCCCGGCGTGAGCGCGGGACTGGGCACGCCGTCGGGCGCGACGCCGGCGAAGACCGCCCTGGCCGCCTCGACGGCGGCCTGCTGCTCCTCGGTGAAGGTGAAGTCCACTGCCTGTCCTTCCGCGCGCACCGGCCACGTCCGTGGTCTGACGGTGCGTCAAGATAGAACAGGTTCTGGAAATTTGACAGGGGCCGGGCGCCGGCACGGAGCCGGACGGGCCGGCTACCGGTCGAAGTCCAGCTCGACCTCCTCCGTCACCGGGTGCGACTGGCAGGCCAGGACGAACCCGGCCTCGGTCTCCTCCGCCTCCAGCGCGAAGTTGCGGTCCATCCGGACCTCGCCCGACACCACGAAGGCCCGGCAGGTGCCGCAGACGCCGCCCTTGCAGGCGTACGGCGCGTCCGCGCGGCCCCGCAGCACCGCGTCGAGCAGCGACTCCCCGTCCTGCACCGGCCAGGTGCCCGAACGGCCGTCCAGGCGTGCGGTGACCCGGCCGTGCGCGGCGACGGCCGCACCGGGGCCGGGCGCCGGCCGCGGGGTGTCCTCGACGTGGAAGATCTCCTCGTGGATCCGCGTGCGCGGCACGTCCATGCCGCGCAGCGCCCGCTCGGCGCCCTGCACCAGCCCGTGGGGCCCGCACAGGAACCAGCCCGCCACGTCCGTCACCGGCAGCAGCGAGGGCAGCAGTGCCGTCAGCCGCTCCTGGTCCAGGCGCCCCGTCGGCAGCCCGGCCTCCTGCTCCTCCCGGGAGAGCACCGTGACCAGCTGGAACCGGTCGGGATAGCGGTCCTTGAGGTCGGCGACCTCGTCCAGGAACATCGTCGAGGCCGCGCTGCGGTCGCTGCGCACCAGGCAGAACCGGGCGTCCGCGCGGGCGGCGAGCAGGGTCGCGGCGATGGACAGCAGCGGGGTGATGCCACTGCCGCCCACGATCGCCGCGTAGTGCGCGCCGGGCGCCGCGGCGGTCGGCTCCAGGACGAAACGGCCGGCCGGGACCATCACGTCCAGGACGTCCCCGGCCGCGACCTCCTTGTGCGCGAAGGTGGAGAACTCCCCGCCCTCCACCATCCGCACGCCGACCCGCAGGTGCGCGGGTCCGGGGCCGCCGGCGTCCGGCGCGGGCGAGCAGATCGAGTAGGTGCGGCGGATCTCGGCGCCCTCGGGGGTGATCCGGCGCAGGGTCAGGTGCTGGCCGGCGGCGTGCCGGTACTCCTCGCGCAGCTCCGGCGGCACGGCCAGGGTCAGCGCGACGGAGTCGTCGGTGAGCCGGTCGACGGCAGCCACCGTCAGCGGGTGGAAGGCGCCGTGGCGGGCTGCGGCCATCTACAGCTCCTTGAAGTGGTCGAACGGTTCGCGGCAGGCCACGCAGCGGCGCAGTGCCTTGCACGCGGTGGAGGAGAAGCGGCTCAGCAGCTCGGTGTCGGTGGAACCGCAGTGCGGGCAGCGCACCGACAGGGTGAGCGGGACCGGTCCGCCGGCCGCGTGCGGACGCGGCGGGGCGATGCCGAACTCGGCCAGCTTGCGGCGGCCCTCGGCCGTGATGTCGTCGGTGGACCAGGCCGGGGCCAGCACGGTGTGCACGGTCACCCGGGGTATGCCGTGGTCGGTCAGGATCCGCTCGATGTCGGCGGACATGGCCTCGATGGCCGGGCAGCCGGTGTAGGTGGGGGTGAGGTCGACGTCGACCCCGCCGTCGTCTCCCATCCGTACGCCGCGCAGCACGCCGAGCTCGGTCAGGCTGAGCACGGGCAGCTCCGGGTCGGGAACCGAGCCCGCGAGCGCGGCCAGCTCCTCCTCCAGGCGGGTGGCGGTCACCATGACGCCCCCGGGTGGCTGCGGTGCAGGTGCTGCATCTCGGCGAGCATCCGCCCGAACGGTTCGGTGTGCAGGCCCTGCCGGCCGGCTCCGGCCGCCCAGGCGCCGGTGCGCGGCCCCTGGGGCAGCTCCATGCCCGCGCGCTCCAGGACGCCGGTCAGGTCGGCGAGCCAGGTCTTCTCCAGCCCCGCCCAGTCCACGTCGACGCCCTCGACCGGCTGGAACATCTCGCCGGTGAACTTCCACAGGGCGTCCAGCGCGGCCCGCATCCGCCGGGTGCTCTCCTCGGTGCCGTCGCCCAGGCGCAGCGTCCACTGGACGGCGTGGTCGCGGTGGTAGTCGGTCTCCTTGACGGCCTTGGCCGCCAGGGGCGCGAACGGGCCGTCGCCGGCGGCCAGCTCCGTCCACAGCCGGTGCTGGTGGAGGGAGAAGTAGAGCTGGCGGGCGATGGTGTGGGCGAAGTCGCCGTTCGGCTGCTCGACCAGCTGGAGGTTGCGGAAGGCGCGCTCCTCGCGCAGGAACGCGAGCTCGTCCTCGTCGCCGGCCATGGACAGCAGCAGGCGGGCCTGGCCCAGCAGGTCCAGGGCGATGTTGGCCAGCGCCACCTCCTCCTCCAGGACCGGGGCGTGGCCGGCCCATTCGCCGAGGCGGTGGGAGAGGATCAGCGCGTCGTCGCCGAGGGCGAGGGCGGCGGCGGTGGGAACCGTGGCGGTCACAGGTGCCGCACCCCCTCGGGGATCTCGTAGAACGTCGGGTGCCGGTAGGGCTTGTCGGCGGACGGGGCGAAGAACGGGTCCCGCTCGTCCGGGGAGGACGCGGTGATCTCGGTGGAGGGCACCACCCAGATGGACACGCCCTCGTTGCGCCGCGTGTAGAGGTCGCGGGCGTTGCGCAGGGCCATCTCGGCGTCGGGGGCGTGCAGGCTGCCCGCGTGGGTGTGCGAGAGGCCGCGGCGCGAGCGCACGAAGACCTCCCACAGTGGCCAGTTCTGCGTCATCCCCGTGCCTCCTCGCCGGTGGTGCTGCTGTGCTTGTCCGCGCTGTGCCTGTCCGCGCTGTGCTTGTCCGCGTAGGCCGCGGCCGCGTCGCGCACCCAGGCACCGTCCTCGTGGGCCCGGCGGCGCTGGGTGATCCGCTGTTCGTTGCAGGGCCCGTTGCCCTTGAGGACGTCCCAGAACTCGGTCCAGTCGATGGCGCCGAAGTCGTGGTGCCCGCGCTCCTCGTTCCACCGGATGTCCGGGTCGGGCAGGGTCAGACCCAGTGCCTCGGCCTGCGGGACGGCGATGTCCACGAACCGCTGGCGCAGCTCGTCGTTGGAGTGCCGCTTGATCCGCCAGGCCATCGACTGCGCCGAGTGCGCCGACTCGTCGTCCGGCGGGCCGAACATCATCAGCGAGGGCCACCACCAGCGGTCCACGGCGTCCTGCGCCATCGCGTGCTGGGCCTCGGTGCCCTTGGACAGGGCCATCAGCAGCTCGAAGCCCTGGCGCTGGTGGAAGGACTCCTCCTTGCAGATCCGGACCATGGCGCGGGCGTAGGGGCCGTAGGAGCAGCGGCAGATCGGCACCTGGTTGGTGATCGCCGCGCCGTCCACGAGCCAGCCGATCGCGCCGACGTCGGCCCAGGTCAGCGTGGGGTAGTTGAAGATCGAGGAGTACTTCTGCTTGCCGGAGTGGAGCTTGTCGAGCAGCTCGTCCCGGCTGGTGCCGAGGGTCTCGGCCGCGCTGTACAGGTACAGGCCGTGGCCGGCCTCGTCCTGCACCTTGGCCATCAGGATCGCCTTGCGGCGCAGGCTGGGCGCACGCGTGATCCAGTTCGCCTCGGGCTGCATGCCGATGATCTCGGAGTGGGCGTGCTGTGCCATCTGGCGGACCAGCGAGGCCCGGTACTCCTCGGGCATCCAGTCCCGTGGCTCCACGCGCTCGTCGGCCGCCACGGCGGCCTCGAAGGCGGCCGCCAGGGCCCTGTCCTGCCCCGCTTCCGGGGTCACTGCCACCATCCCGGCCCCCTTGCCGATGACGAGGTTCCGAATCCGACCGACCGACCGATCGTTCGGTTCATGCTCTTCAATGGTGAGACGGCGGCCCGTAGGGTGTCAACCTCTGTGGATCGCCGATGAGCGGGGCGCGATGGATTCGAACGAGCACGAGGGGGCGGTCCCGGGCCCCCGGACCCCCGGGATCGCCGGTCTGTCCACCCCGTACCGCGTGGTCGCGGCCCTGGCGCTGGGTGCCGTGGCGGTCGCCGCCTGCTGGCACCTGGGCATGGTGTTCCTGCACGTCGCGCCGTCCAACACGATCGGCAAGCGGCACGCACAGGCTGTGGACGACTGGATCTACCCCGAGTTCGAACAGAACTGGAAGCTCTTCGCCCCCAACCCGCTCCAGCAGAACATCGCCGTCCAGGCACGCGCCCAGGTGCGCACCGCGGGCGGCGATCTGGTCACGACCGGCTGGCGCGACCTGTCCGCCGAGGACGCCGCCGCCATCCGCCACAACCCGCTGCCCAGCCACACCCAGCAGAACGAGCTGCGCCGCGCCTGGGACTTCTTCACCGGCTCCCACGACGAGGACAACAAGGCCGACGGCGAGCGCGGCGCGCTGTCGGAGGCCTACCTCCAGCGGATCGCGGTACGCCGGCTCGCGCCCGGCCACCCGGGCGACGTCCTGGTGCGCGTCCAGCTGCGCTCGGCGACGACGGCGGTGCCGGCGCCCGCCTGGAGCACCGAGGAGACCGACACCCAGACCTACTACCGGGAGCTTCCGTGGTGGACGGTGTGAGGGCCGCGGCCGCACGCGGCCTGGCGCGCGTCACCGGGCAGGTGCTGGGCCCGTACCAGAGCGCCGTGGTCCGCATCGGCATCGCCGCGACCTGGCTGTTCTTCCTGCTGCGCGAGTTCCCGCACCGCCACGAGCTGTACGGGCCGGACAGCCCCTGGGGCTTCGACCTGGCCGAGCGGCTCATCGCGACGAACAACGCCTTCACCGTCCTGATGTGGTCGGACTCGACGCTGTGGTTCGAGATCGTCTACGGGCTCGCGGTCATCGCCGCGGTCCTGCTCCTGCTGGGGTGGCGGACCCGGGCGGCGTCCGTGCTGTTCATGGTGGGCGTGCTGGCCCTGCAGAACCGCAGCGTCTTCATGGGCGACGGCGGGGACAACGTCATCCACCTGATGGCGCTCTACCTGGTCCTCACCCGGTGCGCACGGGTGTGGTCGCTCGACGCGCGGCGGGCCGCCCGGACCGGCTCCGCGGCCACCGGGGCCGCCGGGCCGGTGCTGTGGGCCGTCCTGGGGCTCGTCCTGTCCTACGCGGGTGTGGCGGGGCTGCTGAGCGCGGGCTGGCTGGCCTTCCTCGCCGCGCTGTGGGTGGTGCAGGGGCTGTGGTGGGCGGTGGAGCGCCAGGACCCGGACGGCGAGGGCCGGGCAGCCTTGGACGTGCTGGCGAACGTGGTCCACAACGCCGGACTGCTGGTGATCATGGCGGAGGTCTGCCTGATCTACGCGACGGCGGGCTGGTACAAGATCCAGGGCTCGCGCTGGCAGGACGGCACCGCGCTGTACTACCCGCTGGGCCTGGACTACTTCACGCCGTGGCCCGGGCTGTCGGCGCTGCTGGCGGGCAGCGGGACGCTGGTGATGCTGCTCTCGTACGGCACGGTGGCGGTCCAGGTCGCGTTCCCGTTCACGCTGCTGAACCGGCGCGTGAAGAACGTCCTGCTCGCCGTGATGATGCTGGAGCACGCGGGCATCGCGGTCCTGCTCGGGCTGCCGTTCTTCTCGCTGGCGATGATCGTGGCCGACGCGGTGTTCCTGCCCACGGCGTTCCTGCTGTGGCTGGGCGCGCGGGCGGCGGCCCCGCGGCGCGCCCTGCCGGGCATCCCCCGCCCCCGGACCCGGCCCGGCCCGGTGTCCCCCGCCGTGGGCTCCCCCAAGGAGCCGGCCGCGGAGACGGCATAGGGTCGTCCGCATGAGCGATGCGGACCGGGCGGTGGCCGAGACAGTACGGCGCTGGCGCGAGAGCGCCGAACAGGGCGGCCTGGTGCTGCTGGACGGCTTCCACACGATCAAGCACGCACTGCGGTTCGGCGCGGACGTGACGATCGTGGCCGCCGACGACCCCGCGCGCGTACGCGCGCTCGCCGCCGAGCTGGCCCCGGACGTCGAGGAGGCCCTCGCCCGGCTGCTCCTCCCGGGCGACCTGAAGGTGCTGCTGCCCCGGGTGCACCCCACCGGGGTCGCGGCCCTCGCCGTACGCCCCGACCCGGACGCCGCGCGGGCGGCGCTGGAGCGGATGCCCCGCACCTCGCCGGTCGTGGTGCTCGACAACCCGCGCAACCTCGGCAATGTCGGCGCCGTCGTCCGTCTCGCCGCCGGCTTCGGCGCGACCGGCGTGGTGACCCGGGGCGACCTCGACCCCTGGCACCCCAACGTGGTCCGCGCCGGCGCCGGGCTGCACTACGCCACCACCGTGGACCGGGTCACCCTGGACACGCTGCCGCCCGGCCCGCTGTACGCGCTCGACCCGGAGGGCGAGGACATCCGTGCCCTCACCCTCCCGGACGACGCCCTGCTCGCCTTCGGCTCGGAACGCCACGGCATCTCGCCCGAGCTGCGCGCCCGCGCCGATCACCTGGTGTCCCTGCCCATGCGGCCGCAGGTGTCCAGCTACAACCTGGCCACCAGCGTCGCGATGACCCTCTTCCACTGGGGCGGCCCCGTGGACCCGGCCTAGGCGACGCTTAGGCCTGGCGGCGGACCTCCACCACGCGGAACCGGTTGGAGACGAACGCGCCGTCGCACAGGGCCGCGTTCGCCGACGGGTTGCCGCCCGAGCCGTGGAAGTCGGAGAAGGCGGCCGTCTGGTTGACGTACACCCCGCCGGTGAGGTTGAGGGAGAGCTGCGCGG
The DNA here is from genome assembly GCF_044748145.1 of Streptomyces sp. NPDC090022. Taxonomy (NCBI): domain Bacteria; kingdom Bacillati; phylum Actinomycetota; class Actinomycetes; order Kitasatosporales; family Streptomycetaceae; genus Streptomyces; species Streptomyces sp. NPDC090022. Next base: position 233,627 of record NZ_JBIVFN010000002.1, read on the forward strand.
ACTCCTCCAGGCACACCTCCTCGACCGCCCGCTCGGTGTCCGAGGACGTCGTGTACGCGCCGACGGTCATCGCGCCCTTGTCCCGCACGGTGCGGCGCAGCAGTTCCAGCGCGTCCGAGGTGGAGTCGACGGCCACCGCGAAGGAGACCGGGCCGAAGCACTCCGAGAGGTAGGCGGCCGAGTCGTCCGGCTTGGCGCCGTCCAGCTTGACCACCACCGGGGTGCGGACCACGGCGTCCGGGAAGTCGGGGTTGGTGACCGTGCGCGAGGCCAGCGCGACCTCGCCCAGCCCCGCCGCGGCCTCCAGGCGGGCCTTCACGTCCGGGTTGACCAGGGCGCCCAGCAGCGCGTTGGCCCGGGCGTCGTCGCCCAGCAGACCGTCCACGGCCGCCGCGAGGTCGGCGACCACCTCGTCGTACGACTTGTGACCGGCGTCGGTGTCGATGCCGTCGCGCGGGATCAGCAGGTTCTGCGGGGTCGTGCACATCTGGCCGCTGTACAGGGACAGCGAGAAGGCAAGGTTGGCGAGCATGCCCTTGTAGTTGTCGGTGGAGTCGACCACGACCGTGTTGACGCCGGCCTTCTCCGTGTACACCTGCGCCTGGCGGGCGTTGGTCTCCAGCCAGTCGCCGAACTCGGTGGAGCCGGTGTAGTCGATCACCTTGATCTCGGGGCGCACGGCCAGCTCCTTGGCGATGCCCTCGCCCGGCTGCTCCGTCGCCAGCGCCACCAGGTTGGGGTCGAAGCCCGTCTCGGCCAGCACCTCGCGCGCCACCTGCACCGTCAGCGCCAGCGGCAGCACCGCGCGCGGGTGCGGCTTGACCAGCACCGGGTTGCCGGTGGCCAGGGAGGCGAACAGGCCCGGGTAGCCGTTCCAGGTGGGGAAGGTGTTGCAGCCGATCAGCAGGGCGACGCCGCGCGGGACGGCCGTGAAGGTCTTGCCCAGGTTCAGCGGGTCCTTCTTGCCCTGCGGCTTGGACCAGGCGGCCTGGCCCGGGACGCGGGTCTGCTCCTCGTAGGCGTAGGCCACGGCCTCCAGGCCGCGGTCCTGCGCGTGCGGGCCGCCGGCCTGGAAGGCCATCATGAACGCCTGGCCGCTGGTGTGCATGACCGCGTGCGCGAACTCGTGCGTGCGCGCGCTGATGCGGGCCAGGATCTCGATGCAGACCAGGGCGCGGGTCTCGGGGCCGGCATCGCGCCAGGCGGCCATGCCCGCCTTCATCGCGGGCAGCAGGACGTCCGCGTCGACGTGCGGGTACTCGACGCCGAGCGGCACGCCGTACGGAGAGGTCTCGCCCGGCGTCCAGCCGTCCGTACCGGGCTGGCCGAGGTCCAGCCGGGTGCCGCGGACGGCCTCGAAGGCGGCGAGCCCGTCGGCGCCGGCGGTCTCGCCGTACGCCTTGGGGTGTTCGGGGTGCGGGGACCAGTAGGCGCGGCTGCGGATGGCATCCAGCGCCTGGTCGAGAGTGTGCCGGTGCTTCTCGGAGAGCTGAGCGGCGGACAGGTCGGCGGCGGCCATCAAGACCAACTCCTCGTTGAGCCGGGCGTAGCGGAGCAGACTGGAGTTAGAGTAACCGAACGATCGGTCGGGACAAGAGGGCCGATCGAGCCTGTGGACAACTCATGCGGGAGGATCGGGGACATGACAGCTATCGAGCGCTCCCGCACCGTGGCGGTCGTCGGCGCCGGAACCATGGGCCAGGGCATCGCCCAGGTCGCCCTGCTCGCCGGCCACCGCGTCCTGCTCCACGACGCCCTGCCCGGGCGGGCCGACGAGGCCGTGACCGCCGTGACCGGCCGGATCGAGCGGCTCGTGGCCAAGGGACGGCTGGACCGGGCGGAGGCGGACGCCGCCACCGGACGCCTCGGGGCCGCGACGGCGCTGGCCGAGCTGGCCGACGCCGCGCTCGTCGTCGAGGCGATCGTCGAGGACGCGGGCGTCAAGCGCGAGCTGTTCACGGCACTCGAAGGTGTGGTCGCCGCCGACGCGCTGCTGGCCACCAACACCTCCTCGCTCTCCGTCACCGAGCTCGCCGGCCCGCTCGCGCACCCCGGCCGCTTCCTCGGCCTGCACTTCTTCAACCCGGCGCCGCTGCTGCCGCTCGTCGAGGTGGTCAGCGGCTTCGCGACCGACCCGGCGGCCGCCGAGCGCGCGTACGCGACGGTGTCCGGCTGGGGCAAGACGCCCGTGCGCTGCGCCGACACCCCCGGTTTCATCGTCAACCGGATCGCCCGCCCCTTCTACGCCGAGGCCTTCGCGGTGTACGAGGAGCGCGGCGCGGACCCGGCGACCGTCGACGCCGTGCTGCGCGAGAGCGGCGGCTTCCGGATGGGCCCCTTCGAGCTGACCGACCTGATCGGGCAGGACGTCAACGAGGCCGTGACCCGCTCAGTGTGGGAGTCCTTCTTCCGCAGCCCCAAGTTCACCCCCTCGCTCGCGCAGCGCCGCCTGGTCCAGTCGGGCCGGCTGGGCCGCAAGTCGGGGCGGGGCTGGTTCCCGTACGGACCGGACGCCGAGGTGCCCGCCCCGCACACCGCCGCGCCCGAGGCCGCCCCCGACAAGGTCACCGTGGTCGGCGACCTGGGCCCGGCCGCCGATCTGGTGGACCTGCTGGAGGAGGCCGGGATCGCGGTGGCCACCGCCGGGACCGGCGGCCCGTACATCCAGCTGCCCGGCGAGGGCCAGCTGGTCCTCGCGGACGGCAAGACCTCGGTCGAGTTCGCCGACGTCGTCTACTTCGACCTCGCACTGGACTACCGGGGCGCCACCCGGATCGCGCTCTCCGCGAGCGAGGACACCTCCGCGCGCACCCTCGCCGAGGCCGTGGGCCTGTTCCAGAAGCTCGGCAAGCAGGTCAGCGTCATCGGCGACGTCCCCGGCATGATCGTCGCGCGGACCGTGGCGATGCTGATCGACCTGACCGCCGACGCGGTCGCGCGCGGGGTGGCGAGCGCCGCGGACATCGACACCGCGATGAAGCTCGGCGTGAACTACCCCCTCGGGCCCGCCGAGTGGCACGACCGGCTCGGCCCCGACTGGGCGTACGACCTGCTGCACCACCTCGACGAGCGGTGCCCCGGCGGCCGCTACGCGCCGTCGCTGGCGCTCTTCCGGCTGGGCTACCAGGCGGGCGAGGACGTCGGCGGCGACGCCGATGCCGGTCCGGACGCCGACATGGACGCGGAGGAGACCTCATGACCACCGTCCGGCGGGACACGTACACCCCCGAGACGCTGCTGTCGGTGGCCGTCCAGGTCTTCAACGAGCGCGGTTACGACGGCACCTCCATGGAGCACCTCTCCAAGGCGGCCGGCATCTCCAAGTCCTCGATCTACCACCACGTCGCGGGCAAGGAAGAACTGCTCCAGCGGGCCGTCAGCCGGGCCCTGGACGGCCTGTTCGGCATCCTGGAGGAGCCGGGCGCCACGCACGGCCCGGCCGTCGACCGCGTCGAGTACGTCACGCGGCGCACGGTGGAGGTGCTGGTCACCGAGCTGCCGTACGTCACGCTGCTGCTCCGGGTCCGCGGCAACACCCGTACGGAGCGGTGGGCGCTGGAGCGCCGCCGGGAGTTCGACCACCGGGTCGCCGAGCTGCTCGGCGCGGCCGTCGCCGAGGGCGACCTGCGCGCCGACGTGGACACCCGGCTCGCCACCCGGCTGCTGTTCGGCATGGTGAACTCGCTGGTGGAGTGGTACCGGCCGCACCCGGACACGGGCCACGACCAGCTGGCGGAGACGGTCGTGCGGATGTCCTTCGACGGCCTGCGGACGATACGCCCGTAAGGGCCCGGCGGCCGCACGCACGGCGGTCCGGCAGCCGCCCGTAGGGCCGCCCCGGCGGCGTCACTCCTCCGTGAGGGCCGCGTGGGCGCGCGGTGCGGCCGGGTCCAGGAGATCCGTTTCCTCGAAGACCAGCAGGGTGTGGGTGGAGAGCACCTCGGGGATGGCCTGGAGACGGGTGAGGACCAGCTCGCGCAGCGTGCGGTTGTCGGGGGTGTGGACCAGCAGCAGGACATCGAAATCGCCGCTGACCAGGGCGATGTGGGCGGCGCCCGGCAGCTCGCGCAGCTGTTCGCGCACCGTCCGCCAGGAATTCTGGACGATCTTCAAGGTGATGTACGCGGACGCGCCCTGGCCCGCGCGTTCGTGGTCGACGCGGGCCGTGAAGCCGCGGATCACCCCGTCGTCGATGAGCCGGTTGATGCGCGCGTAGGCGTTGGCCCGGCTGACGTGCACCTGCTCGGCGACCGAGCGTATGGACGCCCGGCCGTCCGATTGGAGCAGCCGCAGGATCGAGCGGTCGATCGGGTCGAGCGGCCGCGGCGGGGCCGAGACCGGCTCCGGCACCCCGGCGGGTGCGGCGGGCGCGCCGACGGCCGCACCCGGTGTGACCGGCGCGGAACCCGCTCCGGCCATTTGTTCATCCGCCATTGCCCCCGGCCTCCCTCTCCTGGACGTCCTGCATCCATCCCAGGGCCCCGGCGCCACTTTGTCCACAGCCTGCGGGTGCCTGTAGCCAAAATGCGCGGACGACCGAACAATCGGTAGGTGAGGCGCCTCACACCCGAGGCGTCCGCCCGCCCAGCCCACCGCTGGGCCGTGCCCTCAGCCCGCTTCCCACGAGGAGGTGTACGCCGCCATGACGGTCCAAGAGCTGCCCGGTGCCGGTGCGTCCTACCGACCCACCCCGCCGCCCGCCTGGAGGCCCCGTACGGATGCCGCTCCGCTGCTTCCGGACCCCGAGCCGTACCGGGTGCTGGGCACTCCGGCGGCGGACAAGCTGGATCCCGAGCTGATGCGGCGGTGCTACGCCGAACTGGTGCGCGGGCGTCGCTACAACGCCCAGGCCACCGCGCTGACCCGGCAGGGCCGACTGGCGGTCTACCCGTCCACCGTGGGCCAGGAGGCCTGCGAGATCGCGGCCGCGCTGGTGCTGGAGGAGCGGGACTGGCTCTTCCCCAGCTACCGCGACACCCTCGCCGCCGTCGCCCGCGGCCTGGACCCGGTGCAGGCGCTGACCCTGCTGAGAGGCGACTGGCACACCGGGTACGACCCGCGCGAGTACCGGATAGCCCCGCTGTGCACCCCGCTCGCCACCCAGCTGCCGCACGCGGTGGGCCTGGCGCACGCCGCCCGCCTCAAGGGCGACGACGTGGTGGCCCTGGCGATGGTCGGCGACGGCGGCACCAGTGAGGGCGACTTCCACGAGGCGCTGAACTTCGCGGCGGTGTGGCAGGCCCCGGTGGTCTTCCTCGTGCAGAACAACGGCTTCGCGATCTCCGTGCCGCTGGCCAAGCAGACGGCCGCGCCGACGCTGGCGCACAAGGCCGTGGGGTACGGGATGCCGGGCCGGCTGGTCGACGGCAACGACGTGGCGGCCGTCCACGAGGTGCTGGCCGAGGCCGTGCACCGGGCCCGTTCGGGCGGCGGACCGACCCTGGTCGAGGCGATCACGTACCGGATCGACGCCCACACCAACGCCGACGACGCCACGCGCTACCGGGAGGACGACGAGGTGGCGGCCTGGAAGGCGCACGACCCGGTGGAGCTGCTGGAGCGCGAGCTGACCTCGCGCGGCCTCCTCGACGAGGCGGGCATCGAGGCGGCGAAGCAGGCGGCCGAGACGATGGCGGCGGCCTTGCGCGAACGGATGAACGCCGACCCGGTGCTCAACCCGATGGACCTGTTCAGCCATGTCTACGCGGAGCGCACGGACCGGCTGCGGGAGCAGGCGGACATGCTCCGTGCGGAGCTCGAGGCGGAAGCGGAAGCGGAGGACCGGTCGTGACGACGGTGGCGGTGAAGCCGGCGACCATGGCCCAGGCGCTGGGCCGGGCGATGCGCGACGCGATGCGCGAGGACCCGACGGTCCACGTCATGGGCGAGGACGTCGGCGCCCTGGGCGGGGTCTTCCGGATCACGGACGGGCTCACGAAGGAGTTCGGCGAGGACCGGTGCACGGACACCCCGCTCGCGGAGGCCGGCATCCTCGGCACGGCGGTCGGCATGGCGATGTACGGGCTGCGGCCGGTCGTCGAGATGCAGTTCGACGCCTTCGCCTACCCGGCGTTCGAGCAGCTGATCTCGCACGTGGCGCGGATGCGCAACCGCACGCGGGGCGCGATGCCGCTGCCGATCACCATCCGGGTGCCGTACGGCGGCGGGATCGGCGGCGTGGAGCACCACTGCGACTCCTCCGAGGCGTACTACATGGCCACCCCGGGGCTGCACGTGGTGACCCCGGCGACCGTGGCGGACGCGTACGGGCTGATGCGTGCCGCGATCGCCTCGGACGATCCGGTGGTCCTCCTGGAGCCGAAGCGGCTGTACTGGTCGAAGGCCGAGTGGAACCCGGACGCCCCGGCGCCGGTCCCGGGCATCGGGAAGGCAGTGGTCCGGCGTGCGGGCACGAGCGCGACGCTGATCACCTACGGCCCGTCGCTGCCGGTGTGCCTGGAGGCGGCGGAGGCGGCCAAGGCCGAGGGCTGGGACCTGGAGGTCGTGGACCTGCGCTCGCTGGTGCCCTTCGACGAGGAGACGGTGGTCGCCTCGGTACGGCGGACCGGGCGCGCGGTGGTGGTCCACGAGGCCAACGGCTTCGGCGGCCCCGGCGGTGAGATCGTCGCCCGCGTGACGGAGCGGTGCTTCCACCACCTGGAGGCTCCGGTGCTGCGCGTCACGGGCTTCGACATCCCGTACCCGCCGCCGATGCTGGAGAAGCACCACCTGCCCGGCGTGGACCGGATCCTGGACACCGTGGCACGCCTGCAGTGGGAGAACTGATGCCTCAGGTACTGGAGTTCAAGCTCCCCGACCTCGGCGAAGGCCTGACCGAGGCCGAGATCGTGCGCTGGCTGGTGGCGGTCGGCGACGTGGTGGCCGTCGACCAGCCGGTGGTGGAGGTGGAGACGGCCAAGGCGATGGTCGAGGTCCCCTGCCCGTACGGCGGCGTGGTCACGGCCCGCTTCGGCGAGGAGGGCACCGAGCTGCCCGTCGGAGCGCCGTTGATCATGGTGGCGGTCGGGTCGGCCACGGACGCGGTGCCCGCGGCGGCGGAGACCGAGACGGAGACGGCCGGATCGGGCAACGTCCTGGTCGGGTACGGCACGGACCACTCCCGCCCGGCACGCCGCCGACGCGTCCGCCCGGGAGCGCCGGCCGCGGCCGCCGCCCCGGTGGCCGCGCCGGTGGTCGCGCCGTCGCCGGTGGCCGTGGTGGCGGCGGGTGGGCCGGTGCCGGTCATCTCCCCGCTGGTGCGCAAGCTCGCCCGGGACAACGGGGTCGACCTGCGGGCCCTGACCGGCAGCGGACCCGACGGCCTGATCCTGCGGGCCGACGTCGAGGCCGCGCTGCGGGTGCCCGCGGCCGCCTCGGCGGTGGCGGCGGCTCCCGTGCCGGTCACGGCGGCCGGGGACCGGATCCCGCTCAAGGGGCTGCGCGGCGCCGTCGCCGAGAAGCTCTCGCGCAGCCGGCGTGAGATCCCCGACGCCACGTGCTGGGTGGACGCCGATGCCACCGAGCTGATGGCGACGCGGGCCGCGATGAACGCGGCGGGCGGGCCGAAGATATCCGTGCTGGCGCTGCTGGCCCGGATCTGCACCGCCGCGCTGGCCCGCTTCCCGGAGCTCAACTCCACGGTGGACCTCGCGGCGAACGAGATCGTCCGGCTGCCCGGCGTCCACCTGGGCTTCGCCGCCCAGACCGAGCGGGGCCTGATGGTGCCGGTGGTCCGCGACGCGCACACGATGAACCCGGAGGCGCTGTCCGCCGAGTTCGCCCGCCTGACCGAACGGGCGAGGACGGGGAAGCTGGCGCCGTCCGACCTGACGGGCGGGACGTTCACGCTGAACAACTACGGGGTGTTCGGGGTGGACGGGTCCACGCCGATCATCAACCACCCCGAGGCCGCCATGCTCGGCGTCGGCCGCATCATCCCCAAGCCGTGGGTCCACCAGGGCGAACTGGCGGTCCGCCAGGTGGTCCAGCTCTCGCTGACCTTCGACCACCGGGTCTGCGACGGTGGCGCGGCGGGCGGGTTCCTGCGCTACGTGGCGGACTGCGTGGAGTCGCCGGCGGTGCTGCTGCGGTCGCTGTAGCCCCGGGGCACGAGGCTCGGCGGGGTCCAGTCCGCGTGGCGGAGGATCGCGCGGACGGTGGCCCCCGAAGGGGCCAGGCGCAGGGCGGTGTCGCGCGCCGCCCGGGCGAGCGGGTGGGTCAGCTGCGGACCCATCCGGCCCGCCCGACGGGCCGCGCGGGCCACCGCCCCCGTACGGGGGCGCCGGGCTGCGTCGTAGCGCGCCAGCGCGGCGGCCCGGTCCGGGCCGGCGGCCAGTTCGGCGGCCAGGGTGACCGCGTCCTCCAGGGCCTGGCAGGCGCCCTGGCCGAGATGCGGGGGCATGGCGTGGGCCGCGTCGCCGAGCAGCGCCACCCGGCCCGCCACGAACGACGGCAGGGGCTCGGCCAGTTCGTGGATGTCGTGGTGCAGTACGTCCTCCGGCCGGGTCGCGTCCAGCAGGTACCGGACCGTGCGGTGCCAGTCGGCGAACCGGCGGTGCAGCACGGCCAGCGGGTCACGGTGGCGCACACCCGGCGGTGAGCCCAGCACGGCGTGCCATTCGGCACGCCCGTCGGCGAAGGCGATGTGCCCGAACTCCTCGCCGGCGCCCCACGTCAGCTCGAAGTCGCTGTCCAGGGACACCGGTTCGGCGGTGATGGCGCGCAGTACGGTCGATCCGCTGTACGCGGGTCCGGGATGGCCCGGGAAGAGGGCGGCCCGGATCCGGCTGCGCAGTCCGTCGGCGGCCACCACCAGGTCCGCCTCCAGGTCCTCGACGGACGTCACCTCCGTGCCGAGGGCCAGGCAGGACGCCGGCAGCGCGGACCGCAGTATCCGGTGCAGGTCGGCGCGCGGGATGCCCACCACCGGGGTGCCCAGGGCCCGTTCCAGCGCCGCGCCGTCCATCCGGGACAGCCGGCTCCCCCGGGGAGTGCGGGTCCCGCCCGTGTACTGTCCGCGCCCCGCCGCCCGCACCGCCGGGCCGACACCGAGGGCGTCCAGGGCCCGGATCCCGTTGGCGGCGAGCGAGATACCGGCGCCCGCGTCATCGAGAACGTCGGCGCGTTCGAGGACGGTCACCTCCCAGCCGGTGCGGTGCAGCCCGATCGCCGCCGCCAGTCCGCCGATGCCCCCGCCGACCACCACGGCCCGCTCACCCATGACGCCTCCCCTTTTCTACAGCTGTAGAAGACCTGGGGTGCAGCGTACCCGGGTGCTTCTACAGGTGTAGAAAGAGGGGGTGAGCGACGAACGACGAACCGTCCTGGCCGACGCGGCCATCGAGGTGCTGGCCGAGGCCGGTATGCGCGGGCTGACGCACCGGGCCGTGGACCGGGCGGCGGACATGCCACCGGGCACCACGTCCGCGTACTACCGCACCCGCGCCGCCCTGCTGACCGGGCTGGTGCTGCGCCTGGTCGCCCGGGACCAGGCCGAGCTCCAGGCCGCCGGCGAGGCCCTGCCGACGCCCCGCACACCCGCCGAACTCGCCGACGCCTTCGAGACCCTGACGGTGCTCCGGCTGACCGGCGAGGGGCGGCGCCGTTCCCTGGCCCGCTACGCCTGCATGGTGGAGAGCGTGCGCGACCCGGAGCTGCGCGAGATCCTCGTCCCGCGCGCGAACGCGGGGCGGGACGCCGTACGCGCCTTCCTGGCCGCGCACGGCGTCGCCGACCCCGACACCCGCACCCACAGCCTGCTGGCCTGTGTCGAGGGTCTGGTCCTGGAGCACCTGCTGACCGGTACCCCGGTGCCCCGCGAGGCCCTGGAGGGCCTGGTGGCGGCGGCCCTGCGCTGATCCGCCCGGCCGGGGGCGGCGGTCCGCCACACCGCCACACCGCCAGACCGCCAGACCGCCAGAGCGTCAGAGCGTCAGAGCGTCAGAGCGTCAGCAGCAGTTTGCCCACGTGCGTGCTCGACTCCATGACGCGGTGGGCCTCGGCGGCCTCGGCCAGGGGGTACGTCGCGTGGACCACCGGGCGGACGCGGCCCGCCGGGATCAGCGGCCAGACGTGTTCGCGGACGGCCGCCACGATGGCCGCCTTCTCCTGCACCGGGCGGGCGCGCAGCGTGGTCGCGGTCACGGCCGCCCGCTTCGCCATCAGCGCGCCGATGTTCAGCTCGGCCTTCACGCCGCCCTGCATACCGATGATGGCGAGACGGCCGTTGAGAGCGAGCGCGGAGACGTTCCGGGCCAGGTACTTCGCGCCGATGATGTCCAGGACCACATCGGCCCCGGCTCCGTCCGTCGCGGCCCGCAGCTCCTCCACGAAGTCCTGCTCGCGGTAGTCGATCAGCACGTCCGCGCCCAGCTCCTCGCAGCGCGCCAGCTTCTCGGGCCCGCCCGCCGTGACGGCGACCCGCGCCCCGACGGCCTTCGCGAGCTGGATCGCCATGGTCCCGATGCCGCTGGCGCCACCGTGCACCAGCACCGTCTCGCCCGGCCGCAGATGGGCGATCATGAAGACGTTGGACCACACCGTGCAGGCGGCCTCCGGCAGCGCCGCGGCCGTGACCAGGTCCACGCCGTCCGGCACCGGCAGCAGCTGGCCCGCCGGGACCACGACCCGCTGCGCGTACCCGCCGCCCGTGAGCAGCGCGCACACCTCGTCGCCGACGGCCCAGCCCGAGACGCCCGGGCCCAGCGCGGCGATCCGCCCGGAACACTCCAGGCCGGGATACGGGGAGGTGCCCGGCGGCGGGTCGTAGAAGCCCTGCCGCTGGAGCACGTCGGCGCGGTTCACGGCCGTGGCCGCGACCTCGACGAGGACCTCGCCCTCGCCGGGCGCCGGATCGGGTACGTCGGCCAGGACCAGGGCCTCGGGGCCGCCGGGCTGCGGGATGGTGATGGCATGCATGGCCCGGACAGTAGTACGCGCGCCTACTCGGCGGGGCCCTTGACCGCCACGGGGGTGGCCAGAGGGGCCGCGCGGACGATGACGATCAGCCGGTCCGTCAGTTGCAGCGGGCTGGCGTGCGGGTCGTCGTAGGCGAGCAGCCGGTGTCCGCGCAGCACGCTGACCACCAGGTCCTCGGTCTCGCGCACGCCCTTGCCCACCTCCGCCTTGCTGACGGGGCGTTCGATGAGGTCCAGGCCGGTGCCCTGCTGGATCAGGTCCTCCATCACGGTGCCGGCGCTCGGGCTGAGCACCGACAGTCCCAGCAGCCGGCCGGCCGCACTGGCGCTCGTGATGACCGCGTCGGCGCCCGACTGGCGCAGCAGCGGCGCGTTCTCCTCCTCGCGCACGGCGGCCACGATCTTCGCGCCACGATTGAGCTGGCGGGCCGTCAGGGTGACCAGGACGGCGGTGTCGTCGCGCTGGGTGGCGATGATGATCCGGCGGGCCTTGTGCACTTCGGCGCGCAGCAGCACCTCCGAGCGGGTCGCGTCTCCCACGACCCCGGTGAATCCCTCGGCGTTGGCGGAGTCGATCACCTTGGAACTCGGGTCCACGATGACCACCTGCTCCTTCCGGAGACCGGTGGCCAGCAGGGTCTGCAGGGCCGAGCGGCCCTTGGTGCCGAAGCCCACGACGACCGTGTGCTCGCGCAAGTTCTTCCTCCAGCGGTTCAGCCGCCACTCCTCCCGGGTCCGCTCGGTGAGGACCTCGAGAGTGGTGCCGACCAGGATGATCAGGAACAGCACACGCAGGGGTGTGATCAGCAGGATGTTGACCAGGCGGGCGCTGTCGCTGTGCGGGACGATGTCGCCGTACCCGGTCGTCGAGAGCGTGACGGTGGCGTAGTAGACGGAGTCGAGGAAGTCGACGCTGCCGTTGGCGTTGTCGTGGTAGCCGTCACGGTCGAGATAGACGATCAGCACGGTCAGGCAGAGGACGAACAGGGCCATCAGCAGACGCTTGGTGACCTGGCGTATCGGCTTCTCCACGATGCGACGGGGGAGTGTGACGCGCCGCGAGACGAGCTTCTCCTCCGCGCCACGGGCCATCGCGTCCTGTCCGTGGAGTTTCACGTGAAACATCCTCCACCGGCCCACGCCAGATCCAGCATCTCCAGCTCCTGCCCGGCCCGTGCCCCGTTCGGCGGTACGACGGCCAGCGCGTCGGCGGCCGCGATGCCGCGCAGCATCGCCGGGCCGTTGTAGCGCAGCGGTACGGCCTGGTCGTACCGGAGCACCACCGGCACGAGCCGGGTGTCGTACGGGTGCCCGGGGACCGCGTCGCGCACCGGGACGGCGTAGCGGGGCCGCGGAGCGCGCCCGGCGAGGCCGCGCAGCAGGGGTTCGGCGAGGGTGAGCAGGCCGGAGACGGCCGCGAGCGGGTTGCCGGGCAGGCCCACGAGGTGGCGGGCACCGCCGTCGAGGCGGGCCAGCAGCATGGGGTGGCCGGGCCGGACGGCGACCCCGTCGACGAGGAGTTCGGCCCCGGCCCGGGACAGCACCGGGTGGACGTGGTCGACGGGGCCGGCAGCGGTGCCGCCGGTGGTGATGACGAGGTCGGCCTCGGAGCCGGTGACCGCCTCGAGGAGGGCCTCGGCACTCTCGGCGTCGTCACCGAGCCGGTGGGTCGCGATGATCCGGGCGCCGGTCCCGGCCAGCCAGGGGCCGATCATGGGGGAGAGCGCGTCCCGGATCAGGCCGTCGTGCGGGCGGCCCTCGGTCAGCAGCTCGTCGCCCAGGACGAGGATCTCCACGCGGGGGCGCGGGCGGGTCAGCAGGTCGTCGTACCCCGCGGCCGCGGCCAGGCCCAGGACGGCGGGGGTGACGATGGCCCCGGCGGGCAGCAGCTGGTCGCCGGAGCGGCACTCCTGGCCGCGCGGGCGGATGTCCTGGCCGGCGTGGACGTCGCGCTCGGCGTGCAGCCGGCCGCCGGCGGTGCGGCAGTGCTCGCTGCGGATCACGGCCGTGGCCTCGGCGGGGATCCGGGCGCCGGTGGCGATCCGGACGGCCTCGCCGTCGGCCAGGGGATCGGGGCGGGCGGAGCCGGCCAGCACGTCGGAGCCTTCGCGGACCGCCCAGGGACCGGGTCCGGCGACGGCCCAGCCGTCCATGGCGGACGTGTCGAAGGGCGGCAGGTCGGTCAGTGCGTCCAGGGGGGCGGCGAGTACCTCGCCGAGTGCGTCGGAGAGGGCCGCGCGGTGGGTGCGGGGGCGGACGGCCGCGCCGGTGCGGGCGGCGATCTCCCGGGCCCGGGGCCAGGGAGCGGCCCGGTGGCCGCCGCCGTCGGGGTTGCGGGCGACCAGGGCGAGGGCCTCGTCCAGGGCCCGCTCGGTGTCGGAGGGGGTCATCCGGAACCGCTCCCGTCGCCGGCAGCGGTGTCGGTCCCGCCGGTACCGCCGGTACTGCCCGTGCCGTCCGTGCTGTTCTCGGCGGCCCAGCGCAGGGCCAGCTCGGACGCCTTGCGGGCGGCCTCGGCGACGGCCTGGGCGGGCTCGGCGCCGGTGGCTTCGGCGCGGGCTGCCGCGTAGCCGATCAGGAAGGTGGTCAGGGGCGCGGCGGGGCGGGCGACGCCGTGGGCGGCGTCGCGGGCGAGGTCGAGCAGGGTCTTGGTGTCGACGTCGACGTCGATGCCCAGCTCGTTCTTGACGGCGGTGATCCATTCATCCAGCACGTTCCCATGCTCTCTGATCCGGGCACGGGCCGCGGCGAGATCGTCCCAGGTGTCGCAGTCGAAGGAGGCGAGGGGATCGGCCGCGGTCAGGCGCGCGAGGTCGAGCTCGGCGGTCAGGGCCCGCAGGGGCAGGCCGTGCAGCGTGCCGTGTTCGGCGGCCAGGAGGGCGAGTTCGCGGCGCAGGGGTTCGGCGCGGTAGGCGGCGACGAGGGGCTGGTCGCGGCCGTCGGGGTCGCGCAGGAGGGTCCCCTCGGCCCCGTGGGCGCCTGCGGCGCCGTCGAGCAGGGCCTGGACGGTGTGCCGGTCCAGGAACGGCAGGTCGGCCGAGAGGACGAGGACGCGGTCGGCGCTGGTACGGCGCAGCCCCGCGGCGAGCGCGGCCAGCGGGCCGCCGCCGGGCGGATCCTCGCGGGCCCACGTCACGGGCCGCGCGGTGGCCCGCCGGCCGCCGACGACCACGGTCCGCGTGGCCCCGGCGCAGGCGTCGAGCACCCGGTCCAGCAGGGCGCGCCCGCCGACGCTGAGGGCGGGCTTGTCCGCCCCGCCGAGCCGCTGCGCGGCTCCCCCGGCCAGCACGATCGCGTCGTAACCCATGCCCCGAGTATGCGTCCGCCGCCCCGCTGCCGGCCCACCGCCCCACCCCGTACCCGGGCCGCCGCACCCCGTATCCGCGCCGCCGCACCCCTGTATGCCCGGACGCGGGAAACCCCCGTGCGCCGGGCACGGGGGTTCGGGGGCGGGTGGGGTCAGAGGTAGGGGCCCGAGCGGATGGCGCCGTGCGGGCCGTCCTCGTCGTCGTGCGGGGCCCCGGGCGGCAGGGCGCGGCGCATCTGCTCCAGTTGGGCCCGCGCCGCCATCTGCTGCGCGAACAGGGCGGTCTGGATGCCGTGGAAGAGGCCTTCCAGCCAGCCGACCAACTGTGCCTGCGCGATGCGCAGTTCCGCCTCCGAGGGGATCGCCTCGTCCGTGAACGGCAGGGAGAGCCGTTCCAGCTCCTCCACCAGCTCCGGTGCCAGACCGTCCTCGAGCTCCTTCACGGAGCTCGCGTGGATGTCCTTGAGCCGGACCCGGCTGGCCTCGTCCAGAGGGGCGGCGCGGACTTCTTCCAGAAGTTGCTTGATCATGCTGCCGATGCGCATGACCTTGGCGGGCTGTTCGACCATCTCCGTCACCGGGACCTCGCGCGACTCGTCATCGGCGCCGCCGACCGCCGTCCCGTCCTGGCCCACGATCAGAACCTGCGGGGGGTTGTCCTGCGACCGTTCACTCCTCGGCATCTCCATGCCGCCATTCTCTCGCACACCTTCGTTCTCACACGGTGTGCCCCCGTACCGGCGTGATCCACCCTGTACGGGGGCACGGACACCGTCAGCCCGTGGCCCGCCGGGCCAGTGCGCCGCTGGAGCGGGTGACGAGGGCGGCCAGCAGGGCCGCGCCCAGCGGGACCACGATCAGCAGCTGCGCGAAGGTCTCCCAGGGGATGACGATCGGGACGAACGGCATGCTGTCGCCTCCGAAGCCCGAGTTGAGGCCCTCCTCGTAGAACCGCTGCTGTTCGCGCCGTTCGGTCAGCCGCAGCCCGATCGCGGGCAGTACACCCGCCGCCGAGCCCAGCACCACGCCCATGGCGGCCACGACTCCGCACTGGAAGCCGCTCAGCGTCCGCCGTACCCGCGGGGGAGCGCCGACCGCCGCCAGGGTCTTGAGGTCCCCCTCGGCGTCGGCCTGGGCCAGCCCGGTGGCGATCCCCGCCGCGCCGATGGTGACCAGGCCCGCGAAGACGGACAGGATCAGCAGCATCATCGCGTCGTCGCCCTGGTGGCCGCGCTCGATGTAGAAGGCGGCGTCGACCCCCATGCGGTCGAACTCGCCCTCCAGCCGCTGCCGCTGCTCGCTGGTGGCCGTCCCGTCGAGGGTGAAGTACGAGCCGACCGGGGCGACGACGAGCCCGGCGGACTTGGCGACGGACTCCGGCAGGATCAGCCTGATGCCGTAGGCCTCGGCGCTCTCCGGCGCCTGGTGGACGGCGAAGACCTTGTCCTGGCCCGGCGGGTCCTCGTCACGCAGGGAGGCCTCTTCGGCCTTCTCGAAATCGGTGACCAGACGCATCGTCACCTTGCCGTCCTTGACCTGGCGCTTGTCGAACGAGACGGCCGTGCCCTCCCGCAGCGCCTTCACGGTCGCGGGGTCGGTGATGCCCAGGGTGGTCAGCAGCTTCTCGTCGGCGACGACCGTCGACTCCGGCGCGAAGTGCGTACTTTGCTTGCAGCGCCAGTCCTTGCGCAGCTCGCGTGCCTTCGCCGGCGAGAAGTCGGCGTCGCGTGCGTAGAGCGGGCACCGCTGCTCCTTGGGCACCAGGATCTCGGCCTGGCCGCAGCCCGGCGCCCGGGAGTACGACTCGCAGTCCGCCCTGCCGACCGCGACGCGGGCGATGTCGGCCCGCACCGCCACCGGGAGGCCGCGGCTGAGCGCGTCCCGGACGGCGGGTACGTCGCGCCAGCCGGCCGCCTCGTTGAGGTTCAGCCGGCCGACCCCGTCGGGGAGTTCGGCGACGTAGTTCTGCCGTTCCTGGACCTCGCGGCTGTGCTGGTACGTCGCCACCGCGACCGTTCCGGCGACGGCGGCCAGTACGGCGGCCACCGCCGGCGCCGTGCGCCCGCGGTTGCGGACCGCGTCGCGCAGCGCGAGCCGCGGGGACAGCGGCAGCCAGCGCCCCATCCGCCCGAACAGGCCGACCAGGACCGGGGTGAGGGCGACGAGACCGAGCTCGGCCAGGGCGCTGCCGCCGGCGACGACGACGAAGCCCATGCCGGACACCGTGCCGTACAGGGCGATGGAGGCGCCCGCGCCGATCGCGATCAGGCCGATGACCGGCAGCACCCGGCTGGACCGGCGGATGCCCCGGCGGCCGGTGAGGGAGGCAAGGACGGTCTGCCGGGAGGCGGTGACCGCCGGGGCGATCGCCGCGAGCAGACCGATCAGGACGGCCAGGGCCGCGACGGCGAGCAGCTCCAGCGGCCGGATGTCGAAGCTGCCGAACCGCCGGTTCACCTGCTCCTCCAGCCACGGCTGGAGTCCGAGGGTCAGGGCGATGCCGATCGCGATGCCGACGACGGCGGCCGCGACACCGATGACGAGGCCCCCGGAGAGCACGATGGCCCGGATGTGCCGGCGGTCGCCGCCGTTGGCGCCGACCAGACCGAGCTGGCGGCGCGAGCGGCGGGCGCCGACCGCGAACGCGGGGCCTGCCAGCAGACAGACCTCCAGCATGGCCAGGCCCACGACCGTGGCGAGGATCGCCAGCTCCGTGGCCCGGCTGCCGTTGCCGTACAGGCGCTCCTTGGGGGTCTGCTGGTAGAGCGGGACCTCGGAGTCGGCCGGCGGGTCGAGCGCCACGGCCCGGGACACCAGCTGGGCGCCCTTGGCGTTGGCCTCCTTGACCGTGTTCCACGTGAAACCAGCGCCGCCGGGAGCCTTGGCGAGGAAGGTGTCGTCGGGGGTCACGCCGGTCATGCCGGCGGCCTGCAGGGCCTGGTCGAGCGGGGCGAGCAGGGTGCCGGGCGGGGCGATCAGCTGGAGGTTCGACAGGTTCGACGGCTCCTCGTACGCGCCGACGATCTTGTACGTGATCTTCGAGCCGCGCGGGGTGACGCCGGAGCCGACGAAGAGGCCGGACTCCTTCAGGAACGCCTGGGAGGCGATGACCTCGCCCGCCGCCCGCGGCAGCTGCCCGCGGTCGAGCGTGATCAGGCCGCGCACCATCGGGTGCGCGAGGTCCAGCTCGCGCAGCTGGGTGTCCAGGAGGCCGTACGCGGTCCGTACGCGGCCGTGGCCGCTGCTGTCCCTGACCAGCTCGGTACCGGGCGGCAGCGCGGCCCTGGTGGCCCCCGCGAGGTCCGTGGGGGGCTTGTCCGGGCGCGGCGGGCGGGCGTCGAAGCCGCCGACCGGCTCGTAGTGCTCGCCGTCGGGGGTCTGGTAGATGGCCGTGCCCAGGTTGCTGGTCTTCACGACGGCGTCGGCGGCGCCCATGAGGCGGTGCATGGCCTGCTCGGTGGAGAGTTCGGCGCTGCGCAGCGCCAGATCGGCGCCGCTGACGCCGACGATCGGCAGGGCGATCATGGCGAGGACCAGGAGGCTGCGGCCCTTGGCGCGCCAGGCGTCGCGGCGGGCGATGCGGATGGCCGCGATCCAGGAGTGGTACCAGGACTTCACCGCTGGGCCGCCCGCCCCGACAGCAGGGAGTCGGCGTGGCTGCGCAGGGTCTCGTCGACCACGCCGCCGTCGCGCAGGAAGACCACGCGGTCGGCCCAGGCGGCGAACCGCGGCTCGTGGGTGACGAGGATGCCGGCGGCGCCCGCGTCGCAGCGGGCGCGCAGCAGGGCGAGGACGGATTCCCCGGTCTCGGAGTCGAGGGCGCCGGTGGGCTCGTCGGCCAGGACCAGACGGCGGTCGCCGACCAGGGCGCGGGCGATGGCCACGCGCTGCTGCTGGCCGCCGGACATCTCGTCCGGGAAGCGGTCGGCGAGCTGGGACAGGCCCATCTCCTCCAGGGCCGCGAGGGCGGAGACGCGTGCCTTGCGGGCGGAGACCCCGTCCAGCTCGCGCGGCAGGGCCACGTTCTCGGCGGCGGTGAGCGCCGGTATGAGGTTGTAGTCCTGGAAGACGTAGCCGATGCTGCGCCGGCGCAGGGCGGCCAGCTGCTTGCGGCTCGCGGCGGTGATGTCGGTGCCCTCGACGATCACCCGGCCGCTGGTGGGTGAGTCCAGGCCGCCCGCGAGGGTCAGCAGCGTGGACTTGCCGGAGCCGGAGGGGCCCATGACGGCGACGAGCTCGCCGGGGTGGACGGCGAGGTCGATCCCGCGCAGGGCGTGCACCTCGGTGGCGCCGCTGCCGTGCGTACGGGTGAGTTGCTGCAGTTGCAGCACGGGCTGGGGTCGGTGCTGGTCGGGCATGAAGGGTCTCCCCCCGGGGCGGTGGTTCAGCCCCGTGTCGCGCGGGTGCGGGGCTGCGCGGCCGCGGCGGCGGCCGCGGCGGCGGTGTCGGAGTCGGAGTCGGTCGAGCCGGTGTCGGCCTGGGGCGCTGCGTGCGGGGCTCTCCGTTCGGCCAGGACGGAGAGCCGCACCAGCCGGGTTTCGGAGTGGTCCAGCCAGCGGGCCTCGGCCTCGGTCTGGAAGATCAGCTGTTCCAGGACCAGCAGCCAGGCCACGTCGTCGCGCTCGTGCGACTGCCCGGTCTCGATCGCGGCGAGCGCCTGCGCCTTGAGCCGGGTGTAGTCCTGCATGGCCTTGATCGTGGCGTGCCGCTGGGCCTGGATGACGGCGCGGATGTCCACGCCGGGTGAGCCCACGGCCATGGCGAGCTTGATCGACAGCTCGTCGCGGGGCGGGTTGGTGCGGTCGACGGGCCGCTCGTACCAGTCGGCGAGCTCGGTGCGGCCGGCGTCGGTGATCGTGTAGAGGGTGTGGCCTGCGTCGTCCTCGCCGCCGGGGGCGACGAGGCCGTCACGCTCCAGCCGGGCGAGGGTCGTGTAGACCTGCCCGACGTTGAGCGGCCAGGTGGAGCCGGTGCGGGACTCGAACTCGGTACGCAGCTGAGAGCCGTACCGAGGACCCGTGTCCAGCAGTGCGAGAAGGCCGTGGCGGATGGACATACTCAGTATGTATACCGAGTATGTCCATCGTCGCAACCGCCCTCGGACGTACATCTCAAGGGGGACGCCCGGGAGGAGGGCCCGGGATGTTCCGGGCGGGACCGGGGTGGGACGGGGGTGGGACCGGGGCGGAGAGCGTCGGCCTCAGCCGCGGCGCAGGCGCACGGCGAGGAAGCCCAGCCCCAGTCCCATCAGGGCGATTCCGGCGCCGAGCGGCAGGATGTGCGCGGCCAGATCGGCGGCGCGGTCGTTGATCGGGGTGCCCAGTGCCGCCGGCGGGGGCGACGGGGCGGGCGGCCGGGACGGCGTGGCGATCTCCGGCGGCGGCAGCACCGGAACGGGCCGCGGGCGTTCCGGAACGGGCCGGCCCGGAGGGGGGAGGGCCGGCCGGTCCGGAACGGGGAGGTCGGGACGTGCGGGGCGGTCGGGGTGCGCCGGGTGCTCGGGGCGGGCGGGAACCTGGGCGGGACCGTCCGGGAGCGGCCGGGCCGGGAGCGGCCGGGCCGCCAGGACGGCGTCGGGGTTCGCGGGCTCCGTCACCGGACGGCCGGGGCGCTCCCGCCCCTGGCCCGCGGTGCTGCCGGCCAGCCGGGGGTCCCCGCCCGGGACCGCGTGCGCCGGCGGTACGAGCACGGCGGCCACGAGGGCCGCGGCGGCCAGTCCGCGCAGCGGACGAGAGCCCTGGTTCACCCGCCCAGATTCACATACCGGAGCAAAACCGGCATCCTGGACGGGCCGTTCAGAACCCCGCGCGCCTCGCCCGGCCTACCGAGCCCGGCCCCGCGCCTCCCGGCCCGTAGCGGAACGGGCCGCCCGCCCGTAGCGGAACGGGCCGACCCGCCCGCAGCGGAACGGGCCGCCCGGTTCTACTGCGGGTTGCCCGTCGAGACGACCAGGGTGAACTCGGTGTTGGCCTTGTCCACGTCCGTGCTCGGCGCCGGGATCTGCTCCAGCACCGTGTCCTCGCCGTAGACCGCCTCGTCACGCTCCTGGACCTTGTAGCGCCAGCCCGCCGCCTGGATGCACTCCTTCACCGACTTCACGTTCTTGTAGCGGAAGTCGGGGGCCGAGACCTTGTTCGGGTCCTTGTAGGACTTGTAGGCCTCCTTGCACTTCGCCGGCTCGATCGTGCGCGACGGGTCCGGACCCTTGTGCCCGCCCTTCGTGGACGCCGCGCCCGACGGGTTCGCGGGCTTCGCCGAGGTGGAGCCGGCCGGGGCCGTGGTGCCGCCGCCCCCGCCCTCCTCGTCCTTCCCGTTCAGGTAGATCGCCGTGACCAGACCGCCGACGGCCAGCAGCGCCACCGCGATCGCCCCGACGACCACCGGCATGTTCCGGCGCGGCGCCCCCGCCCCGGGCCCGCCCGCCCGCGTCGGCGCCCCGCCCGTCGGCGAGATCGTGAACGGCGGCGGGGTCTGCGACGCGAACGGCTGCGGCGCCGGGGTGTGCGGGTAGGCGTACCCCTGCTGCGGGACCGGCGGCGGGGTGTGCGGGGCGAACGGCTGCGGGGCCGGGGTGTGCGGCGCCGGGGTGTGCGGGGCCTGCGGCGCGTACGGGGAGGACGGGTACGGCTGCTGCACCGACTGCGGCCCCGGCGCCTGGAAGCCCGAGTCCACCGGCGGGAACACGGCCGAACCCACGCCCGCGCCGCTGCTCACCGGCCCGCCGGCGACGATCGCCGGAGCGCCCGTCTGCCCGGCCGACAGCACCCGCGCGATCTCGTCGCGCATCGCAGCGGCCGTCGGGAAGCGCTCGTTCGGGTTCTTCTTCAGCGCCCGCGCGACCAGCGCGTCCATGGCCGGCGTGAGCGAGCGGTTGATGGTCGACGGGGCGACCGGCTCCTCCTGCACGTGCGCGTACGCGATGGCCAGCGGCGAGTCCGCGTCGAACGGCAGCCGCCCGGTCAGCAGCTGGAAGAGCATGATGCCGACCGAGTACAGGTCGGAACGGGCGTCCACGGCGCGCCCCAGCGCCTGCTCCGGGGAGAGGTACTGCGGGGTGCCGACGACCATGCCGGTCTGCGTCATGGAGGTGACGCCGGACTGCATCGCACGGGCGATACCGAAGTCCATCACCTTGACCACGCCACGCTTGGTCATCATCACGTTGCCGGGCTTGATGTCGCGGTGCACCAGGCCCATCTCGTGGCTGGTCTCCAGCGCGGCCAGCACGTCGGCGGTCACCTTCAGCGCCTTGTCGGCCGGCATGGCGCCGTACTGCGCGACGTCCGCCTGGAGCACGGAGCCCAGGGGCTGGCCCTCGACGTACTCCATCACGATGTACGGCATCAGCGCGCCGTCGAGCTCGCCCTCGCCCGTGTCGAACACGGACACGATGTTCGTGTGCGACAGTTTCGCCACAGCCTGGGCCTCGCGCCGGAAGCGCTCGCGGAAGGACTGTTCCCGTCCCAGTTCGCTGTGCAGGGTCTTGATGGCGACCTGCCGGTCGAGCGCCGAGTCGTACGCGAGGTAGACGGACGCCATGCCGCCCTCGCCGAGCAAATCCCTTAGCTGGTAACGGCCACCGGCCAGCGAGCCGCCTGCGTACCGGCCCGGATTGCCGTCCTGGCTCATGACTGTTGCTTCCCCTCGCCCAGTTCCGTCCGCGCCTGGCTGGGCGCATGTCGCGCCCAGTCTGCCGGAGGGCAAGCACACGTCAAGCCAGGTGCTCGTTCCGTGACCACGGGGCCACGGGGTGCCATGGTCCGAACGGTCACCTGTTCCGAGGCTGTAGCGTTCACCGGAGCACCCTGCACAAGACCCACCGCTTCTGCGGCCGAGAGAGACGACGGCGAGGACTGATGGCACCCGAACCCGAGGGAAACGGCGCCGGGATGGCCGAGGGTCCCGAACACTGGGGAGCCGGCGGTCTCGTCGGCGACGGGCGCTACCGCCTTACCCACCGGCTCGGCCGCGGCGGCATGGCCGAGGTCTTCGCCGCCGAGGACGTACGCCTGGGCCGCACCGTCGCCGTGAAGCTGCTGCGCGCCGACCTCGCCGAGGACCCCGTCTCCAAGGCCCGCTTCACCCGTGAGGCGCAGTCGGTCGCCGGCCTCAACCACCACGCCGTCGTCGCCGTGTACGACTCCGGCGAGGACCGGGTCGGGCCCAACACCGTCCCCTACATCGTGATGGAGCTGGTCGAGGGCCGCACCATCCGCGAGCTGCTGCTCAGCGCCGAGGCCCCGGGCCCCGACCAGGCGCTGATCATCGTCTCCGGGGTGCTGGAGGCGCTCGCCTACTCGCACCAGCACGGCATCGTGCACCGTGACATCAAGCCCGCCAACGTCATCATCACCAGCGCCGGCGCGGTGAAGGTGATGGACTTCGGCATCGCCCGCGCCCTGCACGGCGCGCAGGCCACGATGACGCAGACCGGCATGGTCATGGGCACCCCGCAGTACCTCTCCCCGGAGCAGGCCCTCGGCAAGGCCGTCGACCACCGCTCCGACCTGTACGCGACCGGCTGCCTGCTGTACGAGCTGCTCGCGCTGCGCCCGCCCTTCACCGGCGAGACCCCGCTCTCCGTGGTCTACCAGCACGTCCAGGACGCGCCGGTGCCGCCCTCCCAGCTGGGCCAGGACGTGCCGCCGGAACTCGACGGGCTGGTGATGCGTGCGCTCGCCAAGGACCCCGACGACCGCTTCCAGAGCGCCGAGGAGATGCGCGGGCTGGTCCAGTACGGCCTGCAGATGCTCCAGGAGGAGGGCGCGGGCACCGGTACGTGGAACACCGGCCCGGTGACGATGGCGCTGCCCCACGGCCGCGGCCCGGCGGCCACGACGGCCATGACGGGCGCCGGCCAGCAGTACCCGGCGCACGCCACCACCTCGCAGTTCCAGCAGCCGATGGTGCCGCCGCTCAACCCGGACGACGGCTCCGCCTTCCCCGGCGGTGGCAGCGGCGGTTACGACCGCTACGACGGCCCGGGCCACGGTGACGACGGCCGTGGCGGCGGCCGCTGGAAGGCGTGGCTGTTCGCGGTGCTCGCCGTCGTGGCCATCGCGGCCGGTGTGGTCTACGCGCTGGACAACGTGGGCAACAAGGGCGGGGGCACCGGCAAGAACCCCGCCAGCTCGCAGAGCCCGGCCACCGGCCAGACGAGCGCCCCGCCGTCGCAGGACACCCCGCAGCCCACCCTGTCGCCGGACAACACCCGTACGTGGGACCAGAACACCCCGCCGCCGAGCCGGACGCGCAGCAGCACCCCGAGCTTCAGCCAGTCGCCGACGCCGACGGAGACGCATTCGCAGACGTCGCCCGACCCGACGGCGACCAAGCCGACCAGCACGCCGACGAAGACCATGCCCCCGACGACGAAGCCGGGCCCGACGACCACCGCCGCCAACCCGGCGGGCGGCGGCGAGGGCTGACGCCGCGCAGGCATCGGCAAGGGCCCGGAGGAAGTAATTCCGCCGGGCCCTTCGCCGTATCCCTCGCGCTGTCAGATGGTCTGTCCGCGCAGTTCAGAGCGTGCGTTGGAACTGGCGTCGGGGAATTTCCGCCGGACCGGGCCGCAGGGCGTGGACGGTGACGAACTGCGGTTCGATCCGCATGTGGACCGGGTCGAAAACCTGCCCGTCCACGAAATGAGGAGCGGGGCCGAAAAGTTCGAGTTCGGCGGTGGCCGGCTCCACCGTCCGGGCCGTGCCGGTGAGCTGCACCGACCACAGGTGCGGATCGCCGGTGTTGAGGTTGTCGGCCCCGTAGGCGACCACGCTGCCGTCGCAGGCGTCGTGGTAGCCGAAGCCGGCGTGCATGCGCAGCACCACCTGGCCGTCCGCCACGATGTGCCGGGCCGCGGCCAGGAAGGGCAGCGCGCGCATGCTGGTGGCCACCCGGCCGTAGGGCACCTGGCGCAGCAGTTCGAGGGCGTGGAGTTCCTCCGGTGACATGGAACTCACTCTCCGGGACCGGCCCCGTGCGCCGGAAGGGGAGCCCGCCCCCCGACCTCAGGACGTTGGTCCCGAATCACCCGGGTCGGCCGCCGGCCCCGGTCAGCCGCGCTTCTCCGCCTGGAGGCGGGCGACGTACGCCGCGGCCTGGGAGCGTCGCTCCATGCCCAGCTTGGACAGCAGGCTGGAGACGTAGTTCTTGATCGTCTTCTCGGCGAGGTGCAGCCGCTCGCCGATCACGCGGTTGGTCAGGCCCTCGCCGATCAGGTCGAGGATCTTGCGCTCCTGCTCGGTGAGGTTGGCGAGCCGGTCGTCACCCCTGCCGTTCTTGCCGTCGCGCAGCCGCTCCAGCACCCGGGCCGTGGCCACGGGGTCCAGCAGCGACCTGCCGTCCGCCACCTCGCGTACGGCCTGGAGCAGCTCGTTCCCCCGGATGGCCTTGAGCACGTACCCGGAGGCCCCCGCCATGATCGCGTCGAACAGCGCCTCGTCGTCGGCGAACGAGGTGAGCATCAGGCACTTGATGTCCTCGTCCTGCGAGCGGACCTCGCGGCAGACCTCGACACCGCTGCCGTCCGGCAGCCGTACGTCGAGGACGGCGACGTCGGGACGGGTCGCCGGGATGCGGACCAGGGCGTCGGCGGCGGTACCGGCCTCGCCGACGATCTCGATGTCCTCTTCGACCGACAAGAGCTCGTAGACCCCTCGGCGCACCACTTCGTGGTCGTCCAGGAGAAATACCTTGATTTTTCCGTCTTCGCGCACGAAGTCATCTTCACACACTCGTTCACACACTCGCCTCTTCCCTGACGCAGTTACCCGGGATAACGTGCCGTTGTTCCGGCCCCCTGCAAGGCTGTGACCAGTGGTTGTTCCCGGTGTGGCGGATTTACTTGGAAATCCAAGCAAAATCCCAGGTCAAACGGGGTTTCGCAGTTATGCGGAGCACTGGGTAACGTGCATTGCGCAGGGCACTCGCCGGGGCGCATGTCACGCCTGAATCCCGAACGAGTCGCACCCACCCCGTGCGCCCGTAGGGATACGGGCGAGCCGCACTGGTCCCCGGAGAACCCGGGTGCCGGACCGACGGAGGAGCACACGTGACCGTGGAGAGCACTGCCGCGCGCAAGCCGCGACGCAGTAGCGGCACCAAGCGCGCGGCCGGGGCGAGCGCCCGCAAGGCCGCCGCCACCGCGCAGAGTGCCGAGCCCCAGCTCGTACAGCTGCTGACCCCCGAGGGGGACCGGGTCGAGACGGCGGAGAACGCCGAGTTCCGGTCGTACGTCGAGGACATCACCGCCGAGGACCTGCGCGGGCTGTACCGCGACATGGTCATGACCCGCCGCTTCGACGGCGAGGCGACGGCGCTCCAGCGCCAGGGCGAGCTGGGCCTGTGGGCCTCGCTGCTGGGCCAGGAGGCGGCGCAGATCGGCTCCGGCCGGGCGCTGCGCGACGACGACTACGTCTTCCCGACCTACCGCGAGCACGGCGTCGCCTGGTGCCGCGGGGTCGACCCGACCAATCTGCTGGGCATGTTCCGCGGTGTGAACCACGGTGGCTGGGACCCCACCAGCAACAACTTCCACCTGTACACGATCGTCATCGGTTCGCAGACGCTGCACGCGACCGGCTACGCCATGGGTGTGGCCAAGGACGGCGCCGACTCGGCGGTCATCGCGTACTTCGGCGACGGCGCCTCCAGCCAGGGCGACGTGATGGAGGCCTTCAACTTCTCCGCCGTCTACAACTCGCCCGTGGTGTTCTTCTGCCAGAACAACCAGTGGGCGATCTCCGAGCCCACCGAGCGCCAGATGCGCGTGCCGCTCTACCAGCGCGCCCAGGGCTTCGGCTTCCCCGGCGTCCGCGTCGACGGCAACGACGTCCTGGCCTGCCTGGCCGTGACCCGCTGGGCCCTGGAGCGGGCCCGTCGCGGCGAGGGCCCGACCCTGGTCGAGGCCTTCACGTACCGCATGGGCGCGCACACCACCTCCGACGACCCGACGAAGTACCGGCGGGACGAGGAGCGCGCGGCCTGGGAGGACAAGGACCCGATCCTGCGCCTGAAGGCCCACCTGCTGGCCAGCGGCGACGCCGACGAGGCCTTCTTCGAGCAGCTGGAGGCCGAGAGCGAGGCGCTGGGCAAGAGCGTGCGCGAGGTCGTGCGCGCCATGCCCGACCCGGACACCATGGCGATCTTCGAGAACGTGTACGCGGACGGGCACGCGCTCGTCGACGAGGAGCGCGCGCAGTTCGCGGCCTACCTCGCGTCCTTCGAGTCCGAGGCGGAGGGTCACTGATGGCCATCGAGAAGATGTCGATCGCGAAGGCGCTCAACGAGTCGCTGCGCAAGGCCCTGGACACCGACCCCAAGGTCCTGATCATGGGCGAGGACGTCGGCAAGCTGGGCGGTGTCTTCCGGATCACCGACGGCCTGCAGAAGGACTTCGGCGAGGAGCGGGTCATCGACACCCCGCTGGCCGAGTCCGGCATCGTCGGTACGGCGATCGGCCTGGCCCTGCGCGGGTACCGGCCGGTCGTGGAGATCCAGTTCGACGGGTTCGTCTTCCCCGCCTACGACCAGATCGTCACGCAGCTCGCGAAGATGCACGCCCGGGCGCTGGGCAAGATCAAGCTGCCCGTCGTGGTGCGTATCCCGTACGCGGGCGGCATCGGCGCGGTCGAGCACCACAGCGAGTCCCCGGAGGCGCTGTTCGCCCACGTGGCGGGCCTGAAGGTGGTCTCCCCGTCGAACGCCTCGGACGCGTACTGGATGCTCCAGCAGGCGATCCAGAGCGACGACCCGGTGATCTTCTTCGAGCCGAAGCGGCGCTACTGGGACAAGGGCGAGGTGGACGTCGAGGCGATCCCGGACGCCCTGCACACCTCGCGGGTGGCCCGTGAGGGCACCGACCTCACCCTGGCGGCGTACGGCCCGATGGTGAAGGTCTGCCTGGAGGCGGCCGCGGCCGCCGCCGAGGAGGGCAAGTCGGTCGAGGTCGTGGACCTGCGCTCGATGTCCCCGATCGACTTCGACGGCCTGCAGCGGTCGGTCGAGAAGACCCGCCGGCTGGTCGTCGTGCACGAGGCCCCGGTGTTCCTGGGCGTCGGCTCGGAGATCGCCGCCCGCATCACGGAGCGGTGCTTCTACCACCTGGAGGCGCCGGTGCTGCGCGTGGGCGGCTTCCACGCCCCGTACCCGCCGGCCCGCCTGGAGGACGAGTACCTGCCCGGCCTGGACCGGGTGCTCGACGCCGTCGACCGCTCGCTGGCGTTCTGAGGAGAGCCCCGTGACCATCCGCGAATTCAAGATGCCCGATGTGGGCGAGGGCCTCACCGAGGCCGAGATCCTCAAGTGGTACGTCCAGCCGGGCGACACCGTCGAGGACGGCCAGGTCGTGTGCGAGGTCGAGACGGCCAAGGCGGCCGTGGAGCTGCCGATCCCGTTCGACGGCGTGGTGCACGAGCTGCGCTTCGCCGAGGGCACGACGGTCGACGTCGGCCAGGTGATCATCTCGGTGGAGACCGGCGGCGCGTCCGCCGGTGACGCCGCGGCGCCCGCTGTTGCCGCGGCGCCCGCCGCCGCCCCGGCCCCGGCCGCCGCTCCCGTGGCCGCTCCGGTGGCCGACGAGCCCGCCGCGGCCCGCCAGCCGGTCCTCGTCGGCTACGGCGTCTCGCAGGGCTCGACCAAGCGCCGCCCGCGCAAGGCCGCCCCGGCGGCTGCCGGCGCGGTGGCCGCCGCCCCGGCGGTCGTCCCGGGCGTTCCCGCCGTCGTTCCGGCCGTTCCGGCGGGCCGCAACGGTACGGCCGCGCCCGGCGTGCTGAACGGCAACGGGCACGCGCCCGCGTCCGACGGCGGGCGTCCGCTCGCCAAGCCGCCCGTGCGCAAGCTGGCCAAGGACCTCGGGATCGACCTCGCCTCGGTGGTGCCCACCGGCGACGGCGGTGTCGTGACCCGTGAGGACGTGCACGCCGCGGCCGCCGCGGCGGCCGGCGCCGCCGTTCCCGCCCCGGTGGCGGCGCCCGCCGCGCAGCCCCAGGCCCCCGCGCCCGCCGCGGTCCCGGCCGCGGCCGCGGCCGGGGTGCCCGCCGCCGAGGCCGGTGCCCGCGAGACCCGGATCCCCGTCAAGGGCGTCCGCAAGGTCACCGCGCAGGCGATGGTCGGCTCGGCCTTCACCGCGCCGCACGTCACCGAGTTCATCACGTTCGACGTGACGCGCACGATGAAGCTGGTCCAGGAGCTCAAGGAGGACCCGGACCTCGCCGGTCTGCGGATCAACCCGCTGCTGCTGATCGCCAAGGCGGTCCTGGTGGCCGTCCGCCGCAACCCGGACGTCAACGCGTCCTGGGACGAGGCGGCCCAGGAGATCGTGCTCAAGCACTACGTCAACCTGGGCATCGCGGCCGCGACCCCGCGCGGGCTGATCGTGCCGAACATCAAGGACGCGCACGCCAAGACGCTCCCCGAGCTGTCGACGGCCCTGTCCGAGCTGGTCGCCACGGCCCGCGAGGGCAAGACCTCCCCGGCGGACATGCAGAACGGCACGATCACCATCACCAACGTCGGCGTCTTCGGCGTCGACACCGGTACGCCGATCCTGAACCCCGGCGAGTCCGCGATCCTCGCGGTCGGCGCGATCAAGCTCCAGCCGTGGGTCCACAAGGGCAAGGTCAAGCCGCGCCACGTCACCACGCTGGCGCTGTCCTTCGACCACCGCCTGATCGACGGCGAACTGGGCTCGAAGTTCCTGGCGGACATCGCCGCCGTCCTGGAACAGCCCCGCCGCCTGATCACCTGGGCGTAAGCACCTCCCGGCAGCTCCCCGAAGGCCCCCGCGCGGCTCCCCCGCACGGGGGCCTTCGGCGTACCCGGGGAACGGAAATTCCCTGGTCACGGGGGGCGGGGGCCGTGATGATCAGCGCATGCGTTTTCGTGCCGCCACCGCGGACCCCCATGACCTCGACCTTGCCGCCGGCTACGCGGGCGACGGCCCCGTGCCGGCGCTGACCGCCGACACGCTCCGCGAGGAGCTCGCCGCGCACCGCTTCCGCCCCGAATGGATCTGGTTCGCGGAGGACGAGGAGACCGGCGAGGTACTGGCCCGGGCCCTGTGGTGGGGGCGCGCCGACAGCGAGCGGCCGGTCGCGCTCGACTGTCTCCAGGTACGTCCCACCGTGTCCGACCCGGCCGCGCTCGCCGCCGGTCTGCTGGCCGCCGGCCACGCGGCCTTCGGCAACCGCCCGCTGTACAACGTCTCCCTCCCCGCCGGCTGGCGCGAGGACCCGGAGACGGCCGCCGCCGTCCGCTGGCGCCGGGACGCGGCCGCCCGCGTCGGCCTCAGCCGTGAGATCGAGCGGCTGCGCTACGAGTGGACGCCGGCGGCGGGGACCGAGGGGACGGCGGAGCCCGGCGGGCGGCTGGTCTTCCGCGAGGGCACCGACGAGGAGTTCCTCGACGCCTTCGAGCGGCTCTCCGCGGGCAGTCTCGACCAGGCCACGCAGGCGGAACTGCGGACCATGGACGCGGCGCAACTGGCCCGCGAGGACCTCGCGTTCTACCGCGACGACTGCCCCGGCGAGCGCTCCTGGTGGCGGCTCGCGCACCTGCCCGACGGCACCCTCGCGGGCCTGGCGATCCCCTCCCGGACGCCGTACCACCGCAACGTCGGCTACCTCGGCGTCGTACCCGAGCAGCGCGGCCGGGGCCTGATCGACGAGATCCTCGCGCACATCACGCGCTTCCACGCGGCCGAGGGCGCCGACCGCATCACCGCGACCACCGACACGGTCAACCTCCCCATGGCCGCCGCCTTCGACCGCGCCGGGTACGCGGTCACCGCGCACCGCCTGATCATGGAGGAGCCGGGGACCCGCTGAGCCCCGTCCGGGCCCCGGCCGGGCCCCGTCCGGCGGGGAGCTGCCGGGGTCCCGGTGACGCGGTAGCGTGCCCGCCGTGGAAGGGGGGCGCGGTGTCCATCGCCGAGTTGCAGGTCTACTCCGTCGAGGAGGCGGACGTGTCCGGAGGGGTCTGCGTCGTGCGCTGCGTGGGCGGCGTCGCGCGGGCCGGACAGGTGTACGCGGCCGGTGAGCTGAGGGTGGGACTGCGCCGGATCGAGCGGTACGGGCGGACGGTCGCCTCCTTCCGCGCCGGGCACACGGCCACGGTGCACCTCAGCGGCTCGGTGGTCGCGCTGCTCAGCCGGGGCCAGGTGCTGACCTCCGTACCCGCGGACGGGCACGCGCTGGAGGAGCTGGAGGCCTGGCTGGCGGGGGACCCCCCGCTCGCCGACGAACCGCGGCCGGTGCCGTTGCGGGTGCTGGCCGGCGGCCGGATGCAGGACGGCCTGCTGCCCGACCCGGTCCGGCTGCGCTGGGGCCGCGTCGCGTACGCCGCCTGCCTGCGCAGGGCCGCCTGGACGGGCGAGGACCCGCTGGCCGCGGCCGCCGACGAGGCCCACGTGCGCGGCTACCTGATCGACCGGTTCGGCCCGGACCCCGGCGATCCGCTCCGGGATCCGGCGGCTCTGTGCCGCCGGATGCTGCCGTTGCTGGAGCCGGGCCCGCAGGAGGCGGCGCGGGAGGCGCGCGGCTGGCGGGAGCTGCCCAAGGCCCGGATCCGGCACCTGAGGCGGATCAAGAACCTGGTGCCGTGGCTGGTGCTGGTGCGGCCCCACCTGGCGGCGGACGATCCGCTGGGCGCGGCCGTGGACGCGTGGGCGGCGGTCCGGCCGCTGCTGCCGTGACGGCCCCGCCGCTGCTGCCGTGACGGTTCGCCCACGGTCGCTGTGACGGTTCGCCCGCTGCTGCCGTGACGGTTCGCCCACGGTTGCCGTGGCGGTCTGCCCGCACCGTTCCCGAGGTCAGGGGGTGATCTCGGGCGGATCTCCCGCCCCGGCGTCCGTGATCATGATGGACTTGGCGTCATGACGGTCGTCCAGCGCGAGTTCGGCCCACACCGTCTTGCCCACGCAGCGGTGCTCCGCCCCCCACTGCTTGGCGACGGCGCTCACGATCCGCAGGCCGCGCCCGTAGCTCTCGTCCTCGGCCGGGTCCAGGATCTCCGGCCAGCGCTCGCCCCGCGGATCGATCACGGCGATCCGGAACCTGCCGTCCCGGGCGCTGATCTCGACCCGGAGCAGCCGGTCGCGCAGCGAGCCGTGCAGCAGGGCGTTGGTCGTCAGTTCGCTGGTCAGCAGGGCGACGTCGGCGGCGAGTCCGGGATGCCCCCACGCCACGGCCAGCCAGGCGGCGCGGCGCCGGGCGGCCGGGACGGAGTCCTGGCGGGGTGGGTAGGTCCGTACGTCGCGTCGCATCGTGGGCAACCTCCGGGCCGTCAACGGGCGCTGGGGAGTGAGCGGTTCGTCGCCGCCGACCGTAGGAGTCCACGTGATCTTGAGGCAAGCCGGATGGGGAAGATATTCCCCAGACGAGGGACGGCGTGTACTTCCGCTTGCGCCGGGCGCCAGACTGAGCCGATGAACCGCGGTACACGTGAGGGTCAAGGCAACCGGGCCTCAACGGTGTTGGGCCGCCGCCTCGGCGGCAGGCTGCTCCAGTTGCGCGACGCGGCGGGCAGGACGCAGGCGCAGGCGTCCCAGGTGCTGAGCGCCACGTCGACGAAGGTCGTGAAGATGGAGCGCGGCTGGGTCCCCATGCGCGACCCGGACATCGTGGCGCTGTGCACGTTCTACGGTCTGCACGACCGGGCCGCCGTGGCGCCGCTGCTGGAGCTGGCCGCGCTCGACCGCGAACGCCGCAAGGCCAAGGGGTGGTGGCAGCAGGCGCCGGCCGCGGGCGCGTCGGCGGAGTACATCGCGCTGGAGGACGTCGCCACCCGCGTACGGATCTGGCAGCTCGCGCGCGTCCCCGGCCTGCTCCAGACCGCGGCGTACGCGCGCGCCCTGACCCGCGGCGACGGGGCGGGCCAGGGCGCCGAGCCCGAGCCGGACGACGTCGAGCGGCGGGTCGCCGTACGGCTCAAACGGCAGGAGCGGCTGCGCGCGCAGGACCCCCTCCAGCTCCACGCGGTGCTGTGGGAGGGCGCGCTGCGCCAGGAGATCGGCGGCCGCGAGGTGATGGCCGCGCAGCTCGACCACCTCGCGCGGACGGCGCGGCTGCCGAACGTGCACCTGCGGATCCTGCCCTTCCGCGCGGGCGGACACCCGTGCGCCGGCGGCCCGTTCAGCATCA
Source organism: Streptomyces sp. NPDC090022 (assembly GCF_044748145.1). Lineage (NCBI taxonomy): Bacteria > Bacillati > Actinomycetota > Actinomycetes > Kitasatosporales > Streptomycetaceae > Streptomyces > Streptomyces sp. NPDC090022. The sequence continues at coordinate 265,987 of NZ_JBIVFN010000002.1, forward strand.
TCTCCTTCGCCCGGCCGGCCGCGCTGGACGTCGTCCACGCCGGGACGGCCGCCGCCACGGCGTGGGTGGAACACGAGGACGACCGCGCCCGCTGCGCCCGCCTCTTCGAGCGCGCCGCCCGCCTGAGCGCGACGCCGGCCGAGTCGCTGGACCTGATCGAGGGCCTCGCGAAGGACCTGGTGCCGTGACCGGAGCGGTCCGGTGACAGTCTGTCGGATCAGCCGCCGGGGGTGACGGGATCCGCCCAGGTCAGGGCCGGGCGTGACCGCCGGGCGACGGCGTGTCGGGGACATGATCGGGCGGCCCCGGGTTGCGCGGGGTGGGGCGGTGTCCGTGAGTGGTGGACGGCACGTCCCCTGCCACACCGCTACCGGAACGGAGAGACCGTTGCGCCGCCTGACCCGCTACACCGTCCCCGCCGCCCTCACCCTGACCCTCCTGGCCGCGTCCCCCGGCCTGGCGGGCGCCGCCGACGCGCCGGCCCGTCCGGCCGCCGCCCCCGCCGCAGCCCCCGCGGCCCTGGCCGGGCCGGGCGGCGGGAAGGCCATCCCCGGGGTCGAGGACCTGCTGAAGCAGGTGCAGAACCTGGGCGCACTGGGCGCGGTCCTGGCGCCCGTCACGGATCTGCTGACCGCCGTGCTGAACTCGCCCGACGGCAAGATCCCCGAGGCCGACCTGACCCGGCTGCTCGACGCGGCCAAGGCGGCCGTCGACAAGGTGAAGGCGGCCGTCCCGGCCCCGGTCCCGCCCGTGCCGGGGGTGCCGCCGGTCGACCTGCCGGTGGATCCGCCGGCCCTCCCGGTCACCCCGCCCGCGCTGCCCGTCACGCCGCCGGCCCTCCCGGTCCAGGCACCGGCGGCGGACGCGCCGAAGCCGGACGCGGCGGCCCAGCCGGTCGCCGACGTGGCGAAGCCCGCCACGGATGCGGCCCAGCCGGTCGCCGACGCCGCCAAGCCCGTCGCCGACGGGGCCGTGGCCAAGCCCGCGGCCGGGGCCCCCAAGCCGCCCGCCGCCCACGGCGCCCCGGCCACCCGCCCGGCCCCCGTGCCGCACAAGCCCGCCGCCGGGCCCGTCGAGGACGCGGTCGCCGCCCTGCTGAAGGCCCTGGACGGCCTGGCCAAGGCCGCCGGGCCCTGCGGCTGCACCGCCGACGCCAAGGCCCAGGCCACCGGCGTACTGACCGGCCTGGTCAACCTCGTCCTCGCGCTCCTGACCGGCCTGGGCCTGCCGCTGCCCCCGCTCCCGGCCCTCCCGCTGCCCGTCCACTGACACGGCCGGACGTCCGGCCGCCGCCGGGGCGGCCGGATCCCCGCCCCGGCGCTCCCCCCGTGCCCTCGCGCGACCGTGCGGACCCCCTTGACGGCCCCCGCGGGGCGCGGCACGCTCCCGGACCTCGAGAAGACATACGGGGGCATCTGGGGGGATGGCATGCCGGAAGAGTCTGATCAGCCTGTCCAGTCGGCGGGGGAGCTGCGGGCGTTGCTGGCGGCGCGGGGCGCCCGGTGGTCGGTGAGCGAGCACCTCGCCGACACCGACCCCGTGCCCCGCGCCGCGCTCGGCCTGGAACCCGGCGCGAACCTGACGACCGCGCACGAGGCCGGCACCGTGGACCTGCGGGCCCTCGCCGGGCGCGCGAGCGGCAACCCGCACCTGACCCGGCGGCGGGCCGCCCACGGGCTGCTCACCGCGGGGCGGGCGCCGCGCGCCGCCGGGACCGCCCGGCCCGCCGCCGTCGACTGGCGCAGCCGGTGGGGCCGGCCGTGGATCACCAAGGTCAAGGACCAGAACCCGTGCGGGTCCTGCTGGGCGTTCGGCGCCGCCGGACTCGTCGAGTCGATGGCGCGGATCGAGCACGGCGTGTGGTCGGAGCGTTCCGAGGGCGACGTCCACGACGGGCTGCGGTTCAGCTGCGGCCAGGGCAGCAACCCGGAGACCGCGCTGGACTGGGTGCGCGACAACGGAGGGCTCGCCGACCCGGACTGCCACCCCTACACGACCCCGCCGCCCGGCCTGCCCGCCGACCGCCGTGACGCCTGGCGGGCGGAGTACGTCCCCAGCTGGGACCGCTCCGGGCGCACCGTGCGGATCCGGGACTACGTGCGGCTGGGCGACGTCGAGCAGCAGAAGGTGTGGCTGGACACGGTCGGACCGCTCACCGCCTGCTTCGACGTCTACGACGACTTCTTCGCCCTCGGCGCCGGCGTCTACCACCGCACCGGCGACCGGCTCGCGGGCGGCCACTGCGTCCTGATCACCGGCTACGACGACGCCGCCGGCTGCTGGCTGTTCAAGAACTCCTGGGGGCCCGGCTACCACGTCGGCGGTTTCGGCCGGATCGGGTACGGCGAGGCCCGCATCGACCACTGGGCCAAGTGCGGCCTGCGCGGCACCGACGTCGACCCCTGGAGCAAGCGCCGCCTGCACGCCGGGAACGTCTACGAGAGCGGCAACGGCCGCGCGCACCGCAACTTCGAGCTGCTCGCCGCCACCGCCTCCGGCCGGCTCGAACACTGGTGGCGGGAGGGCGACGCGCCCTTCGCCTGGAGCCGCGCCGCCGCCTTCGCGGCCGACGCCTCCGGCCACCCCGCCTTCACGGGCAGCACCTACAACCGCAACATGGAGTCCCTGCACGTCACCCCGGCCGGCCGGATGCGCCACTGGTACTACGAGCAGTCCGCCGGCACCTGGCGCGACGGCGGGCTCTTCGGCCCGGGCGACGCGGCCGTCGGCGCCACCCCCGCGCTCATCCAGAGCGACTACGGCAAGCCCGGCAACTTCGAGGTGGTGGTCCGGACCGCCGACGGCCGCCTGAACCACTGGTGGCGGATCAACGGCTCCCCCTGGACCTGGAACGACGGCGGCCGCTTCGCCTGCGGCATCGCCCACTACGGCCCCGCCCTCGTCCAGACCCGCGCCCGCCACCTCGACGTCGTCGCCACGCGCACCGACGGCCGGATGCAGCTGTGGTGGCGCGACGACCCGAACGGGTTCGTCTGGCGCGAGGGCGAGATCTTCGGGGCCGGCATCACCTCCGCGCCCTGCCTGATCGAGGCCCAGTACGGGGCCGCGGACGAGGACACCGCCGGGAACTACGAGCTGTGCGCGGTCGGGGCGGGCGGCCGCGTCGAGCACTGGTGGCGCGGCAACGCGCGCGGGGCGGCCTGGCGGCGCGGCGCGGTCTTCGGGCACGACGCCCTGGCCGTCACCGGGATGCTCCAGGGCAGTTTCGGGTTCAATCTGGAGGTCGTCGTCCTGCGCACCGACCGGCAGCTGCAGCACTACTGGCGGGACGGCGCCGGCTGGCACGAGGGACCGGTGTTCGGCCCCTCCTGATCCCCGACGGGGGCAGCGCGTGGAAGTACGGGCGATCGCCCTGCGCGCCGGTGAGCCGTACACGCTGCGGCTCGCCGGGCGCGGTGCGCGGGGCTACGTGTGGACCTGGCAGGTCGGCGGCGACGCGGACGCGGTCGCGGTCGAGGCCGGCGCGGGCGCCCCGGCGGCGCCGGACGCGCTGCCCGGGGCGGACGTCGAGCTGACGTACGTCGTCCGCGGCCGCCGTCCCGGCGGGCGGGCCCGGATCCGCTTCGCGCAGGTCCGCCCGCCCTACCCGCAGGAGGCGCCGTACGACGAGTTCCTGCTCGACGTGGAGGTCACGCCCTGAAGCCCCCGAGGCCGCCCGGCCCTCATGTACGGCTGAGCGCCCACCGCTGGACGGATTCCAGCGGGCCGTGCGCGAAGCCGCGCAGCCAGAGCCGGGAGCCGGCCACCAGGGTCAGGGAGACCGCCGCCCACAGGCCCATCACCCACCAGGGCCCCTGGCCCGCCATCCGCTCGGCCAGGCCCAGCCCGAGGCCGTAGCAGGCGAGCACGCACAGCACGTTCTGCAGGACGTACGCGGACAGCGCGGTGCGGCCCACCGAGGACAGGCCGGTCACCAGCGGCGCGGGCACGGGCAGGCGGTCCAGCGCGAAACCGATCAGACCGATGTAGCCGAGGGCGACGACCGGCGCGGCCGCGTACCGGCCCAGCAGGAAGAAGTCCCCGCCGGCGAGCGAGCAGGCGGCGTTCAGCGGCAGGCCCAGCCCCAGGCCCCACACCATGAGGCGCCGCCGGATCACGGGCCCCGCGCCGCCCGCCGTGAAGGCGCCGGCGCGGTGCAGGCGTACGCCGAGCAGGAAGAGGAAGAGCAGCAGCCCGAAGGAGAAGACCGGCTCGATGCGCAGCGCGACGGCGTTCTCGAGGCGGAAGAGGATCTGGTCGGCCCAGCTGCCCCGGGCGTAGAGGTCGGCGGCGACCGGGGAGTCGTCGGCACCGGAGCCGCCGGATGCGCCGGAGCCGCCGGAGCCGCCGGATGCGGCGAGCACCGCCGTCAGCAGCGTGATCAGCGTCAGGTGCACGCCCAGCGCCGTCCACATCACCACGCGCCGCGCCCGCTCGGAGCGGGCGAGCAGCCAGGCCACGAGCAGTGCGGTGACGGCGTACCCCATCAGCACGTCCCAGGCGAAGACCAGCACGAAGTGCACGGTGCCCTCGAGGAAGAGGAAGGCCGCCCGGCGCGGGTAGCGGCCGGGCCAGGGCTCGCCGCGCCGGGCGGCGGAGTCGTACTGGATGGCCAGCCCCACCCCGAACAGCAGGGTCAGCAGGGCGAGGAACTTGCCGTCCGCGAGGAAGCGGAAGAGGAACTCGGCGACGTGGGCGGCGGACGGGTCCGCCAGCGGGTCCGCCACCGCGAAGTCGCCCTGGAGGACGGCCCATTCCGAGCCCGGTGCCGCGAAGATCCAGACGTTGGTCATGAGGGTGCCGAGGACGGCCGCCCCGCGCAGGACGTCGAGGAGCGGGAGCCGGCCGGAGGGTGCGGTGCCGTGGTGAGCCATGTTCTTCAGCGTCGCGGCGGGCGGGGGCCGATGCGTCCTGCCGGTGGACGAACGCCGCGTACACCCTTCGATGCAGTTGCCGGCGCGGGAGGGAGGAGGCGCCCGCGTCCGCTGCCCCCGCCCCGTGATCTCGGATGGCGAGACACCGCCCGGCTTGCACCCCTGTTGTATCTATGCTGTGCCCATGCCAGCGACCCCACCCGCCGCCGACCGCGTCTACCAGCACATCAAGCAGGGCGTCCTCGACCGCCGTTACGAGGGCGGCACGCTGCTGACCGAGGGCGAGGTCGCCGAGGCCGTCGGCGTCTCCCGGACCCCCGTGCGCGAGGCGCTGCTGCGCCTGGAGACGGAGGGGCTGATCCGGCTCTACCCCAAGAAGGGCGCGCTGGTCCTGCCCGTCTCGGCGCAGGAGATCGCGGACGTCGTCGAGACCCGGCTGCTGGTCGAGGACTTCACCGTGCGCCGGGCCGTCCCGGCGCCGCCCGCGCTGATCGGGCGGCTGGAGGAGAGCCTGCGGGCGCAGGAGCGCTACGCGGACCGCGGCGACCTGGCGGCCTTCGCCGCCGAGGACCGCTGCTTCCACGCCGAGATCGTCCGGCACGCCGGCAACCAGATCCTCTCCCGCCTGTACGACCAGCTGCGCGACCGGCAGCTGCGGATGGGCGTCGCGGTCATGCACGCCCACCCGGACCGGCTCGCGCAGAACCTCGTCGAGCACCGCGAGATCCTGGCGGCGCTGCGGGCCGGCGACGGCGACGGGGCGGCCGCCCGGGTCCGGGCGCACCTGGGCCGGGTCCAGAGCCTGGTCCGCGGGGACGCCCGGTGAGCGGCGACCCCGCCGGCCCTCCCGCCCCCACTGCCCCTGCCGACTCCGCGGCCCCCGAACCGCCCGGCGGGCGCGTGGCGATCGCCGTCTGGGGCATCGGCGTCGCCGTGTACTTCGTCGCCGTCATCTTCCGCACCAGCCTGGGCGTGGCCGGCCTCGACGCGGCCGACCGCTTCCACGTCAACGCGGCCGCCCTGAGCACGTTCTCGCTGCTGCAACTGCTCGTCTACGCCGGCATGCAGGTCCCGGTGGGCCTGATGGTCGACCGGCTCGGCACGAAGAAGGTCCTGACCCTCGGCGCGGTCCTCTTCACGGCCGGCCAGATCGGCTTCGCGCTGTCCCCCTCGTACGGCATGGCACTGGCCGCGCGGGCGCTGCTGGGCTGCGGCGACGCGATGACGTTCATCTCGGTGCTGCGGCTGGGCACCCGCTGGTTCCCGATCCGGCGCCAGCCCCTGATGGCGCAGCTGGCCGGGCTCGCGGGCATGGCGGGCAACCTGGTCTCCACGCTGGTCCTCGCGCCGGTCCTGCACGAGGTCGGCTGGGTCGCGGCGTTCGCGGGCAGCGCGGTGGCGGGCCTGGTCGTCCTGGTCCCGCTGACGCTGTTCCTGCGCGACCACCCCGAGGGGCAGGCGCCGCCGCCCGCGGCGCGCGGGGGCCTCGCCTTCGTCCGTACGCAGATCGCGCGGTCCTGGCGGGAGCCGGGGACCCGGCTCGGGCTGTGGGTGCACTTCACGACGCAGTTCCCCGCGATGGTCTTCCTGCTGCTGTGGGGCATGCCGTTCCTGGTCGAGGACCAGGGGCTGGCGCGGAGCACGGCCGGCGGGCTGCTGACGCTGGTGGTCGCCGCGAACATGGGCTTCGGGCTGCTCTACGGCCAGATCGTGGGCCGGTACGCCGCCGCGCGGATCCCGCTCGCGCTGGGCACGGTGGGCGCGACCGCCCTGCTGTGGGCGGCGGTCCTGGCCCACCCGGGCGCCCGCGCCCCGATGTGGCTGCTCGTCACCCTGTGCGTGGTCCTGGGCACCTGCGGGCCCGCCTCGATGATCGGCTTCGACTTCGCGCGCCCCGCGAACCCGCCGTCCCGGCAGGGCACCGCCTCCGGGATCACCAACATGGGCGGCTTCCTCGCCTCGATGACGACGCTGCTGGCGGTGGGCGTCCTGCTCGACGCCACCGGCGACGACTACCGGATCGCGTTCTCGTCGGTCTTCGTCCTCGAAGTCCTCGGCGTCACCCAGATCCTGCGGCTGCGCGGCCGCGCGCTGCGCCGCGAACGCGAACGCGAACGGGCCGGCGCGGCCGTCCGCGGGACGGGACGGACCCCCGTCCCTTCCCGTGCCGCGCGGACGTGACCGTACCGGCGCCGCGCCGCGCCGGTACCGCGGTACGCACGAGCCTACGAACGGCCCGCCGCCCCCGGCTGTGCCGGGCGTGCAGAAACCCTCGGCATCCCGCGCACCACGCGCCCGCCCCGGTTCACGGGGTGACCGAGAACGCACCCAGGATGGCGTCCGCGAGCTCCGGGTCGCCCTCGGTCTTGACACGGTCGGCGACCGCGTGCGGGCGGACCCGGCCGGCCGCCAGGCGGACGTACGTCTCCCAGTCCATCACCAGGGTCACCGCCGGGCCCAGGGACGGAGTCGAGTCGAGGGTGCCACGGCCCTCGGCGTCCACCCGGACCGTCCGCATGAACTCCAGCGGGCCGTGGACGTCGAGCACGATCGCCGAGTTCGCCGGCGCCCCCGCCTTCTTGGCGACCACCTTCGGCAGCCCCGCCAGCAGGATGTCGCGGGCCACGTGCGCGCCGGGTGAGTCCAGGTTGCCCGGCGCGCCCAGCGCGGTGCGCAGGTCCTGCTCGTGGATCCAGACGTCGAACGCGCGCAGCCGCAGCGCCTGTTCCAGCGTGACCTGGTCCCCCAGCGGGCCCCGTACGGTGGTCGACGGGTCGCGCTTCTCGTTGCGCAGCTGCCGCGCCCGGCGGATGACGGTGTACTCCAGCTCGGAGGTCATCTCGGGGGCGGTGTGGTGCCGGCGGACGTCGACCTGCACCTCCATGTACCGGGTGAACTCGTCCACCACGTGCCGCAGATCGCGGGGCAGGGTGTGGATCGGGCGCGGGTCCCCCAGCATTTCGCACTCGATGCCGATGATGTGGGACACCACGTCACGGACCGACCAGCCGGGGCACGGCGTCGCCCGGTTCCACTCGCCCTCCGTCAGCGGCAGGACCAGTTCGGATATCGCCTCGATGGAGTGGGTCCACGCATCGGCATAGGGCTGAAGGCTGGGATGGACGGTCAACGGGACCCCTCGCGTGCAGTTCAGTGGCGCGTTGTGGACTTGATTTCCAAAGCTACGCTGCCGATGAGCACCCCGGCAGTGCTTTCGTGTGACGATCGTAGGCCCGAGTTGACGGCTTGAACGCCAGGACGGTGGTACCGTGCGCGCCTCCCTCATCCAAATCGCTGTCCACGACGGCGAATCGGTGGTTTCCCGCCGTTCGCGCGTCGCGGAGCTCGTCCGCGAGCAGCGCGGCAGCGACCTCGTCGTGCTGCCCGAGCTGTGGCCGGTGGGCGCGTTCGCGTACGAGCTGTTCGAGACCGAGGCCGAGCCGCTGGACGGCCCCACGCGCGAGGTGATGGCCAAGGCGGCGCGCGACGCGGGCGTCTGGCTGCACGCCGGCTCGATCGTGGAGCGCGCGGGCGACGGCTCGCTCTACAACACCGCCCTGGTGCTCTCCCCCGAGGGCGAGCTCGCGGCCACCTACCGCAAGGTCCACCGGTTCGGCTTCGACCAGGGCGAGGCGGTGATGATGGCCGCGGGCGACTCCCTGACGACGGTCGAGCTGCCCGAGCAGACGCTCGGCCTGGCCACCTGCTACGACCTGCGCTTCCCGGAGCTCTTCCGCGGTCTGGTCGACGTCGGCGCCACCACCCTGGTGATCGCGGCGGGCTGGCCCGCCCGCCGCCGCGAGCACTGGACCCTGCTCAGCCGGGCGCGCGCCGTCGAGGACCAGGCGTACGTCCTGGCCTGCTGCACGGCGGGCACCCACGCGGGCGTGGAGCAGGCCGGCCACAGCCTGGTGGTGGACCCCTGGGGCGAGGTCCTGGCCGAGGCGGGCGTGGGCGAGGAGGTCCTGACGGTGGAACTCGACCCGGCGAAGGTGGCCGAGACGCGCGAGCAGTTCCCGGCCCTGAAGGACCGCATGCTGGGCCTCCGCCACGGCTGACCGCCCGCTCGCCCCTTTTCGTCCCGTACGAGGTGTTTCAGGCGCCGATCGCTGCCCGCGATAGGTTGCGGGCATGCGTCTGCTCTACGTGACCGACCTGGCGTACCCGGCCCGCGGCCGCCGGTACTGCGACGAGGACATATTCCTCACCTCGCGGCTGCGCGAGGACTTCGACCTGGCCCTGTGCCACCCCCTGGACACGGTCGCGCTGATGGACGCCTTCGACGCCGTCGTCGTCCGCAACAGCGGCCCCGTGCTCCACCACCAGCGGGCCCATGACGCCTTCCGCGCCGCCGCCCTGGAGCGCGGCACCCCCGTGTACAACCCGCTCACGGGCCGGGCGGACATGGCGGGCAAGCAGTACCTGGTGGACCTCACCGCCGCCGGGCTGCCCGTCATACCGACCGTCGACGACCCCGCCGGCCTGCACCTCCTGCCGGCCAGTGCGACGTACGTCGTCAAGCCGAAGCAGGGCGCCGACTCCATCGGCCTCACCTTCACCGACCGCCCCACGGGGCCCGCCGGCGAGATCCTGATCCAGCCGCGCGTCGACTTCGCGTACGAGGTCTCCTTCTACTTCGTCGACCGGGACTTCCAGTACGCGCTGTACGCCCCGGACCCGGCCCGCCGCTGGGAGCTCACCCCCTACACCCCGACCCCGGCCGACCTCGCCTTCGCCCGGACCTTCATCGACTGGAACACCCTCCCGTACGGCATCCAGCGCGTGGACGCGTGCCGGGCGCCCTCGGGGGAACTGCTCCTGGTCGAGCTGGAGGACCTCAACCCGTACCTCTCCCTGGACCTGCTCCCGGAAGCCCTGCGGGAGGACTTCGTGGCGGCCTTCAAGCGCTCCCTGAGCGCCTTCCCGTCCCACGTGGCGGGCGGGGCGCCGTAGGGTCACACTGGGAGGGCCGTGCCCGTGCGTCGCGGCCGAGCGACGCGCCCCTCGAGGTGATCGCCCATGTGCCGATGGCTCGCTTACTCGGGAACCCCGCTGCTGCTCGAGACGATCCTCTACAGACCGGCCCACTCGCTGATCGACCAGAGTCTGCACTCCAAGCTGGGTGTGGAGACGACGAACGGTGACGGATTCGGCATCGGCTGGTATCCGGAGCACCCCTCGGACACGCCGGCGATCCTCAAGGAGATCGGCCCCGCCTGGAACAACCGCAACCTGCGGGAGATCGCCGACCACGTGCGCTCCCCGCTGTTCTTCGCCCACATCCGGGCGTCGACCGGTTCGGCGGTGCAGCAGACGAACTGTCACCCCTTCCGGTACGGCCGCTGGCTGTTCATGCACAACGGCGCCATCGCCGGCTTCCACCTCTTCCGGCGCGAGCTGGTCCTGCTCATCGACCCCGAGCTCTACCCGCACGTCGAGGGGACGACGGACTCGGAGGTGATGTTCCACCTCGCGCTCACCTTCGGCCTGGAGGACGACCCGCCGGCGGCGGTGGCGAGGATGGCGGGCGTGGTGGAGGCCGCGGGCCGGGCGCACGGGGTGGAGTTCCCGCTCCAGATGACGCTCGCGATCAGCGACGGCGTACGCCTGTGGGGCTTCCGCTACTCCAGCCAGGGCACGTCGCGGTCCCTGTTCTACAGCAGCCGCGTCGACACCCTGCGCAACCTCCACCCCGACGTGGCCTTCCTCCAGGAGGTCTCCGACGAGACCCGCCTGGTGGTCTCGGAACCCCTGGGCGACCTCCCGGGCGCCTGGAACGAGGTCCCGGAGAGCACGTACGGCATCGTCCAGCCGGGCCACGACGAACTCCTCCCCTTCGTCCCCCAGGCGGCGTGACGCTGCGCGGGCACATTGTGATCCCGGACTTCTGTATGTCCTGAACCAATGTGCGCACTCCTCGCTAGCGTAGAGACGTGCACCAACACACCACTGCTGACCTGTACTTGCGTCTGTCCCTGGACAGGGAGGGCAAGACCGCGATCGACCGCCAGGAAGCCGACTGCCGGGCTTGGGCGGAGCGCAACGGACTGACAGTCCGCAAGGTCCACATCGACCGTGGACGTTCCGGCTACAAGAACGTCAGCCGCAAGGGTTTCGACGCGGCGATCACAGCAGCCACGGCCGGCGTCGTGGGCGTCCTGATCGTCTGGAAGCTCGACCGTCTGTCCCGCAAGGGCATCGGAGAGGTCGGCAAGGCGCTGGACGACATAGGCCGGGTCGGCGGTCGGCTGGTCTCCGTCATGGACGGCCTCGACACGAAGAACGACAGCGCCCGGGTCACCATCGCGATGCTGGCGGAACTGGCGCGTAACGAGTCCCGCAACCTCGGGATGCGCGTCGGCAACGCGAAGCGGTACCTACGCCAGCGCGGCCAGTGGATCGGCGGACAGCCGCCTTACGGGCTGCTGGTCGACCCGGAGGCGAAGAAGCTCGTCCACGACCCCGAGACCGCCGTCTACGCCCGCCTGATCGCCGACGAAGCACTGTCCGGGAAGGCCCTCGTCCACATCGCCCGGCTGCTGAACGAGCACGGGGTGGAGTCCGCCCGTGGAGGCGAGTGGAACTCGTCCAGCATCATGCAACTCCTCCGCTCACCGGCCTTCGCCGGTCTCATGCCGCAGACCGAGTACGAGGAGCAGCCAGACGGGACACGCAAGTACATGAACCGGGTCTCCCCCTACCAGGACCCGGAGACCCTCGAAACCGTGAGCATCGGCGAGGGCATCATCACGCTCGGGGAGCGCGAACTCATCCTCCGCCAGCTCGAAGCGCGCACGTTCCCCCTGGCGGGGAAGCGGCACGGTCACAAGCAGGGGAAGTCTCTGCTCACCGGGATAGCGCGTTGTGGGCTCTGCGGGGCCCGGATGAGCAAGGCCGGCACGTCGTACCAGTGCTCCAGCCACCGGATGGGGCGAGGATGCTCCGGCGTATCGGCTCGGGTGGAGAGCATCGACGACTACGTGACCCGGGCGTTCCTGTCACGCCTGCCGTCCCTGGAGCCCCGGGACCCGCTGCTCGCCGTGATCGCCGATCGCTGGGTGCAGAGGGAGGACCCGGAGGTCTTCGCGAAGCGGGACGCGATCGAGGCGGAGATCGCGGAGGAGGGAGCCCGTCTGGCGGACCTGGAGGAGGCCAGGTACGTCCGTGGCGAGTTCACCGGCGCAGACGCGATCGACCGGTACAACCGGCTTGCCGGACGACTTCGTACCCGGATCGAGGGACTGCGCGCAGATCTACTGCGGATGCCGACTCCTTCCGTGGACCTCTCTCCTCTCCTGGATGCGGGTCTGCTTCGTGAAGCTTGGGAAGCCGATGATGCGGCCGGAAGACGTGGACGCCTTGGCCTCGCAATCGATCGAGTGGAAGTCCGGCGAGGCAGGGTGGGCGTGAGGTTCGACGGTGACGAGCGCTGCCGGATCGTCTGGGCGACGAGAGACGGTGCGGGGGAGGAGTCGGCGGGTGACGAAGTGACGGAATGACGGTCGAAGTCCATTACCTCTTTAAGAGATGTTCTGAGTCTCTATGGATGGAATAGAACTAAACGTCATTCCGTCACTTCGTCACTGGGGCGGCCCGAGCGTCGGTGCGAAGTTGCGCCGTGGTCGCCATCCCGACCCCGGCCCCAGCTCGGAAGGCGCACGCTGGGTGTGACTCCGTTTTTCGGGCCCACCGTGGCTCTGACCAGCGCATATCGATCGCCGAAGGCGCGAGAGCGGCACAGTTAACGCCCTGCAAATCCCGCCGAAGGCCCCACCCGTGGGGTCTTCGGCCCATCAGGTGCCCCGTCGGATGTCACTCCGGCGGCTGGCTGTACCTCTCCAGCGTCGCCTTGCTCGTGGACCGGTCCACCAGCCGCAGTTCCCAGGGGCCGGTATTCACGTCGAAGTCCTTGCCGAAGCCGACCCACTTCCCGGCCATACGCCGCCCGGTCGGCTCGACCAGGAGTTGGATGGCCCCGTGGTAGCGGGCCCCGTTGTAGTAGCCGTCTGCGGCAGTCTGCTCGACCCACGTACCCGTGACCACGTTGCGATCAACGGTCAGATCCAGCGTGAGCGGGCTGTCCGGGTTGCTGCTCGCCCCAGGCAGACTCTGAACGGTCAGCCGGTTCCCACGCTGGACGATCACTACGTAGTGCTTACCCTCGTACGAGTCGCCCCGGCTCGAAGAGAAGAACTCATAGCGGCTGAGCCACACTCCCGAAAACGTCTCCTCACCCGTCTGCGCGGTGGGCTGCGCGCCTACAGAGGCAGACGCGACACCGGTTGTGCCGGTCTCCATGTCATGCCCTCCCTTTCCGTCTGAGTGGACTCGTGCCATCGGCACCGGCAGGGCGAACCCCAGTGCCTCGACCGGACGCCCAGTGACCCGTTCTAAGGCCCTGGCGTACACGCCCCGAGGCGTCTTGCTCGTGCCGGACTCCCAGCGCTGCACCAGCCGCTTGGAAGCCTCGTTCGGCTCCCCCAGTTCCGCACCTGCCCGGCGGAGCGCCTTGGCAAAGTCGTCTTGGCTTAAGCGCAGGCCAATACGCACGGCCCGCAGCACATCATTCGGCACCACGGCGGTCGTCGTCATGACGTCAAAGCTAGACCGAACAGCCATGCAATGACACCGGTTTGACGCCCTGGAGGGCGTCATTGACACCCCACTGAGTGACGCCCAGGCGACGCCCGAAGCGTCGTCGTTCCGACCGACCGGCGGCGGGAACATCGCTTCACCAACCGGACCCGGCAAGCGGAAGGCCAACGATGACCATGATCGTGCGGGTGTCTCGCGACTCCGGCCAGACATTCGGCTCTGAGGTGATCTACCCCAGCAGCAGCGCCGAGAAGCCGTTGACCCCCATGGCCTCCGCCGCCTGGCCCCCCTGCAAGTGCCGCCGATGTTCCTCACAGACCAGGAAGGCACAGACGTGACGATCACCGACACGACGAAGACCGTGTACGACCTCATCACCCCGGAGCTGAGGGCCGACCTCATCACCATGGTCCGCGAGGACTCCTGGCCGGAGATGACCGACGACCAGGGCCAGCGCGGCGTCAACCAGGTGGCGGCCTTCCTCGCCGTCGCCGCGAACACCACGGAGAGGGCCACGCCCAGCCTTCGCGTGGACCTGGTGGGACACCTACTCGCAGAACAAGCCCCAGCGGCGGAAGACCAACGCCAAGGGCGAGACCACATGGTTCAACGGGACCCAGTACCCGGACCACGGCCCCAGGGCCGACGTGCTCAACCTCAACCCGGGAGACCGCGTGCTCGATCTCGGGTGCGGGTCGGGAGGGAACGCCGCTCATCTCGCAACGCTCGGCATGAAGTCCGTCGGGATCGACCTCTCCGCCAAGCAGCTCGACAAGGCACGCGAGCGGTGGCCGGGCGTGGACGGGATGGAACTCCACCAGGCCGACGCGCTCACCTATCTCGGAGACACGTTCACGATCTTCGATGCGGTTTACAGCGTGTTCGGCGCTGCCTGGTTCACCGACCCCGGTCTTCTGCTGCCGATGGTTCACGCGAACCTCAAGCCGGGTGGCGTCTTCGCCTTCTCCCAGCGTCCCCCGGTTGAAGGGTGCTATGGCTGCCAGGCGTCATACATCCCGCGCGGGCCCGAAGAAGACCCCGCTGTCGTCAAGCGGTGGGACTACGAACCCGATGTGTGGGCGCTGATTCTCAAGGAACACGGCTTCGTGGACGTGTCAGCGTCCGTGCTTGCCCCACCCGCCGGGAGTCGGCGCACAGGAACCCTGTTCGTCCGGGGCGTCGAAGGACGCTAGTCCGTGGTCGAGCGGATCCCGTAGCTGCGCAGGACAACGGCGTCGTACGGCCGTGATCTGGTGTTCATGGGCCAATGGCAAGCTTGAAACATGAACGATGCTGCCTCGGCGCCCACCCCTGCGCCCGCACCCGCACCCCGCAAGCGTGCCCGTGTCCGTGCCCCCGAGCTGATCGGCAAGGGCGGCTGGATCAACACCGGCGGGAAGGACCTGAAGCTCGCCGACTTCCGAGGTCGCACATTGATCTTGGATTTTTGGACCTTCTGCTGCATCAACTGCCTGCACGTCCTCGATGAGTTGCGGGAGCTGGAGGAGAAGCACCGCGACACCGTGGTGGTGATCGGCGTGCACTCGCCGAAGTTCGTGCACGAGGCCGAGCACGCCGCCGTCGTCGACGCCGTCGAGCGGTACGAGGTGCACCACCCCGTGCTCGACGATCCCGAGCTCGCGACCTGGAAGCAGTACGCCGTGCGGGCCTGGCCCACGCTCGTCGTGATCGACCCCGAGGGGTACGTCGTCGCGCAGCACGCCGGTGAGGGGCACGCGCACGCCATCGAGCGGCTCGTCGAGGAGCTGGAGGCCGAGCACGAGGCCAAGGGGACGCTGCGGCGCGGGGACGGGCCGTACGTGGCGCCGGAGCCGGTGGCGGGCGACCTGCGGTTCCCGGGCAAGGCGGTCGTCCTCGGCAACGGGAACGTCCTGGTGTCCGACTCGACCCGGCACCAGCTCGTCGAACTCGCCCCCGACGGCGAGAGCGTCGTGCGCCGGATCGGCAGCGGCACCCGCGGTTTCGGGCCGGACGCGTTCAGCGAGCCGCAGGGGCTGGCGCTGCTGCCCGACGGGAAGGTCGTGGTCGCGGACACCGTCAACCACGCGCTGCGGGTCCTGGACCCGGAGACCGGCGTCGTGGAGACCGTCGCCGGGACCGGGCGGCAGTGGTGGCAGGGCTCGCCGACGTCCGGGCCGGCCCTGGAGGTGGACCTGTCCTCGCCGTGGGACGTGGCGTGGTGGCACGGCAAGGTGTGGATCGCCATGGCCGGCGTGCACCAGCTGTGGACCTGGGACCCGGAGGCCGGGACGGTCCAGGCGGCGGCCGGGACGACCAACGAGGGGCTGCACGACGGGCCCGCCGCCGAGGCGTGGTTCGCGCAGCCGTCGGGGCTGGCGGCGGCCGGGGACCGGCTGTGGATCGCCGACTCCGAGACCTCCGCGCTGCGCTGGATCGACACCGACGGGGTCGTGCACACCGCGGTCGGTTCAGGCCTGTTCGACTTCGGTCACCGGGACGGGGACGCCGGGCAGGCGCTGCTCCAGCACCCGCTGGGCGTCACCGCCCTGCCGGACGGCTCGGTCGCGGTCTGCGACACGTACAACCACGCGCTGCGCCGCTACGATCCCGCCTCCGGCCAGGTGTCCACGCTGGCGACGGACCTGCGCGAGCCCAGCGCCGCCGTGCTGGCCGGGGACGACATCGTCGTCGTGGAGTCGGCACGGCACCGGCTGACCCGGCTGCGGCTGCCGGAGGAGGCGGTACGGGTGGAGTCGGTCGCCCACCGCACGCAGCGGGCGGCGACCGAGGTCGCGCCCGGCCGGCTGCGCCTGGACGTGGTCTTCCAGGCGCCCGCCGGGCAGAAGCTGGACACCCGGTACGGGCCCTCCACGCGGCTGCTGGTCTCCGCCACGCCGCCGGAGCTGCTGGCGGAGGGCGAGGGTGCGGGTACGGACCTGTCCCGGGACCTGGTCCTCGCGGACGGCGTGGCCGAAGGCGTGCTGCACGTGTCGGCGATGGCGGCGTCCTGCGACGACGACCCCGCCAACGAATATCCGGCGTGCCACGTCCACCAGCAGGACTGGGGCGTCCCGGTGCGCGTCACCGAGGGCGGCACGGCCCGCCTGCCGCTGGTCCTCGCCGGTATGGACGAGTAGGCGAGTAGGCGAGTAGCGGCGAAGGGCCCCGCTCCTCCCGTCGGGGGAGCGGGGCCCTTCGTTGCGCGTGCGCGTGCGCGGGGGCGGCGGCTCAGGCCTCCAGGAAGGCCACCAGGGCGTTCGCCAGCAGGTACGGGTCGTCCGCCCCGCACAGCTCGCGCGCGCTGTGCATCGACAGGATCGCCACGCCGATGTCGACGGTCTGGATGCCGTGCCGCGCCGCCGTGATGGGGCCGATCGTCGTGCCGCACGGCATCGAGTTGTTGGAGACGAACGTCTGCCACGGCACCCCGGCGCGCTCGCACGCCGCCGCGAACACCGCGCGCCCGCTGCCGTCCGTCGCGTAGCGCTGGTTGACGTTGACCTTCAGGATCGGGCCGCCGTTGGCGCGCGGGTGGTGCGAAGGGTCGTGCCGCTCCGCGTAGTTGGGGTGCACGGCGTGACCGGTGTCGGAGGACAGGCACACGGTGCCCGCGAACGCGCGGGCGCGGTCCTCGTACGTACCGCCGCGGGCGAAGACGGATCGTTCCAGCACGTTGCCCAGGAGCGGGCCGTCGGCGCCGGTGTCCGACTGCGAGCCGTTCTCCTCGTGGTCGAAGGCGGCCAGGACAGGGATGTGGTCCAGCGGGCCGGCGGCCGAGACGGCGGCGAGCGCCGCGATCCCGGCGTGCACCGAGATGAGGTTGTCCATGCGCGGGCCGGCCACCAGCTCGCGGTCGCGGCCGAGGTAGGACGGCGGCTCGATGGAGTGCACCATCAGGTCCCAGCCGGCCACCGACCCGGCGGGCAGGCCCTCTTCCTCTTCCAGGAACGCGATCAGGTCGCCCTCCTGGACCTCGCCCAGGCCCCAGATGGGCTGCATGTGGCGCTGCTTGTCGAGCTTGAGCCCGTCGGTGTTGACCTGCCGGTCGAGGTGGACGGCGAGCTGGGGCACGCGCAGCAGCGCGCGGTCCACGTTGACCAGCCGCTCGCTGCCGTCGGTCAGCGTCAGCCGGCCCGCCAGGCCGAGGTCGCGGTCCAGCCAGGTGTTGAGCAGGGTCCCGCCGTAGATCTCGACGGCGATCTGCCGCCAGCCCTGCGAGCCGGTGTCGGGCAGCGGCTTGACGCGCAGGTTGGGGGAGTCGGTGTGGGCGCCGACGATCCGGAAGGGGGTGTGCGCGGCGGCGCCCTCCGGCACGTACCAGGCGATGGTCGCGCCGCCGCGGAGCACGAATTTGCCCCCCGCGCTCGCGTCCCAGGCGTCCGTTTCCGAGACCTGCCTGAATCCGGCCTTCTCCAGCCGCTCCGCCGCGTTCGCGACGGCGTGGTACGGCGATGGGCTGGCCGCCAGGAAGGTCATCAGATCGTCGGTGTGGCCGCGGTCGAAGCGGGCGGGAGAGCTCATGTGGTTCACCTTAACGACGGTCGTGTTCGCCATGGCCGGACTGTGGCGGATAGCCGACGACAGCCGAGGGCCCAGAGCGCGCGGTAACGGTGGCACCACGGTCTCGGCCGGGCTCAGCCCGGCGGTCGCTCGAAACGGCGCTGCAGCTGCCGCCGCTCGCCCCGGCGGATGCGCGGGAGCATCTCGGGGGTCTGCGGAGAGCGCTGCGCGCGCCTCTTGCGTCCGGCGCAGAAGATACAGGCCTCTCCCGGCGGAGCATCAGGATCGATCGGCGCGCCGGGATGTTCGGCGCATCCCGATGCGTTGCGCGGCCGGGACAGTTCGCGGGCCACGATGAAGGCCTGGTGCACATCGTCGGCGATCCGGACGAAGTCCTCGTCGGGGGAGGTGAGGGACAAGTGGAACCGCTGCTCGTCGACCGTGCGCAGGTAGGCGCGCAGCATTCCGAGCGTGTACGGCCCGGGCGGGACCGGATAGCCGAGCCGCCGCTGCTGCCCGGCCGGTACCGCCGCGCCCTGCCCGGCAGGCCCGCCCTGCCCGCCGCCCTGCGTCCGGCGGCCCAGGCGTCTGCGGTCGTTGCAGATCAGGCAGCGGCCCCAGCCCTCGGGCGCCTCGGGGTCGAGGGCGCCGTTGGGGTGTTCGGGGCAGCCCGTGTAGCTCTTGGCGGGGGCCAGCCCGGCGGCCGTCTGGAAGGCCGCGTACAGCGCGTCGGTGATCGGTTCGTACTCGGTGGGGTGGGCGCCCTCGTACAGCTCCCCGACCTGGTCACCGAGCGTGCCCAGGTTGGCCTGCAGCTCCCTGAGGGCGTACGGCCGCCCGGTGGGGACGCTGTACCCCCTGCCGGTGCCGTGCGGCTGTTCCTGTCGACTCATGCCTACGAGCGTGCCACGAACCACTGACATCCGGGGAACCGGCGGCCGGCCTGTGGACAACCCCGCGGCTGTGGACAACGGCCCCCGGGTACGGCGGGGCCGGGTACGGCGGGGCCGGGTACGGCGGGGGCCGGGCCTCCCCGTGCGGAGGAGGCCCGGCCCCGGTCGTCCGTGGCGCGCTGCCCGGCGGTCGCTGCTGCCTAGAAGGCGGCCTCGTCGAGCTCCATGAGGGAGTTGTCGACGTCCTCGGCGAGCTGACGCTGGACCGAGACGCCCGGCAGGATCTGCGAGGCGAAGAACTTCGCGGCCGCGATCTTGCCCTGGTAGAAGGGCACGTCCTTGGCGGAAGCGGAACCCAGCTTGGCGGCGGCCACGGCCGCGCCCTTGAGCAGCAGGTAACCGACGACCACGTCACCGGACGCCATCAGCAGGCGGGTGGTGTTCTGGCCGACCTTGTAGATGTTCTTGACGTCCTCGCCGGTGGCGGTGAGGTCGACGATCATCTTGCCGACGATGCCCTCGAGGTCCACGGCGGCCTTGGCCAGCGCGTCGCGGGCCGCGGCCAGCTCCTCGCCGCCCTCGCCCTCGGCCAGGAACTTCTTGATCGTCTCGGAGAGGACGTTCAGCGAGGCGCCCTGGTCGCGGACGATCTTCCGGAAGAAGAAGTCCTGGCCCTGGATGGCCGTGGTGCCCTCGTAGAGGGTGTCGATCTTGGCGTCCCGGATGTACTGCTCGATCGGGTACTCCTGGAGGTACCCGGAGCCGCCGAAGGTCTGCAGCGACTGCGCGAGCTGCTCGTACGAGCGCTCCGAGCCGTAGCCCTTGACGATCGGCAGGAGCAGGTCGTTCAGGCCGATCGCGGCGGAGGCGTCCTCGCCCGCGGCCTGCTTGATCTGGATCTCGTCCTGGACCGAGGCCGTGTAGAGCACGAGCGCGCGCATGCCCTCGGCGTACGCCTTCTGCGTCATCAGCGAGCGGCGGACGTCGGGGTGGTGCGTGATGGTGACCTTGGGCGCGGTCTTGTCCATGAAGTTCGCCAGGTCCGGGCCCTGCACGCGCTCCTTGGCGTACTCCAGCGCGTTGAGGTAGCCGGTCGAGAGCGTCGCGATGGCCTTCGTGCCGACCATCATGCGGGCGAACTCGATGATCATGAACATCTGGCGGATGCCGTCGTGCTTGTCGCCGATCAGCCAGCCCTTGGCGGGGTGCTGGTCGCCGAAGGTCATCTCGCACGTGTTGGAGGCCTTCAGGCCCATCTTGTGCTCGACGTTCGTGGCGTAGACGCCGTTGCGCTCGCCCAGCTCGCCGGTCTCCCAGTCGAAGTGGAACTTCGGCACGAGGAAGAGGGACAGGCCCTTGGTGCCCGGGCCGTGGCCCTCGGGGCGGGCGAGGACGTAGTGGAGGATGTTCTCCTCCATGTCGTGCTCACCGGAGGTGATGAAGCGCTTGACGCCCTCGATGTGCCAGGAGCCGTCCTCCTGCTGGATGGCCTTGGTGCGGCCGGCGCCCACGTCGGAGCCCGCGTCGGGCTCGGTGAGGACCATGGTGGAGCCCCAGCGCTTCTCGACCGCGATCTGGGCGATCTTCTTCTGGGCCTCGTTGCCCTCCTCGTGGAGGATGCCGGCGAAGGCCGGGCCGGAGGAGTACATCCAGATGGCCGGGTTCGAGCCGAGCAGCAGCTCCGCGTAGCTCCAGACCAGGGAGCGCGGGGAGGTGGTGCCGCCGATCTCCTCGGGCAGGCCGAGGCGCCAGTACTCGGAGTCCATGAAGGCTTCGTAGCTCTTCTTGAACGAGGCCGGGACCGGCGCGGTGTTGGTGGCGGGGTCGAAGACCGGCGGGTTGCGGTCGGCGTCCTCGAAGGAGGCGGCCAGCTCGTTCTCGGCCAGGCGCGCGATCTCGGACAGGACGTCCTTGGCGGTCTCGCTGTCCATCTCCGCGAACGGGCCGGTGCCGTACAGCTTGTCGCGGCCGAGCACCTCGAAGAGGTTGAACTCGATGTCGCGAAGATTCGACTTGTAGTGCCCCATGGCGACGGCTCCGTTAAGGATCGGGGAGACAGTTTCCTCGTACATACCAATCGGTAACGTCATGATGCTACCCACCGGTAATAAGGGCAACCCTTCCCAGGTGAACTGTGACCAGCGTCAAAACTCGCACCACACGGTCTTGCTGCCGGGCCCGTGCGTGACGCCCCACCGCACGGCCAGCGCGTCGACCAGCGCCAGCCCGCGGCCCGACTCGTCGCCTTCGTCCGCGCACCTCGGTACGGGCCGCACGCCCGGCGCGGGGTCGGTGAGCTCGACCCGCGTACGGGTTGCCCTTCCGGTGACGCGCAGGGTGACGGGGGTGCCGGGGCCCACGTGGGCGATCACGTTGGCCAGCAGCTCGGTGACGCACAGCTCGGCGTCGGGATGCCCGTCGGGGCCGAGGTGCTCCCGCACGGCGTGCCGCACCATCGGCGCCGCCTGCGGCACGGCGAGCAGCCGGACGGTGAGGGTCACCGGGGGTCCAGCGCGTCGGCGAGCCGCTGGGCGGTGGCCGGGTTGCAGTTGCCGAGGCTGATCAGGGGAGGGGTCGCGTACGTCCCGGCGTAGGAGAGGAGGTGCAGTTCCAGCGAGGGGAGGGTGATCCCGTGCGCGGCGAGCGCGGCGCGGAGTGCGTCGAGGGCCGCGAGGGCCTCACGGTCGTGGGGGTGGTCGCTCATGCCAAACCCTTTCGTGGCGGACTGTGACGAAGCCCTCACAGGCTGGTGCCTCGCGACGTACGGTGGGAAGCGTTTCCGGTCCACAGTGCGGAGTGTGGAAGGCGGGCCCTGCGATGGCCGCACGCAAGGAGATCGACGGCTCGGCGAGCGTCCCGGCCTTCTACGGCAAAGAGCTGCGCTGGAAGCGGGAGGCGGTGGGCCTCACGCTTCGCCAGGCGGTGGAGGGCAGCTTTTACGGGGTCAGCTACCTGAGCGAGATCGAACGGGGCCAGCGCCGCATGCCGTTGGACCTGGCGAAGCACATGGATCAAGTGCTGCGGACGGACGGGTTCTTCACGCGGCGCTGCGAGGACGTGCGCAAGGCCAAGAGGGGTCTTGTCGCGCCTTACTTCGAGGACGCTCTCGAAATGGAGACGCACGCGCGTGACATCGAGGAGTGGAACCCGATGCTCCTCCCTGGGCCCCTACAACTGGAGCCGTACATTCGCGGGATCATCCTTGCCGTTGATCCGCTGGAGCCGGAGGTGACGGTCAAGGCGAAAGTCACGGCCCGCCGGGACCGGGCGTGGGTCTTCGAGGATGCCGCCGGACCAGCTTCGTGGGCCGTCCTGCATGAGTCGATCCTGCGCGAGCCGATCGTTGAGGACGACGCGATGGCGGAGCAACTCGCCCACGTGGCCGCCGTGGCCCGGCGCCGCCGGTTCATTCCACAGATCCTTCCGTGTAACGCGGGGGCGCATCCGTTCATGATGGGCTCCACCTTCTTCATGAGCTTCAGCGATGCCCCGCCCATGGTCTACACGGAGGGCATGTTCAGCGGCCAGCTCATCGACGATCCGGGCGTCGTTACGCGGTACCAGCAGGCGTACAACCGCCTCCGGGCGGCAGCCCTGTCACCTGCGGTGTCCCTGAGGATGATCGAGCAAGCGGCGGAGGACTACGGAAATGGCAACCATGCACGTCGACGTGAGCGCAGCCGCCTGGCGGACGAGCAGCTACAGCACGGCACCTGAGGGACTCTGCGTCGAGGTCGCTGACGGGGTCACCGGGGTCGTCCCCGTCCGTGACTCGAAGCGGCGGGACGGCGGAGTCGTGATCGTGTCGGCGACCGCATGGGAACCGTTCGTCGCGCAGCTGAAGGCTCACTGACCGGAACTCGGCGGTCCCGCCGCCCCCGGCCTCGATAGGCTTCAGCCTATGTACGGCTACGAGCAGAATCCGGGTGCCCAGCAGGGCTACGCGCAGCAGCCCCCGCAGGGCTACGCGCAGCAGGCGCCGCCGCTGTACCCGGAGCCGTCGCCGCCCTCCCTCGCGGACGCGGTGCGGGCCTTCACGACCGGGCAGCTGTCCGCCGAGGACTTCCAGCAGATCTTCGCCTCCTCGAAGGTCTACTGCCCGCGCGGCGAGACCCCCGGGTTCCTGGCCCTGCACAACACGCAGCAGCCGGTGATCCCGATGTTCAGCACGCTCAAGGAGCTGCGCCGGTACGCCGGCAAGGAGTCGAAGTACTTCGTGATCACCGGCGCCGAGGTGATCGACCTGCTGCCCACCGGCTACGGCTTCGTCCTCGACATGGAGGGCGACCACCGGATGGTCTTCGACGCGAAGGCGGTCGAGCAGATGGTCGACTTCGCGATGCGCCGCATGTACGGCTAGCCAAGGTCGACCCAGGGGGCGGGTTCGGTGCTGAGGATCCACTTCACGGCGGAGGACCTGCTGGGCGTCACCTTCGCGTCCGAGCCCTATCCGCTGATCGAGCTGGCCCTGGCGCTCGCCTCCTGGCAGCGCACCGACGAACAGGCCGTTTTCGGCCGCTGGCGGGCCCGGCTGACCCGGGAGCTGCCGGGCCGTACCCGGCCCCTGCTGGGCCTGCTGGGGGCGGACGGCGACAACCCGTGCTTCGTGGAGCCCTTCGTGCGGGACATCGACGAGGGCCTGGCGGAGGTCCGGGAGGCCGGGACCCGGCTCACCGGCGACCAGCTGCACCGTACGCTCGCCCGCGCCCCCGGCTGGGCCGGCTGGCTGCGGTCCCTGTGGGCGCAGGACCCCGCCGCCTGGCGGGAGCTGGACGCGGCGCTGCGGGCCGGGTACGAGAGCGTCATCGCCCCGTACGGGGCCCGGATCCGGCAGTCCTTCCACGCCGACATCGCGTGGCGGACCCGGCTGATGGCGGCGCACGGGATCAAGGCGGCGCTGGCGGGCACCCACCCGGCGGCCCGCTGGTCCGGCACCACCCTGGAGGTCGGGCTGCCGCCGGACTGCGAGGTGCACCTGGCCGGGCGCGGCCTGCTGCTGATGCCCTCCGCCTTCTGGACGGGCCGGCCGCTGCTGGCGGAGCCCCCCGAGGGGCCGCCGGTGCTGGTCTACCCCTCGCTGACCCCGTTCCCCCTGACCGCGGCGGAGCCCCCGGCGGGCGCCCTGGACGCGCTGCTGGGGCGGACCCGGGCGGCCGTGCTGCAACGGCTGGTGGAGGGCCGTACGACCAGCGAACTGGCCCGTGACCTGGACATCAGCCTGCCGTCGGTCTCCGAGCACACGCGCACGCTGCGCGCGGCGGGCCTGATCACCACCCGCCGGGACGGCAAGGCGGTGCTGCACGCGGCCACCGGGCTGGGCGTGGACCTGCTGTACCGGGCGCGCTGAGGGGCCGTACGGGCCCCGGGCTCGTTTCGGGCACGGCCGAAACGTTCGCGGCATCCGCCCCGTGTCGCCGAACATGAGGACGGCGGGGAGCGGGAGTTACGGGGGGCTCCCCGCCGTACCGCCTCTTCAGAGGTGGCGGGCCAGCCGGCGGCGCCAGACGACCGCGACCACGCCGAGGGCCCCGATACCGATGAAGCCGTACGTCCAGACCGTCGCGAGGTCGGGCCGGTAGGCGAGGCAGATCCTGATGCCCGCGAAGACGACGGTGCTGACGACGTAGTCCAGGCCCGAGAAATAGTCGGAGTCCCCATCCGCGTCCGCGCGCGCCTTCGCGGCGGCCACCGCCCAGCGCAGCAGCAGGCAGCCGGCCAGGCAGAACGCGGCCCCGGTGGCGAGGTAGGCCCAGGGCGAGCCCGGCAGCGGCTCCATCGGCAGGCCGGTGGCCGCCCAGCGGTAGGCGGCGTAGCCCAAGGCGACGAGCACGGCCGTGGAGGCGAGCGAGCGCAGCAGGGCGGACACCGGCGCGGGCAGCCGCCGCCGGGCGACCCCCTCCGCGTTGTCCGGCTCTTCCACCTCCTCCACCTCCTCCGTGGATCCGGTGGTGCCGTCCGGTGCCGGGCTGCTGGTCACGCCGTTTTCCCCCGAAGTCGTCGGACGCGGTGCCGTGTGGTGTGCGGCGGTGCGCTCGTTCTCCTCGGGTAGACGCCATGGCGCGGCCGCGGGTTGTCCGGGACCGGGAATGCCGGCGGGACGGCCATGGTTGCTGCGGGTGGCAGAAAGTTCGAGTTTCAACTAAACTCGACGCAGAAGGAGGCCCACCATGCCTGCAGTGACTGTTGAGAACCCGCTGAGCCTGCCGCGTGTGACCGCCCCGGCCGACGCCGTGGCCCGCCCGGTACTGGCCGTGACGAACGCGCCGAGCGGCTTCGAGGGCGAGGGTTTCCCCGTGCGCCGGGCGTTCGCGGGGATCAACTACCAGTACCTGGACCCGTTCATCATGATGGACCAGATGGGTGAGGTGGAGTACGCGCCGGGCGAGCCCAAGGGCACGCCGTGGCACCCGCACCGCGGCTTCGAGACCGTCACGTACATCATCGACGGGATCTTCGACCACCAGGACTCCAACGGCGGTGGCGGCACCATCACCAACGGCGACACCCAGTGGATGACCGCGGGCTCGGGCCTCCTGCACATCGAGGCCCCGCCGGAGCACCTGGTCATGTCCGGCGGTCTCTTCCACGGCCTCCAGCTGTGGGTGAACCTGCCGGCCAAGGACAAGATGATGGCGCCGCGCTACCAGGACATCCGCGGCGGCAACGTCCAGCTGCTGACGTCCCCCGACGGCGGCGCGCTGCTCCGGGTGATCGCCGGTGAGCTGGACGGCCACGCCGGTCCCGGCATCACGCACACGCCGATCACGATGATCCACGCGACGCTGGCCCCGGGCGCGGAGATCACCCTGCCGTGGCGGGAGGACTTCAACGGCCTGGCGTACGTACTCGCCGGCAAGGGCTCGGTGGGTGCCGAGCGCCGCCCGGTCCACCTGGGCCAGACCGCCGTCTTCGGCAGCGGCTCCTCGCTCACCGTCCGCGCGGACGAGAAGCAGGACGGCCACACCCCGGAGCTGGAGGTCGTCCTCCTCGGCGGCCGGCCGATCCGCGAGCCGATGGCCCACTACGGCCCGTTCGTCATGAACAGCCAGGCCGAACTCCAGCAGGCCTTCGAGGACTTCCAGAAGGGCCGCCTGGGCACGATCCCGGCCGTACACGGCATGACCGAGGGCGGCCTGTAGGCCTCACCGGAGCCACATGCGGACGGGTCCGGTCTGGGTAGGGACGGGGCCCGTCCAGGCTCCACTGGAGGAGGGCCTCCTGCTACGGTCGTCCGCTCGCCGAGGAGGTCAACATGGCTGTTTCCCTGCCTGTCGCTGCCCGAGTGGACCTGCGCCGTCAGCCGGTCGAAGACGTGCTGGAGCGTGTGGAAGGGGCGCTGCACGTGCGATGGGATCGGCAGGCGCTGGTACGCAAGCGCCGTTCCCTGGGTGGCCGGACAGAGCGGGATACGTGGGTGCGTATCGAGCGGCGGGGATTCGAACGGATCGGCCCCCAGGGCTGGAACGGGACCGAGGCCGCCGCCGTGCTGCAAGGGGTCGCGATGCCCGAGTGGTACCAGGGCGTGGCGTGGCGCGAGCCGGGCGAACCGGTGATGTGGCGTGCGGATGAGCTGGAGTCACGGCGCCCATGCCTGGGGGAAGGCCGGGACCCCTGTCACCTCCGTCGCCATCGTCGACCGGGGGGCGGACGGGGTGGGGCAGGTTCCGGGTCGGTAGCGGGCGCCTTCCGGACACCTCGCCGGCGGGGCTACGCGGGACCCACGGGTCCGGGGGCGGGGTCGGCCGCGTAGCGGGAGCGGAGTTCCGAGATCACGCCGAACGCCGCCGCCGTCAGGGGCACCGCCAGGAGCATGCCCAGGATTCCGGCGACGCTCGCGCCCGCCGTGATCGCCAGCATCACCACGGCCGGGTGCATCTGGACCGTACGGCTCTGGATCATCGGCTGGAGCACGTGGCCCTCCAGCACCTGGACGGCCAGGACGACGCCCAGCGCCCACAGGCCGATCACCCAGCCCCGGTCGGCGAACGCGACCAGGACGGCGACCGCGCCGGAGATCACGGCGCCGAGGTAGGGGATGTACGCGCCGACGAACACCAGCGCGCCCAGGCCCACCGCGCCCGGCACCTGGAGGACCAGCAGACCGGCGGTGATGGCGATGGCGTCGATGAGCGCGATGAAGGTGGTGCCGCGCATGAAGCCCTCGACGGCCTCGTAGGCGCGCCGGCCCATCGCCTCCAGCATGTCCCCGGTCTCGCGCGGCGCGAGCGAGCGCAGGGTGTCGGCCGCCCGGTGGGAGTCGCGCAGGAAGAAGAAGATCAGCAGCAGTGCGAGGACGGCGGTCGCGATCATCTCGCCGACCACGCTGAGGCCGGTGATCACGCCGGAGGCGGCCGTACTGCCGAACCGTGACAGCAGCCCCTTGGCGTTCTTGGCCAGGTCCTCCAGCGAGGTGCCCGCCGCCCCGAAGTGCGTGGCGAGGTCCTGTCCGACCCGGCGCAGGCTGAGGAGGATCTGGTCGCCGGTGTCGATGAGCGCCGCCACCACGATGTACGTCGCACCGCCCATGACCGCGACGATCACCAGGGACGTCAGCGCGGCGGACAGCGAGCGGTGCAGCCCCATGCGGACCAGCCGCTGGTGCAGGGGCCCGAGCAGCGCCGTGCCCAGCAGGGCCAGCAGGACCGGTGTCACGGCGGTCTTGAAGACGATGATCAGCCAGACCAGTACCGCGGCCACGCCGGTGACCAGCAGGAACACGATGCACCAGGCGGCGAGCCGGCGGACGGGCGCGGGGAGGAGGGAGCTCAGCACGCCGTCATCCAACCACGGTGGGGGCGGGGCACGCGGGGCTGTGGCGGCGGTCCGCTCAGGCGGGGCCCGCGTCGGCTTCGGCCTTGGACTGCTCGTGCAGTTCGAACCAGATCGACTTGCCCTCGCCCCGCGGGTCCACGC
This sequence comes from Streptomyces sp. NPDC090022, assembly GCF_044748145.1. NCBI lineage: Bacteria > Bacillati > Actinomycetota > Actinomycetes > Kitasatosporales > Streptomycetaceae > Streptomyces > Streptomyces sp. NPDC090022. Next base: position 293,744 of record NZ_JBIVFN010000002.1, read on the forward strand.
CCCACGTGTCCGCGAGCATCTCCAGCAGCAGCACCCCGCGCCCGCTGGAGGCCATCTCGCCCGGGTGGCGTTTGTGCGGCAGCTCGTCGCTGCCGTCCGCGACCTCCACGCGCAGCCGGCGCGCCCCGAGCTCGCCCACGGCCTCCGCGACCAGGGCCGCGTCGCCGTCGGTGTGCATCAGCACGTTGGTGACCATCTCGGAGACCATCAGCACCGCCGAGTCCACCTGCTCGGCGTCGGCCCAGTCGTGCAGCAGCTCGCGGATCTGGCGGCGGGCGCCCGCGATGCGCTCCGGCTCGGCCTGCGCCACCGTCAGGACGGTCCGGCGGGCCGGACGGGCGCGGTGGGCCACCGGCGCGCCGCAGCCGCAGCCCGGACCCTCGCGGCACAGCAGGACCACGGCTATGTCGTCCTCGCGGCGGTCGGCGAGCGGACCGGTGGTGTGGTGCGAGGACGGCCCGTGGACGGCCTGCACCAGCAGGTCCGCCAGCCGTTCCAGGTGGCCCGGGGCCGGCACCCCGCCGTCGCCGTCGCCGTCGCCGTCGTGCAGGTCGGACTCGAGGATCGCCCGCAGCCGCGCCCAGCCGGTGTCCAGGTCGTGCCCGCCGGTCTCGATGAGCCCGTCGGTGCACAGCATCATCGTCTCGCCGGGCTCCAGGGTGAACCGGGTGGTCGGGTAGTCGGTGTCCGGGATGATGCCCAGCGGCAGCCCGCCCGCCGTGGGCCGCATCAGCACGGTGCCGTCGGTCATCCGGACCACCGGGTCGGGATGGCCGGCCCGGGCCACCTCCAGCACGCCGGTCTCCGGGTCGCACTCGACGTACAGGCAGGTCGCGAAGCGGGGGCTGTGGAAGTCGGCGTCGTCGTACGGCTCGGCGGGGACGCCCGTGGCGTCCGTACCGCGGTCGTTCGCGTGCAGGCCGGCCAGGAAGCGGGAGGCGCGCGAGAGCACCGCGTCCGGGCGGTGGCCCTCGGAGGCGTACGCCCGTACGGCGATCCGCAGCTGTCCCATCAGCCCGGCGGCCCGTACGTCGTGCCCCTGCACGTCCCCGATGACCAGGGCGAACCGTCCCGAGGGCAGCGGGATCATGTCGTACCAGTCGCCGCCGACCTGGAGGCCGCCGCCGGTGGGCACGTAGCGCGCCGCGATCTGCATGCCGGGGATCTCGGGGCCGAGCGTGGGCATCATCGAGCGCTGCAGGCCCGTGGTGAGCTCCCGCTCGGACTCGGCCACCCCGGCCCGCTGGAGGGCCTGGGCCAGCATCCGGGCCACCGTCGTCAGCACCGACCGCTCGTCGGGCGAGAAGGACACGGGGTGCTTGAACGCGGCCATCCAGGCGCCCATGGTGCGGCCGGCGACGATCAGCGGCACGAAGGCCCAGGAGGCCCGGTCGAAGCGCTGGGCGAGAGCCCAGGTGGCGGGGAAGCGGCGCTTGTAGTCCTCGGGGGTGGGCAGGTAGACCGCCCGGCCGGTGCGGACCACCTCGGCGGCCGGGTAGGCGGTGTCCAGCCGCATCTCCGTGAAGGGGGCCTCGTCGCCGGGGCTGTGCCCGTGGTGCCCGATGACCGACAGCCGCTCGCCCTCGACCCCGAAGACCGCCAGGCCGTCCGGGCTGAACCCGGGCATCGACAGGGACGCCGCCACCCGCAGCACCTCGGCGGTGGACCGGGCCTCGGCCAGCGCGCGGCCGGCGTCCAGCAGGAACGCCTCGCGCGAGCGCCGCCAGTCGCCGGTGATGGGGGTGTGGGCGGCGGTGGTGCCGGGCTGGGGCTCGGCGATCTCCTGGAGGGTGCCGATGAGCTCGTAGTCGACGCGGCCGTCGGTGGCGCGGTTCTCCACCGGCTTGGAGCGGGTGCGTACGGTGCGCAGGACGCGCCCGTCCTCGTCCATGATCCGCAGCCGGGCCTCGGCGAGGGTGCCCTCGACGACGGCGAGGTTCACGATGCCGTTGATCTCGTTCCAGTCCACCGGGTGGAAACGGGACCGCACGGCCACCTCGGGCAGGACGACCGGTTCCGCGGGCAGGCCGAGCAGCCGGGCGGCCTCGCCGTCGAGGGTGACCGTCCCGGAGGCGTTGTCCCATCGCCACAGGCCCGTCGCGATCGCGGCCAGGACGTCCTCGGTGCGCACGAGGCCATCTTTACAGGTCGCGGTGCGGCGCCGCCCCTCCTGCGGGCCGGGGCGGGGGCCGGGGCGGGGGCCGTGCCCGGGCCGGAGCGGACGGTAACCTTGGGGAGGCTGAATTCCACCTGCTATCGCGAAGAACTGGATGAATGATGCATCGGTACAGGTCCCACTCCTGCGGCGAGCTCCGCGCCTCTGACGTCGGCACCGACGTCCGGCTGAGCGGCTGGCTGCACAATCGTCGAGACCTGGGCGGCATCCTCTTCATCGATCTGCGCGACCACTACGGCATCACGCAGCTCGTCGCCCGTCCCGGCACCGCGGCCGCCGAGGCCCTGGACAAGCTCTCCAAGGAGACGGTGATCCGGGTCGACGGCAAGGTCGTCTCGCGCGGCGCCGAGAACATCAACCCCGAGCTGCCCACCGGCGAGATCGAGATCGAGGCCGCCGAGGTCGAGGTGCTCGGCGCGGCCGCCCCGCTGCCCTTCACGATCAACACCGACGACGGTGTGAACGAGGAGCGCCGCCTGGAGTACCGCTTCCTCGACCTGCGCCGCGAGCGCATGCACCGCAACATCATGCTGCGCTCGGCGGTCATCGCCTCCATCCGCTCGAAGATGGTGGCCCTCGGCTTCAACGAGATGGCGACCCCGATCCTCACCGCGACCTCCCCCGAGGGCGCGCGCGACTTCGTGGTGCCCTCCCGCCTGAACCCGGGCAAGTTCTACGCGCTGCCGCAGGCGCCGCAGCAGTTCAAGCAGCTGCTGATGATCTCCGGCTTCGACCGGTACTTCCAGATCGCGCCCTGCTTCCGCGACGAGGACGCCCGCGCCGACCGCTCGCCGGGCGAGTTCTACCAGCTCGACGTCGAGATGTCGTTCGTCGAGCAGGAGGACGTCTTCCAGCCGATCGAGAAGCTGATGACCGAGCTCTTCACCGAGTTCGGCGGCGGCCGCGAGGTCACCTCGCCGTTCCCGCGGATCCCGTTCCGCGAGTCGATGCTCAAGTACGGCAACGACAAGCCCGACCTGCGCGCCAAGCTGGAGCTCGTCGACATCACCGACGTCTTCGAGGGCTCGGAGTTCAAGGCGTTCGCCGGCAAGCACGTGCGTGCGCTGGCCGTGCCGGACACCGCCGCGCAGCCGCGCAAGTTCTTCGACGGTCTCGGCGACTTCGCCGTCTCGCTCGGCGCGAAGGGCCTGGCCTGGGTGCGCGTGGGCGAGGACGGCACGCTGACCGGCCCGATCGCGAAGTTCCTCACCGAGGAGAACGTCAAGGTCCTCACCGAGCGCCTGGGCCTGGTCGCGGGCCACGCGGTGTTCTTCGGCGCGGGCGAGTTCGACGAGGTCTCCAAGATCATGGGCCCGGTCCGGGTCGAGGCCGCCAAGCGTGCCGGCCACTTCGAGGAGAACGTCTTCCGGTTCTGCTGGATCGTCGACTTCCCGATGTACGAGAAGGACGAGGAGACCGGCCGGATCGACTTCTCCCACAACCCGTTCTCCATGCCGCAGGGCGGCATGAAGGACCTGGAGGAGAAGGACCCGCTGGACATCCTGGCGTGGCAGTACGACATCGTCTGCAACGGCATCGAGCTGTCCTCCGGCGCCATCCGCAACCACGAGCCCGAGGTCATGCTGAAGGCCTTCGAGATCGCCGGTTACGAGGCGGAGACCGTCGAGCGCGAGTTCGCCGGCATGCTGCGCGCGTTCCGCCTCGGCGCCCCGCCGCACGGTGGTATCGCCCCGGGTGTCGACCGCATCGTGATGCTGCTGGCCGACGAGCCGAACATCCGCGAGACGATCGCGTTCCCGCTGAACGGCAACGCGCAGGACCTGATGATGGGCGCGCCGACGGTGCTGGAGGAGGCCCGTCTGCGCGAGCTGAACATCGCGCTGCGCAAGCCGGTGGAGACGAAGGCCGAGGCCAAGCCGGCCGACGCCAAGCCGATCGCGGAGGCCGTCCACCCGGACGCGGCGCGGTGACCGACGCCGGCCGTACGTGACGAAGGGCCCGGGATCCACTGGATCCCGGGCCCTTCGTGTGGTGGCTCTCCGTACGTCAGCGGCTCTGGAGGAGCCCCTTGAGCAGGGCGGCCGGGGTCAGCTCGGCGGGGGCCGGGCCGGCGTGGAAGAAGCCGGCGTTGTCGGCGTCCAGCTTGCGCAGGAAGTCGAAGGCCTTGTTGTCGTGGTCGCCGAACGCGACGAACTGCCAGTGGACGTCCGGCGCGGTGGTGGCGGCGTCGGCGATCGCCTGGCGGGCGGGCTGACGGTTGTCGGGCGCGCCGTCCGTCTGGAAGACGACCAGGGCGGGTCCGGTGCCGCCGCCCTTGCGGTAGTGCTCCAGTACGGCCTCGACGGCCACGTGGTAGCTCGTACGGCCCATGCGGCCGAGCTCGGCGTGGCGGGCCTCGACCCAGGCGCCGTCGTGGGCGTCGAGGGTCAGGTCGGCCGTGCCGTCCACCTCCGTGGAGAAGAACACGGTGTGCACGGTGGCGGCGTCGTCCAGGTGGGCGGCGAGGGCGAGGGTGTGGTCGGCGAGGTACTGGGCGCTGCCGTCCTTGTAGAACGGCCGCATCGACCCGGACCGGTCCAGGACGAGGTACACGCGGGCCCGCGCGCCGGCCTGCCCCTTGGCCCGCAGCACCTGGCCGGCGGCCTTGTACGCGGCGAGGACCCCACCGGCCCGCCGCCTGACGTCCGCCAGCCCGACACCGGGCCCGACCTCGGCCTCTGCGGCGACCGCGTCGACGCCGGCCTCGGCCTGCGGCTGCTCCTCGGCGTCCGGGGCCACCGGCTCCGCCGTGGCCGCCACGGCCTCGGGCCCGGCCGTGTCCTGCGCCGGCACCTCCGGTGCGGGGGCGGGCTCGGTGACCTCGGCCGCGGTGTCCTGCGCCTGCGGCGCGGGGGCGGGCTCGGTGACCTCGGCCGCGGTGTCCTGCGCCTGCGGCGCGGGGGCGACCTCGTCCGCCGTGGCGGCGGGCTCCGGGGCCTGCGCCGGTGCGTCGGCGGGCGTCTCGGCCGGGGCGTCCTGCGCCTGCGGCGCGGCGGGCTCCTGCGGAGCGGCCGCCGGGGCCTCGGCCGCCGGTGCGGCGGCCGTCTCCGCGCCGTCGGCCTGCGGCTCGGCGGCGGGGGCCGGCTCCTCGGTCTCCTGGGCGACCGGCTCCCCGGCGGGGGCCTGGACCTCGGTGTCCTGCGCCTGCGCCTCGGCGGCGGCCTCGACCGGGGCGTCCTGCGCCGGCATCTCCGGAGCGGTGGCGGTCTCGGCGGCCTCGGCCTGGGGCTCCTCGGTGTCCTGCGCCACCGGCTCCGCCGGGACGACCGGGACCTCGGTCTGCTGAGGTGCGGCCGGCTCGGCCGTGTCCTGCGCCGGGACCTCCGGTGCGGGGGCGGGCTCGGCGGCCTCGGCCGCCACCGCGGTGGCGGGCTCCGGCGCCTGCGCCGGTGCGTCGGCGGGCGTCTCGGCCGGGGTGTCCTGCGCCTGCGGCGCGGCGGCGACCGCCTCGACGTCGGCCTTCGGCTCCTCGGCGGGGGCCTGGACCTCGGTGGCCTCGGCCGCGGGGGCGGCGGGGGCCTGGGCCTCGGTGGGCTCGGCCGTGGGGGCCTCGGCCTCGGTGTCCTGCGCCGCCGGTGCGGCAGCGGGGGTGGCTTCCGAGCGGGCCTCCGGGACCGTGGGGTCCGGGGTGGGGGTGGGGGTGGGGGACGGGGCGCCCGTCAGGACCGGCGCGCGGTGGTCCCGCGGGGCGGACTGGGGCGGCACCGTCGGATTGTCGAACGACGCCGCCACCAATTCGGCCGCGACGTCGAGCGGGGTGCGGTCCCCCTGGGTCGGCAGCGACGCCGATGTCGCGGTCTCGGCCGAGGCGGACGTGGTCGTGGGCTCCGGAACCGGCTCCGAGGAGCGGCCGAACACCTTGCGCAACAAGCTCCGAATACCCATGAGCGAGGCCTTTCGCAATGAGATGCGTGAGTCATTTGTCCGTGCTGCGCGGAAGATCCCTGCCCAGAGTGGACACGTAAGGTTATCGGCCACGCGCGATGAAGTTTGGCAGGGGCGGCCTTCGTGGCGTCCACCACCGCCGCTCGGGTGAACTCCCGCCTGGTCGTGCCGGGTTCACCGATCGTTCATCCACTCGCCGCCGCACGGGCGCCCCACCCCCCTACCGTCGCGGCTGGATTCGTACCGACACGCTGTCGGCGCGCGTACAGACCCGGAGGACACCCGTGCGCAAGCTTCTGCCGCTCATCGGCAACCCGCATGGGGGCGGCCGTTCCGCCCTCACCTGCCGCTACCGCTGTGGCGACGCCTGCTTCCACGAGGTGCCGAACACCAGCGACAACGAGTACGCCGGTGACGTCATAGCCCGCGCCTACTCCCGCCGCTCGATGATGCGCGCCGCCGCCGTCGTGACGGTCGCTTCCGCCGCCGGTACCGCTGTGGCCCTCGGTGGCCAGGCCCCCACCGCCAACGCCACCCCGGCCGCCGACGCGAGGTTCGCGGGCGCGGGCGCCCGCGGCGACGGTGCCCGTGGCCTGCGCTTCAAGCCGGTCGCGCCGAACACCGACGACAAGGTCACCATCCCCGAGGGCCACGAGCAGAACGTGCTCATCCGCTGGGGCGACCCGATCGTCAAGGGTGCGCCGGGCTTCCACCCCGACAAGCAGACCGCCGCCGCCCAGGCCGGTCAGTTCGGCTACAACAACGACTTCCTCAGCCTGCTCCCGCTCGGTGGCGACTACGAGCGCCAGCAGCTGCTCGTGGCCAACCACGAGTACACGGACGAAGTGCTGATGTTCAAGGGCTACGACCCGGCCAACCCGACCCGCGAGCAGGTCGAGATCGCCTGGGCCGCGCACGGCCTGTCCGTGGTCGTCGTCCAGGAGGACCACCGCAGCGGCAAGCTGACGGCCGTCAACCGCCACCAGCTCAACCGGCGCCTGCACACCAAGAGCGAGTTCCGTATGACCGGCCCGGCCGCCGGCGGCGAGCTCCTGAAGACCTCCGTGGACCCGACCGGCACCAAGGTGTTCGGCACGCTGAACAACTGCGCCGGTGGCACCACCCCGTGGGGCACCACCCTCCACGGCGAGGAGAACTTCAACCAGTACTTCGCCAACGCCGGCAAGGTCACCGACCCGGTCGCCGCCGCCCGTCTGAAGCGCTACGGCGTGACCTCGGGCGAGACCGAGCGCAAGTGGGAGCGTTTCGACAAGCGCTTCGACGTGGCGCAGGAGCCCAACGAGTCGCACCGCTTCGGCTGGGTCGTCGAGCTCGACCCGTACGACCCGAACTCCGTCCCGCGCAAGCGCACCGCGCTCGGCCGCTTCAAGCACGAGGCCGCCCAGCCGCGCCTGACCGAGGACGGCCGTCCGGTCGTCTACATGGGCGACGACGAGCGCTTCGACTACTTCTACAAGTTCGTTTCCTCGAAGCGGATGATGAAGGGCAACTCGCGCGCGGCCAAGGAGCACAACCTCACGCTGCTCGACGAGGGCACCCTCTACGTCGCCAAGCTCACCGGTGACAGCCCGGCCGCCGAGATCGACGGCACCGGCAAGTACCCCACCGACGGCGAGTTCGACGGCTCGGGCGTCTGGATCAAGCTGGCCACCGGCAACGTCTCGCACGTCGAGGGCATGACCGCCGAGGAGGTGTACGTCTTCACGCGCCAGGCCGCCGACAAGGTGGGCGCCACCAAGATGGACCGTCCCGAGGACGTCGAGCCCTCCCCGCGCACCGGCCGGGTCTACGTCGCGCTGACGAACAACACCGACCGCGGCAAGCCCGGCAAGGCGGAGGGTGCCACCGAGGCCAACCCGCGCAACCTGAACAAGCACGGCCAGATCCTCGAGCTCGCCGAGAACTTCGACGACCCGGCCGGCGACGGCTTCGCCTGGCGGCTCTTCCTGGTCGCCGGTGACCCGAACGACCCGGCCACCTACTTCGCGGGCTTCCCGAAGGACAAGGTCAGCCCGATCTCCTGCCCGGACAACGTGGCCTTCGACCCGCACGGCAACCTGTGGATCTCCACCGACGGCAACCAGCTCGGCTCCCACGACGGGCTGTTCGGCGTCGCGACGGCCGGTGAGCGCCGTGGTGAGCTCAAGCAGTTCCTGACGGTGCCGCGCGGCGCCGAGACCTGCGGCCCGATCATCCAGGACAAGCGCGTCCTGGTCGCCGTCCAGCACCCGGGCGAGATCGACGGCGCCTCCGTCGAGAAGCCCGCCTCGGTGTGGCCCGACGGCCCCGGCAAGATCGTCCGCCCCTCGGTCGTGTCCGTGTGGCGCAAGGACGGCCGCAACATCGGCGTCTGATCCGGTACTTGCCGGTATGTAACGTCATGTCCCGGTACGGAGTGCAGTGATCCGAGGGTCGTGTTTCACGTGAAACACGACCCTCGGTGCGTCAACTGCCCGCCGGCGGCAGCTCGCCGGGCAGGTGGAGCGTGGTCACCGCGCCGCCGCCCGGCGCGTTGGCGAAACGCAGACCGATCTTGAGTACGGCCGCCTGGCCCGCCACGATCGTCAGGCCCAGACCGTGGCCCCGGCCGCGCCCGGGGTCCCCGGTGCGGAAGCGCTGCGGGCCGCGCTCGATCAGGCCGGGCGGGTAGCCGGGACCGTGGTCGCGCACCACCACGACCGGGCCGTCCACACTCACCTCGACCGGCGGACCGCCGTGCTTGTCGGCGTTGACCAGCAGGTTGGCCAGGATCCGGTCCAGCCGGCGCCGGTCGGTGAGGACCACGGCGTCCCGGGCCACGGTCACGGACACCGGCAGCCCGGTCGCGGCGACGATGCGCCGTACCGCCCGCCCGAGTTCCACCTCGGTCAGGTCGGCCCGCTCCGCGCCCGCGTCCAGGCGGGAGATCTCCAGCAGGTCCTCGGTGAGCCGGTGCAGGGCCTTCAGCCGGTCGTTGATCATTTCCTTGGGGCGGCCCTCGGGCAGCAGGGACGCCGCCGCGAGCGAGCCCGCCAGCGGGGTGCGCAGGTCGTGCGCGACGTCCGCCGTGAACCGCTTCTCGGCCTCCAGCCGTTCCTGGAGCGAGGCGGCCATCGAGTCCAGGGCGACGGCCACGTCCCGTACCTCGTCGTGTAAACGGAACCGCTCCTCGGGGCCCGCCGCCGGGTATCCCACCCGCGCGTCCAGGTCCCCCGCGCTGATCCGGCGGGCCACGGCGGCCGTGGTCGTCAGCCGCCGGCTGATCCGGCCGGCCAGGAACAGGCCGGCCAGCGCCACCACGCCGGCCGCGAGGGCGGCGGAGGCGAGGATCGCGGTGTCCACCTCGCGCAGCCGGTCACGGGTGGCCCCGTACGGCAGCCAGACGGCCAGCGCCTTGCCGTCGGCGGGCCCGGCGGCCCACATGACGGGCTTGCCGGTCCGCTCGCCGACCATGCTGCCGGTCTCGCCGCGCGCGACGAGGCGGCGCAGCGCTTCGGGCAGGCCGGGCGGGTCGACGGCGCTGTTCACGTCCCCGTGGGTGGTGCCGTAGGTGTAGTGGGCGACGGCGTGCTCCAGGTCGCGCGACGCGTCCTTGCGGACCTGTCCCACGATCTCCTCGGCGACCTCGTTGTGCACCAGGACCCCGAGCACGGCGGCGACCGCGCAGCACACGGCGGTGGTGGTCAGCGCGATCTTCCAGCGCAGACTGCTCGTCACCCGCACGGCCGCCCGCCCCCGCTTCTCAGATCCCGCTCGGCGGGCAGCGCGTGGCGGGCTCCTGGACGGTGGGGCATTCGTCGAGCGTCAGCTGGGACAGGTTCATGCTCCCGGCGGCCGGGTCCCACTCGTAGTCGGAGATCGAGACGAGCTTCGGGTTGGAGGTCGGCTCGCGCACCGCGAGGTGCCCGGCGGCCACCTCCACGCCCTCCAGTACCGCGCGGTGGGACAGCACACGGGTGACCGCGCCGTCGTCGACGGTGTAGACGCGGAGCTCGCTCAGCCGGCCGTCGATGTCCACGGCACTGATCAGCTCGTCCTTGCCGTCGCCGGTCAGGTCGTGCAGGACCGGTGGCCGCACCGGGCAGTCGGGGCCGCCGTCGGCGGCCGAGGTGCACCGGGCCAGCCGCTGCGCCGCCCGCGGGTCCACCAGCTGCCCGGTGCCGCCGTCCTTCGCGGCGTCGGCGAGGATGTCCGCGCGGACGACGGCCAGCGCGTCCACGCCGCGCATGGTCCCGCCCGGTACGGCGGGGACGCCCGGCACCACGGCCGGCCGGCCCGGCTTCTGCCCGGGCGCGGGCGGGGCGGGACGGACGTCCTTCCACAGGGCCAGCGGCTCGTGGGCCTCGCCGAGATCGCCCTCGGTCCGCAGCCCCGTCACATCGGCGCACCCGGTCACGGCCGCGGCAGCCAGCGCGAGGGCCAGGACGGGCAGACCGCGGGCCGGGGGAGCGAAGAGGTGCCGCATGCTCCGATGCTCCCTCGCGGAGCCGGTCCCGGCCCGAGACCGGGCCCGAACGGGGGACACCGCCGCCCCCGGCCCGGGACCGGGCGGCTCTTCCGGGAACCCGGCAGGTCAGCGGCCGAGCGTGCCGCTCGGGGACCCGGGCCCCTTCCGCGGCGCGGCCGGCGGCTGCTCCGGGTGCGGGCGGACGATCGCGCGGGCGGCCGCGACCTCCTGGCGGACCGGGCAGAGCACCCCGGTGTCGTCCTCCCCCGGCCCGGGGGCGGGCTCCGGACCCGGGATCCGGCTGCCGCGTACCCCGTCCGCCAGTTCCCGCAGCTGCCGGACGATCTCGTCGGCCTCCTCCGCCGCGGGCGCGGCCGCGCCGTGGTTGACCCGGACCCGGGCGGCCGTGGTGGCGTCCACGATCCGCTCGACGGCGACCACCAGCGGCCACCAGGCGGCCGCCCGCGCACCGGTCGGCGGCGGCTCGGTCAGGGCGCGCTGGAACTCGTTGCGGACGCCAGACAGCTCGCGGTAGATGCGCCGGCGGTCCTGGAGCCGGGCCTGCCGGGCCGCGGCGAGGGCCTCCGGGCCGGCCACGGGGGCGAAGGCCCGCTCCACGTACCGCGCCGCGTCGTCGACGCAGTCGGCCAGCCGGTCGCCGATCCGGGTCCGCCAGCTCTCCGGCCACAGCAGATAGCCGGCGATCAGGGTGATCGCGCAGCCGATGAAGCTGTCCAGCAGCCGCGGCCGGATCAGGTCGAAGCCCTGGTGGTTGAGCTGGTCCGAGAGCAGCAGGATCACGGGGGTGATGGCCGCCGTCTGGAGGGCGTACCCCTTCGCCGAGAACACCGGGATCAGCGCCCCCAGGAACAACATCACCGGGACGTCCCACCAGCCGCGCGGCACCTCCGCCAGCACCGCCGCCGCGATGACCAGCCCGCCGGCCGTGCCCACGGCCCGCAGCACGGCCCGGGAGAAGACCGACCCGAAGTCGGGCTTCAGGACGAAGGTGACGGTCAGCGGCACCCAGTACGAACGCTCCAGCTCCACCAGGGACACCAGCGACTGGGCCAGGCCGATGCACACCGCCAGCCGCAGTCCGTACCGCCAGGAGGCCGAGGAGAACATCACGTCGCGCACGGTGCGGCGCACCCGGACCCCCAGGGCCGCCGGGCGGCCGAGCCGGTCGTCGACGTTGTCCACGTCGGGGTCGGCCAGGTGCACGATCCGCGCCGCGTGCCGCAGCGCCGCGTCCAGGGCCCGCTCGGCGGGGGTGTGCGGCGCGGGCAGGTCCAGCGCGGCGGGTCCGGGGCGCCCCTCCTCGACGGCGGCCGCCAGTTCCCGTACCGCCGCCGGGATCCGCGGCGACAGCGGGCGCCCGCGCAGGTGCACCGCCGGTGCGGCCTCCACCAGCGGGATGACGACGTTGAGCTGCGCCAGCATCCGCACCAGCGCGGGGCTGCCGCCGTGCACCCGGGCCCGCCGCCCGAGCACGAGGTCGTAGGCCTGGTCGAGGGCGTGGGTGAGGGCCTGCCGGCGCTCCTCGTACGCCGGCCCGCCCGCCGCCTCCAGCAGCTCGGCCAGCCGGTGGTAGGTCGCCGCGACCGCCGACCGCTCCGGCTGCCGCCCGCGCAGCGGCCAGCCCAGCAGCGTCAGCGCGAGCACGAACAGCCCGCCGGCGGTGAGCAGCAGGGGCGCCGTCCACCAGGGCTGCGGCAGCGGGAGCCCGGCCCCGATCACGGCGTAGAGCAGGAGCAGCAGCCCGGAGACGGAGGCGACCGTGCCGATCGAGGAGATCATCCCGGAGACCAGTGCGACGAGGGTGAGCGCCCCGACCGCCACCCAGCCGTGCCCGTACACGAGGGTGCCCAGGGCCACCCCGACGGCGCCGAACACCTGGGGGACGGCGATGTTCAGGATCCGCATCCGGTAGGCGTCGGCGGTGTCCCCGATGACGCCGGACAGGGCGCCCATCGAGACGAGGGCGCCGTACTCCGGCTCGTCCAGCGCGAAGCCGGCCGCGAGCGGGGCGGCCAGGGCGACACCGGCCCGCGCCGCCGCGGCCCACGGGATCGGCGCGGAGGCCGGCCGCAGACCCCTCAGCAGCCACGCGGGCGGCGCCAGCCGGTTCGGCCGGGTCCGCCCGGACGGTATCTGTTCGGTGCTCATCGCCGCTTCCGTGCCGCCGCTCGCGAATCGGATTCTTCTGAGTTGTCAGCTTATGGGGTACGGCGCAGCCGCCCCGTCAGCCAGGCGGCCAGCGCCACGGCGAGACCGATGGCCAGCACCACCCAGACGGTGGTCCGCAGGAACGCGGTCAGCGCGTCGTAGACCGCCTCGGCGGCCGCCCGGTCGATGTCGGCGGGCAGGTCGTCGAGGGTGAGGTGGCGGCCGACGGCCACCGCGATCGACAGCAGGACGGCGCCCAGCGCGATCCCGAGTCCGGTCGCGACCACGGCCCGGCGACGGCGGACGGCGACGGCGACCGCGCCGACGGCGAGCAGCACGGTCAGCACGGGCAGCCAGATGCCGGCGATCTGGAGCATGCGGAAACCCTTCCGGAGCGCCCCCAGGTTGCGGTACTCCATGACCGTCACCGTCACGTGCGTCTCGGGGATGCGGTCGGCGAACGGCACCCCCTCCGCGACCAGTTCCCCCTTGACCTGGGCCACCACCGGCGCGAGGTCGATGGTGACGGCGTCCCCGTCGCCGTGGGCGAGCGCCTGCGTGAACGCGGCGTGCGCGGCCCGGTTGGCGGCCTCCCAGGCGCTGCGGTAGGCCTCGGTGCCGGTGAAGGAGCGCATGGCCTCGCCCAGGAGCGCCTCCACCCCGCCCTGGAAGGGGCCCGCGTCGATCTGCGCGGCGATGGCGCGCGTCGCCCGGGTGACGACGAGGTTCTGTACGGCCGGGTCGTCGGCGAGCGGGGCCATGGCGGCGGTGTAGCGGTCGGCGTCGGCCACCTCCCGGTCGGCCCAGTACGCGACGGCGCTCGCGGGCACCAGGAGGGCCACGAGCGCGACGAGTACCGCCGACAGGAAGGTGCGCACGTCACCAGGGAAGGTCGCGCGGGCGGGCGGCGCGAGCCCTGCTGCTGCGCCCGGGTGCCGTGTCGGCGCCGTGTCGCCGGTTCGGCCCATCCCCGCCCCGGCCGCTTGCCTCTTCTAATCTGGATATCTAACATCCAGATTATGAAGATGAGCGAGGGCGTCGAGTGGGCGCTGCACAGCTGCGTCAACCTGGCCTGGGCCGGCCCCGACCGGGCGGTCTCGGCCGCGCGCCTGGCCGCCTGGCACGAACTCCCCGCGGCCTACCTGAACAAGCAGCTCCAGGCGCTGGCCCGGGCGGGCATCGTGACCTCCACGCCCGGACCGCGCGGCGGCTTCCGCCTCGCCCGCCCGCTGGACCGCATCACGCTCATGGACGTGGTCGCCGCCGTCGAGGGGCCCGAGGAGGCCTTCCGCTGCGCGGAGATCCGTCAGCAGGGACCCGGCGGCGGCCCGCCCTCCGCCTTCTCCGCCGACTGCGCCATCGCGCACGCCATGACCCGGGCCGAACTGGCCTGGCGCCGCGAGCTCGCGGCGCAGCACCTCGACGAGATCCGTCAGCAGGCCGAACGGCAGGCCCCCCAGGCCCCCCAGCGGCTGCGCGACTGGCTCGCCGCGCACTGACCACCACCCCGCACTGACCACACCACGCACGTACGCACGTACGCACGTAGGCACGGACGACCCAAGGAGCCTGGACATGACCCGCAGCATCACCAACCCGGCCGGCCTCCACGACCCCACCGGCTTCGGCTACAGCCACATCGTCTCCGCCCCCGGCGAGCAGGTGTTCATCGCCGGCCAGTACGGCTCCGACGAGAGCGGCCACGTCGTCTCCGACGACTTCGAGGCGCAGGTCGCGCAGACCTTCGCCAACCTGCGCACCGCGCTCGCGGCGGCCGGCCTCGGCCCCGGCGACGTCGTCCGCGTCGGGACGTACATCGTCGGACACGACCAGCGGAAGCTGGAGATCCTCCTGAAGCACCTGCACGCCACCTGGGGCACCGAACTGCCCGCCCAGACCCTGATCGGCGTCGCCGCGCTCGCGCTGCCGGGGATGCTCTTCGAGATGGACGCGGTGGCGGTGCGCGCCACCGCCTGACCGGTACGGCGCACCGGTACGCCGCACGGGTGATCCACTTGCCGCCCCCGGGCGGCGGGTGTGCCCTGGACGGTGGGGGAGAGAAGGAGCCCTGCCATGGCACACGCGGTACCCACACCCACCGCCACCCGGCGGCACGCGGCGCCCCGGCCCCGCGAGACCCGGGAGATGCTGGCGCGTCACCTGCTCGCGGGCCTCGTCTACGGCGTCTACGCGGCGTTCATGCAGCGCCAGATGGGTCCGGTCGACGCGGCGAACGTCTTCTACGGGATCCTGTGCGGCGTGATCTTCGCGGCGTGCCTGGCCGTGATGGCCCGCGTCGGCCCCGCGCTGATGCCCGAGCTGCGCGCCACGATGTACGGCGCGTTCACCGGCATCGCGCTGGGGTACCTCTACAGCCTGACCGGGGACTCCGTGCTCCGCTCCACCGGCGTCGCCCTGTTCGGCGCCGTGCTCGTCGGGGTGCCGGCGTTCTACTGGTTCCACGTCCACGACGACTGACGACCGACGACTGACGGCGGCCGCGGGCCGTCGCGCGTACGCCGGTCCCCGCGCCCCGTGGCCGGACGCGGGGACGCGGGTCGCCGGGCTACCTGGAGCGGCTCACCGCCTCGGCGGCCACCGGCCGGTCCTCGTACGTGTCGGGGTCGGGCTCGCCCTCCCCGGCCGGCACCGGCGCCTCGGGTGCGGGTGCGGGTGCGGGCTTGGGCGCGGGTGCGATCCGGACCACCTCCGCGCGGAGCATGGCGTTCAGGGCGGTGAAGGGGTCGATGGGCATGCGGGAACCTCACGGGGGTGCGGTGGGGGTGTGGGGAGTGCGCTGCTGCTCGGAACGCTCAGCAGCGCAGCACCACGCTCCGCACCGTCCGCAGGGACCGCTCCGGTAGCGGGCTCCCGTACGAGATCCCGCCCGGCGGTGTCGCGAGGCTCACCGGTACGCCCGCCTCCGGCGGCCGCCGGACCGGCACGCCGCGGGTGAGCGCCCGTACGGACGCCCGGACTTCGGGATCGGCGGCCGGGTCGGCCTGGCCCTCGCCGCCGGGGTCGGCGGGCGCCGACGCCGGGCACGGCTCGGCCGGGGCCCCGGCGGCCGCGGGACCGGTGCCGAACACGCACAGCAGCACGGCGCAGACCACGGCCATGGCCTCGGCCAGTGCCGCGCGCGCCTTCCGTGTCCACGACGGCGTCCCGCTCATGCCCGGAGCTGTGCCCCGACACGCCGGAGAACCACCCCGCCCGGCCCGTCGATGCCCCCGGGCGGGGGACGAAGTGCGCCCCTTCAGAGCACCGTCAGCCCACCGTCAGACCACCTTCAGACCACCACGGACGCCACCGCCGCCGCGCCCATGAGCGCGGCGGCGAGGTGGACGGCCGGATGGCCGTAGTCACCGGACCACAGGTGCCGGACCAGGCCGCCGAGGGCGGCCAGGGCCGTGATCACGCCGATCTGGGCGAACAGGGTCAGCGCGGTCAGATGGACCAGCACCAGCATCAGGCCACCCAGCCAGAACGGGGCCGCGCCCGTCCAGCCGCGCCACTGCCAGATCGCCGCCTGCATGGGCACATTCCCTCGTCTCAGCTGGTCGGCTGTACCGCCTCCCTGCCAGATTCGGGCCCGGCCGCGGCCGGGACAAGCAGCCGTTCGGCAAGAGTGCCGAAGACGAGGCCGAAAACCGCCCACAGGGCGGCCTGGATGGCCAGCGAGGCCAGCCGGAACTGCCAGATCAGCGTCGCCGGGAAGCCGGCCGGGACCTCGTCGATCGGCGGCAGGAAGGCGTACGCCAGCCCGATCGTCACGACGAACACACCGGCCGCGGCCCAGCCCGCCGTCCAGGTGCCCCACTTCGGCGCCAGGCGGCGGCCCACGATGCCCGCGGCGGCCGCGAGCAGCACACCGAGGACGACCATCAGCAGGTAGAGCGCGGTCCGCCGGGCGGCGGTCTCCGGGTCGCCCACCGCCGGCGGGTTGGCCGGGTACTTGAAGAACGGGACCGGTGTCATCGTCACGAACGCGCCGAGGGCGACCAGGGCCCCCGTCGCCCGCGGCGAGAAGCGGCCGACGCGGCCCAGCGCGTACGCGAAGACGAGCGACGCGATACCGCCGAGCAGGCCTTCGTACGGGCCGTGGTCGTGCACGCGCTGGGGCTGGACGCGCGGACGTTCTGGCGGCTGGACGCCCGCCCGGACACGCTCACCGAACTGAGCGGCCGCGCGGGGCGCTGGAACCTGCGGCTCGGGGCGCCGCACGACGCCGGCTAAGCCGTGATCCAGTCGCTGGTCGCGATGACCGGCTGCACCCCGTCGCGGTGGATGGTGCCCTCGATCAGGCCGTACATCCGGTCGGCGGCGAAGTACACCTCGTTGTCGTTCTTGAGGCCGAAGGGCTCGAGGTCCACCAGGAAGTGGTGCTTGTTGGGCAGGTTCAGCCGGACCTCGTTGACCTTCGGGCAGTGGTCGAGCACCCGCTCGGCCATCTGGTTCAGGGTCTGCTGGAGCGAGTAGGAGTACGTCTCGGCGAACGCCTCCAGCATGTGCCGCCGCACCTTCTTGTACGAGCGGTCCCAGTCGTACGACGCGTCGTCGGCGGCCAGCGCCGAGTGCGCCCAGCGGGCGGTGACCTTCGTCGCCAGGATGCGGTCGTACGCCTCCTGGAGCGTCGTGTACTCGTCCTTGATGTAGCCGTGGAACTCGGAGTCGGTCGAGTTCATCACCGTCAGGTCCTTCAGGCCCGAGATGACCTGGAGGCCGGTGGTCTCGCTGTAGGTGATCTGCGCGGTGCGCACCTCCTGGCCCTTGCGGACGAAGGAGTGCTGCTCCTTGCGGGTCGGGACCGGGATCCGGTCCCAGGCGTACTCCTCGATCCGGATCTGCGCCTCGCGGATCGGCGACTGGGAGGAGACGAAGTGCTTGGCGAGGAGGATGCCGAAGGCCTCCGGCGACTCGATGCCGTGCTCCTTGCCGAAGGCGTACACCGTGTTCTTGGTGGTGTCGGTCGGCAGGCAGTTGGTGTTGTCGCCGGTCAGGTGGACGTCGCGGAACTCGCCGCGGAGCGCTACCGAGACGTTGAGGTCGCGGATCTCGTGCCACGATCCTCCCCCGGACTCCGTCCGGGAGGTGCCCCCATTGCCCTTGCGGGTGACCTTGACGATGCGGTTCTCGGCCTTGCCGTACTGGTTCTGGGCCAGGACGTGCTTGCTCATGCGCTGTCTTCCTTCGGGTCTCGGGAACACGGAGTCCGTCTCAATGGATCCGTACGCCCGGCGTCCGGCGGCCGCGCACGCAGGTGCCGCCGGCCCGCCCCCCGCCGTTCGGCCCCCAGGGGGCCGCCCCGGGACTGACGTGCATCCCGGTCCGTAGGTGCTCCTCGGATTGCAGCACGCCCACGGGCCGTCAGGAAGGAGACGGATCGTCCGAGACGGCCGTCCCCTTTTTGGGCGACCCTCCATCCGCGCAGGTCAGGCCATGTGCGCGTCCGCGACCGAGAGGGCGCTGTCGAGGATCTCCAGCCCCCGGGCCACGTCGTCGGCGCCGATGTTGCACGCCGGGGCGACGTGGACGCGGTTGCCGGCCACCAGCGGCCACAGGCCGCCCTTCTTGCAGGCCGCGGCGAAGGCGCCCATGGGGGCCGCGTCCGCGCCCGAGGCGTTGAAGGGCACGAGCGGTTCGCGGGTTCCGCGGTCGCGTACGAGCTCCAGGGCCCAGAAGGTGCCCAGGCCCCGGACCTCGCCGACCGAGGGGTGGCGCTCGGCGAGCGCGCGCAGCCCGGGGCCGAGGAGCTGCTCGCCGGTCCGGGCGGACTGCTCGACGATGCCCTCCTCGGCCATGGTGGTGAGCGTCGCGACGGCGGTGGCGCAGGCCAGGACGTGCCCGGAGTAGGTCAGTCCGCCCGGGTAGGGGCGGCGGGCGAAGGTCTCGGCGACCTCCGCCGAGATGGCGACGCCGCCGAGCGGCACGTACCCGGAGTTGACGCCCTTGGCGAAGGTCATCAGGTCCGGGACGACCTCCCAGTGGTCGGCGGCGAACCAGCGTCCGGTGCGCCCGAAGCCGACCATGACCTCGTCGAGGATGAGCAGGATGCCGTGGCGGTCGCAGATCTCACGGACGCCGGCGAGGTAGCCGGCCGGCGGCACGAGCACGCCGGGCGCGCCGCCCACCGGCTCCAGGAGCACCGCGGCGACCGACTGCGCGCCCTCGAAGACGATCGTGTCCTCCAGGTGCGCCAGCGCCCGCGCGCACTCCTCGGCCTCGGTGGTGGCGTAGAAGGGCGAGCGGTACCGGAACGGCCCCCAGAAGTGGACGACGCCGGCGGTGGCGGAGTCGGTGCCGAAGCGCCGCGGGTCGCCGGTGAGGTTGAGCGCGGTGGAGGTGGCGCCGTGGTACGAGCGGTACGCGGAGAGGACCTTGGGGCGGCCGGTGTGCAGCCGGGCCATCCGGACGGCGTTCTCGACGGCCTCGGCGCCGCCGTTGGTGAAGAAGATCTTGTCGAGGTCGCCGGGGGTCCGCTCGGCGATCAGCCGGGCGGCCTCGGAACGCACGTCGACGGCGAACCCGGGGGCCACGGTGCACATCCTCGCCGCCTGCTCCTGGATCGCGGCGACGACCTTCGGGTGCTGGTAGCCGATGTTGGTGTAGACGAGGGCACTGGAGAAGTCGAGGTAGCGGTTCCCGTCGTAGTCCCAGAAGTACGGCCCCTCGGCGCCGGCGACGGCGAGCGGGTCGATGAGCTCCTGCGCGGACCAGGAGTGGAACACGTGCTTGCGGTCAGCGTCCTTGACGGCGTCTCGTGCGTTCATGGATCGAGGGTAATTGTCCATGATTCGGACTGCAATTTCCGGATGCTGGAATCTTGGGCGGGGGGTGTGCGAAGCAGGGGCGCGTGAAGCAGGTGATTGATCGCCCGGTGCGTGGGTAGGTGCCGCGCAGAGACAGTGGGAGGCTGCCGTGGGTACCGAGATGTGGGCTTATGCCAAGAGCAGCGGCCATGTCGCGGGGGTGGAGCTCACCGGTTTCAAGGTGGTGGCGCGCGACGGGCACGTGGGGAAGATCGACAAACACTCCGCCGACGCGGGCCGCTCGTACATCGTCGTGGACACCGGTCACTGGTTCATGGGGCGCCACGTCCTGGTGCCGGCGGGCGTGGTGACGTACGTGGACCTGGACGAGGAGACCGTGCACGTCGCCGTGACCAAGGCCGACATCAAGGCCGGCCCGGACTTCGAGCGCGGACAGCATGAGGACGACGTGGCCCACATCCGGCTGATCGAGCAGTACTACGCCGTCAACCGGCACATGTGAGCCCGGAGGGAGGGACCATGGCCCGGCGCTTCTCCGTCGAGGCGACCGCCGTGGACGGCGGCACCGTCCTCGCCCTGGCCGGTGAGCTCGACCACGACACGGCGGCCCCGCTGCGCGAGGCGCTGGCGGCCGCCCTGGACGGGGCGGGCGAGGGGAACCGGCTGGTGGTGGACTGCGCGCGGCTGCGGTTCTGCGACTCGACCGGACTGAACGTGCTGCTGCGGGCCCGGCTGCGGGCCGAGGAGGCCGGCAGCCGCGTGGAGCTGTCAGGGCTGCGCCAGCCGGTGGCGCGGATGTTCCACCTCACCGGCGCCGAGGGGGTCTTCCGGGTCCACGCCGACCTGGCCGACGCCCTGGCCGCGAGCGGTGCGCCGAGCGGGCCGAGCGGGTCGGCCGACCTGAGCGGGGCGGCCGGCCCCGAGCGGCACGCGGGGGGCGGTGGCGCGCCGTGACCGAACAGACGCGCCGGCTCCTCCTGGGCGGCGGCACCCCGGGCGTGGTCACCCGCTGCCGGGACTTCACCCGCCAGGCCCTGGTGGACTGGGGCTGGGTCGGCCCGGAACCGGAGGAGGACCTGTGGGCCATCGCCGGCGGGCTCGGCGCGGGACGCGGGTACGGGTACGCGTACGCACCCGACGCGGGCCGTGTCCACCCCGTCGGCGGCACCGACGCGGCCGAGGGGCCGGGCGGGCCGGCTGGGCAGGACGGGTCGAGCGGGCAGGGCGGGTCTGGCGGGTCGGCCGGGCAGGAGGGGTCGGCCGGGCAGGAGGGCTTCGACCGTGCGGCCGCCGACCGCGCCGAGGCCGCCGAGGACGTGCTGCTGCTGGTCTCCGAGCTGGTGACCAACGCCTGCATGCACGCCGGCGGCCCGAGGGAGCTGGTCCTGCGCCACACCGCCGAGCGGCTGCGGGTGGAGGTCAGCGACGGGAGCCCGGTCGAGCCCCGTCGCCGTCCGATCCTCGATCCCGCCCTGCCGGGCGGTCACGGTCTGACCGTGCTGGAGCGGCTCGCCCGCCGCTGGGGTTCGGTGCCCTCCACGAGCGCGTGGGGCGGCAAGACGGTGTGGCTGGAGGTGGCCTCGCCGCTCACCGCGGACCCGTGGCGTCCGGCTGCGACACGCGCTGCGACACGTGCTGAGGCTCCCGCTCGGGGTGCGGCTCCGACTCAGGCTCCGGCTCCGGATCCGCCAGCAGCCCGGTCCGCAGCGTCGTCAGAGTCCGGGTGAGCAGCCGCGACACGTGCATCTGCGACAGGCCCAGCCGGTCGCCGATCTCGGACTGCGTCAGCTCCTGGCCGAAGCGCAGGGAGAGCAGGATCCGCTCGCGCTCGGAGAGCTCGGCCAGCAGCGGCTTGAGGGACTCCAGGCACTCGATGCGGTCGTAGGCGGCCTCGTCCTCGCCGAGCGCGG
This sequence comes from Streptomyces sp. NPDC090022, assembly GCF_044748145.1. Classification (NCBI taxonomy): domain Bacteria; kingdom Bacillati; phylum Actinomycetota; class Actinomycetes; order Kitasatosporales; family Streptomycetaceae; genus Streptomyces; species Streptomyces sp. NPDC090022. Next base: position 315,101 of record NZ_JBIVFN010000002.1, read on the forward strand.
GCCGGCTGCCGTACGCGTCGCCGTCCTCCTGCGCCGGGGCGTCCAGGGACCGGGTGGAGTAGGCGTGCGCGGCCTTGCGGCCCTCGGCCAGCTCCTCCTCGTCGACGCCCAGGCGCTCGGCGAGCTCGCCGTCGGTGGGGGTGCGGCCGAGGTCCTGTTCCAGCGCGTCGTTCGCCTTGGCGGTGTCCAGGCGCAGTTCCTGGAGCCGGCGGGGGACCTTCACGGCCCAGCTGGTGTCCCGGAAGAAACGTTTGATCTCACCCGTGATGGTGGGCATCGCGAAGGAGGTGAACTCCACTCCGCGGTCCGCGTCGAACCGGTTGATGGCCTTGATCAGGCCCACCGTGCCGACCTGGATGATGTCCTCCATCGGCTCGCTGCGGTTGCGGAACCGGCGGGCCGCGAACTTGACCAGGCTGAGGTTGAGCTCGACGAGCGTGTTGCGTACGTACGAGTACTCGGCGCTGCCCTCGTCCAGGGCCTGCAGCCGGTGGAACAGGGCCACCGAGAGCGTGCGGGCCTCGCCCGTGCTGACGCCCAGCGGGTCCTCGGGGATCTCCGGGAGCCCGGGGAGGTCCGCCGGTTCGGGGCTCTCCGTCCGAGGGCGCGGCGCGTGGCTCCTTGGCCCGTGACTCTGTGGCCCGTGACTCTGTGGTGCGCGGCTCTGTGGTGCGTCCGGGGCCGCCGCGGCCGGGTCGGCCACGGGCTCCGTATGGTCGAAGTGGTCGGGGGTGTGCGCGATGGGGTCCATGCTTCGTCCTCCGACGGTGCTGATGCTTCGCGGCGGATGCAGCCTGGCCGTCGTGAGCCATGTCCTGTCTTGATATACCCGGCGGGCGCCTCGGGTATCCCTCGGGCCCGCGTGCGCCCGGCCGCCGGGTCGCGGCGGCCCGCGGGAGGGACCGGTGCCGGCCGCCCGTTACGGGGCCGGATGCGGGGCGTGCCCGCCACGCCATCCTCGCCCCCGGCGCGGCGGCCCGCCACCCCGCGCGGCGCCCCCGAACCCCTTGGAAGATCATCGGATCGCTGGCCATAGTGAGCCCATGGCATCCCTTGTGCATCACGTGACCGTCGACTGCGCCGACACCTACCGGCTCGCCACCTTCTGGGCCGAGGTACTGAACAGCAAGATCGCCGATGACGACTTCCCCGGTGACCCCGAGGCCCTGGTCGAGACGGAGGGCGTGTCGATCCTGTTCATAGCCGTCCCCGACACCAAGACGGTCAAGAACCGGATCCACTTCGACATCCAGCCCACCGACCGCACCCGTGACGAGGAGGTCGAGCGCCTGCTGGCCCTGGGCGCCACCCTGGTCGGCGACCACCGCCGTCCCGACGGCGCCGGCTGGGTCACTCTCGCCGACATCGAGGGCAACGAGTTCTGCGTCGAGCGCAGCGCCGCCGAGCGGGCCGCGGCCACGCCCACGGCCTGAGGCCGCGGGCTTCAGGCCCCAGGCTTCAGGCCTCAGGCCTCAGGCCTCAGGCCTCAGGCCGCTTGCCGCCCGGCGGCCGGACACCGGGCGGCGGGCGGCCCGCGGAAATACGATGGGGAAAACGGACGTCCATCGGAGAGGTCCATGACCCCGCGTCGTCCCCCGCGGTCGAGCGCCGACGACCTGCTGACCATGCTCGGGCGCCTCACCGCCCAGGCGCGGGAGGGGGCCGAGCTGCACACGGCCCGCGTGGAGCTGGCCCAGGCCCTGCAGCGCGAGATGCTGCCGGCCACCCTGCCCGCCGTACCGGGCCTGCGGACCGCGGCCCGGTACGCGCCGGCCCGGCGCGGGCTGGACATCGGCGGCGACTGGTACGACGGGTTCGCCCTGCCCGACGGGGCGCTGGCCTTCTCCATCGGCGACGTCCAGGGCCACGACGTCGAGGCGGCGGCGTTCATGGGCCAGATCCGGATAGCCCTGCGGGCGGTGGCTGCGGCCACCGCCGACCCGGGGCAGGTCCTCGGCCGGGCCAACGACCTGCTGCTGTCGGTGGGCCGCGACCTCTTCGCCACCTGCGGCTTCTTCCGGTTCGATCCGAAGGCCTGGGTCCTGGAGGCGGCCCGGGCCGGGCACGTCCCGGCGGTCTGGGCCACGGTCGACGGCGCGTACGGCGTCGCCGAGGACGAGGGCGGCATCCCGCTGGGCGTGCTGCCCGGCTCGGCGTACCCGGTGACCCGCCACCCCCTGACGCACGCGGGAGCCTGGGTGCTGCTGACCGACGGTGTGGTGGAGGGCCCGTCGTTCCCGATCGAGGTGGGGCTGGCCCGCGTGGCCCGGGTGGTCCGGAACGGCGCGGGCGCCGACCCCGGCGACCTGGCCGCCGAGGTGATGAAGGTGGCCGACTCCACGGGCCACGCCGACGACGCCGCGGTCCTGGTCCTGCGCCATGAGGCGGCCGCGCCGTCGTCGTGACGAGGGGACACCCCTGACCGGGCGTGTCACGCTCCGCGGCGGGGCGGCGGGCGGTGTCTCATACGGTGATGGGCACCGAGCAGGGGCGGGGGGAGCCGGAACAGGGCCGAGGACAGGGCCGAGGACAGGGCCGAGGACAGGGCCGAGGGCAGAACCGGGGACAGGGCCCGTGGCGCGGCCGGGGCGCCGGCGCCACGCTCCTCCAGATCCTCGCCGTCGCCGTCGCCTACTACGCGGCCGGGCGCGTCGGGCTGCTCCAGAGCATCGTCGTCGACGGGGCCCGGGTCACCCCGCTGTGGCTGCCCACGGGCATCGCGGTGGCCGCCCTGCTCCGGCTCGGCGCCGGCGTCTGGCCGGGCATCGCTGCGGGAACGGCCCTGGTCATCGCGTCGATCAGCAGCCTCGACGTGTCCGCCCTGGGCATCGTCGCGGGCAACACGGTCGCGCCGCTGTGCGCGTACGCGATGCTCCGGCGCGCGGGCTTCCGTACCGAGCTGGACCGGCTGCGCGACGGGCTGGCCCTGGTCTTCCTCGGCGGACTGCTGCCCATGCTGGTCAGTGCGACCGCCGGTGCCGCGACGCTGCTGCTCACCGGCGCCCTGTCGGCGGCCGACTTCTGGCCGGTGTGGTCCGCCTGGTGGGCCGGCGACGCGATGGGCGTCCTGGTCCTGACCCCGCTGCTGCTGGCCCTGCGCCGGCCCCGGCTCCCCGTGGACCCGTTGCGTGCGGTCGAGGCGGCCGTCCTCCTGATCACCGCCGCCGTGGTCACCCTCGTGACCACCCGGAGCCCGCTGTCCCTGCTCTTCCTGGTCTTCCCGCTGATCATCTGGGCGGCCGTGCGCTTCCAGCTCGCCGGCGCCGCGCCGTGCGTGCTGATCATCTCGGTCCTGGCGATCTCGGCGGCCACCGCCGGCACCGGCCCCTTCGCGGACCGCACCCTCTTCGAGATCATGGTCAACCTCCAGGCGCTCAACGGCAGCGCGGCCCTGACCGCCCTGCTGCTGTCCGCCATGGTCACCGAGCAGAACAACATCCGCGTCAGGATCGAACAGGCCTGCGAAAGCCTGGCCGAGGTGGTAGCCGCCCTCCAGGCGGGCCGCCCGAAGGGTTAGGGCGTGTCGGTCGGGTGCGGGGTGAAGACGCGGTTCAGGTGGTGGCGGAGGACCGCGGTGGCCGCGTCCGGGGTGCGCTGGCCCACCAGGATGCTCGTGCCGAGGGTCGCCGCCATGGCCAGGAGGCTGATCGCCTCCGTGCGCGCGTCGGCGTCCGGGTCGGCCCGGCCGGCCTCCTGGGCCGACGCGATCAGGCCGGCCAGGGCGTCCTCGGCGGCGTCCGGGTTGTCGATGAAGGGCTGGGCGGCCAGGGCCTCGTCGGTCACGGACAGGATCGCGTACGAGCTGTAGAGCAGGTGGAAGGTCCGGCTCTCCTCGTCGGTGGGCAGGGACGCCAGGACCAGCGCCTCCGCGGTCGCGCGCGGGCCCGGGTCCGGGCCGGCGGCGCCCAGGCGGGCGGCGACGCGGGCGGTGAAGCGGTCGGTCAGGTGCTGGAGTCCGTAGAGGAGCAGCTTCTCCTTGGTCTCGAAGTAGTACTGCACGAGCCGCAGCGATACGCCGGCCTCGGCCGCCACGTCGCGCATGCCGACCGCGTGCAGTCCGCGCCGTCCGGCGACGCGCACGAGCGCGTCGGCGATCTGGGTGCGCCGTTCTTCGTGGTCCACGCGTTTCGGCATGTCTTCGTGGTCTCCGCCCGTCGGTGGGATGCGCCGGATTTTCATGGTACCGCCGTACCATCTTCGTGGTACGGTCGTATCACGAAGATCAGGTTCTCCCAGGAGGTGCCCCGTGACCGACTCCACGACCCGTGCCCGCCGCGACATCGGCCGCTACGTCGACGACACCCTGCGCGACCGGTACTTCGCCACCTGCGACGCCCTGTTCGCGAAGGGCGCGCCCCTGCGCTCCGAGACCGACGTGGAGACGAGCTTCGGCACCACGCACGTCTACCGGTACGGCCCCGCCGACCCCGCCGCCGAGTCCCGTACGCCGGTGGTCCTGATCCACGGCTCCGGCGGCTGTTCCGCGATGTGGTACCCCAACACCCCCGCGCTCAGCGCCGACCGCCCCGTCTACGCCTTCGACACCCCCGGCGACCCCGGCCGCAGCGTCCACCGCGAGCCCATGTGGCAGCCCGAGCGCGCCGCCCAGTGGCTCGACGAGACCCTCGACGCCCTCGGCCTCGACAAGGTCCACCTGGTCGGGTCCTCGTACGGCGGCTGGCTGGTCATCAACATGGTGCACCGCCGCCCCGGCCGGCTCGCCTCCGTCACCGCCCTCGACCCGGGCGGCCTGGAGAAGGTGGGGCTGCGGTTCTTCGTATGGATCTTCGCGAGCCTGTTCGCCACGTACGCGCCCAAGGCGCTGCGCCCGCGGCTCGCCGCCTGGCTGGAGCAGCCCGTGATCGTCGTTCCCGAACTGCGCGCCTGGATCCACGCGAGTGTGCGCGCCTTCCGGATCCGCCGGCCCGCCCCGCTGCCGCTGTCGGACGCCGAACTGGGCACGATCCGTACGCCGTTCTACCTGATCATGGGCAAGCGGAGCCTGCTGGTGCACCCGAAGCGGCAGCTGGAGCGGGTGCCCCGGGTGATCCCCGGCGCCCGCGCGGAGATCGTCGCCGCGACCGGCCACGGCCCGCAGATCGACCACCCGGATCTGGTCAACGCCCGGATGCTCAGCTTCATGGAGGACGTCGACTCGCTCGCGCCGCGCGCCCGCGCGTAGGCCGTCCAGCGGCCCCCGGATCAGGGCCGGACGGCCCGGGCCGGGTCTGGCATCATGACCGGAAGGACCGAAACGGAACCTTCCTCCGCGAGCGAGCCGGACGGACACCGTTCCGTCCGGCACGGCCCACGGCCCACGGCCCACGGAAGGAGTGCGCGGTGAACGACGGCGAGACCCGGCCGGCCGGCGCGGCCGGATCCCGGCGCAAGGACGTCCGGCGCAACCAGCAGGCCCTCCTGGACGCGGCCGCGGCGGCCTTCGTCGCCTCGGGGGTGGACGCACCGGTACGTGACATCGCGGCCAGGGCCGGGGTCGGGGTGGGTACGGTCTACCGGCACTTCCCGGCCCGGGCGGACCTCGTCATCGCCGTCTACCGCCACCAGCTCGACGCCTGCGCCGAGGCCGGCCCGGCCCTGCTGGCGAGCAGCCCGACACCGCACGCCGCGCTGGAGCGGTGGGTCGACCTCTTCGTCGACTTCCTGGTGACCAAGCACGGCCTGGCGGCCGCGATGCGGTCGGACAGCGCGGGCTTCGAGAGGCTCCACACCTCCTTCCTCGACCGGCTCGTGCCGGTGTGCACCGAGCTGCTCGACGCCGCCGTCGCCGCGGACGAGATCGCCGGCGACCTCACCGCGTACCAGCTCATGCGCGGTATCGGGAACCTCTGCATCGGCGCCGAGAGCGACCCCCGCTACGACGCCCGCCGCCTGGCGGCCCTGCTGGTCGCCGGCCTGCGCCGCCCGCCGCAGTGAGCCGTGCCTGGTGAGCCGTCCGTCCCCCGTGACCCGTTCCCGCTGACCCGTCCCCACGTTGGCTGCACGGCGGCGGGCCCGGGTCACCGACCCGGGCCCGCCGCGTGTCCCGGCGTACGGCTCACCCCGCCGCCACCGGCTCCGCGGGCCGGACCTCCGGGAGTACGGAGCCCCCCGACCCCGACGCCCGCGGCCGGTACCCACGAGCCACCACCGCCCCGCCCACCGCGAAGAGCGCCATCGTCGCCGCGACGCTCCAGAACCCGGCCCCGAGCGAGGCCGTGGAGAACTGCCCCACAACCGGCATGAGGGCCGCGGTGCCCAGGCCGATCGCGAGCAGCCGCAGCGAGGCCATCTTGGCCTTGTCGCCCTCCGCCGCGTGCTGCTGGAGCGAAGTCAGCAGCCAGGTGAGGCTGTTGAGGTTGGCGAACCCCGCCAGGAAGAACGCGAGGAAGTGCACCGCGGCCGTCCCGCTCACGGCCAGCAGGGCGGCCGCCGCGGCCTGGCCGAGCAGCCACACCGGCAGCAGGCGCTGCGAGACGAGGTACCGGGTCAGGAACGAGGCGCTGATCATCCCGACCGCGAACGTGGCCTCCAGCGCCGCCACGTACCAGCCCCGGCCGCCGTGGAACTCGGCGGTCAGCGGGATGACCAGGGTGCTCAGGCCCTGGGCGAAGACGAAGTCACCACCGCACAGGACGATCATGAGGAAGACGGTCCGGTCGCCCCGGTAGCGGACCAGCATCCGCCGCCACTCGCCCACCGTGCCCGTCACGGCCCGCGTCAGCAGGCGTGCGGACAGCGGCGGGTTGCCCTCGTCCGCCGTCAGGCGGATCCGGCTCACCGCGAGGGCGCAGGCCAGCGACATCAGGATGTCGATCATCAGGGCCTGTTCGGCGGTGCCCCAGGTCAGGATCAGTCCCAGGAGCGCCATCCCGCTCAGCGCCCCGGCCTGGAAGGCCACGCCGATCAGGCTGTTGAACCGGGTGGCGTGCTCCTGGTCCACGTGGTGCGCGGTCAGCTTGAACAGCGCCGACCGCTCGACGTTGTCGAAGACGGCGAGCAGCGCGGACGCCGCCACGATCCAGGGCACGGCTTCCGTGCCGGGCAGCAGGGCCGCGACGCCCACGATCAGCGCGACGGTGCCGGCCCGGCCCAGCCCGCACAGCGCGTACACCCACTTGGAGTCGAGGGCGTCCACCAGCGGACCGCACACCGGCAGGACGCACAGGGCCGCCACGCCCTGGAGGGTCAGGACGAACGCGAAGGCGGCCGGGCTGCCGGTACGGCCGTACAGCAACTGCCCCATGGCCAGGGTGTGGATGCCGACGCCGACGCTGGAGAGGGTGATCGCCCCCAGCATGGTGCGCGCGACCCGGTCGTGCCCGAGCATCACAGCACCCCGTCCAGCCGGCGGTCGATGACGTTCTTGACCTTGCCGCTGACCGGATTGCGCGGCAGCCCGCCCTCGGCGAGGCAGACGATCCGCAGCTCGTACGCGTCCAGCGCGGCGTCGAAGTCCTGGTAGCCGCCCAGCACCGGGAACTCCTTGACCAGCAGCTCGCGCACGGCCTCGGGGTCCGGCGGGCTGGGCGCCTCGGTGCGGACCGTCAGGATCTCCCGGCTGCCCTCGGTGGCGACCTCGATCTGGAGCTGCGAGACCTCGAAGGCGGCGAGGACGTCGAAGACCTCCCCGTACAGAACCGTTTCGCCCTTGAAGCGGACCAGCCCGTCGGAGCGGCCCAGGTACTCCAGCACCCGCCCCGACACCCCGCACGCGCACGCGTGTTCGTACGTGCGGCCCATGTCGCCGATGCGGTAGCGGATCAGCGGGCCCTCGAACTTCTGCAGGCCCGTGACCAGCAGCTCACCGGGGGTCCCGGGCGCGACCGGCCGACCGGCCTCGTCCACGACCTCGATGAGGTTGTAGTCGTCGTTGACGTGGTGCACGGTCCCGCCGAGGAACCCGCACTGGTAGCCGAGCTGCGCGCCGTCGTTCGCCGCGAGGATGCTGGACACCACGCGGGCCCCGAGCTCCTCGCGCAGCCAGGTCTTGTCGGTCTCGGTCATCGGGGTGCCGCCGTAGATCACCTTCTCGATCCGCAGCCCGGGGCGGCGCTTCTTGGCGTCGCGCAGCAGCGGCAGGATGAGGGCCGGCATGCCGAGGATCACGTTGGCGTCGAAGCTCCCGGTGAGCATCAGCAGATCGTCGACGGTCACGAACTGCGCGGTCGCGTACGACTCGACGGGCATCCGGGACAGCTCGCTGAACGTCGTGGTCAGCCCGCCGTACATGCCGCCGCCGAAGAGCGTGTTGACGATCCGGTCGCCCGGCTCGATCCCCAGCGCGTACAGCATGGGGACGGCCTCGCGGACCATGTTCTCCCAGTCGGAGCGCGAGTAGACGATGTAGCGCGGCTCGCCGCTGGTCGCGCCCGAGCGCAGCACCTCCCCGGTGGCCCGGTCCCCGCTGCTCAGGTCGCGGCTCGCGGGCAGTGAGTGCGCCTCCAGCGCCGCCTTCTCCAGGACGGGGAGCCGGGTGGGGTCGGCGTCCCGCGTCACGTCGGGCAGCTCCCGGTAGTACGGGGTGCGCCGGGCGCGCGCGACCAGGTAGCGCAGGCGGGCCGCGAGCCGCTCCGTGCGGTGGTCGTCGTCCTCGCCGCGGATGTGGGCCAGGGAGACGCCCGGCAGGTGCCGGCCACGGAACAGTCCGTGCGCCCACGCGGCCTGGCAGTCGAGGGCGAGGTCCGCGCCGGCGGGCAGCTCGGGGACCTCCAGCGGTTCCACGGGCGCGTCGGCGCCGGGCCCGGTCACCTGTCCCGCCGGCAGCGGGACACCGGCGTCCCGCAGCGCCGTCATGACCTGCTCCCACAGCTCGCCGCGCGCCGACCGTACGGTGACCCGGTTGCCCAGGGCCCACGCGAGCAGCAGACCGCGCAGGGTCGCCTCGGCGCGCAGGTCGTCGAGGACGACGGTGCCCACCGGGCTCAGCTCCAGGACATCGTCGCTGTCGGTCAGCGGCTGCCAGGGGAACTGGCAGACGCCGCCGAGCAGCCGGTCCAGCCCCTCGAAGAGCCGCCCGCTGTCGAACCGGCGCGGCGGGTCGGCGACGCCGGCCTGCCGCAGCGCGGCGTCGAGCGGGGCGAGGGCGCCGGACGCGAGGGCGCGCTCGACGTGCTCGACGGCCAGCAGGAGGTCGGTGGGGTAGTGCCTCATGATCAAGTCCTCGTCATGGGTAGGGGGGTGGCTGCCGTCCGTCCGCGTACAGCCGGTTCACGGGGCCGTGTCACGGGGCCGTGTCACGGGGTCGCGTCACGGGGTCGCGCCGTGGGGTCGCCTCACAGGTGTGCGGTGATCACCGCGGCCAGCCGCCGGACGCCTTCGTCGATCCGCTCCGCCGGCGGGTACGAGAAGGACAGCCGCAGGTGCCGGGCGCCGCGGCCGTCGGCGTAGAAGCCGGTTCCCGGTACGAACGCGACCCCCGCCGCCAGCGCGTGGGGCAGCAGTTCGCGTGAGTCCATGCCCTCCGGGAGGGTCAGCCAGATGAAGAAGCCGCCGTCCGGGACGGTCCACGACACCCCCGCGGGCATCGAGGCGGAGAGCGCGCGCAGCATGGCGTCGCGCCGGGCGCGGTAGCCCGCGCGGAAGTCCGCGAGCCGCTCCCGCCACGGCTGGGTGCGCAGGTAGCGGTCCACGGTCAGCTGGGCGAGCGCGGAGTGGGAGAGCATGGCGCTCTCGGCGGCGAGCACCAGCTTGGCGGTCAGGGCGGCCGGTGCGTGCACCCAGCCCACCCGCAGGCCCGGGGCCAGCGTCTTGGAGAAGGACCCGAGGTAGACCACCCGCTCGGGGTCGTCGGCGGCGAGGGCCCGGGTGGGTTCGCCGTCGTAGTGCAGGAGGCCGTACGGGTTGTCCTCCACCACGAGCACCCCGGCCGCCCGGCAGACCTCCAGGATCCGCGCGCGGCGGCCCGCCGGGACCGTGGCACCGGTGGGGTTCTGGAAGGTGGGGACGGTGTAGAAGAACTTGGCGGGCCGGCCCTCGGCCGCCAGCCGCCGGAAGGCCGCGGCCAGTTCGTCCGGGACCACCCCGGCACGGTCCATGGCGACCTGCACCACGCGGGCGCCGGCGGCCTTGAACGTACCGAGCGCGGTGACGTACGTGGGGCCTTCGGCCACCACCGTGTCCCCGGGGTCGAGCAGCACCCGGGCCAGCAGGTCCAGGGCCTGCTGGGAGCCCACGGTGACCATGACGTCCTCGGGGCGGGCGGAGATCCCCTCGAGGGCCATGACGGAGCAGATGCGCTCGCGCAGCCCCGGGTCGCCCTGCGCCGACCCGTACTGGAGGGCCGTCGCGCCGTGCTCGCGCACGACGTCGGCGACGATGCCGGCCATGGTGTCCGGCGGGAGGGCGGAGACGTCCGGCATGCCGCCCGCCAGCGAGACGATGCCGGGGCGGGCGGCCACGGAGAACAGCGAGCGGACCTCGGAGGGCACCATGGCGTGGGCGCTGCGGGAGAAGTACCGCTCCCAGGACACGGACACGGACACGGACACGGACACGGGCGCGGTCGCGGACACGGGCGCAACAGCGGCGGGCGCGGGCACCGGTACCGGTACCGGCCGCGGTTTCAGTTCCGTGGGCAGGCGCATCACTGTCTCCTGGGGTGGGAAGGGCGGGTCTCGTCGCCCGCCGTGGCGTCGGTGGTCCCGGCCGACGCCAGCAGCCCCACCGTGTAGTCGCGCAGGACCGTGTCCTGCCGTGCGTGCAGCAGCCGTACGTCCCGGCGCGGGCCGGCCGGGTCCCGGGTGACCAGGCACGCGGCCCGCTGCCGCATCGAGTACGGGCGGCGGGCCGCGGCGCGGAAGGCGGCCGGGTCCGTGCGGGCCAGCTCGGCCCACTCCCGCTGGTCCTCGCCCAGCGCCGTACGGGCCAGGTCCAGCAGGTCGGAGGCGCACACCCCGGTCCGCAGCCCGGCCGGTTCGATCCCGCCCGCCGTCGTGGTCAGGTCCACGCAGGCGGGACCGTCACCGGCCCCGTGCGCCACGGCCGCCGCCAGCGCCGTCTCGACGGCCCAGTCCTGCTCCGCCCCCTTGCGCGGCAGCAGGAGGGCGCCGGGGAACTCGCACGGATGCTCCGCGGCGGCGGTCCCCCGTACGCTCCAGATCGCGCAGATCCGGTGGGCGGAACCGAGCGTCACGACGCTGATGTGCAGTCCGGTGCGGACGTGTGACATGGAACCCTCGCTCGCTCAGGGGGAGTTGCCGGGGACCGGCGCCGGGTCGTCCCGGCCCAGCCGTACGACCGCCTTGCCGGTGTTCTCGCCGCGCAGCATCCCGAGGAAGGCGTCGACGGTCCGCCCGAAGCCCTCGGTCACGCTCAGCCGGTCGGTGATCCGTCCCGACCGCAGGTGCGGGACGAGGAACTCCTCCAGCTCCGCTTGCGCGTCGCGGTGGCGGGAGACGAGGAAGCCCTCCAGCCGGATGCTCTTCTCCACGAGGTCGAAGAGGTTGCGGGGCGCCGCCGGGGCGGCACCCGCGTTGTACTGCGCGATGGCTCCGCACCAGGCGATCCGCCCGTCCTCGCGCATCGCCCCGATCGCCGCCTCCAGGTGCGCACCGCCCACGTTGTCGACGTAGACGTCGATGCCGTCGGGTGCCACGCGGGCCAGCTGCTCGGGCAGGGAGGGTCCGGCGCGGTGGTCGAACGCGGCGTCGTAGCCGAGCTCCTCGGTCAGCAGCCGGACCTTGGCCGGGGAACCGGCGCTGCCGACGATCCGGCCGGCGCCCAGCAGCCGCGCCAGCCGGCCGGCCGCCGTCCCGACACCGCCGGCGGCGGCCGAGACGTAGACCGTCTCGCCCGCCCGCAGCCGGGCGATACGGGTCAGGGCGACGTACGCGGTCAGGCCGGTGCCGCCGAGCAGGCCGAGGAAGGACTCGGTCGCGACCCCCTCGTAGCGCGGCAGGACGCGCACCTCGTCCGCGGACACCACGGCGTGGGTCCGCCAGCCCTCCCGGTGGAACACCAGGGCCCCGACGGGGAGTCCGGCGCTGCGCGACTCCACGACCCGGCCGATCGAACGGCCTTCCAGCGGAGCGTCGAGCTCCCACTCGGCGTCCATGGCCTCGCGCATGTACGGATCCACCGACAGCCACAGGTTCTCCACCACGGCCTGGCCCTCGGCCGGCGCCGCCAGGGGCAGTTCCGCCTCGGCGAAGTCCTCGGGCACGGGCATGCCCCGGGGCCGGCGGCGCTGGGTGATCACCCGCGTGGTGCGGACCGGGGCGCTCATGCCGCCACCTGCGCGGCCGGTGCGGTGCGGACGGAGACGGCGCGGGCGCACTCGGTCAGGAAGCGGCGCAGTTCGCCCGCGTCGGTGTGGGACGCCTCGATGAAGACCGGCACCTCCCACTCCTGGTAGGTGATGTGACGCGGCGTCTCCTGGTCGGGCGCGAGGACGTGCAGGGTGTCCAGGCACGGATGGGTCCGGATCCGGTCGGGTACGTCGATCGTGCGCACCTCGCCGGGCGCCAGGTGGTGGCCGGGGAAGGCGAGCCAGCCGTGGTGGCGGCCGCTGGGCTCGCCGGCCTGCGGCCGGTCCAGGCCGAGCCGGACGGCGATCTCGTGCGAGGGCAGGTGTACCCCGGTGTGCAGCTCGTGGACGGAGACCACGGCCGCGCCGCCCACCCGGTTGGCCACCTCCAGGAAGACCAGCTCGCCCGCGGGCGTCTCGAAGAACTCCAGGTGGACGCAGCCCTCCTCGATGCCGAGGACCGCCACGACCTGCTCGGCCAGCGCGCGCTGGGCGGGCGTGCACGGCTCCTGGTGCGAGCCGAGCGGGGACCCGTGCGCGTACTCGACCGGCTTGTTGACGTACCGGCTGACCGCGAGGTCGACGAGCCGGCCGTCCGCCACCAGCCCGTCCGCGTGCAGGATGTCCCCGTCGATGTGCTCCTCGAGCTGGAACTCGCCGGCGTCGGCCAGCCGCGCGTAGGCGTCGAGCGCCTCGCGGGCCGTCTCGTGGATCGTCACGTCCTCGCTGGAGGCACCCTGGCGGGGCTTGAGGACCGTACGCCCCGTCCACGGCAGCGTGCCGTCCGCCGCGGGCCCGGCGGCGAACCGGGGGTGGCGCAGACCCGAGCCGGCCAGCGCCTCCTTCATCCGCACCTTGTCCCGGACCCGCTCGACGGCGGCGAGGTCCGGGCCCTCGATGCCGAGGTGCGCACGGACGTGGCAGGCCTCGATGATGCCGAACTCGGAGAGCGCGAGCACCTTCTCGTAGCCGTCGGCGGGCGAGGTCCGGGCCCGGATCCCGGCGACCAGGTCCTCGTCGGCATCGAGGACGATCCGCCGCGCCGGCAGGTGGCCGGGGAGGTCGGCCATCCGGTGCGGATGCCCGATGTACGTCACCTCGTGGCGGTCGTGGTCGATGCCGCGCTCGTAACCGATCTTCCGGTACGGCACCTGGTGAATGACGAGGATCTTCATCCGAGATACTCCAAGGTCGTGATGGACCAGCTGAAGCCCATGGCGCTGGCGGCGAGCATGATCAGGTCGCCGTGCCGCAGCCGGTCCCCGCGTTCGAGGTCCTTCAGGGCGATGAGGGTGTCCGCCCCGCCCATGTGGGCCAGCCGGTCGTAGTTGAAGACGCTCCGCCCGGCCGGGATGCCCAGGGCCGCCAGCAGCCGCTGGTGCATGTCCCGGTCGCCGTGGTTGACGAGGAAGTGGGAGACGTCCCCCACCGTGATGCCGAGCGCGGTCAGGGTCCGGTCCACCAGGGCGGTGAAGTTCCGTACGTAGGCGTCCGCGAGCCCCTTGCGGTGCGCGCCGCGCCGGATCAGGACGCGCCCGTCGGCCAGCTCACCGGCGTAGTAGTCGGACCAGCTGCCATCGGTGCGCATCGCGGAGTGGACGACACGGAAACGACTCGGACCGCCGCCCAGCAGCACCGCCGCAGCCGCATCACCGAAGTTGAACAAAGCCTTGGAATCCGGGTCACGGTAGTCGACCATCCGGCTCAGCCGGTCCCCGACGAGGACCAGCGCGTACTCGTTCTCATCCAGGGCCCCCGCGGTGGACAGGAGCCGGATGGCGGTCATGCCCGCGTTGCAGAAGTTCGCCACTTCGAAGCAGTGGGCGTCCTCGATGCCGAGGGCGTGGGCCACCTTCGCCGCGGGCGACCAGAAGGGGCGGTCCCACGCGCCGGACCCGGCGTAGACGACCTGCCGGATCCGCTCCGGTGCCACGCCGGTCCGCTCCAGGACGGTGCGGGCGGCGGTCAGGGCGAGCTCCCAGGCCTGCTCACCGTCCGCGAGCACCGGGAACGTCTCGCAGTGGGTGATCCGGGCCAGGTCCGCGAGGGCGACGCCCGAGGCCGCGGACATGGCCCGGATGTCGGCCCTCGCGGAGGGGAAGGCCACGTCGAAGTCGGCTATGCCGCCCACGTCTCGCCCTCTTCGATGCTCACCCGGTGCACGGTCCGCGTGGCACCGGGCTCGACCGCGGTGGCCGCGTGGTAGGTCGTCGCCGTCTTCCACACCACCAGGTCGTTGGTCGTCCAGCGGTGGGTGTAGACGTGCTCGGGGTCCTGGACGAGCCGGTCGATGAGGGCGAAGAACTCCGCGTTCTCGTTGGCGTCGAAGCCCACGACGGAGTCCATGTACTCGGGGGCGCCGTAGAGGTACGGACGGCCGGTGACGGCGTCGTGCTTGACCAGCGGGTGCTCGGTCGGCGGGTACTCCATCTCGACCAGCGCCTTGAGCTCGGCGATGGAGAGCCCGACGTGCTCGGGCGAGATCCGCTGCCGCTTGCTCACGGTGTGCAGGGCCGTGCGGCCGGCGATCTTGTCCTTCCACTCCTGCGGAAGCCGGTCGTAGACGTCGAGGGCGCTGGCGTAGAGGGTGTGGCCGCTGGTGGCGGGTACGTCGACGCCGTGCAGCATCGTGTAGGGCGCCGGGTCCTTCATGTACGAGGAGTCCTGGTGCCAGAAGTTGCCGACCCGGGCGACGCCGACGGGACGGTTCGCCTTCATGGCGTTGGAGGAGATCATGATCTCCGGGTGCTCGGGGTGCCGGTACTTCGCCATGAGGAACGGCACGGGCCGGCCGATCCGGGACGCCAGCTCGATCTGCTGCTCGGGGGTGATGTCCAGGCCCCGGACGACGGCCAGTTCGCGGCGGTGCACGATGTCGACGAGCTGGGCGAAGACCTCGGGGTCCCGGAGCTCCTCGTAGCCGACGCCGGTCAGCTCCGAGCCGATGAACGGGGTGATTTCCTTGATCTGCACGAGCGGATCTCCTTGAAGCGGTGAAGTGAAAGGGCTGCGCTATCGGATGTCGTCGAGGCAGGCGCGCAGGGCCTGTACGAATCCCTCGATCTCCGTGCGGGTACGGAACGGCGCGACCGTGACCCGGAAGCGCTCGCCCCCCTTCGCCACGGACGGGAAGTTGATGGGCTGGACGTAGATGCCGTGCTCGTCCAGGAGGCGGCGCGAGATCCTCTTGACCCGCTCACCGCCCGGGACCAGCACCGGGACCAGGTGGGTGGGGGCGTCGATGAAGTCGATGCGCGCCTCGCGCAGGAGGCTGCGCATCAGCGCCGCGTTCTCCCGGAGTTTCAGGCGGAGTTCGCCGCCTGCGGCGCCCTGGATGACGTCGAGACTGCGCTGGGTGGCGTCCAGGCTCGACCGCGGAATGGTGGTCGTGAAGATGAACCCGGGCGCGTGGGAGCGGACGTAGTCGAGGGCGGTGTCGGGGCCCGCGACGTAGCCGCCGGTCGTACCGATCGCCTTTCCGAACACGCCCTGGACGAAGGTCGGACGGTGTTCCCCGATCTCCTCGCATATCCCGGCCCCGGACGGCCCGTTCACGCCGATCGCGTGCGTCTCGTCCAGGTAGGTCATGGCATTGTGGCGCTCGGCCAGATCGCATATCTCCGTGATCGGCGCGATGTCCCCGTCCATCGAGTAGACGGATTCGAAGACGATCAACTTCGGCTGCTCCGCCGGATATTGACCGAGCATTTCGTCCAGTGCGTCGATATCATTGTGCGGGAATATATGCCTCCGGTTCTTGGAGGCGCGGATTCCTTCGATCAATGAGCGGTGGTTGAGCGAGTCCGAGAAGACCACCATGTCCGGCACGGCCGCGAGCAGTGTGGTCAGCGTTTCGAAGTTGGCGACGTATCCGCTGGTGAATATCAGGGCGCGGGCTTTCCCGTGCCAGGCCGCCAGCCGGGTCTCCAGCGCCACGTGGGCCTCGCTGGTGCCCGCGATGTTGCGCGAGCCGCCGTTGCCCGTGCCGTGCCGCAGCGTCGAGGCGATCTGGGCGTGCATGACCTGCGTGTTCTGGCTCATGCCCAGGTAGTCGTTCGTGCACCAGACCTGGACGCGGCGGCCCTGGTGCAGCGCGTGCCCGGGCTGGTCCGCCAGGTACGAGCAAGGCGTGAATTCTCGGTACAGACCCGACTTCTTCAGGTCTGTCAGCCTCTCCTCCAGGCCGTCGAGGACGGGCAGGGGCCGGGCGGATACGGGAAGGACGGACATGTGTCTCCTGTAACTAGAATTTCACGATCCAGGGATTGCCAGGAGGTCATCCCCACTCGGTGTCGCCCGGCAGCGGAGCGGCCGCGGCGAGCTCCGCCCGCGGCGCGGATTCGCCGATCGCCACGGTGCCGAGAGCCGCCAGAAGCGTCACGGCAACGGCGCCGAGGAGCTGTTGGAGAGTGGTCCTGAACATTGGGTCCCCCTGATCGAGTTCTGCCCCGGCCAGGTTTCTCTGGCCCGTGACAGGAATCATGCGTCGGCCTTCTCGCCGAAAACAGAGAAATCCGGGAGCATGATCACGCAATGCAGAGACTTGAAGGATGGACAGATGTGCACACAAGCGGACACAGGGGTACGTGTTCGATCCGTCGAGCTCTGCGACGAGGGGCTGGCCTTCTACGAGGACGCCGTCCGGGGCGATCTCCCGGTCCGGGAATGCCCGCGCTGCCTGCTGGACCTGGGGCTCCTGCGGGAGCTGCCCGGCGGCGGGCTGATGCCCCTCCCCCCGGGCCTGGCGGCCAACGCCGTGATGCGCCCGCTGGAAACGGACATCGAGGACAGGCAGCGGGCTCTGGCGGCGGCCCGTGTGGCCATGCACCGGGCGGAGGAGGTCTACCGCAACCACACCGGTGGCGGTACCAGCAGCGGGATCCGTGAGGTCAGCGGCGCGGCCGTCATCAGCGCCACGCTGTCCTCGGTCGTCGAGTCGTGCGAGGAGGAGATCCTCACGGCCCAGCCCGGTGGCGGCCGGCCGCCGGAGCTGCTGGCGAAGGCCCTCCCGCGCGAACTGTCCGCGCTGGAGCGCGGGGTGCGCCAGCGCACCATCTACCAGCACACCGTCCGCTCCCACGCCCCGACGCTCGCCTACGTGGAGCAGATCTCCGTCGCGGGCGCCGAAGTCCGCACCCTGGACGAGGTGTTCGACCGGCTGATCGTGTGCGACCGGAAGATCGCCTTCGTCCCCGACCCCGACGCGGAGCGGCGGCAGCTCGCCCTGGTCATCGAGCACCCCGGGATGATCCGGTACCTCGTCGGCATCTTCGACAAGTCGTGGGAGCGCGCCGCGCCCCTGCGGCACACGCCGACCGAGCACCGGCCGCCGCTGCTCACCGACGAGACCCGGCGGGCCGTCCTGCACCTCATGGTGAACGGCTACACCGACGAGACCATCGCCGGACGGCTCGGCATGAGCGCGCGTACCGTCGCCACCCATGTCCGCAAGGCCTCGGAGCAGCTCGGCAGCCGCAGCCGCGCCCAGCTGGCCTACCTCATCGCCAGGAGCGGAATCCTGGAGGAGGACCCGTACGACCCGGCCCCCGGGGTCTAGGGAGCGCAGCGCCTCGTACGGCGGCGGTCACGGTACCCGTACGGCGGCCATGCCGGACCGGTGGTCCCGGTGGCCGGGGTTCCAGCCCAGCTCCCGGGTGGCCTTCTCGTGCGAGACCCGCAGCCGGGTGCCGAGCATGAGCGCGCCGAGGTACGGGACCGCCAGCCGCAGCGCCCACCCGGGCACCAGGACCCGTCGTCCGCCGCGCGCCGCGGCGAGTTCGCCCCAGTGGGACGGCCGGTCGTCGACGACGTTGTACGCCTCGCCCGCCCGGCCCCGCGTCAGCGCGGCGACGGTGGCCCCGGCCGCGTCCTCGACGTGGACCCAGGGCACGACCGAGCCCCCGCCGGCCGGGACCGGCATGGCCCGGCTCCCCGGCGTCGGGTCGAACCAGGTCCCGGGGCCGTAGAAGATCCCGTACCGCAGCGCGATCCCCGCCACGTGACCGGCGGAGAAGAGCCGCCCCTCCGCCTCCACGAGGCCGGTGACGACATGGTCGGCGACGGTGCCGCCGCGGACCCCGAAGGGGTCCTCCTCGGTGACCCGGGCGGCGGGCAAGGTATCCCGGGAAACCGCGCCCGCGCACCGCGTGGACGCGGTTTCCCTGTTCGCGACGGGGTCAGGCGCGGTCGTCGGCGGCGCCGAGGGCCCGGCGCCGGGTGAAGGCGGCGCGGTACGCGCCGGGGGTCAGCCCGGTGTGCCGGGACAGGTGCCGGCGCAGGGAATCGGGGGTGGCGAGACCGCTGAGCCGGGCGACCCGGTCCATCGGCAGGTCGGTCGTCTCCAGCAGTTCCCGGGCCCTGATCACGCGCTGGTGGAGCAGCCACTGGAGCGGGCTGAGCCCGGTTTCGGCATGGAACGTACGGGTCAGCGTGCGGACGCTGATCCGGGCATGGGCCGCGAGGTCGGCCCGGGCCAGCGGCTCGTGCAGCCGCTCCAGCGCCCAGCCGCGGGTCGCGGCCAGCGAGGTCCCGGTCTCCCGCGGCACCGGCGCCTCGATGAACTGCGCCTGGCCGCCGGGCCGTACCGGTGCCGCCACGACGAGGCGGGCCACGGCGCTGGCCGTCGCGGCCCCGTAGTCGGTCCGTACCAGGTGCAGGCACAGGTCGATGCCGGCCGAGAGCCCGGCGGAGCTGAGGATGTTGCCGTCCTGGACGTACAGCACGCCGGGGTCGAGCTCGACGGCGGGGAAGCGGCGGGAGAACTCCTGCGACTTGGCCCAGTAGGTGGTGGCGCGGCGTCCGTCCAGCAGCCCCGCACGGGCGAGTACGAAGGCCCCGGTGCAGATCGACGCGATGCGCTTGCCGTCGGCCGCCGCGCGGCGCAGCGCGGCGAGGACGCGCGGGTCGGTGTCGTCGCGGGCGGCGGTGCCGGTGACGATGACGGTGTCGGCGTCCTCGACGGCCTCCAGACCGTGGGGGACCGTGAGGGACAGGCTGCCGCTGGTGGCGACGGCCCCGGGGCGGGCGGTGCAGACGCGCACCTCGTAGCCGGGGGCGCCGTCGACCGTCGTCTCGCCGAGCACCAGTTCGGGGATGGACAGGTCGAACGTGGTCGCCGGCGGGACGGCGACGACTGCGACGCGGTGCATGGCCCGAACCTCCGCAGAGTTGGCATTCGGGCCACTACCCTACGGATCACGCGGGACCGAGGGTAGGGAGCACGTCGCCGCGGCCCATCGGCCGACGGCCGCTCCCACCACCGCGACCAGGGGGTCCACCCGTGTCCTTGCACGTCATCGTCGGAGCCGGAGCCACCGGATCGGCCACCGCCCGCCTGCTGGCCGACGCCGGTGAGCGGGTCCGGCTCGTCACCCGCCGCGGCAGCGGCCCGGAGCACGAGCGGATCGACCGGGTCGCCGCCGACGCCACCGACACGGCGCGGCTCGCCGGGCTGATCCGCGGCGCGGCGGTGGTGTTCAACTGCGCGATGCCGCCGTACGACCGCTGGCCCGCCGAGTTCCCGCCGCTGGCCGCCGCCGTGCTGGCCGCGGCCGAACGGGCCGGCGCGGACTACGTCATGCTCGGCAACACGTACGGCTACGGACTCGTCTCCGGCCCCGTCACCGAGGACCTCCCCATGGCGCCGACGAGCATCAAGGGCGCGGTCCGGGCACGGATGTGGGAGGAAGCCCTCGCCGCCCACGACGCCGGCCGGGTCCGGGTGACGGAGGTCCGGGCCGCCGACCTCCTCGGCGCGGGCGCGCTCTCGCCGTTCACGCTCATGGTCGGCGCGCAGGTGCTGGCCGGCGCGCCCGCCGCCTACCCGGGTGACCTCGACGCCCCGCACAGCTGGACCTACACCGGCGACGCGGCGCGCGCCCTCGTCGCCGCGGCGGGCAGCGAGCGGTCCTGGGGCCGGGCCTGGCACGTGCCCTCCACCTCCGAGGTGCCGGTACGCGAACTCGCCGCGCGCCTGGCCACGTCGGCCGCCGCACCCGAACCGAGGCTGCTCCGTATGACGCCCGCGGAGCTGGAGCGGATCGGGCGGACCGACACGGTCATGGCGGAGTTCCCCGAGATGCTCTACCTGTACGACCGGCCCAGCATCCTCGACGCCACCGCCACGACCCGCTCCCTGGGCGTCACCCCCACCCGCCTCGACGAGGTGCTCACCGAGATGGCCAGGGAACACGCCGCGGCCGACCGGGCCTAGCCTCTTCGACCGGGCGGGGACCGGGGCGCTCGGCGAGCCGTCGACGGTGATCGCGGCTTCGAGGCCGACGGCGTCGTCCTCGCCGTGCCGAATGGCGACCGGATCGCGTGGTGGCAGCCAGAAGAGCCCAGGGCTCTGGGATGGTTGACGTGGGCTGGCGCAAAGACTGCGACCGTGTCACGCCCTCGTCGACCGGGAGACAAGTATGACCATCAAGGACATCGGACCGGACCCTCAAAGCTTCGACCTCGAGAAGGCGACGCTCGAGAACACGAACTACCGCGCGGTCGCCTGGTCCGGGAAGTACCTTCAGCTGACGCTCATGTCGATCCCGGTGGGTGAGGACATCGGCTTGGAGGCGCACCCGGAGACTGACCAATTCCTACGACTCGACGCAGGGCGGGGCCGCGTCCAGATGGGCAGTACGAAGGATCGGCTCGACTTCGACCGGGAGGTCGAGGACGGCTGGGCCGTCTTCGTACCCGCCGGCACGTGGCACAACGTCACCAACATCGGTGACGAGACCCTGCAGCTCTACGCCGTGTACGCGCCGGTCCACCACGCGTCGGGCAAGATCCATGCGACATCCGCCGACGCGGAGCGCGACGAGGACTCGGGCAACGACGCGCCGCCGAGCTGGTCGGTCCAACCTGCCCGACAGCCATCGGACGAGCACGCCTGACCGGCGAGGTCGACCGGGAACGTGCTCGCGTTCGCCCCCGGGGATGTACTCGGTCATCACCTCGGCCATCACCTCGGCCATGACCCGTGCGATGGGCCGCCTGCGCGCGACGCCCTCCCTGAACCTTCCGCTCACTCCGCCCGCTCCGCCGACGGCCCGCGCACCGCCGCATCGCCGCCACCGTCCTCTGGTGTCCGGCCGGCACCCTGCCCTGGATCGTCTCGGCGGCAGCCCTCGCGCTCGTGGGCCCGAGGGCACTGTGGGCCGGAACACCCGACGCGTTCCTCGCCCTGGGTGCGGCGACTGCCGCCGGGACCGCCCGCTGGATTCGACGGCGAGCAACGCCTCTCCGGCCTCCTCGGGGGAGGTCTTCATCACCTCGCGGGCGGCGCCTGCCTGGATCACCATCACGCCGACGTCGTGCGTGACCGAGGCGACGCCGGAGTGCCGCGTGGTCTCAGGTCGCGGTGTGCTCAGAGCAGACCGCGGTCCATGAGGTCATGCGTGGGGGGCGATGGACCGGCCTCTGCCGATGAAGCAGTACTCCGGGATGATCCGAACGTGCCTACGGGGCCTGACCTTCGGTCGATGCCGACGGGGGGCGGACTCACCTCAAGCCGAGTCTGGTGGCCCGTCGGATGCGGCGGCGCGGCGGTATTCGGCGTTGATGCGCTGGGCCTCCTCGAGCTGGTCTTCGAGGATGATGATGCGGCAGGCGGCCTCGATCGGTGTGCCCTGGTCGACGAGTTCGCGGGCACGTGCGGCGATGCGCAACTGGTAGCGGGAGTAGCGGCGGTGGCCGCCCTCCGAGCGCAGCGGGGTGATCAGGCGGGCCTTGCCGATGGCGCGGAGGAAGCCTTGTGTGGTGCCGAGCATCTCGGCGGCCCGGCCCATCGTGTAGGCGGGGTAGTCGTCGTCGTCGAGACGGCCGTACGAGTCATCTGCTGTCATTTGCACCTCTCTGGGAAACGCGTTGAGGGGCCCTGGTGCCGTACTGGCACCAGGGCCCCGAAGGAACTTCTACACCACCTGCCGGCCCTGATACTGCGCCGGCGTTCTGTGTCCGCGCGCCCGACCTGGTTGCTGTCGGGGGTGCGGGGATCGCGGTTGCTTGACCGGAGACCACCTCACTATCGATGTCCTGCGGTACCCGGGCTCAGACGTACGCCCGGGCGATCCTGATGGCGCGGGTTCCTCCGTTCTTCCTCGGTGATCAACTGCTTACTACGGGGAACTGCGTACTGCGGGTGTGCGTACTGCACTCACGGGTACCGCACCTGCCATGACCGCGGTCCCGCTTGCGGCGGCCCCTGATCACTGCGGGCCACCCGGTCCGGCCGCCAGTCCCGTCGCCGTCCTGCGAAAACCCTGGCTTCGAAACTCCACCGCCGCACCGTCCTGCTCACTGCGACTACCTGTACTGCCGGCCGGCAGTTCGTCTCTGCCAGGCCTTGCTGTCCTTCTGGGCTACGACAGAAACCATAACCATGCCAACGTCCAATGTCTACTCCGGTCAACATAGATTTCCGCGTGTCCGGTGATCAGGTAATCGACCTCGAACGGTGACGCGGAGGGCCGCGGGGCGGTCACTGTCAGGTTGACCAGCGCATATCGGGGCACACGCCATGGGCGGGCAGGGACCGGTTCTGACGGGTACGGACAGGGGGACCGACTGCCCTGCGCATTCCGTTCGCCCCTACGCGTGACAGCGCCCGGCGCTTCTTCGCAAGGCGACCCCGGTCACACGGCGTGCCTCTGGTGGGAAGACGGTGACGGCCCGTCCCGCCCAGTGGCACGACCGGTTGAGGGGACGGGGTGACCCGTGAATAGGATCGGCTCTCATGTCGAAGCTTGACGAGCTGCTCGTTGACGTCGCCACGCTGGTGGAGTCCGGGCAGAGCAATCAGATGTCCATGACCGTGGTCACCGGTGGAGCTGTCATCACCGGTCGGCTGGCGCCCGAAGCGGTGTGGAGGCAGCGGGTCTCGGAGGTCCTGGCGGACTCCGCCCGCCTGGGAGAGTTCTCCGCGGTCTTCGCTGCTACGACGCGGAGGGACGGACCGCCCGCGTATCTGCACTTCCACATGGCGCGGATCCTTCAGGGCACGGTGGGGATCCCGGAGACGGGCGGGATGTACCGCGTCTCGATCGCGGACGTCAGCGCCTGGACCATGGGCGACTTCAGCTACTCCGATCACTGACCTGCGGCCGTGGAGAAACCTGC
This sequence comes from Streptomyces sp. NPDC090022, assembly GCF_044748145.1. Lineage (NCBI taxonomy): Bacteria > Bacillati > Actinomycetota > Actinomycetes > Kitasatosporales > Streptomycetaceae > Streptomyces > Streptomyces sp. NPDC090022. The sequence continues at coordinate 338,463 of NZ_JBIVFN010000002.1, forward strand.
CCACCGATACGCCAGAGGCCCGACCGGCGGGTGCTGGCGGGTGCCGGTCGGGCCCTTTTGGTTGTTCGGGTGTGTCAGCTCACGTTCGCCCGTGGGCCACGGTCAGGCCGCCGCCGGGGTGCCGAGCATCGCGGCGGCGTGCTGGAACGGGTCGGGGGCGCGGGTGGGCGCGGTCTTCTGGGGGAGGCCGCGGCAGGTGAAGCCGAGCTTGGTCATGGCGCGGAGGACTTCACCCGCGCTGAAGTCGCGACGGTCCTGGCGGGTGATGACCTGGCCGACCTGCTTGACGGGGTAGGTGCGGCGGCCGATGATCACGGACTCGCCGACGACCTCCTCGGGCTTGACGCCCTTCATGGAGTCCAGGACGCCGCTCTTGGTGAGGTCGAAGGGGAAGCGGGCGATGACGCAGCGCATGATGCCTCACAGGGAGAGGAAGGGGATGGTTCCGCCGTGGTGAGGCGGTTCACGCGAGGACGAGGGCGGGCGCGTGGGCGCCCGGAGTGCCGTCCTGTTCGCCCACGCCGGACGAGGTGACGACCCTGGGACGTACGGCCCGCCCGATCGTCACGGCGGTGGCCGAGGTGAGCGGCCCGCCGTCGCCGCAGAGGTCGCGCAGCTGGAGCCGGTCCGTGTAGGTGGGGCCTTCACGGACGGTGGTGAGCTGGGCCCGGGTGACCAGGCCGGTGCGCTGATCATCGCTGTCGCAGACGAGCAGGTGCGCGGTGTGGGCCCCGGCCATGACGGCCAGGGCCACCTCCACGGTCATGTCGTCGTAGACCCGCGGTCCGGCCGTGTCCACGGCGTCGGCCGCCGTCAGGTGCGCGGGGGCGGGGTGCGTCGGGCGGGGCTGCATCTGGACCAGCGTCACAACGTGCCTCCTGCAGAGATGGGTCAGCTTCCGGATCACGTACGGCTCAGGCCGCCACGTCGCCGGCGGAACGTCGTCCGCCGGCGCGCCTCGCCGCCGAGGCGGGCCCGCGCCGACCGCGGGAGGCCGAGCCGCGTGTGCGCTGCTCGGCCGGCGGCGCGGTGATCGTCACGGGGATGCCGGAAGGGGTCCGGGCACCCGTGATCCGGCGCAGCGCCTCCTCGCCGGAGCGGACCTGGGTGGTCTCGGGCACGATGCCGGCGGCCGCCATGAGACGAGTCATGTCGCGGCGCTGGTTGGCGGTGACCAGGGTGACGACGCGGCCGGACTCGCCGGCCCGGGCGGTCCGGCCGCCGCGGTGGAGATAGTCCTTGTGGTCGGTCGGCGGGTCCACGTTGACGACGAGGTCGAGGTTGTCGACGTGGATGCCGCGTGCCGCGACGTTCGTGGCGACCAGGACGGTGACGTGCCCGGCCTTGAACCGGGAGAGGGTGCGGGTGCGCTGCGGCTGCGACTTCCCGCCGTGCAGGGCGGCGGCCCGGACACCGCAGTGGAGGAGGTCCTCGGCGAGGCGGTCCACGGCGTGCTTGGTGTCCAGGAACATGATCACCCGGCCGTCGCGCGCCGCGATCTCGGTCGTCAGCCGCTGCTTGTCAGCGCCGTGCACGTGCAGGATGTGGTGCTCCATCGTGGTGACCGCGCCCTGTGAGGGGTCCACGGAGTGGACGACGGGGTCGGTGAGGTAGCGGCGGACCAGGAGGTCGACGTTGCGGTCCAGGGTCGCGGAGAACAGCATGCGCTGGCCCTCGGGGCGGACCTGGTTCAGGAGCGCGGTGACCTGGGGCATGAAGCCCATGTCGGCCATCTGGTCGGCCTCGTCGAGGACGGTGATCGCGACCTGGTTCAGCCGGCAGTCACCGCGGTCGATGAGGTCCTTGAGGCGGCCGGGGGTGGCCACGACGACTTCGACGCCGTTGCGCAGAGCGTTCGCCTGCCGGCCGATCGGCATCCCGCCGACGACGGTCGCCAGGCGCAGCTTCACGGCGCGGGCGTAGGGCGTGAGCGCCTCGGTGACCTGCTGGGCGAGTTCCCGGGTGGGGACGAGGACCAGCGCCAGCGGCTGACGGGGCTCGGCGAGCTGTCCGGCGGTGCGGGCCAGCAGGGCCAGGCCGAAGGCGAGGGTCTTGCCGGAGCCGGTCCGGCCGCGGCCCAGGACGTCGCGGCCCGCCAGGGAGTTCGGCAGGGTCGCGCCTTGGATGGGGAACGGGACGGACACGCCCTCCGCGGTGAGCGCGGCCAGGATGCGCCGGTCCAGGGCCAGGTCGGCGAAGGCCTCGACGGCGGGCAGCGCCGGAGTGATCGTCTTCGGCGGGGCGAACTCCCCCTGCATGGCGGCGGGACGCCTGCCGTATCCGCCCGACCGGCTCGGACCTCCTGATCGGCTCGCGGCGGACGAACCGGAGCGACCGCCCCGGCCCGTTCCGGCGGAGGAGCTGTACGTGTGGCCGCCGTTGCGGCGGGTGCGGGAGGAACGGCCGTTCGTGCGTGTGGGGTTCATACAGAACCTTCCTTGATACGGCGCGTATCGAGGACCCGGCAGCGGATGAACAGCGTTGGGAATCACCGGAACGGGCCGAATGAAATGCGAAAGCAGGCAGCCTGGCTCAGGACAAAGAAATAATCGGCGCAAGCGGGCGAGCGAAAGAAATGCGAGAGGCGCAGGTGCACGTGAAAACCCTGCGAAATGCATGCAGCTGGGGCCCGCACCCCGAGGGATGCGGGCCCCAGCTACGTATTACGCGTCAGCGTCAGGCGGAAACGATGTTCTCGGCCGTCGGGCCCTTCTGGCCCTGCGCGATGTCGAAGGAGACCTTCTGGCCCTCCTGGAGCTCGCGGAAGCCCTGGGAGGCGATGTTGGAGAAATGGGCGAACACGTCAGGGCCGCCACCGTCCTGCTCGATGAAGCCGAAACCCTTTTCCGCGTTGAACCACTTCACGGTGCCAGTAGCCATGTCATATCTCCTTGGGGCAGTACGACGGAATCCGTACCGTACGGACGCCGTGTCGCCGCGATGATGCCCTGCCCGGAAAATGACCGGAAATACAAAGCGCTTCCGTGCGGCACGCGGCCGACGGGAGGCGCTTGAAGTTTTTGGGTACCAAAACTGCAACTGGTTCGACAGTAGCACGTCACCGCGGTCCGTGTGCCGCGAATATTTCTCCCTGTGTGGCGCCGGTAAAATCTCTGCCCGCGATGGACGTTAGAACCTCAGGCCGCGAACACAGGTATTCGTGCACTCCGAATTCGGCGATTCGGAAGCGAGGCGGTCGGCGGGCGGGCCTGTCGGCAGGTCGTCGGAACCTGCGTCAGCGGGTCGGAGCCCGGGGGAGTCCCCGAGCGGTCTGGAAAACGACGAAGGCCCAGGTCGCTCGACCTGGGCCTCCGTGCACGAGCGGATGACGGGAATCGAACCCGCGCCATAAGCTCGGGAATCACCTCGGGTTGAGTCGTCATACGGCCTCTGACCTGCGGACACAGTCATGCGGGTCCCTTGGTGCCGGGCTTCGGGCCTACCCTTCCTGCCCGCAGTTTCCTGTCCGCAGTTCACCGGCACGCTGGGGCACGGACCTCCGTCAGCCGTGCCACTCGAACAGGACGAGCGTGGCATCGTCCGAGGTGGTTTCACCGCGCGCCCGTTTGAGGGTGTGGGACAGCTCCCGGGCCACGGTGCGGATCCCCTGGTCGTCCCCTTCCAGCCGGTTCACCCAGTCGATCAGCTGCTCCTCGCCGAACTGCTCCTGCCCGTTGGCGTGTTCCTCGACGAGGCCGTCGGTGAAGCAGAGGACGCGGTCGCCCGGCTCCAGTGTCACCGCGCTGACCTGCGGCTGGTCCCCTCCGAAGCCGACGGGGAGGGTCGTGGGACTCTCCAGGCGGCCCACGACGCGGTGGGCGCGGACCAGCATCGGCGCGGGATGTCCCGCGTTGACCCACTGGAGCCGGCCCGTCTCCGTGTCCAGGCGCATCATCTGGGCGGTCACGAAGTGGTCCGGGTCGAACTGCTCGGCGACGGCCCGGTCCATGAAGAGGTAGATCTCCGACAGCTCGATGCTGATCCTGCGGGCGTGGCGGTAGGCGCCGATGGCCACGGTGGCCATGGTGGCCGCGTCGAGGCCGTGCCCCATGGCGTCGATCATGGCGAGGTGCAGGATGTCGCCGTTCAGGGCGTAGTCGAAGCTGTCCCCGGCCACGTCGTAGGCAGGCTCCAGGACTCCGGCCACCGCGACGTGCGGCATCACCATCGAGAGCGGGGGCAGCAGCGACCACTGGATCTCAGCGGCCACGCTCATCGGTTCGCTGCGCCGGGTCCGGAAGAACAGGTCGGTGTAGCCGTTCTTGGTGTGCATCAAGTCGGCCGTGAGGCCCGCGATCCTGCGCAGGATGCGACGCTCGTCGCGGCCGGCGCGGTCGAGGGTGACCGAGAGGACCCCCACCTGGTCGCCGCCGTCCAGCAGGGGCAGGTGGACCCGTACGCCGTCGGCCGCCGGGACTTCCCAAGGGCGCGACTCCACAAAGCACCGGCCGGCATCGGACCGGTCGATGGGCTGCGGACCCCCGGCCCCCGCTCCGGGCAGGGGGACCAGGTTCTGCTGGCCGTAGTCCTGGAGCAGGATCTGGGGGTCGCGGCCGCCCAGCCGGGCCACCGCCTCCGCGACGAGCGGGGCGACCAGGTGCGGCGGTAGCCCGTGTGCCCGGTCCAGGAGCAGCCCGAGCAGCCCCTCCCCGAAGCATTCGGAGCGGTCCGGGGTCCCGCGACCTCCGACGGCCATCCTGGTGCCTCCAACCGGGCCGGGCACGGGCACCGGCCACGCGGGCGGTACCGGCTCCAGGATCCCCTCGGGCGGCCGGGCACGCCACATGACCGGCGCTCCTCCAAGGGCTCAGTGCCGGTTCGCGCCCGGCTTCGACCTGACGCCGGAGCAACCCCCGGATCAGGTCGAACCCCTGCACCACTTCCCAGGACGCAACCCGGACCCGCCCCCGGGCCACCCGCGGCAGCCCGGCTTCTCGTGTTCGCCGGGAACGACACCTGCGGGGAAGCCGGTGTGCGAAGTGCTTCCGGTACCTCCGCTGTGCGCACGCCCGTTCCGTGGCCTCCGACCCGCCGCGACCAGGCATTTTCCCGACCGGGCGGGTGCGCTGCGCCAGGCGGCGCAGCGGCTGCGGGAGTACCGTGGAAGCACGGCAGCGCCGCGCCCGCGCGCCGGTGCACCTTCAGGCACCGCCCGAGGGCGGCCGCACCCGTGGACGGGCGGACCGATATGGCTGACGCCGACACACCGCACGGGCCTCCGGTGCCCGCGCCCCCGATGGTCCTGCCGGACGCGGTCCACACTGCGGTCCGGCCCGGCACCGCCCTGCTGCGGCTGGAGACCACCGGTTCCCGTGAGGGGGTCCTCGACGGTGCGTGGTGGCCGCGTTCACGTGACGTCCTGGGCGAGCTCCCCGCGCTGATCGGCGTCCTCACCGAGCACCTCGGCCCCATAACCCGGGTAGGTCTGGACGCCTCCGCCTGGAACGGCCTGCCCACCCGACTGGTCGTCGACGGCCGCGTCGTCCACCTCGACTCCGACCCCGTCGGGGACGACACGGTCCTCATCACCCGCGGCGACAAGGACCACTTCGCCCTTCTGGTGGTGCCCCCCGGCACCACACCCGACGCCGCCCGCACCGCCATGGCCCGCGCCGTCAACGCCGACAACACCACCTCGGCCGCCGAGATCCTCATCGCCCCCGTACCGCCCCCCGGACCCGGCCGAGAAGCGCCGGCCTGACCGGGACGACCACCCGCCAACGCCTGACGACCCGCCCACTCCACGGAGCACGTCACCGACCCTCTGGCAGGAGTCGACTCTGTGCCGTGCGCGGCGGGCGCGTTTCTCCGGGTTCGGCGTGAAGAGAGCCTGCCGTCCCGGGTGGTACGTGCCGACGACCTTCAGACTGCGTTCACGGACCGCTCCGGGGTGCGTCTTGAGCAGGCGGCGCCACGCGTCCTGGGCTTCGCTGCCCTGCAGGAGCACGACCTCGACCTTCGGCATCAGCCCCAGCAACTGCTTGAGGACCTCGACGCCGGCCTGGAGCTCGGCCGCCTTCGGCGAGCGGTTGATGTACCAGGGGTAGGCGTTCCACGGGGTGACGTCCCGCGGCGCGATCCCCGCCCCGTCGAAGAGCTGGACCTGGAGCTCCGCTGTCGGGTCGGGGAATCACCCGGCACTCAAGGGCCTGCATAGCCTCTGACCTGCTGAGATGATGGCCGGGAGTCGCGTAGGAGCGGGCCTGTCGGCCCCTCTGTTGGCCGCTGTTTACCGCCTCTGCCGGCACGTTGTGGCACGGCCGGCGGCGTTCGCGCGGCTCCTGTCTGCCGTGAGGTAACCCCTGGACGCCCGGCGCCCGTGCGCTTCAGGGTTCGGCTTCCACCCATGTGCATGGTGCGTCGCTTCTCCCGGCTCGGTCCTCCAGCGGGAGAGTCCCATAGCGTCACGTCATGGTGACGGTTTACGCTCGGGTTGTGCGAGCCGCCAGTGAACCCTGACCGACGACGAGAAGGCCGATCTGGACGACGCCCTCAAGGCCGTCCGCCGGGCCGAGCAGGCCCTTGCGCGGGCGCAGGCGCACCTCAATCGCACGGTGGGCCGGATCGGCTCCGCCGACCGCTATGGGCAGAAAGCTGCGGCAGGCCGCCGCGTCGGCTGGTCCCGCCAGCACGTCACCACCCTTGCCAACGCCTACCGTGCGGGCGAACTTGGCGAGGAGGAGAGGACCGAAGCCGCATGAGCACCGCGCCCCAGCCGTCCACTGTCCCGCAGCCGCCCGCTCAGCCCGAGGCGATCCGCGCCGCCCTCGCCCAGGTGGCCCCGCACCTGCTTGCCGACTTCGACCGCGACCGCGCGGCCAGCACCGCCCGCGCACGCGCCGAGGTTTCCGCCATCCCCCTCCGCACCTTCACGGAGGCGTGGGCCGTCGAGGTGGCCACTGCCCGGCACCCGGAGACCGCCGCTCGACTCCACGTGCTGGAGGCCCGCGCCGGAGAGGTCACCGACCTCGGCGAGGCCCGGGACATCGCCGCCGAGATCAGCCGCATCCGCAACGCCGCCGCCACCGAGGCCGGCCTCCGTACCGCCGGCGGGGCTGCCCGGTGACCTCGGCATCGACCCGTCCGAACTCGGCGACCCCGCCCCCGGTACGGCTCGTCGTCACGTGCTCGCCTCCGGCGGGTGGTTCGAGACCCAGGCTCTCCCGCGGATGAGGCCGCGCCTTCTGGCCGTGGTCCTGGTCGTCCCGCCGCCGCACTTGCTCCGACGCGAGAAGGGCAGGCGGTGCGGGGGTGGTGCGCGGTGCCAGGAAGGCGTGGACAACGTCGAAGCCCCAGGTCGGTGACCTGGGGCTTCGACGTGGAGCGGATGACGGGAATCGAACCCGCTCTATAGGCTTGGGAATCAACGACGCCATAGCGCCGTGTAAGGCGCTGACCTGCCACTTCGCCCGCCGGGGTCGGTTTCCGAGGGTGCGCCTGGCGCCAGCGGTGACCGTTGTTCACCGCTCTGAAGGGCACGGTTGGGGCACGCCGGGTTGGAGCGGTGTCACGGCCGGGGAGCAGGGCCGGCGCCTGGGTGCCGCCGCCCCAGATGTCCTCCGCCACCTCCCGAGCCGCCGAGTTGAGCCTCCGTCTCAGCGGCGTAGCGTGGAATCAGATCAGCCCGAGAGGCAAATGGGGCGCACGGCTTGGCCGGGAGTGAAGGCCGACCGGTGCGTGGGGCCGTGCCCTCCGGATCACGCGGCAATGACGCGCGAGGAGTGACGCGCGAGGAGTGACTATGGGCAACTCATCGATCGAACAGCTGCGGGAACGAGTACGGGGGGCAGTGGTCACCCCTGACAGCGACGGCTATGACGAGGCACGCAAGGTCTACAACGCCATGGTCGACCGGCGCCCGGCTGCGGTCGTGCACTGCGTCAACGCGGGCGATGTCATGGCCACGGTCGGCTTCGCGAGGGACAACGCGCTGGATCTCGCGGTGCGTGGCGGTGGGCACAGCGTGCCCGGCTTCGGGACCTGCGACGACGGCGTGGTCGCCGACCTGTCCGGTATGCGAGGCGTGCGCGTTGATCCCGAGCGGCGGACCGCGCGTGTGGATGGCGGAGCGACCTGGGGCGACTTCAACGCGGCGGCGCACGCGTTCGGTCTGGCGACCACGGGCGGGATCATCTCCACGACCGGTGTCGCGGGGCTCACCCTCGGTGGCGGCATCGGCTATCTCGCCCGCGGCCTGGGTCTGAGCTGCGACAACCTGATCTCGGCCGATGTGGTGACCGCGGACGGCACGCTCCTCGTGGCGAGCGAGAAGGAACACGACGACCTGTTCTGGGCCATCCGGGGTGGCGGCGGCAACTTCGGCGCGGTGACCTCGTTCGAGTTCCAGCTCAGTCCGGTCAAGGACATCTACGGTGGGCCCCTCCTCTACGAGTTGGAGGACGCCGGCACGGTTCTGCGCGCGTTCCGTGAACTCATCGCCGACGCCCCGGAGGAACTAGGCGGGTTCCCCGCCTTCCAGATCGCCCCTCCACTGCCCTTCATCCCAGAGAACCGGCACGGCGACACCTTCATCCTGATCGTGGCGTGCTGGGCCGGACCGATGGACGAGGGAGAGCGCGCGGTCCAGCGGTTCCGCGACATCGCGCCGGTGGTCGCCGAGCACGTCGGCCCGATGCCGTATCCGGCGCTCAACAGCGCGTTCGACGCGCTGGTACCACCCGGCCTGCAGCACTACTGGAAGGCCAACTTCGTCACCGAGCTGAGTGACGCGGCGATCACGGCGCATCTTGAGTACGGGCCTCGGCTACCCGCCGTCAGCTCGACCGTGCACATCTACCCGATCAACGGCGCCTGCCACCGCGTGGCATCGGACGCGACGGCCTTCGCCTACCGGAACGCCACGTTCGCTACCGTCATCGCCGGAATGTGGCCGGACCCCGCCGACAACGAGGCCAACATCGCCTGGGTGCGCGACTACTACCAGGCGACCGCCCCGCACTCGGAGGAGGGCGGGTACATCAACTTCATGGCCGAAGACGACCAGGACCGGATCAGGGCCAACTACCGTGGCAACTACGAACGCCTTGTCGAGGTCAAGAAGGTGTACGACCCTGGCAATCTGTTCCATGTGAACCAGAACATCAAGCCGTAGCGCCGTTCGAGCCCGCTGCACACGGTGGCCGCAATGCGCTCCCATCGGCCCTGGGGTGCGTGTATGCCCTGACCTGCGGAAACAATCCCTTCCTGCTCGGATCTGGCCGCCTCGTCGGCCCTTTTTGCTGACCGCTGTTCACCGCCCCTACTGGCACGTTATGGCACGGCTTCCCGTGCGAGTCAGGCGAGGCGCTGGCCGATGCGGGCGATGTCTGGCCGGACATCTCGGGTGGCGCGCGGGGCGAGATGCCGTTCAGTGTCGGGCGGGAGGTGGTGCACAGGTGGTGCGCGGCTTCCGAGTCGGTCTGGACAACGACGAAGGCCCAGGTCTCTGACCTGGGCCTTCGCGGAAGAGCGAATGACGGGAATCGAACCCGCGCTATAAGCTTGGGAATCAATGACGCCACGGGTGTCGATATGGCTTCTGACCTGGGGATACGGTCGGCTGTAAGGACTGTGGCGGGAGTCTTTCCAGACCTCTGTCGACCGTTGTTCGCCGCCCTGAAGGGCACGGATGGGGCACGCCCGTGCCTGGTGTCTCGGCGAAGGCGGCAGTTGCCCTGGATCTCGGTGCGTCCGTGGGTCGGACAGGTGGAACCGGACCGCTGCGTCGCACGAGCAATCGCGCGTTGTCGGTGACCGGCTTTGGCGAGCGGAGAGGGTCGGCCGCTAGTCTGGTGGGAGCGGTGGTCTCGTGGGGTTGCCGCGTGGCGGTGGGGCCCGCCGTACCCGAACCGCGGCATCCGCGCCGCCAACGGTCCCTACTTGCGATGGTCTGTGCCCGGGTTGCGGGTGCCCTGCAGGTAGGAGATGCGTATCCATGGGAGTTCCTTCGTCCAGGCTGGCAGGCGAACCCGCCGTCCCTGATGTCGATCTGTCCGCCGGCGGGCGCAGACGTGACCTGGCCCGGGAACTGGTGCCGGTCGTCGCGGTGGTGGCGCTCGGAGGTGCGATCGGGGCGTCGGCCCGGTACGGGGCCTCGCTGATATGGCCGACCGTGGCGGGCGGCTTTCCGTGGACGACTCTGGCCGTCAATGCCGTCGGATGCGCGGTGATCGGCGTATTCATGGTCGTGATCACGGATCTGTGGTCGGCACACCGGCTGGTGCGGCCGTTCTTCGGCACCGGTGTGCTGGGCGGTTTCACGACGTTCTCGACGTACGCGGTGGACATCCAGAAGCTGGCGGTCGGAGGACAGGCCCGTACGGGGCTGGCGTACCTGGTCCTGACGGTCGTCGCGGCGCTGGTGGCGGTGTGGACCGCGGTGTGGGTGACCCGCCGCGTACTGGCATGGAGGCAGCGATGACCAGGCTGACGGGCAGGGCCCTGCGAGTGACGATCTTCGTCGGGGAGACCGATCTGTGGCACCACAAGCCGGTGTACACGGAGATCGTGCACCGGGCGCGTAAAACCGGGCTCGCGGGCGCGAGCGTGTTCCGGGGGATCGAGGGCTTCGGGGCCTCGTCGCTGATCCACACGCAGCGGCTGCTGTCGCTGAGCGAGGACCTGCCGGTGGCGGTCGTCATCGTTGATGCCGAGGACAAGATCCGTGCGTTCCTGCCGGAGCTCGATGAGCTGGTGGACGAGGGGCTGGTGATCCTCGACGACTGCGAGGTCATCCGGTACGTGGGCCGGGAGAAGGCCAAGTGAACTGGCTGCTGGTGGTCCTCGGTGCGGCGGTCGGTGCCCCGCTGCGGTTCTTGACCGACCGGGCGGTGCAGAGACGGCACGACACCGTCTTCCCCTGGGGCACCTTCACCGTGAACGTGTTCGGCTGCCTGCTGCTGGGTCTGGTCACCGGGGCGGTGACCGCCGGGGCGGCGCCCTCGCAGGTGCAACTGCTGATCGGGACAGGCCTGTGCGGGGCGCTGACCACGTACTCGACGTTCTCGTACGAGACGCTGCGGCTGGTCGAGGACGGCGCGAAACTCTACGCGGCCGTCAACGTGATCGTCAGCGTGGTCGTCGGCCTTGGCGCGGTCTTCCTGGGAGTGGCCCTCGCCGAGGCCCTCTGGGCGTGAGGCCCAGCCGCGCTCACCGCGAGTACCGGGCCGAGGCGGTCAGGCCGGTGGTGGGCTGCGGCGTGTGTCAGTCCGCAGGCGCCTCCGGGGGTTTGGCGCGGTGCGTCAGAGGCCCTGATTGGCCCGCCATTGTTCTGTTCGCCGGTTCCTGTTGGCGGTGGTCTGCGACTACATGACCGGACGGCCGTCGGAATATGGCAACGGGCGCGGCCATTTGCGCGGTGGCGTGAAGCAGCCTTCCGCCCTCCCGTCCACGTCGGACGACCGGGTATGGATGGCAGCCCTGCCCGGGAGCGGCTGTTCGCGACCGGATCGTCAGATCATGGTGATGGGGGACGGGACCACATGGAAACCGTGGAACGCGTACGTGAACGGATCGCCGCACATCGGCGCGAACTATGCGCCGAGCTCGCGGTCTCGATCGCGAGCTCGCGCGGCTCGATAGGACCGTCACCGTCTCCTATGGGTGGACGTCGAACAGCGGCCCCGGCAAGAGGGGCACCGCGTACCACCGCGACGAGCCCGGTGGCCAGTACCCGAGGTGTTTGCCCGGGGGCCACGAGAAGATCACTCTGTACGAGGCACTTCAGGCAGGGATGAATGCCTGTGGGAAGTGCCGCCCGTAGTCGCGTCGAACTACATCGCGAGGGCCGACTCAGCCGTGTACCGGGGTTGCGGGCGCTCCGGCAGGCAGTGAGGTGATTGATCCCTGGCGGGGCGTGAACGATCAGGCCTGACGTGCCAGGGGAGGGAAGGCAAGGACCGTTGGTCCACATCTGCTGTCGGCGGCCTTGTCGTTGTCACGCTGCACGCAGCAGGTGTGCCGCTTCCTGAAGGACCTCCAGGATCTCCTGGCGCGCTGCGGGCCGCGAAGCGAAGACCCGGGGGCTGGGGTGCCAGGTGGGAAGGGTGTGTACCTTCGGCGCGTAGCGTTTCTGGTAGGCAGCCCATCCGGCTTGGGCCTTGCGTCCCATGGGAACGACGACCTCCAGCGAGGTCAGCATGGCCATCACCTCGTGGAGGAAGGGCGCTGCACGCTCGATCTCGGTCTTCCCCGGGGCGGCGATGCGGTCAGCAGTGCCGAGGTACCACGGCACCACGTTCCAGTGCAGTGACTCCTGGTACGGCAGGCCGGCCTCGGCGCGCAGCGTCCAGCAGTTCTGGGCGGTCATGTCGTCGTTGTCGATGGAGATGATGCCGCTGCCGGCGCGCCGCAGCCCTGCTTCCGCTCCCATGGACTTCTGGCCCGGGGCTTCCAGCAGGAACAGACTCCGGGCCCCCACGCCGGCGGAAGCGGGGTCGAACCACGGCACGGACTCGCCGTCCCCTAGCCGAGCGCGCAGGTTCTCCACCCAGTCGTTCAACGGGCGCACCACGGGATCGGTCCGCACTGCATCCAGCCGGGCACGCAGCTGGTCGGGATCACGCAGCGCACGAGGTGCCGTGGACCTGAACGCGTCATGAGACATGGGCCGCAGTCTGCCATCCCCGCTCACAACTGGGAGGGATACCGCAGTGTTGATCTCGATGCTGACTGCCGTGACTTCTCGGCAGGCAGTCGTACTGTCGGCCTGTGGCCTGCGAATCCCACTACGCTTCGCGCTCATGACAGACCAAGGGCGCTCTGTGCGCTGCGACCGTTGCGGTAGCCAGGGCCGCGTGTGGGGGCCTGGCCCTCATTTCTGCCGTAGGTGCGGGCTCATGGCGGGCATGACGGTGCAGCGGCCTGAGACGGGGGGACCTGATTGGCCTGCCATCGGACTGTTCGTCGGCCTCCTCGTGGTGGTGATGGTTGCCATCGCTTCCTGTAGTGCGCTTGTGGGCTGAGGGATGCGGTCGGGCCGGGTCTGGGGACGGATGGGGGAGGCCATTGCCGGCGCTCTCGTACCCACCTCCGAGTAGTTCGCCGACGCCGAGACTTATCCGGCAACGGGCCCGGACGAAGACCGGGCGGGCCGTACTGGTTATTCATCGGATTTGCAGTCGCTCGCCTGTAGTGCTCTTCCTGCCTCAGGACCAGTGGTTGCAGGGTGAGAGCGACGCCGTTGTCGCATCAGCAGGTGCCGCCGCCCGAACTCGTGGTGGGCGTCGTCGTGGCCGTACTCGCCTCGAGTGCCGACGTGCGCGGGGCGATCGGCTTTCCTCTTTCGGGGCGCTCGCCTACTGCGCCATCGCCAACGCCTCCGCTCGGACGTTGACTCCGGCCGAGAGCCGGCCGGTGCGGAGCATGCCGACCGGGGCCCGCTCGTCGAGTGGGCCCCACCAGTCTGCTCGAGTCAGACGGCTGCGGCCATCGGCTCGTCCTGCGTGCGCAGGGCGGCGAGGTACCGCTCGGCGTCCAGTGCTGCCGCACAGCCGGTGCCGGCTGCGGTGATGGCCTGCCGGTAGGTGTGGTCGACGACGTCGCCGGCGGCGAAGACGCCGGGGATGTTCGTCCGCGTGGACGGAGACTCGACGGTGATGTAGCCCTCGTCGTCGAGGTCGAGCTGGCCGGTGAACAGCTCGGTGCGCGGGTCGTGCCCGATCGCGATGAACAGGCCGGTGACGTCCAGGTCGCGGAGCTTGCCCGTGAAGGTGTCGCGGAGGACGACACCCGAGAGCATGCCGTTCGCCTCCTTGATCTCGGCAATCTCGCTGTCGAAGGCGAACGAGATCTTGTCGTCGGTGAAGGCGCGGTTCTGCATGACCTTGGAGGCGCGCAGGGTGGAACGGCGGTGGACGACGGTGACGGACTTGGCGAAGCGGGTGAGGAAGGTGGCCTCCTCCATGGCGGTGTCGCCGCCGCCGACCACGACGATGTCGCGGTCGCGGAAGAAGAACCCGTCGCAGGTCGCGCACCAGGACACCCCGCGACCGGACAGCTCTTCCTCCTTGGGCAGGCCGAGCTTGCGGTAGCCGGACCCGGTCGCCACGATCACCGTCTTGGCGCGGTGGACGGTGCCCTCGGAGTCGGTGACTTCCTTGATGGTGCCGGTGAGGTCGACGGAGATGATGTCGTCGTCGATCATCTCGGCGCCGAACTTCTCGGCCTGGGCGCGCATGTTCGCCATGAGGTCGGGGCCGTCGACCCCGTCGGGGAAGCCGGGGAAGTTCTCGACTTCGGTCGTGGTGGTCAGCGACCCGCCGACGAAGATGGAGCTGCCGAACAGCAGGGGCTTCAACTGGGCGCGGGCGGTGTAGAGGGCGGCGGTGTAGCCGGCGGGGCCGGAGCCGATGATGATGACGTTGCGTATGCCGTCGTCGGGAGCGGTCGCGTCGGTCACGGGATCAGTCCTGCTTCTTCGCGTCGATCTCGGCGATGAGACCCTCGATGAGGCCCTTGATCTCGTCGCGGATGGGGCGGACGGCCTCTACGCCCTGGCCGGCCGGGTCCTCGAGCTGCCAGTCGAGGTAGGTCTTGCCAGGGAAGTACGGGCAGGCGTCCCCGCAGCCCATGGTGATGATGTAGTCGGACGCCTGGGCGGCCTCGGGGGTGAGGACCTTGGGCTTTTGGTCGGAGATATCGATGCCCAGCTCGGCCATGGCGGCGACAGCGGACGGGTTGATCTGGTCACCGGGCATGGAACCTGCGGAGCGGACCTCGACGCGGTCCCCGGCGAGGTGGCGCAGGAACCCCGCCGCCATCTGGGAGCGGCCGGCGTTGTGGATGCAGACGAAGAGGACGGATGCGGCAGGGGTGGAGGACATCGTTCTTCCTTGGGGGTCAGACAACTGCGGGGATTGGCGGTTTCAGGCGCCGAGCTCGGTGAGCAGGTCGGCGATGTGGGCGTCGATGGCGTCGCGGATGTCGCGGACGACGGTGATCGGTGCGCCTTCGGGGTCGGGGACCGGCCAGTCGAGGTAGCGGCGGCCGGGCACGACGGGGCAGGCGTCGCCGCAGCCCATCGTGATGACGACGTCGGCGGCTTGGACGACTTCCTCGGTCAGCGGCTTGGGGTAGGGGTCGGCCATTTCCACGCCGGCCTCGGTCAGGGCCTGGGCGATGTGCGGCTCCACGTCGGCGGCGGGGTGGGTTCCCGCCGAGGAGACGGTGAAGCGCTCGCCTGCTCGGTGGGCGAGGAGGGCGGCGGCCATCTGGGAGCGGCCGGCGTTGTGGCTGCACACGAACAGCACCCGTGTCCGCGCGTCGCCCGCGATGCCGTGGGTGTGGGCGAGGGCGTCGAGGCGCTCGGCGGTCAGCCGTTCCGCGAGCACGATCAGGTGCGTACGGATGCGGGCGTGCTCGGCGAGCCGGGCGTAGGAGTCGGCGAGGAGGCCGAGGACGGTCTCCGGGCCGAAGTGTCCGGCGTACCGGGATGCGAGGCGGGCAGCCCCTGCGGCCAGGCGTTCGTCCGGCAGGCGGGGTGAGGAGGGCGTGGACATGGCGTTCCCGTTCAAAGGAGCCAATAGGGTCAGCTCGGACTGGTGTCAGCCCCAACTGATGTGACAGTATCAGTCCATGATGACGTCAGTCGACACTGATCTGATCCGGGTTCTGGCCGACCCGCTCAGGCTCCGGATCGTGACCCTCCTCGCCAAGGAGACGCTCTGCACCACCCACCTCGTTGAGGAGACGGGTGCCAAGCAGACCAACCTCTCCAACCACCTGAAGGTGCTCCGTGAGGCAGGGGTCGTCGATACGGAGCCCTGCGGGAGGTACATCTACTACCGTCTGCGCCCGGAAGTCATCGAAGCCCTCGCCGGTCAGTTCGCCGACCTCGCCCAGACCGCGCGTGCCACCGCCGAAGCGAACCTCAAGCGGTCCTGCCCTTAGCCTTCCGCGCTTTGCCTCACCTGCCCGAGGAGACCTTGCCTTGACCGCCACCGAGCCCGCCGCGAGCGACGCGATAGCCGCCGACACCGCTCCGCAGCCCGCGCCCGGCGCGACCCCGCCCCGCACCCCGCTGATCGCCCGTGCCGCCGCCGAGCTCGTCGGTACCGCCGCCCTGGTGGCGGTCGTGGTCGGATCCGGCATTCAGGCCACCGAGCTGACCCAGGATGTCGCCCTCCGACTGCTGGCCAATTCGACCGCCACGGTTTTCGGGCTCGGGGTGCTGATCGCGCTGCTCGGCCCGGTCTCGGGCGCGCACTTCAACCCGGCCGTGACGCTGGCCGAGTGGTGGACCGCCCGGCGTGGCGGTGTCGGCGTCACAGCGCGCGAGCTCGCTGTGTACGTCCCCTCGCAGGTCGTCGGTGCCATCGCGGGCGCGATCCTGGCGGACGCGATGTTCGGCGAGCCGCTGGTGCAGTGGTCCACGCACGACCGTTCCGACGGCAACCTGCTCCTCGGCGAGGTCGTCGCCACCGCCGGCCTGATCCTGCTGATCTTCGGCCTGGCCAAGACGGACCGGCTGCGCTTCGCCCCCGTGGCGGTGGCGTCGTACATCGGCGCCGCGTACTGGTTCACGTCCTCGACCTCCTTCGCGAACCCCGCCGTCACCATCGGCCGCGCCTTCACCGACACCTTCGCCGGCATCGCTCCCGCCTCCGTACTCGGCTTCATCGGCATGCAGCTCGTCGGGGCGGTCGTCGGCCTGGCCCTCGTGGCCGTCATCTTCATGCGAGGCAAGAGCGACAGCGGGACGCCTGCCGCATGACCCGGCGGGCGGATGTGGTGGTGATCGGCAGCGGCCAGTCCGGGCTCGCCGCCGGCTACCACCTGCGCCGTCTGGGCGTCGAGCACGTCATCCTCGACGCCCAGGTGGCACCGGGCGGTGCCTGGCAGCACGCCTGGGACTCCCTGCATCTGTTCTCCCCGGCAGCCTTCTCTTCTCTGCCCGGCCGCTTCATGCCGCCGCAGCCGGGCGAGGTCTACCCCGACGCCGGGCACGTGGTCTCGTACCTTGCCGACTACGAGAAGCGGTACGAGCTCCCCGTCCAGCGCGGTGTCCACGTCGAAGCAGTCCACCGGGACGGCGAGTTCCTGCGGGTGGTGACCGACACCGGCGGCTGGCAGGCCCGTGCGGTCATCAGCGCCACGGGTACCTGGTGGCGTCCCTTCATCCCGGCGGTCCCGGGTCGCGCAGACTTCACCGGCACCCAGCTCCACACGGTGAACTACCGCAGCCCCGGCGAGTTCACCGGGCGACGCGTGATCGTCGTCGGAGGAGGAAATTCCGGCGCCCAGATCGCCGCCGACCTCGCCCACTCCACTGAGCTGACCTGGGTGACCCAGCGCGAACCCCGGTACCTCGCAGACGACATCGACGGCCGGGCGCTCTTCGACCACGCCACCGCCCGCCGACGCGCCCTCGACGAGGGCCGCACCGACACCGGCGGTGTCGCCTCGCTCGGCGACATCGTCGCCGTCCCGCCCGTACGAGAGGCCCGCGACGCGGGCCTCCTCAAGGCCCAGCCGATGTTCACCCGCCTCACCCCGGGCGGCGTCGAATGGGCCGACGGCAACCGCGCCGAGGCCGACGCGATCATCTGGTGCACCGGCTTCCGTCCCGCCCTTTCCCACCTCGCGCCCCTCGGCCTGCGGGTGACCCGTGGGCACATCCCCACCGAGGGCACCCGAGCTGTCGGCGAGCCCCGTCTGCACCTTCTCGGCTACGGGGATTGGACCGGCCCCGCCTCCGCCACCCTCATCGGCGTCGGCCGCCCGGCGCGTGACGCCGCCCGCGAGATCGCCGCCCTCCTGGCCGCCGCTTCGGCGTAACCGAGAGCGGCTTGGCTACCGGGACATCAGGTCACGTGCCTACGCTGGATACAGGAGCGGCGATGCAGGTGCATGAGCCGGAGGCGACCTCATGAGCAACGGCATCATTTCCACATCGACCACGTGGGGCACTCGGTCAGCGCCACCGTCCAGACCGGCCACACCGCCGGGGTGGAAGTGCTCGTCGACGGCAAAGCGACCGGGTATGCCACCACACATGACGACCACCCCGTGACCGTGCACGTCGAGCTTCCGACGGACCCGCCGACGCAGGTCGCGGTACGGGCGACACCCGGTCCCGGTGTCCCTCGCTGCTTCTTGGAGCCGACCGGCGCGGAGCCGCAGGTCATGTCTCCGCGCTCCTACTGACCCTCCGCCGCAGGCCGGCCCCTGCCCCCTTCGTCAGGCGATGGCCGGGCTGCGACGCTCCAGCAGGACCACGTCCCGCCACGCGCCGTGGTGACGCCCGATGCGCTCACGGGTGCCGATGATCCGGAAGCCGGCGCGCTGGTGGAGGGCGAGGCTGGCGGTGTTCTCGGGGAAGATGCCGGACTGGATCGTCCAGATGCCCGCCCCTTCCGTGGACGCGATCAGCTCATCCAGCAAGGCGCGGGCGATCCCTCGCCCGCGAGCGCCAGGGTGGACGTAGACGGAATGCTCGACCACCCCGGCGTACGCGCACCGGTCGGAGACCGCACTGGCGGCGACCCAGCCCAGGACCTTGCCGTCCTCGCCGATGGCGGCGAAGCGGTGCTCGGGCAGCTTGGACGCGTCGAAGACCGTCCACGTGGGCGCGGCGGTCTCGAAGGTGGCGTTGCCCTCGTCGATCCCGGCCTGGTAGATCGCCAGGACCTCGTCCGCGTGTTCCGCAAGCAGCGGCGCGACTCGCATCCGCGTCACGCCCCCTTCGTGGCCGCGCTGGTCAGCAGGGCGCCCATCGCTGCGAGGACGGCGGGTTCGACCCGGTAGTAGACCCAGGTGCCGCGCCGCTCGGAGGAAAGCAGGCCCGCGTCCCTGAGCTTCTTCAGGTGGTGGGAGACGGTCGGCTGGGAGACCCCGACGTCGGAGATGTCGCACACGAAGGCTTCCCCGCCCGCGTGGGAGGCGACCAGCGAGAACAGTCGCAGCCGCACCGGGTCGCCGAGCGCCTTGAACATCTTCGACGTCCGCTCGGCCTCCTCCGTGCTCAGCGGCCGTTCGTTCAGCGGGGGACAGCAGGGCGCGACGGGCTCGCTGAGGAGGGGCAGCTCGACCGCACTCAGATTCGACATGTGTCGATATTGACATCGGTCGATGCTGTGGTGCAGGCTCCAGGAGTCGGCGATATCGACAAACGTCGAACCAGAAGATCGACGGAAGCCTGCCAATGGAGCCCCCGATGAGCGACAACACCGCCCCCGCGCCCCTTCCGACCGTGGTCATCGGCGCCGGCCCCGTCGGCCTGGCCGCCGCCGCTCACCTCGTCGAACGCGGCCTTGAGCCCCTGGTCCTGGAGGCCGGGCCGAGCGCGGGCACCGCCACCCGCGACTGGTCCCACGTACGACTGTTCTCCACCTGGGCCGAGGTCATCGACCCGGCGGCCGAGAAGCTCCTCGCCCCGACCGGCTGGGTCAAGCCCGACGGCGCCGCGTACCCGACCGGTGGTGACTGGGCGGAGAAGTACCTCCAGCCCCTGGCCGATGTGCTGGGCCGCCGGGTGCGCTACAACGCCACGGTCACGGGTGTCTCCCGTACCGGCCGCGACCGCGTGGTGGACGCCGACCGGGACGCCCAGCCGTTCACCGTCCACCTCAGCACCGCCGACGGCCGCGAAGAGCGGATCCTGGCCGCCGCGGTGATCGACGCCTCCGGCACCTGGTCGACGCCCAGCCCGCTCGGCGGCGACGGCCTCCCCGCCCTGGGCGAGCGCGCCGCCTCGGAGCGGGTCTCCTACCGCGTGCCCGACCTCAAGGACCCGGCTGTCCGAGCCCGGTACGCGGGCAAGCGCACCGCCGTCATCGGCTCAGGCGCCTCCGCCTTCACCGCCCTCGCCTACCTGGCCGACCTCGCGAAGGAGGAGCCCGGCACCCACGCCGTGTGGATCCTGCGCCGCGGCATCAGCGGCTCCACCTTCGGCGGCGGCGAAGCCGACCAGCTCCCCGCCCGCGGCGCCCTCGGTCTCGCGGCCAAGGCCGCCGTGGACAACGGATACGCCGACGCGGTCACCGGATTCCGCACCGAAGCCGTCGAACGGGACGCGGACGACCGCCTGGTCCTGGTCGGCGAGGACGGCCGCCGCCTCGACGCGGTGGACGAGGTCATCGGGCTGACCGGCTTCCGCCCCGACCTGTCTTTCCTCGCCGAACTCCGCCTCGGCCTTGACGAGCGCCTCCAGGCCCCCACCGAGCTGGCGCCGCTGATCGACCCCAACCAGCACTCCTGCGGCACCGTCTACCCGCACGGCGTGAACGAGCTCTCCCACCCGGAGCAGGGCGTCTACCTGGTCGGCATGAAGTCCTACGGCCGCGCCCCGACCTTCCTCGCCATGACCGGCTACGAGCAGGTCCGCTCCATCGCCGCCGCCCTCGCCGGTGATCGCGAGGCCGCCGAGCGCGTCGAACTCACCCTCCCCGAAACCGGAGTCTGCGGCGGCGCCGGCCTCTTCGACCAGCCCGAGGCCGCCGAGCAGAGCGGCGGCGGCTGCTGCGCCACCCCCGCCGCGACCACGCTGCAGATTGGCGTCGGTGCGCCCGTCTCATCGGGCGGCTGCTGACCGCAGTGCCGCCAACCCAGGCCGGCGCGGCCGCGACCGATGGGGAGGCGTCTTGGGGCGAACAGGCTGGCCTAGAGGCGCTGCGGGTCGTTGAGACAGTGGGGCCCACGTCTGTGCGCGCGTCGTCCGGCATGGCCTGACCCACTGCTCGCGTGGTGGGAGACGGGCTGCGGCCCCCACGAGTAGTCCACGAACCAGGAGCCGCAATGTCCGTCCAACGCATCGACGTGATTCACCCTGCCGACATGGGCCGGGCAGACCTTGAGCTGTGGGGTGAGCTGTGGGCCACGACGGCCCTGGTGGCCAATCCCTTCATGAGTCCGGAGTTCTGCCAGGCGGTCGGCCGTGTCCGGCCCGGTGCCAGGGTTGCGGTGGTGCGTCAGGGCGGAGAGCCGGTCGGCTTCTTCCCGTTCGAGCGAGGCCGGTGGGGCCGCGGCCGTGCGATCGGCTTGGGTGTCTCCGACTGTCAGGGCGCTGTTCTGCGCCCCGGAGTGAGCGTCGATCCGTATGAGCTGCTGCGCGCCGGCTCTCTGTCCGTCTGGGAGTTCAACCATCTCGAAAGCGGTCAGGACCTGTTCCTGCCGTATGCGACCGGGCGGTTCGCTTCGCCAGTCATCGATCTGGCCGGCGGCTACGCCTGCTACGAAGAGGTGCTCCGGGCAGGCTCCCGTCGGTTCCTGAAGTCGACCCTGGCGCAGGAGCGCCGCCTGGCGCGGCAGGTCGGGCCCCTGAGGTTCGTGTTCGACGACCGGAACCCGGCGGTCCTGCGGACCTTGATGGAGTGGAAGTCCGCCCAGTACCGCCGGACTGGCCGGCGTGACCGGTTCGCTCAGGACTGGATCAGCGGCCTGGTGCGTAATCTCGCCGAGACGGACGCACCCGCCTGCTCGGGCCTGCTGTCGGTGCTGTACGCGGGCGAGAGGCCTGTCGCCGCACATTTCGGTCTGCGCTCGCGCACCGTGCTGTCGTGCTGGTTCCCCGCCTACGACCGGGACGTCGCCAGGTACTCGCCGGGTCTCGTTCTCTACCGCCGCGTGATCGAGGCGGCTGCCGGCGCAGGCATCGACCTGGTTGACCTCGGCAGGGGCGACGCCGCGTACAAGGATTCGCTCAAGACGGGGGAGCTGATCGTGCACGAGGGCGCCGTACTGCGGCCCAGGCCGGGTGCGGCCCTGCACTGGCTCAGCCGCGAGCCGTCGCGTGCTGTCCGGCGGTTCGTGAGGGAGCGGCCCCAGCTCAAGGGCGCGGCCGTGCGCACCCTGCAGGCCGTAGGAAGGGTGCGAGACCGTTGCCCGTGAGCAGCATGCGGGCAACGGTCTCGCGGTCTCGGCATTCCGGGGTGGGCCGACGAGCGGAGGGCGTCCTACCGTCAGGCGCTCGGGTCGTGGGCCGCGCCCACGAGTTCTTCGAGCAGGTCCTCCATGGTGACGAAGCCGAGGACGGTGCCCTTGCTCCCGGTGACGGCCGCGAGGTGGGTGCCCGCCGCGCGCATGGCCGTCATGGTGTCGTCCAGCGGGGTGTCGAGTGCGACCTTGGTGATCGGGTGCAACGACGTTCGCGGGAAGGGCTGGTCGCGGTCGGGGACGCCGAGGGCGTCCTTGATGTGCAGGTAGCCCAGGATCTCCTCGCCGGGGCCGGTGACCGGGAGGCGGGAGAAGCCGTGGTCGGAGGCTGTCCGCTCCAGCGCGCGCGGGGTGATGTCGTGGCCGACGGTCACCACGCGCTCCAGGGGCACCATGACTTCGACGACCGGCCGGGTGCCGAGCTCCAGGGCGTCCTGGAGGCGCTCGCCGTCCTCGGGGCCGAGGAGACCGGCCGCGGACGAGTCCTTGACCAGGCGGGTGAGTTCGTCGTCGGTGAAGACCGAGCCGACCTCGTCCTTGGGCTCCACCTTCAGCAGCCGCAGCAGCGCGTTGGCGAAGGCGTTGATGCCGAACACGAACGGGCGCAGCGCCCGGGTCAGGGCGACCAGCGGCGGGCCGAGGAGCAGGGCGGTCGGCGCCGGGGCGGCGAGCGCGATGTTCTTCGGGACCATCTCGCCGACCAGCATGTGCAGGTACGTCGCCAGGGTGAGCGCGATGACGAAGGCGATCGGGTGGATCAGGCCCTCGGGCACACCGATGGCGTGGAACGGCGGTTCCAGCAGGTGCGCGATGGCCGGCTCGGCGACCGCGCCCAGCACCAGCGAGGAGACGGTGATGCCGAGCTGGGCGGTCGCCATCATCGCCGAGAGGTGCTCCAGCCCCCACAGCGTGGTCTTGGCCCGCCGGTTGCCCTTGAGTGCGGCGGGTTCGATCTGGCTGCGGCGCACGGAGATGAGGGCGAACTCGGCGCCGACGAAGAAGGCATTGGTGATCAGGGTGAACGCGCCGATCAGCAGCTGGATTGTGGTCATCGGACGTCCTTCCCGGAGATGGTGCCGTCGTCGGCGGAGGTCGCTGCTGGGGCGGTGATCGTGACGCGGTCCGCGCGGTGGTGCTCTATGTCGAGCACGGCGAGCGCCCAGCCGTCGACGGTGACGGTGTCGCCTTCGACGGGGATGCGCTCCAGCTCGGTGGCGATCAGGCCGGCGAGGGTTTCGTACGGGCCCTCGGGCACGTGGAAGCCGATCTCTTCCAGTTCGTCGAGGCGGACGCTGCCGTCGGCCTCCCAGACCTTGCGGCCATCCTGCTCGGGGCCCTCGATGAGGTCGGGGACCTCTATCGGGTCGTGCTCGTCGCGGACCTCGCCGACGACCTCTTCCACGATGTCCTCGACGGTCGCGACACCGGCGGTGCCGCCGTACTCGTCGATCACCACGGCCATGGTGCGGGCCTTGCGCAGCCGCCCGAGGAGGGTGTCCACGGGAAGTGAGTGCGGTACGAGCAGGGCGGAGGTCATCAGGTCCGTGACCGGGGTCTTGACCCGCTGCTCCTCCTCCAGCGCGAGGACGTCGCGGATGTGGAGGGTGCCGATCACCTCGTCGAGGGTGTCGCGGTAGACGGGGAAGCGGGAGATGCCGGTGGCCAGGGTCAGGTTCGCCGCGTCCGAGGCGGTGGCGTGGGCCTCCAGAGCTTGGACGTCCACACGCGGGGTCATCACGTTCTCCGCGGTCAGCTCGGCCAGGTGGAGGGACTTCACGAACAGCTCGGCCGAGTCCGCCTCGATGGCTCCCTCGCGGGCCGAGTGCCGGGCGAGAGCCACCAGCTCCTCCGGGGTACGGGCCGAGGCCAGCTCCTCCGCCGGCTCCAGCCCGAACCGGCGCACCAGGCGGTTCGCCGTGTTGTTCAGGTGCCGGATCAGCGGCGCGAACGCGGCCGTGAAGGCGCGCTGCGGACCGGCAACGACCTTCGCGACGGCCAGCGGACGGGAGATCGCCCAGTTCTTCGGGACCAGCTCACCCACGACCATCAGCACGACCGTCGAGATTGCCACGCCCAGCAGCGTCGCCGTGGTGGACACCGCCCCGGCCGGCAGGCCGACGGCCTCCAGCGGGCCGCGCAGCAGCGCGGAGACGGACGGCTCGGCCAGCATGCCGATCACCAGCGAGGTCACCGTGATGCCCAGCTGGGCACCGGACAGCTGGAAGGTCAGGCGCTTGGCGGCCTTCAGGGCGCCCTCGGCGCCCCGCTCACCGGCCGCGGCGGCACGTTCGAGTTCACTGCGCTCCACGGTGGTCAGCGAGAACTCGGCGGCGACGAACACCGCGCACGCCAGCGTCAGAGCGAGCGCGAGAAGAAGCAGCAGGACTTCGGTCACCGTGCCACCCCCGCTCCCGACTCAAAGGTTCTCGGGCAAGGCGTGGCACGGCTGGGACTGGGAGGTTCACCCATTGCGGGTCTGCTGCTCCTTCTTTGCTCGGTGGACCGGGCGGGATCCACGGGTCGTCTGGTGGGGAGAAGTGTCCCCGAACTCATCGTAAAGGGTAAGTAAAGTCCCTCGGCTGCTGAGTGGCGTGGCTCGCCGCGGGCGCGCCTTTCGGACTTTCTCCGGAATGTCGCCAGATCGCCTCCTGTGGCGGACCCTCGAACCCTATGCTTCTACAGTTGTGTAGAGAACGCGAGGGCCGGCGGGATCATTTCCGTCGGCGGGCCTGCCGCCCGCACGTCCCGTGTTCTTCCGCGATCCACTGGGAGGGGCAGTCATGGCTTCGATCGACCTGGACAAGATGCTGGACAAGGCGTGGGCGGACAA
This sequence comes from Streptomyces sp. NPDC090022, assembly GCF_044748145.1. Taxonomy (NCBI): domain Bacteria; kingdom Bacillati; phylum Actinomycetota; class Actinomycetes; order Kitasatosporales; family Streptomycetaceae; genus Streptomyces; species Streptomyces sp. NPDC090022. The sequence goes on from NZ_JBIVFN010000002.1 coordinate 363,163, forward strand.
GAGCCTGCCGGAGATCCTCGCCGCGCCCGTCTCCGCGCTCAAGGGCGTCTCCGACCGGCAGGGCGACCTGCTCCAGGAGGCGTTCGGCATCAAGACCGTCGCGGACCTGGCCGACCTGAAGTACGCCCGCTGGGCCCAGGCCCTGGCCGCGCTGGACACCTCCGCGAAGTAACCCCTGCCCGGGCCGGCGCCCCCCCGCTGCGGCGGGGCGCCGGCCCGCTGCTTCAACGCACCGTACGCATCACATGAAGGAGTGGACGCCACGATGGTGTTCAAGCGACTGCTCGGCTCACTCGGTGTCGGCGGCCCGGCCGTGGACACGGTCCTGGACCCGGTCTCCGCCACCCCCGGTGGGACCCTGTCCGGACAGGTCGACATCAAGGGCGGCAGCGCCGACTTCACGATCGACCACATCACCCTGGAACTGATCGCCCGGGTCGAGGCCGAGTACGACCACGGCGAGTCCGAGGGCGCGGTGGTCTTCCACCGGATCGCGGTCGGCGGGAACTTCCGCCTCGCCGAGGGTGAGCAGCGCAGCATCCCGTTCGCCTTCCCGCTGCCGTGGGAGACGCCGATCACCGAGCTGTACGGGCAGCCGCTCGGCATCGTCCTGGGCGTACGCACCGAGCTCGGCGTGGCCGGCGCGAAGGACAAGGGAGACCTCGACCCGCTGACCGTCCGCCCGCTCCCGGCGCAGGAGGCGATCCTCGAAGCCCTCGGGCAGCTCGGCTTCGGCTTCAAGTCCGCCGACCTGGAGTACGGGCAGATCCACGGCACCGGCCAGCAGCTGCCCTTCTACCAGGAGATCGAACTCACCCCCGCGCCCGCCTATGCGCACCAGGTCAACGAGATCGAGGTGACCTTCCTCGCCGGCCCCGCAGGGCTGGAGGTCGTCCTCGAAGCGGACAAGCGCGGCGGCTTCTTCTCCGAGGGGCACGACGCCCTCTCCCGCCACACCGTGGCCCACGGCGATGTGCACACCGTGAACTGGAACGCCGAGGTCGACGCCTGGATCCGTCAGCTCGTGGAGCGCCGCAGCACCTACGGCTCCCACGCGCCGCATGCCGTGCACGGTGACCCGTACGCGGACAAGGGTCACGGCCACCACGGGCACGGCGATCACGGCCACGGCCACCGCTCCGGCCCGGGCATGGGCACCGTCGTCGCCGCGGGCGCGGCGGGCCTCGCCGTCGGAGTCGTCGGCGGAATGGTGGCTGCCGAAGTCGTCGATGAGGTGGGCGACTTCTTCGAAGGCGAAGACGAGGACGGCGGGGACGAGGAGGCGTAGCCGCTCCTCAGGGGGATCGAGGCGGCGGCCGACCGGCCCCTCCTGATAGTTTCTACATTGATGTAGAAACGCGGGTGCCTGGGCGGCCTACCGCCGGCCCATCACGCCTGCCTGACGCAAACGGAGTTGGCATGGCCCTGTGGGACCGCATCAAGGAGTCCGCATCGACGATGCAGACCCAACTGGTGGCGAAGAAGAACGACCTCAAGTCCGGCGCGTTCCGCGACGCGTCCATGGCGATGTGCGCGCTCGTCGCCGCCGCCGACGGCACCGTCGACCCTTCCGAGCGGCAGCGGGTCGCCCAGCTGATCGCCACCAACGAGGTGCTGCAGAACTTCGACGCCGCCGACCTCCAGCGGCGGTTCGAGGACAACCTCGACAAGCTGACCGCCGACTTCGCCTTCGGCAAGGTCAGCGTGATGCAGGAGATCGCCAAGGCAAAGAAGAAGCCCGCCGAGGCGCGCGCGGTCATCCAGATCGGCATCGTCATCGGCGGTGCCGATGGCGACTTCGACAAGACCGAGCAGGCCGTCGTCCGCGAAGCCTGCTACACCCTCGACCTGCCGCCCCACGAGTTCGACCTCTAGCGCCGAGACCGGCCGGGGCTGTCGCGTCACGCGGCTGCCCCGGTCGCCGGTCGCCCACCCGGACTACAGCGGGGCGGCCGCCTCCAGGATGAAGAACAGGGTGACGGCCGAGTTCGCCGAGGACAGGGCCGAGACGGTCGTACCGGCAGCGGCCCCCCAGGCAGCCATACCCACGGGCGTGAGGGCACGCGGCCACCACGACGTGCTCGGCGCAGGCCGCAGCAGCGCGGCCACCCGACGCGGAACGGGCCCGGCATCGGCGAAGCCGGCCAGCGTCGCAGCCGGGGCACCTCGCGAGACCAGCGCCGCCTTGCCGACCGCCCGTGCCACGGTGCGCCGACTGCCCACAGAAGCGGCGGCTTCCTCGTCTGCCCACCGCTCCGCAGTGAACGCCACCGCCGTCCGAAGCGGACGCAGGAACGGATTGGCCTGCGCTGCCAGCTGCACCGCCAGCAGGAACCGGTGGTGCCGCCCCGTCAGATGCGCACGCTCATGGGCGAACAGGGCCCGCCGCTCCCGCGAGCTGAGCAGTGCCAGCATCCCCGTCGTCACCACGACCCGGCCCCGGCGGCCGGGCAGCGCGTACGCGTACGGATCCTCGTCGGTGAGGACCGCCACCGAAGGGGACGGCAGCCCGGCCAGCGCCTGACCGGCGCGCAGCCGGATCCGGTGGTGCCGCCACGCCGCCCGCGCGCACGAAGCGACGACGACCAGCAGGGCCGGAATTGCAGCTCTGCCCGCGACCTCGTCGTACGGGACCGCCTCGCGCACCTCCGGATCGGACCAGCCGTCCGGCAGCGGGTTGCCCGGCAGCTGCGCGGTACCGACGACCATCAGCAGGGCCAGACACAGCGTGCTGCACACCGCCAGCACGCCCGCCACGGCGGTGAGCAGCCACGTCGCGGCCCGTGGGTGCAGGTGGTGCTCGGCAAGGCGCGCGATCGGCCACGCCGTCAACGGAAGGACCAGCGGCAGGAAGACGAAGACCCCCATGGGCGTCAGTCTTCCCCTTCCTCGGCGGCCTGCGCCAGCAGTTCCCGCAGCAGCCGCTCGTCTCCCGGAGGCAACGCGGTCACAAAGCTCGCCAGCACGGCCTCGCGGTCCGACTCCGCGTCCAGCACCCTGCGCATCCGCAGCGCCGCCAGCCCGGCCTCGTCGGCCACCGGCGTCCACTCGAACGAGCGCCCGGCCCGTTGCCGGGTGACTGCGCCCTTGGCCTGCAAACGGGTCAGGATCGTCACCACGGTCGTGTAGGCGAGACCGCCACCGAGCCGCTTCTGCACCCAGGCGGCGTTCACCGGCCCCGGAGCGTCATTCAGCGAGGCCAGCACCTGGCCCTCCAGCTCACCCTGCCCTCGTCGGGGGGAATCCTGCCCGGCACCGCCCTTGACCTGGTCCGCCATGCCGTCGACCTCCCGTCATCAGCCCGCCACGACCGCGGGGCGGTTCATCGTACTGGCGGCGTACCCCTGGCTGTCCGTCCATGTTCCCTGGCCGTTCGCCCGCCAGGCGCCAGGACGTAGGGACCCTGGTCCATATTTCTACAGTCCTGTAGATTTCACTACGGCCATGCGAGACGGTACCGAGCCACCGGCTGGGGGCCAATGCGCAGCGACTGAGGAGTGCAGCATGTTCGGCATCAGTGAGATCGCGATCATCCTCATCATTGCGATCGTCGTCCTCAGCGCCAAGAAGCTCCCCGAACTCGCCCGCTCCATGGGTAAATCCGCCCGAATCCTCAAGAGCGAAGCGCGAGCGATGAAGGCCGACGGACCGGATTCCCCTCCCGGAGCGCATCAGCAGGCCGGCGCGGACACGCCCCGCATCGTCGAGGGAACAGTCGTCGACGCACCGAGCCCCCGTCCTGTAGCCCAGCCCGGCACCGAGGGCCCTCAGCGCTGATCTGCCTGTCGCCGAGAGGTCGCCCACCAGGCAGTGCAGGCCGGTGCTTGTCCGGGCGCCCGGCGTTACGAGTCCGCTCCTCGGCAGACGAGGATGCCGCCGAGGCACGTGACGCGGAAAGCGCCCGCTGCCTGGATGGTCTCTTCCACTCGGTCTCGGGCCCGTTCGATCGTTTCCTTGAACGGCACGCCCATCTGGTCGGCCCATGCCTCGTACGAGGCCAGGTGGGCGATCACGGGTGCGGCTTCGGTCACTTCGATCACTCCCGGGAGAGGGATCGTCCGGACATCGTCGAAGACGGTGCCCAGGATGGCGGGGGCGTCCTCCAGGGTGAAGCGGGCGGAGAGCTGGACTCGTGCGGGGCCCTCCGGAAGGCCGAGGACGTCGCCTGTGGCTCGTCGCCAGAGGTCTTCCAGTTCCCGCTTGTCGGTCCTGCTGTTGGTGGACGCGATGGCGATGCCGTCCTCGGCCAGGACCGCGCCCAGGGCCCCGTCCGCGATCGGGAGCCTCTGGGCGTCCGCGGCCACGGCACCGGCGATGCCTGCCAGGATGCCGGGGGAGATGTCCATGGGGAGCACGGTCAGGTCCGGCCGGTCTGCGCGTACCCGCTGTACGAATTTCCCGTTGCCGCAGCCGACGTCCGCTACTGCTCCGCGTATGCCGGCCAGCTCGCCCACGACGATGCCGGGGAGGTCGTGTCGTGGGGTCTGCCATTGGTAGAGGGACTGGCGGGCTGCGAGGTGCTGGCCGGTGCCGTACGCCTGGGTGGAGAGCAGGCGCCGGTCGGTCACGGAAGGGTCGGGCTGACGCGAGGCCCGACTCCACGCGCTACCCCTGGTCCGCGACCCGTTCCCAAGGGCCAGGGGCGCCCGTCCAGGGCCGAATGATCCAGGGTTTCCTGGATTCAGGATCCTCTGTATTGTCGAAGGGTGCTTACCGTCGCCCCTGACATCGAGGTGCTGGCCCGCTTCGGCCGCGCGCTCGCCGACCCGATCCGCTGCCGCATCCTTCTTGCCCTGCGCGAGGCACCGGCCTACCCCTCCGACCTCGCCGACACCCTCGGGGTCTCCCGGACCCGCCTGTCCAACCACCTGACCTGCCTGCGGGACTGCGGCCTGGTCGTCACCGTCCCCGACGGGCGCCGGACCCGCTACGAGCTGGCCGATGCCCGACTCGGCCACGCCCTCGGCGACCTGCGCTCAGCCGTCGTGGCCGTCGAGAAGGACAAGACCTGCCCCGACGCGGAATCGAAGGGCTGCTGCTGATGGCGTCCATATCCCTGGGTCCGTCGCCGGCCCGCCGCGATGTGCTCGCCAAGCGAATACGGCTCCTGGTCGCCGCGACGATCACCTACAACGTCGTCGAGGCGGCCGTCGCCCTCACCGCCGGCACGATCGCCTCCTCCACCGCGCTGATCGGCTTCGGCCTCGACTCCGTCATCGAGGTCTCCTCCGCCACCGCCGTCGCCTGGCAGTTCTCCGCCCGCGACCACGCGGTACGGGACGCCCGCGAGAAGACCACGCTGCGGATCGTCGCGGTGTCGTTCTTCGCCCTCGCGGCCTACGTCACCTTCGACGCCCTCCGCGCGCTCACGGGGACGGGTGAAGCGGAGGCGTCCGTCCCCGGCATCGTCATCGCCGCCCTCTCCCTCGCGATCATGCCGTTCCTGTCCGCCGCCCAGCGCAAGGCCGGACGCGAACTCGGCTCCGCCTCGGCGATCGCCGACTCGAAGCAGACCCTGCTCTGCACCTACCTCTCCGCCGTCCTGCTGGTCGGGCTGGTGCTCAACGCCACCCTCGGCTGGTCCTGGGCGGACCCGATCGCGGCCCTCGTCATCGCCGCCATCGCCGTGAAGGAAGGCCGGGACGCCTGGCAGGGCAAAGGCTGCTGTGCGGCGCCTGCAGCTGTGGCCGCGCCGTCAGTCGGCGCGCCGTCGGACGCCTGCGGGCGCCGCCCCGAATGCGACTGCTGCTCCTGAACCATCCGTTGCACCAACTGTCGCTTTGGGAAAGCGAATTACCGGACCGACGGTCAGGTTGTGACGCAGGTCATATGAAATGCGTCTCGGTATCCGAGACGCCTTCCTGTCCGTGCGGTGCAAGTGGTGCGCGAAAGGGCCTCCGGCCAGGGCGTTCCTGCGAGTTGGGGCACGCGGAGGGCACGGCAAGGGCTGAGAGGTCTAGACAATGAAGAAGGCCCAGGTCGCTGACCTGGGCCTTCGTTCAAGAGCGGATGACGGGAATCGAACCCGCGCTATAAGCTTGGGAATCACCCGGCACTTGGGCCTGTGCATGACGCCTGACGCGTAAATAGCAGCAGGTCAGGGTGGGTGTGGGCATGGCTGGGTGCCCGGTGGCCGTCGTGGGCTGCCGGGTGTCCGGGTCTGCCCGGTCAGGCTGCGGTCTCCATGGGGTTGAGGGTGACGGTGTAGCCGAGCTGGTTGAGCTGGGTGATCGCGTGGCGGGTGGCGCGCTCGGGGTCGCGTTGGGTGAAGTAGGCGCCGCCGAGCTCGTGGTAGGGCTTGTGGTCGGTGAGCATGTGCCAGATCGCGGTGATGATCGAGTGCTCGACGGCGACCAGGGCCTTCATCGCTCCGCGCCGGGCGGTGAGCCGTTTGTGGCGTGCGGCGAGGTAGGTGTCCTTGGTGCGGGCGGCGCCGAGGGCGGCCAGGCCGAGGGCGCCCTTGAGGTGGGGGTTGCCGGGGCGGACCTTGGTGTTCTTCGTGCGGCCGGCGGACTGGTGGTGGCCGGGGCAGACCCCGGCCCAGGAGGCGAGGTGTTTGGCGGAGGGGAAGCGCGTCATGTCCCCGCCGGTCTCCGCGGTGATCACCTCGGCGACGGCCCGTTTGACCCCGGGGATGGTCCCGAGGAGGTCCAGGGCTGGACGAAAGGGTGCCATCACCTGGTCGATCCGCCCGGTGAGTTCCTCGATCATGATGGTGAGCTGGTCGTAGTGGTCCAGGTGCAGGCGGGTCAGGAAAGCGTGATGCTCCCGGAAGCGGCCGGTCAGTGCCTCGGTGAGCTCGGAGATCTTGTTGCGGAGCTTGCGTTTGGCGAGCTCGGCCAGCAGTTGCGGGTCGTGCTCGCCGGCGATCAGGGCCTCCAGCATCGCCCGGCCGGAGACGCCCATGATGTCGGCGGCCACCGCGGAGAGTTTGATGCCGGTGTCCTCCAGCAGCTTCTCCAGGCGTTGGACGACCTGGCCGCGCTGGCGGGTGGCTGCTGTCCGGGCCCGGGTGAGGTCGCGCAGTTCACGCACTGGCTCGGGTGGCACGAACGAGGCCCGCAGCAGCCCGTGGGCACCGAGCTGGGCCAGTCAGGCGGCATCGGAGACGTCGGTCTTGCGGCCGGGGAGGTTCTTGGCCTGCCGGGCGTTGACCAGGATCACGTTCAGGCCCTCGGACAGCAGGTAGTAGAACGGTTTCCAGTAGTCCGATGTCGCTTCCATCACCACCAGCGAGACGTTCGCGGCGAGCAGGTGCTCGCGTAGTTCCAGGACCGCGTTGGTGGTGGCGCCCCACGTCGTTGTCTCGGTGGTGAAGGTGCCCCGGCGGCGCGTACTGGGAGTCCGCACGCAGACCTTGGCGTCCTTCTTGCTGATGTCCATGCCCGCACAGCGTTCGTGGAGGATGTCCACGGCCCGCTCCTCTCACTCGACGAGGGCAAGACGCAACGCCGTTCCGGGAGGGCCCGGGTCGATCAGGAATCTGACGCCCGTGCTCACAGCAACACTCCACGGTTCCCGTGGAAAGCCCTCAGCACCATGCTGACCTACGAGCTGCACAGCATCACAGAGGCATCGGTTTCGACCGGAACGACAGCTCCACGGTCTCCAACCCGACTCCACCCGCATCAGGGCGGACGGAAGCACCCCCGGCGCGCGCCACGGGATTTACCGCTCCCCCGGCGCGCACCGAAGGTGCGCTGAGTTGCTGACCTGTGAAAACGTGCACTGATGGTCCGGCGCGGGTCGCCTCGGCGAGTCCCTTGTTGACCGCTGGCTACCGCCCCTACTGGCACGTTGTGGCACGGTGGGCCCGCGGAGTGTCAGACCGAGAAGTCTGCGGGCGCACGTGATGGTGTCCCGGACTGATCGACCAGCCGGTACATGCCCCGGACCTGGACATGCACTACTGAGCCGCACCTCATGCGCTCGGCAACCGCTGCAGCGGACCGGTCCTGTTACCTTCCCCCGCCGGCATTCGTCATAGGAGCGACGACTCAATTCGAACGGTCGCCACACCTGCGAGCGAATCGAGAACAGGATGTTGACCAATATCATGTACGTGACGGTCTACGTCACCGATCAGGACCGCGCGCTGGAGTTCTACACCGGGGGACTCGGCCTGGAAAAGAGACTCGACTTCCCAGGGCCCGACGGACGTTTCCTCACCGTCGGCGTTCCAAACAGCCCCGTGCACATACTCCTGTGGTCGCACGCGGCGGCCGCGGGACAGCCGGGCGGCGAGGGCGTACCCGGTCCGCTGATCCTCGAATCCGAGGACTTGCGAAAGGACTTCGAGGCCATGCATCGACGCGGCGTCATCTTCGAGGAGCCCGAACCCGTGGACTATCCGTTCGGGGTCCGCGTCGAGGCGGTGGACCCGGACGGCAACCGGATCTCGCTCCGGCAGCAGCGAAAGCCGTGACCGCCACCCCGCCCGGCCCCGTGACCGAGGCGTTCGAAGCCCAGCGCGATCGGCTGCGCGCCGTCGCGTACCGCATCCTGGGCTCGCACGCCGACGCCGAGGACGCGGTCCAGGAAGCGTGGATGCGCCTCGCTCGCCAGGACGAGGCGACCATCGACAACCTGGGCGGTTGGTTGACCACCGTGGTCGGCCGGATCAGCTTCGACCTTCTGAGATCCCGCACGTCCCGCCCCGAGGCTGCCTACGGGCAGCAGCCCGCGGACCTCGTGGTGACGTCGGCCGACGACCCTGCGCCCGACGAACAGGCGGTGCTGGCCGATTCGGTCGGCCTCGCCCTGCTCGTCGTACTCGACTCGCTCACCCCGACCGAACGCCTGGCGTTCGTCCTGCACGACATGTTCGCGGTGCCGTTCGGGGAAATCGGCCAGCTGCTGGGGAAATCCGCCGACGCCACCAAGATGATCGCCAGCCGCGCCCGCCGCAAGGTCCGGACCACGGACCGGCCGGCGGACCTCGGCCACGAGCACTGGCAGGTCGTCGAGGCATTCCGCGCGGCCGCCCTCGGCGGTGATTTCGAAGCGCTTTTGCGCGTCCTCGACCCGAACGTGAAGCTGACCGTCGACACCCCCGCCGGCGTGGTCGTCACCCTCGGAGCCACCAAGGTCGCCGCCGGCGCCCGCATGTTCTCCGGCGAGGCCGCCCACCACCGGCCCGTCCTGGTCGACGGTGTCCCCGGTCATATGGCCTGGCGCCCCGACGGAACCCCGCTCTCCGCCATCGCCTTCACCGTCGTCCGAGGCCGGATCACAGACATCCACATCGTCATCGACCCGGCCAAACTCGCCTCGCTCCAGCGGCGCGATTCGGCTTGAGGCGGTGTCGTCAGGGGCCCGTCCGTGTACGAGCCGACCGGACCGATCGGCCACGAAGGGAACGACGAAGCCCCAGGTCTCTGACCTGGGGCTTCGTGGAAGAGCGGATGACGGGAATCGAACCCGCGCTATAAGCTTGGGAATCACCGATCTTGCTAGCGCCATCTGCCCTCTGACCAGCGGAAACGACTGCCAGGCGTGACCCTGCGGCCTACCTCGACGCCCGCCGTTGACCGTTGTTCTCCGCCCTACCTGGCACACATCTGGCACGGGTCTGGCACGCGTGGGAGCAACTGCGAGCCGGTGTCAGTGGCCGGCGCTAGCCTCCGACTACGTGATGGGCCGGTTCGATGTTCCCACTGAGGAACACGGCGGCCAAGGGGGGTGGCCGGACAGGGCTCCCCGAGCCTCGGCTTCGGGATCCCGATGGGGCTCCAACCCCACCCCCCTTTCACGCGTTGCGAACCTTCTGAGCCGTAGCTCTAGCCGGATTGGTCAGCGACGGGTATACCGGCCGACACCAGACCTACGAGCGACGCCACCGGACGCGAACGCATATTGGGGTTGCGGTTCTCGGCTGCTGTGCCGCAGCATCCGGGCGGGGGTGACCATGGAACGACACGCGCTGGAAAGGCTGTTGTCCGGTGACGACGAGCTGTCCGTGGCTGCTCTCGCCGCCCTACGCGACGGCGCCACGTTCCACACGTGGGCCACAGCCGCCCCCGCAGGACAGCATGCCGGGGTCTTTGCCCGCCGACTTCGGCGCATGCGGCTGCACGGAGTCGAACCTTTGGGGCTGGAACAAATGGTGCAGCTCCTCCGCGAGCACGACCGGCCGGTCCGCGGAGGGATGATCGATACCGTCGATCAGAAATGGTCCTTCCTGTTCTACTTCACCGAAGACCGCAGCGCGCTGGTGGCCTGCGCCCGCCTGCAACGGTGGGTCGAGCAATCACCGCCATGGCCCTCTCGGCCGCGCCCCACCAGCCATCCCAACTGACGGCGACCCATCGCCCGGAAGCTTCCCGCACCGCCGTCATTCGCCACCGTTGATGTCACCGCATGGGGTCGGGAAGTGGGCAGATCTCCAGGGGATCGTCCGGCCGATCAGCCCAGTGCCACCACAAGTGCCGCTCCGCACAACGCCACAAGGCTCGGCAGACGCGCTTGTCGTCCTCCTCACGCTGGAAGAGGAGAAACCCGTGCCACTGCATCGGCTTGTCGCACGACGGACAGATGGGAGGCCCACTCGACATGAGGCGCAACATACCTCGGGCGCCCCGGGCGGCCACCACCCCTACCGGCTGACAGGCACCTCGTAGACGATCTCGCACAGCGCGGCGGGCACGACGATGTCGGCCGTCTCCACGGGGCGCCCCTCGTCGCTGTAGTACGTCCGCCGGATGCGCGTCACGAAGGACCCCTTCTGGATCCCGAGAAGCGTGGCTTCCTCCGCGCTCGCGTGCGCCGGCTCGGGCTGCTCCACGGCGTGGGTGACCGTGATGCCGATGACGGCCATCCGGTTCACGACACCCTCCCCCGCGTGCGGCCCGCCTTCAGGCAGGACGACGATGGTCCCGCCGGTGAGGTCGTACGGCTCCCAGCTGGTCGACAGCTGCACGGGCCGACCGTCCGCGAGGAACTCGTACGTGGTCCGCACGCACAGGTCCCCCTCTGCGATCCCGAGCCGCGCGGCGATCTCGGCCGGCGCCGGGACCTTGGCCTCCATGCGGCTCTCCCAGTCCCCGAGCCTGCCCATGGCCCTCATGTCGGACCGGAACGGCGAACCACCGCCCTGTTCCCGCGCCACGGATCGAACCACCCGCACCCGCTGCCGCGGCTCGGCGACATACGTCCCCGACCCCGCACGCCCCTCCAGCACACCCTGAGAGATCAGCAACTCCTGCGCCCGACGCACCACGTTGTCGCCAACGCCGTGCTCCTGGGCGATCTGGGCCCGTGAGGGGAGCCGATCCCCCGGCGCCCATTCGTGCGCCGCGATCCGCTCTCGAAGGACATCCGCGATGCGGAGGTATGGCGGCTGCTCAGGCATATGGAAAATCTAGTCCACTAGCTCTAATCTAGTTAACTAGCTTCACGCAGTGTCATCATCCGGCGACGGAGGCTTGTCTGTGCCCGCTTCGAAGCCAAGCGCCGAGGACATCGCCGCCGGGTTGTCCGCCCTCGGATTCGTCACGCGCGTGGAGCAGCACGCCGACCGAACGACGATCGAAGCGGAGGTGCCGGAACCCCTCCCCGTGCAGACATGGCGGGAGGCCCTGGACGTGGTGGCGCAGGCAGACCGGTTCGGCCTCCACGCCAGCAGCGAGAACGGCCGCACCTTATGGGCCGCCGTACACAAAGCGGTCCCCGCGACGGGCGACGTCCGGGGACCTGGCCATCAGCGATAGGAGCTGATCAGCGTGCTCAACCGTATCCGCCGCGCAGCGCCACCCACCAGAGGCCGGCGCCCGGGAAGCCCTCACCGCCGCACGCCATTACCGCCCACGGCCCGCCGGCACCTCTCGCCGGTGGAGGCTTCCTGATGCTCCACGCCAAGGCAGCGCCGTACCACTCGACCGCATGCCGAATCGGCACGCACCACGAGTGCGCGCACTCCTCCCCGGCCACGGCCCCGCTCGGCATCCCCGTCATCTACGAGGCGTGCGCCTGCTCTTGCCACGCGCCGTCCACCCACCACGCCTCCACGGAGGCGACGGGATGACGCCATGGACCCCGACCGGCGCCATCGCCTCGCCGGTGGAGATCACCTCGACCAACGTGCAGCGCGGCGACGTCATCCAGGTCGGCGGCGAGCCGTACCGAGTGATCGACATCCGCCAACTGCCGCGCGGCGCCAAATGCCTCCTCTTCGAGACGGGCGAACAGCTGACGATGCACCGTCGCACGCGTCTCATCGCCCTCCGAGTCCTCAGAAGGTGGTGACCGACCCCGTGCCCACCCTCCGCGACACCATCGCCGAAGACCTCCGCACGCAGATCACCACCGGCCGCCTCAACCCAGGCGAGCGCCTGCCTTCAGAGCCTCACCTCGCCGCCCACTACGAGGCGAGCACCCCAACCCTGAGGCAAGCCCTCGCCCTCCTCCAGGCCGAGGGCCTCATCGACAAGGTCCACGGCAAGGGCAACTTCGTACGTCCCCCACGACGCCGCATCACGTACGCCGGCGGTGGCCGCATGCTCTTCGACCCGACCCTCCAGGTCACTGTCCGCACCACCAACCTCCGGGCCAGGGGCCACCTCAGAACCCTGCTCAAGGTCACGTCGAACACCCTCCTGACCGAGTTCTTCTGCATCACGCGCGAGGACCAGACCCCCCGAAGCCTCGCGCGCATCTACGTCCCCCGCGACCTGGCGCCGGCCTCACTCGCCAGCTCGTCACGCTGGCCCTGCGGGACAAGCACCGGGTGGACGGAGATCCGCGAGACAGTCACGGCCCGCCTCCCGACCCCAGAGGAAGCGACAACTCTCCGCATCAGCCCCACCCAGCCCGTGCTCGCGATCACCAGGGTGGCGACCAACGCCAGGGGCCGCGTCATCGAAGCCGCACTTCAGACCCACCCGGGCGACAGCACCAACGCTGTCTTCACCACCCACCCCACAACCGAAGAGAGCGAGACGGACGGATGACGCCCCACGACCAACTACGGCTCCTCCCGTGGTCGGGCCCCGACGGCAAGCCGTGCTTCCTGAGCACCGACAACAGCAACAGCCTCCTGTCCCGCCTCGCAGACACCACCGAAGCCCTCCTACTCGACTCGGCGGCCGACCTCCTGGACGACGCATCCGCGATACTCAGCGCCAAGGAAACCACCTCGGAGGACCTCCGGTCCCTGGCCACGGACCTCGCCCGCTCCTTGCAGGACACCCTGCGCGTGGCAGAAAGCCGCGGCCACCACCGCTGGCTCCAAGCCCGGACATCATTGACGCAGGCTCCACCCTCTCAGCCGCCCACGACGGTTTTCGACTGACCAAGCAACGCCACTCGCACAGAAGCCCCGGCTCACGCCGGGGCTTCTGTGCCCCGGCTTCGGAGGCCCCGTGCGTCTGTAGCGCATCGCCAGGTCAGAGGCCTGCGGCCAAGGCGCTTCGGCGAATAGGCTGCGAGTCACGAAGTCGCGCACCCTGTTCGCGACAGCTGCTTTCCAAGCTCGCACGCGCCCCCGCCCCGACACTGCGACCGCAGCTGTGGCACCACCCGGGCACTCCCAGGGGCACGCTCTCGACTCAGCGGGTGATGAGCTTCTCAACCGCGTGCATCATCCTCCTGAACGATCGACTGTTTTCAGCAGCTACAGAAAGATCAATCAAGGAGGAGAATTTCACCTGATGGAGGGTCTCTTTGTAGGACTCATTCATCATTAGCTCCAACTGCTTTTTTGCATTTCTCTTCAATTCTGGATTTGGTGGTGTAACGGCATCGTCGCGAACCGAAGCGTGAACGCGAAGAGACTCTGCGGCGGCAAGGAACCATGCCTCGTATTCTTGGCATGCAATTACCACCTCCACCGGAACCGAGAACGCGCCCGGAACTGGGGATATCTGGCGAGCCAGTTCCACGGGGCATCGAATGTCGTCGTCGTCCCCATCTCGCACAATCAGCACTCCCCCAACCCTTCCTCTGACGCGCACTTCCTGCAGTCGCACGGCTTTCGCCAGTTCTTCAGGCCTACGCATTCGCCCGGAATCAAGCCGGAAGGGTTGAGCGACTTCAACAACTATCCCAAACTTCTCTCCAATGCGAGTAACTAGCTGTCGCACAGCCGTGACCTCGCCATATCCTTCAACGATTGGAGCGACGATTGGCATTTGATTCATCGAGCCACCGCCGGAAGGATCTGGTCATTGCGGAGCAATTCGCCGGGTGTGTAGAGATGTTCCCGGAGTGCTAGAGCGCCAGCTTCATCCAATTCGCCAATGCAAGTCTCGCCGCCAATGGATCGAACCGCGCGGATTTCATTCAGGCTGAAATCGTCCCGGTCTAGCAAGTCAGGGCTATGGCTGGTCACAACCACTTGTCTACGCTCAGATGCATCTCGAAGTGCATCTAGAAGAACGCCGGCTGCGGCAGGATGCAATGCACTCTCTGGCTCCTCAATCCCCACCGTGCTAAGAGTAGATCCGGTTCCAGCGAAAAGAGACACGAGGACGCCGAGTGCGCGCAACGTTCCATCAGATACAGATTGCGCCTGAAATCGCCACGGATTCTTCGCTCCGGGAACATCTTGGCTGAAAACTAGAGTTTCCCAGTTTCCTAGTTCGGAGCGAGATACGCCTTGGATCCCGGGGACAATATTCTGCAGGTAGCTTTCAATACGTGCCTTATCGGCCGAACCTCGCTGGCTACGTTCTAGCCTATGCAGCACGCTTGCGATGTTAGCTCCGTCGCGGTGGAGAAATTCCCCGGCGTCCGGCGTCTGAGGCTGACGTATCACGTCTGGGTTCAAACTAAAAACACTGATACCGGCGAGGCCGTCAAAAACCGGCCTAAAGGAGTCGAGCCCTGCCGCAGAAACCAGATACAGGCGCTGCTCGCTTACTGGGGGCATAATCGGTTCGCTGTGTTCAGTCAGCACGCCATGTTCAACTCGAAAGTGCGCTTCGAAGGGAAGCGGACCCTCTTCCGGTGATGGTTGGCTCCAGACTTTGCAGTACTCCTTAGAGATGCGGAAGCCTCCGCCTTTGACAGCCCCCACCTCAAACCCGTACTCGCCGGAGAATTCGGGGCTCTCGAATGAGAGATCAATCGAGAAGTGGGTTGGATGGCCCGTCGAGCGGCGTCGGACCTCCGACACTCCGCCACGTGTACGGAGAGCCTGGTCCAGGGAGGTTTGAAGCGACTCAGACACGAGGCGCAGGGCGTCCAGGAAGTTACTCTTGCCGGAGCCGTTGGGCCCAACGAGCAGCAGGAGCCGGCCCAACTGCACGTTAGCCGCAGCGATGCTCCGGTAGTGCCGTAGCCGGACGCGGGTCAGCGAGAAGTAGTTGTGCTGCATGCGGTCAGTTTGGCATCGCACAGGTAAGACCTTCGAGACCTACGGGACGCGACCTCAGCACTGAACACGACCCCTGTCATCCCGTCTGCCGTCGACCCACACGTACGTGGAGCAGGCGTGGGTCCTGGCGTCCAGGTGGAGCGCGCCACTGTACGAACGACCTGGACGCCAGGGCCCACGTCTGCTCGGCTTGCCTGGGTCGACGGCAGGCGGGATGACAGCTCCCCACCCCCACCACAAACCGACCGGCACCCGTACGACGGGCCCCGGTCATCCCGGAGCCGGAGCGCCCCCCCCCGCCGGAGGCAAGGGTTCTGACGCGCTGACGGCGATGTGGCTGGGGCGAGGTGCGGCATCCTGCGGGGCCCCGGTCACCCGGCTGGCCTGGCGGGCAGGGGTGCGCCTTGAGGAGATTTGGGGCGGTGTCGCTGGGCTTGCTCGACTCGGTGGCGGTGCGGCCGCGGGGCCTACTATCGCCAGCCGAGACGTGCGGTTCCCACCATCAGACCCGCGCTCTCTGGCGCGCGGCCGGCGGGCGGGCTGGAGCGGGGCGGAGACAGGAGCGCAGGCCCGGGCGACGGGCGCGCTCGCCGCGCTGTGCGCGGCGGGTGCCTTGATGGAGTAGGGAAACTTTCACCGCACCGTGAGGAGCTGGCGCCCGTCGTGGCTTCGGACGTGGGGGCCGTTCCCGTCCAGGGCGTCCAGGAGTCGGATCGCGTAGACCTCGGACATGCGGTCGGACACTTCCTCGGGCGTGAGCCACTGGACCGCCGTGGTCTCGTCGGACGTGCGCTCGGTGCCGCCGGACGGCTTGCAGCGGAACACCAGGGCTACGACGCCGACCATCACGTTCTTGTATACGCCCGTGAGGTCGGCGACCTCGACCTCGATCCCGGTCTCCTCCAGGACCTCGCGCCGGACGCCCTCCTCTGGAGCCTCCGTCAGCTCCAGCACTCCGCCCGGCAGCTCCCACGTCCCGTTGTCCGCCCGCCGGATCGCCAGCAGCCGGCCGTCCTCCCGCACCACCACGCCCGCTACCGATACGGAGTGGCGCGGCGTTGACCTGGTCGTCGGGGCGCTGTTACTCATGTACAGGAGCATAGGAGGAAGCGAAGGACCATGGGAACAGCTGTAGGAGGGGGCAAGGCCGTACCGCGGTACTTGCAGATCGCCGAGGACATCGTCCAGCAGATCCGCTCAGGGGCGCTGGAGCCCGGTGACCAGGTGCCGAGCGAAGCGGAGATGATCGACCGCTACAAGGTCTCCGGCGGGACGATTCGTAAGGCCATGCTGGAGATCCGTGCCAGCGGGCTCGTCGATACGCGGCACGGCAAGGGCTCGTACGTGAAGTCCCGGCCGCCCGTGCGTCATCGGTCCTCGGACCGCTTCCGCCGCTCGCTCCGTCGGGGCGGTAAGGCCGCCTACCTCGCCGAGTCCGAGCAATCCGGCGCCACCGCGGGTGTCAGCGTGATCTACATCGGGCCGGCCGAAGCGCCCGAGGGAATCGCCGAGCGGCTTGACGTCGAGGTGGGGACGAAGGTTCTTGCCCGGCGGCGGCTCTACCTCCGGAACGGGACGCCCGTCGAGACGGCCACGTCGTACCTGCCTTGGGACGTGGTGCGGGACATCCCTGAACTCTTCGAGGAGAACCCTGGTGGCGGCGGCATCTACGCCCGGCTTGAGGACCACGGCCACGTCTTCGCCGAGTTCGTGGAGACCTTGCAGGCTCGGCCGGCCGCCAAGGCTGAGGCCTCCGAGCTGGCTCTCAGCCCTGGGGCGCCAGTCGTTCACCTGCTGCGGAACGCGGTGACTGAGGAGGGGCGGGTCGTGGAGGTCTGCGACACCCTCATGGCCGCTGACCAGTTTGTCTTCGAGTTCCGGATCCCCGCCACCGACTGACGGCCGCTCAACTCCCGTCGACCCGCTGCGAGTTTTCTTTCGTAGCGGGTTGACTCATGTGTAGGAGTTGGGCACTCTTCTTCATGTCACTCCTATACAGGAGTGAGGGAGTCCAGCTTGTACAGAGGAGTGGTTCTTGTGCGTCAGATCCCTGTCGACACGTCGTCCGCGCTGGTCATGGTGGCCGTGCCCCCGGCCCCGAAGCTGAAGGACCGGCGGACCGGTGAGATCGCGACCGACCCCGACACCGGGGCCGCGATGATGACGGTGGAGGTGCTGTTCGCCGCGAACGGCGAGGCCGAGGTCCTGGCCGTTGCGGTGCCCAAGCCCGGCGTCTCCGGCGAGCTGGTCATGGGGACCCCGGTCGCGCTGACCGGGCTGATGGCCCGGCCGTGGGAGAACGAGTTCAACGGCCAGAAGCGGCACGGGATCAGCTTCCGCGCCGCCGCCGTCACCGCCATCGCGGCCGCGCCGGTCACGGTCTGACCTCCGATGTCCGGGGGGACGCTCGCCGCGCTGGGCGGCTTAGTGCTGGTCGCCGCCCTGGTGGGGTGGCTGAGGTGGAAGCGGCCGCTCTGGTATTGGCTCGGATTCGGGTGGCTGGTCACCCTGGTGCGGCTGCTGTGGTCGTACAGGGCGGTGATGGAGGCCTGCGGGCTGACCGAGCAGCCGTCCCGGTCCCGGGTCTGGGTGGCCGCCGCGATGGACCGGGCGCCGGCTCGCGCGGTGCCCAGGGTGAGGGGAGCGCGGGTCACCCGCTCCGGGCTGGTGCTGCGGCTGAAGATCCTGCCCGGTCAGGAGGTCCTGGACTTCGACGCCGCGAGCGAGCGACTGCGGCACTCCTGGCGGATGCACGGGGTGCACGTCAGGGCGTTGAGGCCCGGGTACTTGGAAGTGCGGCTGATCGCGTACGACGTGCTGCGGCGGGTGGAAATGCCGCGCAAGCTGCCGGCCGAGCTGCTTCGGGTGCCGGTCGCGCTCCGGGCCGATGGGGCCCTGCATGAGCGGGACTTCCGGGCCAGCCCTCACGAACTGGTCATTGGGGCGACCGAGTCGGGGAAGTCGGTCTACCTGCGCGGGCTGATCAAGGGCCTGGCACCGCAGCGGGTCGCGCTGGTCGGGATCGACTGCAAGTGGGGCGTGGAGCTGGCCCCGTTCACCCGTCGCCTCTCGGCACTGGCGTACACGCCGGAGGACGCCGGCGCTCTGCTCGATGCGCTGGTGGAAGAGATGACCGGTCGCTATGAGCTGATACGGGCCTCCCAGAACCTGGACCCGGATGCGTCGCCGGAGTCGATCACCTCGGATGTCTGGGGTCTGCCCGAGGACATCCGGCCGGTACCGATCGTGGTGATCGTGGATGAGGTGGCGGAGCTGTTCCTGATCGCCAGCAAGGCGGATGAGAAGCGCCGGGACCACATGGTCACCCAGCTGGTGCGGTTGGGGCAGCTGGGACGGGCCGCCGCGATCTATCTGGAGATCTGCGGCCAGCGGTTCGGCTCCGAACTCGGCACCGGTGCCACTGCGCTGCGCGCCCAGCTCACGGGGCGTGTCTCGCACCGCGTCAACGACGAAGCGTCCGCCAAGATGGCGCTCGGCGATATCAGCCTGCGGGCTGTCGGTGCCGCGACCGCCATCCCGGCTGAGCGGCCCGGTACGGCCGTGGTCGGCCTCGCGAGTGGTGGCTGGGCCCGCATCCGGTCCCCGTTCGTCTCCCTCGATCAAGCCGCGGCCGTCTGCGCCGCGTACGAGGGACTGACGCCGGACGTCCCGGCACTGGACGCCTTCCGTCCGCACGTCCCGGTCCCGGCCGAGATCCCCTCTCAGGCCCCGCGGACCGTCTGATCCCTCCCTCTCCACCGGTCGGCGTGACCGCCTCGCGCCACGTCCCTACCCCTCCCATGCCTGAAAGCGGAGAGGAAGCCCGTCATGCCCGCCAAGCTCCGACCGGACGCCGTCCTCGTACAGGCCGTGATCGCCGGGGCCCTGTCCTTCGCCCACCTTCACGACCTGGCCGCGGCCGCCGGCCAGGACGGCTGGAAGGCCTGGGCCTACCCGGTCAGCGTGGACCTGCTCCTCGTCGCCGCCTGGCACCGGCTCCGGCGCCTGCGCGACGCCGGGGAACCCACGCGGTCCGCATGGACCTGGTTCGGCATCGCCCTGGCCGCATCCCTCGGCGCCAACGTCGCCACCGCCGGCCTCCTCGACCTGGACGACGTTCCCGCCTGGCTGCGGATCCTCGTCGCCGGATGGCCCGCCCTCGCGTTCCTCGGCGGCACCCTCCTGGCACACAGCCCGGCAGAACCCGCCACCGCCGGTCCGGTGGACGACGTCGAGCCCCCACCGGCCACAGGGCCGCTCGCCGAGGTCCCGGCCCCGGAAGCGGTCGCCACACCGGCTCTGCCTGCCCCCGCCCCTCCGCCGGTTGCGGTCCCGGACGCACTCCTCGACTACGCCCGCAAGGTCGCCGACGAGCACCGCACTCGTACCGGCAACGCGATCGACCCGGACACCCTGCGCGCCCGCCTCGGTGTCCCCGCCCCGATGGCCGACGCCATCGCCGCCCAGCTCGCCTGACAGGAGGAACCGCCGTGCCCCGCTACCGCTTCCGCGACGTACGCCGCTTCGGCCCCGTCGAGGTCGGCACCTACACCGACCGCCACGGCCGCGAGGCCCACGCCGCCGCCTGCACCGCCCCGCGCTGCGACTGGTCCGCCGACTACACCAGCCGCACCGCCGCCGAACTCGCCGCCACCGCTCACCGCTGCGCCCCGCGCTGACCTCGGGGAGACATCTCCATGGACATCCCGCTCTGGCTCGCCGTGATCGTCATCGGCTGGCTCGGCGTCAAGCTCGTCCGCCCGCCCTGGTGGCTGGTCGCCGTGATCCTCCTCGGCGGGTTCCTCCTCGCCGGAAGCATCCTTGGCCCCGCCATCGACACCGCGATCAAGTAACCCGACCCGGAAGGAGAAACCCCGTGTTCAAGCCCCGCTACCCGACCCCCGACACCTACGTCGTACCGGCGACCGTCCGCGCCATCCCCGTCCCGACCGAGCAGACCGAGACCACCGCCACTCCGGCCCCGGCCGTGAAGGCGTCCGGTCTCGGCGGCCTGGCCACTCAGTCGCCCGGAACCGCGCTCGCCCTCGCCGCCGGCGGGGTCGTCGGGGTCCTCGCCCTGGCCTCCGTCGCCGTCTCGCTCCTCCTGGCCGTCGCCGTCACCGCCGTCGCCCTGTCCATCAGCGGCGTCATCCTGCTCCTCCTGGTCCGCGCCCTGCGCCAGGAACTCGGCAACCGCTGACCAGCCCCCTTCCATCGACCGGCCCCCGCAGCCCCCGCCACATCACCCACTGCCCCGCCCACCCGCTGAAAGGACTCCGCTGACATGGGCATCTCCACCGCAGCAAGCCCGACGGCACCCCGCCCGCCGACCCCGCCATGACCGAACTCGGGCGCGAGTACGCCAACGCCCGCCGCCACGGCGACCGCCGGACCATGAACGCGATCAAGCGCCAGATCAACGCCAGCGACGGGGACCTCTCCGCGTTCGCCGACGGCGTCCAGGCTTACGACGCGATCCCGCCCGGCTACTCCAAGCCCCGCCGCAACCGCCGCCGCTGACCGGCCCCGGGACGGTCTCTGCCACCACGCTTCGGCCGTCCCGGCGCCGTGCTCCTGCCCGAACCAACCGATCCGGAAGGAAGCACCATCATGACCCACCACACCCACACCCCGGGCCGCGTCTGCCCGAACTGCGACGGCCACGCCGCCGTCGCCGTCACCCTCGGCGGCCGTGACCGCTCCGGCCACCTGCGCACCATCACCGCCCACTGCCCGGCCTGCCACGGCACCGGCACCGGCACCCGTGCCGCCCGCCACACGGCGACCGTCCCGGCCGGACGGTGACGACGATGCTCACCCACACCGACATGACCGCTCCGCTGGCCGCCATGACCGAGATCTTTGCGACCCTCTCCCGGCTGGCCGACCTGCACCCGGACTTGCCCGGCGCCTACATCACCGCAAGTCAGATCACTCCTCACGAGGCTCACGTCCTCCTCGACGGTCCGGCCGACCTGGAAGCCTGGCGCGTGGCCACGCACACGGACTCCGCCGACGTCGCACTCACGGAGCGCGAGGACGACAGGAAGCTCCTGTTCACCGCACCGCTGGGCCACATCAGCATCCGGGTCTACACCGTCTTCCCGACCTGTGGCGAGGCGGTGCACGCGTGACCGACACCGTCAACATGGCGGGCCTGGACCCGGCCACCCTGGGCGACCTGCTCAAGGTGGCCGGGGCTCCCGGCTTCGACCGCTGGCAGGACCAGATCCACCGCACCGGCGGCTGCTCCGACCCGATCCACATCACCGGCTGGACCCTCGCCAAGGACAAGACCACCGGCGAGACCCTGCACCGCTACTCCACCAAGGACGAGCCCGGCGCCCGGCTCCGGATCGCCTGCGGCAACCGCCGCGCCTCCCGCTGCCCCTCCTGCGCCTGGACGTACGCCGGGGACACCTACCAGCTCATCCGCGCCGGACTCGCCGGAGACGACCGACGCAACATCCCCTCCACCGTCCGCGAACACCCCCGCGTCTTCGCCACCCTCACCGCCCCCTCCTTCGGCCCCGTCCACAACCGCCCCGACTCCGGCCGCTGCCGCTGCGGCACCCACCACACCCCCCAGGACGAGGAACTCGGCACCGCCCTCGACCCCGCCACCTACGACTACGCCGGCGCCGTCCTCTTCAACAACCACGCCGGCGGGCTGTGGTCCCGCTTCACCACCCGTCTGCGCCGCGAGATCGCCGCCCGCGCCGGACTCACCCAACGCGAGCTGGCCGCCACCTGCCGAGTAGCGTTCGGCAAGGTCGCCGAGTTCCAGAAGCGCGGCGCCATCCACTTCCACGCCGTCATCCGCCTCGACGGCTGGGCCGACGCCCACACCCCGCCCCCGCACTGGGCCAGCACCCACCTGCTCACCGAAGCCATCCGCGCCGCCGCCCACCACACCTACACCTCGATCACCGTCCCCGCGGCCGCCGACCAACCCGTCCGCGTCCTGCGCTGGGGCACCCAGCTCGACATCCGCCCGATCAAGGCCTTCGGCGACGGCTCCGACATCACCGAACAGGCCGTCGCCTCCTACGTCGCCAAGTACGCCACCAAGGCTGCCGAGACGACGGGCGCCACCGACACGGCCGTGCACTGCCGCAAGTGCCGGGGAAGCGGCTTGTCCGACTCCTACTACCGCCCCGGCTCCGCGCTCAGCCGCTGCGCCCGCTGCCAGGGGACCGGCCTGGGCGAGGACCTCACCCACTTGCCCGTCTCCGACCACGTTCGCCGCCTGATGGAGGCCTGCGCCGCTCTGCAGCCCCTCTACCCGGACCGCGCGCTCACCCGCTGGGCCCACATGCTCGGCTTCCGGGGCCACTTCTCCACCAAATCCCGCGCCTACTCCACCACCCTCGGCGCCCTCCGCCAGACCCGCGCCGACTACCGCGCCGCCCAGGAACAAGCCTCCCGCGGCCTGGACGGCGTCGAGCCGGACACCGTGCTCGTCCTGGCCTCCTGGCAGTACGCCGGACACGGCCACAGCCCGGGTGAAGCGGTCCTGGCCGCCTCCATCGCCCGCGACATCCAGATCAACCGTGACACCGCCCGCGAAGCCCTGAAGGGGGAACTGCATGAATGAGCGCCACCTGTCCGTCGCCCAGGTCGCTGAACTGCTCGGCACCACCGTGCGGTTTCCTCGTCGCCTGGTTGCCGAGCGGCGCATCCGCTACGTGAAGGTCGGCACGCACGTGCGGATACCGGAGAGCGCGGTGCAGGAGTACATCAGCGCCAACACCGTCGAGCCTCGTCGGCCGCAGCGCTCGCGCTTCCGGAGGGCAGCCTGATGGGTAACCGCAAGGGCAGGAAGCGCACGTTCGGCGCCATTCGCAAGTTGCCGTCCGGGCGGTTCCAGGCGCGGTATCCGGGTCCTGACGGCGTCATGCGGCCGGCGCCCGAGACCTTCGCGTCCTCGCGCGACGCGGACGACTGGCTCGCCGAGCAGCAGACCGAGATCAAGAAGGGGGACTGGCGGGACCCGGACGCAGGGGCCGTCAACTTCCGGGACTACGCGCTCCAGTGGGTGGAGGAGCGGGGGCTCGCTGCCACGACCGATGAGCTGTACCGGCGGCTTCTGCGATTGCACCTGCTGCCGGCCTTCGAGGAGTACGACCTCGACGAGATCACACCGCCCCGGGTCCGCACCTGGCGGGCCGAGCGTCTCAAGGTGACCGGGGCCACGACCGTGGCGAAGGCGTACCGGCTGCTCAAGGCGATCATGGAGACGGCTGCCGACGATGAGTTGATCCGCCGGAACCCCTGCCGGATCAAGGGCGCGGGGAAGGAGTCGCCGGCGGAACGGCAGACTGCCACCGTCGAACAGGTCGACGCGCTCGCCCGGGAGCTGGGGGCGCGGTGGCGGCTCCTCGTCTACATCGCCGCTTACGGCCCCGCCCGGCCGGAGGAGCAGGCAGCCCTGCGGCGGCATGACGTCGACCTGGTGAACAACGGCGTGTGGGTGCGGTCCGCCGAGCCTGAGCTGAACACCGGGAAGCGTGCTCCTGGCGAGACCAAGTCCGAGGCAGGTAAGCGGTTCATCGTCCTGCCGGACTTCATGAAGGGTGATCTGAAGCTCCACATGTATCTGTATGCGGAGCAAAAGCCGGACGGTCTGCTCTTCGTGGGGGAGCGAGGCGGCCCCTTTCGGCGGACCACCTTTGGACGGAAGTGGAAGAAGGCCCGGAAGAAAGTGGGACTGCCCGACGGGTTCACGCTCTACGACCTTCGTCACACCGGGCACACGCTCTCGACGCAGTCCGGGGCGACGCTGAAGGACACGATGGTGCGGGCCGGCCAGTCCTCGGAGAAGGCGGCGATGATCTACCAGCACTCCAACCTTGAGCGACAGCAGGAGGTCGCAGCGGGGATCGATGCGCGGGTCCGTGCCATGAGGGCCAAGGCATCTGGCACGGATCTGGCACGGGAGGGGTAGAAAGGTCTAGGCAACACAAAAGCCCCGGGTCTGTGACCTGGGGCTTTGTTATGGAGCGGATGACGGGAATCGAACCCGCGCTATAAGCTTGGGAAGCTCATGTTCTACCATTAAACTACATCCGCACAGCGGGCCAGCTTCCTGGAACCGCATCGTTGCACACTGTACCCCATGGTCGGCCCTCGGTGAATTCGCCCGGGGGTCGTCGTGTCGTGGGTGGGTACCGGCTGCTGTGGGGGCGGGAGTTGGGGCGTACCGTGGGGGTGCGGAGCGGCGGCTGGAGCGGGTCCCGAACATCCCCTAATGTGGCGATTCGTCGCAGTACGCTCGTTGGGGAAAGGGACTCGATGGAGCACACCGTCGTCCGTTGTGCCGAAGGGCATGTTTTCAGCACCGCCACGTTCCCGATGCAGCAGCTCGGGGCCGGCCGGATCGGGCCGGGGCGGCTGCTGCGGTGTCCGCGGTGCGCGCGGCTCCGGCATGCCGTGCCCGTGGGGGCCGTGAAGCGCTAGGGACCGGCGGGGCGGGGACGCGCGCGGGTGCTCTCGATTGGGGGGACCTGCGCGCTCTGCGTATCCTCGGGACGTGCTTCTCTCAGACAAGGACATCCGGGCCGAGATCGACAGCGGACGGGTGCGCATCGACCCGTTCGACGAATCGATGGTGCAGCCCTCCAGCATCGACGTGCGGCTCGACCGGTATTTCCGGGTGTTCGAGAACCACCGCTATGCCCATATCGACCCGGCGATCGAGCAGCCCGATCTGACCAGGATGGTCGAGCCGGAAGGCGACGAGGCTTTCATCCTCCACCCCGGGGAGTTCGTTCTCGCCTCGACGTACGAGGTCATCTCGCTTCCCGAGGACATCGCCTCCAGACTGGAGGGGAAGTCCAGTCTCGGGCGGCTGGGTCTGGTGACGCACTCGACGGCCGGGTTCATCGATCCGGGATTCTCCGGTCACGTGACCCTCGAGCTGTCGAATCTCGCCACGCTCCCGATCAAGCTGTGGCCCGGGATGAAGATCGGCCAGCTGTGCATGTTCCGGCTCAGCTCGCCCGCCGAGTTCCCGTACGGCAGTGAGCGGTACGGGTCCAGGTACCAGGGGCAGCGCGGGCCGACGGCCTCGCGTTCCTTCCAGAACTTCCACCGCACCGAAGTAAGGCGACCGGCATGAGTGACGTACGCGAGAACCTGGACTACGCGGGGTTCGGACGCGCGGTGCGCGAACTGGCGCAGACCATCGCCGATGACGGTTTCGAGCCCGACATCATTCTGAGCATCGCGCGCGGCGGCGTATTCGTGGCCGGCGGGCTGGCCTACGCCCTCGACTGCAAGAACATTCACCTCGTGAATGTCGAGTTCTACACGGGAGTCGGTACCACTCTCGAAATGCCGGTGATGCTCGCCCCCGTGCCGGACGCGATCGATTTCAGCGACAAGAAGGTGCTGATCGCCGATGACGTCGCCGACACCGGCAAGACGCTGAAGCTGGTGCACGACTTCTGCCTGGGCACCGTGGCCGAGGTGCGCTCCGCCGTCATCTACGAGAAGTCCCACTCGCTCGTGAAGTGCGAATACGTGTGGAAGAAGACCGACGAGTGGATCAACTTCCCCTGGTCGGTCGAGCCGCCCGTCGTCAAGCGTGAGGGTCAGGTCCTCGACGCCTGAGTCGTCGAGGGGTGAGCCAAGGGAAAGGGCCCCGGCCGTGCGGTTCGCGCGGCGGGGGCCCTTTTCGTCGGCGGTTACAGCGTGCCCAGCTTGATGATCGACAGCAGGGCGATCAGCTGGATCGCGGAGGCACCCAGTGCCTTCGGCCACGGCAGGTCGTGGGACTTGCTGATCAGTGACGTGAACAGGGCGCCGGCCGCCACCCACGTGGCCCAGCCGAGCACCTGCACCAGCATGTTGTCGCCGCCCAGGAAGACGGCGAACAGCAGGCGCGGCGCGTCCGTGATCGACATGACCAGCATGGACAGGCCCACGGTCGGCTGCCAGGAGCCGTCGCCGCCCATCTGGCGGGCCAGCGTGTGCGTGACGGCGCCCAGGATCAGACCGCACACCACGAAGGCCACACCGGCGCTCAGGACGATCGGGACGGCCTGCGAGAGGGTGGCGTTGATCGCGTCCTCGCGGGCCTTGTCGAGGCCGAAGACGGCCAGCAGGCCGTAGAGGAACGTGACGATCAGCGCCGGGCCCCACACCGGGTAGTCCCGCATCTGCAGGAAGGTCGGCCCGGGCCGCAGCACGATGCCGCGGAGCAGGTCCTTCCAGTGCAGCCGCGGTCCGGCCGGGGCGGCCGCCGCGCCCGCGTGGTACGTCGCGCCCTGGCTGTACGGGTCCTCGCCGACGGCGAAGGCCTGGGTGTGGCCGGGGTTGTTGGCGTACGCGCCGTCGCCCGGCCCGTGCCCGTGTCCCTGGCCGCCGCCGTGTCCGGGGTCGTAGCCGTACGGCTGCTGCCGGCCGCCGTACGCCGGGCCACCTGTGTGCGGGTCGAAGTACTCGGGCTCGCCGTGACCTCCCGGGGCCTGCTGCGGCCACTGCTGCTGCGGCGGCGGGCCTGCCGGGGGGTAGGGCTGCTGGCCGTACGGCGCCTGCGGCGGTTGCTGCTGACCGTACGGCTGCTGCCGCGGGGGTTGTTGCGGGGTGCGGTTGTTGTCCCGGCCCCGTCCGATCCTGAATCCAGCCACGTGATCGAACGTACCTGGTCCGGCGCGTGACGGTGAACGAGCGACCGGAATTGCCACCCTTTGCGGCTGACCTGTGACATCCCCTAGGGGTACCCCATGGGGTACGCACCCCATCCGGTTTACGCCCCTGCGTGGTGTTCTGTCAGTGGTTGTGACGTTCTCGACGCTATTCCCACATGTCGGGTCCGTGGCTTCGGCGGTGTCGCCAACACCGCCCGGCTCGCCGACGGTTCGGTCGCCAAGATCTACCGGTCCGGCGCGCACCACGTCGAGGCCGACGTCCACGCCGGCGGAACGCCGAGCGGCCGGGACCCCCCACGGGGGATCCCGGCCGCTGACGTGTCCGCCGGCCGCCCGGCTACTTCGCGGGCTGCGGCTCCGGCTCGGGCTCCGGCTCCGCGACGTCCTCGCCCGCCGCCTGCGGCGGCGTCTTCACCGAGTCGAGCAGCAGCTGCGCGACGTCCACGACCTGCAGCGACTCCTTCGCCTGGCCGTCGTTCTTCTTGCCGTTGACCGAGTCGGTCAGCATGACCAGGCAGAACGGGCAGGCGGTGGAGACGATGTCCGGGTTCAGGGACAGCGCCTCGTCCACGCGCTCGGTGTTGATGCGCTTGCCGATCCGCTCCTCCATCCACATCCGCGCACCACCGGCGCCACAGCAGAAGCCGCGCTCCTTGTGGCGGTGCATCTCCTGCTGGCGCAGGCCCGGGACGGCGGACATGATCTCGCGCGGCGGCGTGTAGACCTTGTTGTGCCGGCCCAGGTAGCAGGGGTCGTGGTACGTGATCAGCCCGTCGACCGGGGTCACCGGCAGCAGCCGGCCCTCGTCGATGAGGTGCTGGAGCAGCTGGGTGTGGTGGATGACCTCGTACTCGCCGCCGAGCTGCGGGTACTCGTTCGCGATGGTGTTGAAGCAGTGCGGGCAGGTGGAGACGATCTTCTTCGCCGACTTCGGCTTCTTCGTCTCCGGGTCCTCGTCGTCCTCGCCGAACGCCATGTTCAGCATCGCGACGTTCTCCTGGCCCAGCTGCTGGAACAGCGGCTCGTTGCCCAGGCGGCGCGGGGAGTCACCCGTGCACTTCTCCTCGCCGCCCATGATCGCGAACTTCACGCCCGCGATGTGCAGCAGCTCGGCGAAGGCCTTCGTGGTCTTCTTGGCGCGGTCCTCCAGGGCGCCGGCGCAGCCGACCCAGTAGAGGTAGTCGACCTCGGAGAGGTCCTCGACGTCCTTGCCGACGATCGGGACCTCGAAGTCGACCTCCTTGGTCCACTCCACGCGCTGCTTCTTGGCCAGACCCCAGGGGTTGCCCTTCTTCTCCAGGTTCTTCAGCATCGTGCCGGCCTCGCTCGGGAAGGCGGACTCGATCATCACCTGGTAGCGGCGCATGTCGACGATGTGGTCGATGTGCTCGATGTCGACCGGGCACTGCTCCACGCACGCGCCGCAGGTGGTGCAGGACCACAGCACGTCCGGGTCGATGACGCCGTTCTCCTCGGCGGTGCCGATCAGCGGGCGCTCGGCCTCCGCCAGGGCGGCGGCCGGGACGTCCTTCAGCTGCTCCTCGGAGGCCTTCTCCTCGCCCTCCATGCTCTTGCCGCCACCGGCCAGCAGGTACGGGGCCTTGGCGTGCGCGTGGTCGCGCAGCGACATGATCAGGAGCTTCGGCGAGAGCGGCTTGCCGGTGTTCCAGGCGGGGCACTGCGACTGGCAGCGGCCGCACTCGGTGCAGGTGGAGAAGTCGAGGATGCCCTTCCAGGAGAACTGCTCGACCTGGGAGACGCCGAAGACGTCGTCCTCGCCCGGGTCCTCGAAGTCGATCTCCTTGCCGCCGCTGGTCATCGGCTGCAGGGCGCCGAGCGCCGTGGCGCCGTCGGCGTTGCGCTTGAACCAGATGTTCGGGAAGCCGAGGAAGCGGTGCCAGGCGACACCCATGTTGGTGTTCAGCGCGACGGTGATCATCCAGATCAGCGAGACGCTGATCTTCACCATCGCCGTGAAGTAGAGCAGGTTCTGCAGGGTGCTGACCGACAGTCCCTCGAAGGCCACGACCAGCGGGTACGAGGCGAAGTACGCGGCCTCGTAGGAGTCCACGTGGTGGATGGCGCCTTCCAGGCCGCGGAGCACGTAGATGGCGAGGCCGATGGTGAGGATGACGTACTCGACGAAGTACGCCTGCCAGGCCTTCGAGCCCGCGAAGCGCGACTTGCGGCCCGCCCGCGAGGGCAGGCTCAGCAGGCGGATCGCGATCAGGGCGAGGATGCCCAGGATCGTCATCACGCCGATGAACTCGATGTACAGCTCGAACGGCAGGAAGCCGCCGATGATCGGCAGCGTGAACTCCGCCTCGAAGAGCTGGCCGTACGCCTGGGCCAGGGTCGGCGGCAGGGTCAGGAAGCCGATCGCCACGAACCAGTGGGCGAAGCCGACGATGCCCCACCGGTTCATCCGGGTGTGGCCGAGGAATTCCCTGGTCAGCGTGACCGTACGGGCCTTCCAGTCGTCCGTGCGGCTGCCGGCCGGCACGGGCTGGCCGATCTTCACGAACCGGTAGATCTGGGCGATCGCTCGGGCGAAGAGTGCAACGCCGACCACGGTCAGGGTCAGCGACACAATGATCGCGGCGAGTTGCATGACGGGCTCCTCGGGCGGGCCGTTACTAAGCGGTAACTTATTCAGTCAAGCCTGAGGTTACCGACTTATACGGCCGCACTGTAGCCGCGCAGGCGGTGATCTGTGTCGCTCAGGCAACCCTACGTGGCGGCGTGAGCGTGCGGTTCAGGCGGCCCCGGCGCGGGCCCGGTGGGCCAGCGCCGCGCGTGGTGTCCGGGCCAGGATCGCCAGGTCCATTCCCAGCCAGTGGTGCTCGACGTAGTGCCGGTCGAGCAGCGCCATCTCTTCCCACGGTAGCTCCGACCGGGCGCTGACCTGCCACAACCCGGTCACCCCGGGGCGTACGAGCAGACGTACGGGGAGCCGCTCGGGCGGCGGTACGGGCGCCCGCCCGGCGTCCGGGCCGCCGGGGCCGGCCTGCGGCCGCGGGCCGACCAGGGACATCTCCCCGCGCACGACGTTGAGCAGCTGCGGCAGCCCGTCCAGCGCGCAGCGCTCCAGCAGCGCTCCGGTGCGCCCCGTGGTCGCGAACCGCCAGGTCCGGAAGGCGGCGCCGGCCAGCCCGGCGCACTCCTGCCGTACGAAGACCCGTCCGGAGGTCCGTCCGGAGGTCCGTCCGGAGGCGCGTACGAAGACCCGCCCGTGCCCGGTCGCGGCCAGCGCGGCGGCCGCCACCGCCAGCACCGGCGCGAGCAGGGCCAGCAGGGTGAGCGCGCCGGCGAGGTCGACGACCCGCTTGGCCGGCGGCAGGGCCGGCAACGGCAGCGGCAATGTCAGCGGCGGCGGCAACGGCATGCAGGCACCGTGCCGCACCGCCCCCGGCGGCGCCGCGCGCCGCGCGGCGCGGGAGGGCGCCGGTCCCCCGCCCGGCTCACCCCGGTCCCGGTCGGCGCGGACGGGTCGCAGCCGGGTTGCAGCCGGGGTGAGCGTAAGGCTGGCGTAAGAGTTGAGTCCCCTCGACTCAGGTCTGTTGACGGGACCGCGACCCGTATTGCATCCTTGAGTCTGTTCCACTCAAGTCAGCTGGAGGAATCAAAATGGCTCGTGCGGTCGGCATCGACCTGGGCACCACCAACTCCGTCGTCAGCGTTCTCGAAGGCGGCGAGCCCACCGTCATCACCAACGCCGAGGGCGCCAGGACCACGCCGTCCGTCGTCGCCTTCGCCAAGAACGGCGAGGTCCTCGTCGGCGAGGTCGCCAAGCGCCAGGCGGTCACGAACGTGGACCGCACCATCCGGTCGGTCAAGCGCCACATGGGCACCGACTGGAAGATCAACCTTGACGGCAAGGACTTCAACCCGCAGCAGATGAGCGCCTTCATCCTGCAGAAGCTGAAGCGCGACGCCGAGGCCTACCTGGGTGAGAAGGTCACCGACGCGGTCATCACCGTGCCGGCGTACTTCAACGACTCCGAGCGCCAGGCCACCAAGGAGGCCGGCGAGATCGCGGGCCTGAACGTCCTGCGCATCGTCAACGAGCCGACCGCCGCCGCCCTGGCGTACGGCCTCGACAAGGACGACCAGACCATTCTCGTCTTCGACCTCGGCGGCGGCACCTTCGACGTGTCCCTCCTGGAGATCGGTGACGGTGTCGTCGAGGTCCGCGCGACCAACGGTGACAACCACCTCGGTGGTGACGACTGGGACCAGCGCGTCGTCGACTACCTGGTGAAGCAGTTCGCCAACGGCCACGGCGTCGACCTGTCCAAGGACAAGATGGCGCTCCAGCGCCTGCGCGAGGCCGCCGAGAAGGCGAAGATCGAGCTCTCCTCCTCCACGGAGACCACGATCAACCTGCCCTACATCACGGCGTCCGCCGAGGGCCCGCTGCACCTGGACGAGAAGCTCACCCGCGCCCAGTTCCAGCAGCTGACCGCGGACCTCCTGGAGCGCTGCAAGACCCCGTTCCACAACGTCATCAAGGACGCGAACATCTCGCTGTCCGACATCGACCACGTGGTCCTGGTCGGCGGCTCGACCCGTATGCCGGCCGTCGCCGAGCTCGTCAAGGAGCTGACCGGTGGCAAGGACGCCAACAAGGGCGTCAACCCGGACGAGGTCGTCGCCATGGGCGCCACCCTCCAGGCCGGTGTCCTCAAGGGTGAGGTCAAGGACGTCCTGCTCCTCGACGTGACCCCGCTGTCCCTCGGCATCGAGACCAAGGGCGGCATCATGACCAAGCTGATCGAGCGCAACACCACGATCCCGACCAAGCGGTCGGAGATCTTCACGACGGCCGAGGACAACCAGCCGTCCGTGCAGATCCAGGTCTACCAGGGCGAGCGCGAGATCGCGGCGTACAACAAGAAGCTCGGCATGTTCGAGCTGACCGGCCTGCCGCCGGCCCCGCGTGGCGTCCCGCAGATCGAGGTCTCCTTCGACATCGACGCCAACGGCATCATGCACGTGACCGCGAAGGACCTGGGCACGGGCAAGGAGCAGAAGATGACCGTCACCGGCGGCTCCTCGCTCGCCAAGGACGAGGTCGACCGCATGCGCCAGGAGGCCGAGCAGTACGCGGAGGAGGACCAGCGTCGCCGCGAGTCCGCCGAGACCCGCAACCAGGCCGAGCAGCTCGTGTACCAGACGGAGAAGTTCGTCAAGGACAACGAGGACAAGGTCCCGGCCGACGTCAAGACCGAGGTCGAGGCGGCCGTCGCCGAGCTGAAGGAGAAGCTCAAGGGCGAGGACACCGCCGAGATCCGCACCGCGACCGAGAAGGTCGCCGCGGTCAGCCAGAAGCTGGGCCAGGCGATCTACGCCGACGCCCAGGGCGCGCAGGCCGCCGGCGCCCCCGCCGGTGAGCAGCAGGCCAAGGCCGACGACGACGTCGTGGACGCCGAGATCGTCGACGACGAGAAGCCGAAGGGCGGCGCTGCCTGATGTCGGAGGAGACCCCGGGCTTCGAGGAGAAGCCCGAAGTCCCCGCCGACGGCACCACGCCCGACGAGCCGAAGGCCGCCGACTCCGCCAAGGAGGAGGCGGCGGCCCCGGCCGGGGACGCGAAGCAGGACGTCGCTCTGCTGGCGCAGCTGGACCAGGCCCGTACGGCGCTCAACGAGCGCACCGCGGACCTCCAGCGGCTCCAGGCCGAGTACCAGAACTACCGCCGCCGGGTCGAGCGGGACCGCGTCACGGTCAAGGAGATCGCCGTCGCGAACCTGCTGACCGAGCTGCTGCCCACGCTGGACGACATCGGCCGGGCGCGGGACCACGGTGAGCTGGTCGGCGGCTTCAAGTCGGTGGCCGAATCGCTGGAGACCGTCGCCGCGAAGATGGGTCTGCAGCAGTTCGGCAAGGAGGGCGAGCCCTTCGACCCGACGATCCACGAGGCCCTGATGCACAGCTACGCGCCGGATGTCACCGAGACGACGTGCGTGGCGATCCTGCAGCCGGGGTACCGGATCGGCGAGCGCACGATCCGTCCCGCGCGGGTCGCGGTCGCCGAGCCCCAGCCGGGCGCGGCGCCGAAGTCCGAGGACGCCGGCGATGCGGACACGGATGCCCCTGACAAGGGCTGACGCAATTCCACTGCGAGAGGAGGGACACCGAGGGTGAGTACCAAGGACTTCGTGGAGAAGGACTACTACAAGGTCCTCGGTGTCCCGAAGGACGCCACCGAGGCCGAGATCAAGAAGGCGTACCGGAAGCTCGCGCGCGAGTTCCACCCGGACGCCAACAAGGGCGACGCCGCGGCGGAGGAGCGCTTCAAGGAGATCTCCGAGGCCAACGACATCCTCGGCGACGCCAAGAAGCGCAAGGAGTACGACGAGGCGCGCGCCCTCTTCGGCAACGGTGGCTTCCGCCCCGGACCGGGCGGTGGCGGCGGCTCGTTCAACTTCGACCTCGGCGACCTCTTCGGGGGCACGCAGCAGGGCGGAGCGGGCGCCGGCGGCTTCGGCGGCGGGCTGGGCGACGTCTTCGGCGGCCTGTTCAACCGCGGCGGAGCGGGTACGGGCACCCGTACGCAGCCGCGCCGCGGCCAGGACATCGAGTCCGAGGTCACCCTCTCCTTCACGGAGGCGGTGGACGGGGCCACGGTGCCGCTGCGGATGTCCTCCCAGGCGGCCTGCAAGGCCTGTTCCGGCACCGGCGACAAGAACGGCACGCCGCGCGTGTGCCCGACCTGCGTGGGCACCGGGCAGGTCTCGCGGGGCAGCGGCGGCGGCTTCTCGCTCACCGACCCGTGCGCGGACTGCAAGGGCCGTGGCCTGATCGCCGAGCACCCCTGCGAGGTCTGCAAGGGCAGCGGCCGGGCCAAGTCCTCGCGGACCATGCAGGTCAGGATCCCGGCGGGCGTCTCCGACGGCCAGCGGATCCGGCTGCGCGGCAAGGGCGCCCCGGGCGAGCGCGGCGGTCCGGCCGGCGATCTGTACGTCGTCGTGCACGTCGGCACGCACCCGGTCTTCGGGCGGCGGGACGACAACCTGACGGTGACCGTCCCGGTCACCTTCACGGAGGCGGCACTGGGCGCCGAGATCAAGGTCCCCACCCTGGGCGGCCCCTCGGTGACCCTGAAGCTGCCGCCGGGCACCCCGGGCGGGCGCACGCTGCGCGCCCGCGGCAAGGGCGCGGTCCGCAAGGACGGAACCCGGGGCGATCTGCTCGTCACCATCGAGGTGGCCGTTCCGACGCAGCTGTCGGACAAGGCCCGCGAGGCACTGGAGACGTACCGCGACGCGACCTCCTCCGAGGATCCGCGCGCCACCTTGTTCGAGTCCGCGAAGGGAGCATGACATGGACGGCCGCCGCAGGAATCCGTACCAGCTGACCGACGAGACCCCGGTCTACGTCATCTCGGTGGCCGCCCAGCTCTCGGGTCTGCACCCGCAGACCCTCCGCCAGTACGACCGGCTCGGCCTGGTCTCCCCGGACCGTACGGCCGGGCGCGGCCGGCGCTATTCGGCCCGTGACATCGAGCTGCTGCGCACGGTGCAGCAGCTGTCGCAGGACGAGGGCATCAACCTGGCGGGCATCAAGCGGATCATCGAGCTGGAGAACCAGGTCGCGGCGCTCCAGCAGCGGGTGGCCGAGCTCTCGGCGGCGGTGGACGGCGCGGCGGCGGCGATGCGCCAGCGCGAGGCCCAGGTGCACGCCTCCTACCGGCGCGACCTGGTCCCGTACCAGCCGCCGCAGCAGACCAGCGCGCTGGTCGTGTGGCGCCCCAAGCGCCCGCAGGACTGACCCGGCAGCGGTGCGCTGCCGACGCGGTACCGCGTGACGTGACGAGGGCCCCGCCCGGAAGACCCCGGGCGGGGCCCTCGTGCGTCCCGGGAGGCCTCCGGGGCGGCGTACGGCACGGCGTACGGGCGAGCGTACGGGGGCTAGCGCTCCGGGCCGTTGAGGATGCCCGACTGGGCGATGAGGAAGCCGAGCTGGGCGCGGCTGCCGCTGCCCAGGGTGGTGGCCAGTTTGGCGATGTGCGCCCGGCAGGTGCGGACGTTCATGCCCAGCCGGCGGGCGATCGCCTCGTCCACGTGGCCCTCGACCAGGAGCTGCGCGATCGAGCGCTGGACCCCCGATATGCCGGTCGGCGTCGGGGTGTAGGTGACCTCGTCGCGCAGCGGCACGGCGCGCCGCCACAGTTGTTCGAAGACCTTGATGAGGTAGTCGACCAGCCCCGGGTGCCGCAGTTCCAGCGCCACCCGGCGGTCGTCGCTCGCCGGGATGAAGGCCACCGAGCGGTCGAAGATGATGAGGCGCTCGATGAGCTCCTCCAGGGTGCGGATCTCCACCTTGCCGGCGGATATCCGGTCGACGTACGCGAGCGTGCCCTGACTGTGCCGCACGGTGTGCTGGTAGAGAGTCCGTATGCTGACCCCACGGTCGATCAACGGGGCGTCGCGTTCCAGGGCCTGACTGAGGGCCAGGGAGGGCCGAGGGCCGCCCGGCTGGACGGTCAGGACCTCGGTGTGGCACTCGGCGGTGGCGA
The DNA here is from genome assembly GCF_044748145.1 of Streptomyces sp. NPDC090022. NCBI lineage: Bacteria > Bacillati > Actinomycetota > Actinomycetes > Kitasatosporales > Streptomycetaceae > Streptomyces > Streptomyces sp. NPDC090022. The sequence continues at coordinate 398,651 of NZ_JBIVFN010000002.1, forward strand.
GGTTGAGGGCGGCGTTGATCCGTTCGAAGCCCTCGAGCACCGTGATGGCATGGGTGTCCGACGGGCTCTGCGCGCTGATGGCCAGGAACGGCTCGAAAGCGTCGGTGAGATCTACAGCGGTCCGCCGCCGGTCCTGGATCTCCCGTTCAATCGGGTGGAGCCGTTGGGCGAGCGCGACGGACGGGGGAACCGGACGGAGTTGGTTCGCGTCGTCAGGGTCGGGCTGCAGAAGGGCGAATTCAAGCAGGCAGGGAGCGTTCTGGACCTCTCCCCGGGCGATTCGTCCGGTGCTGAGCGCTGCCGCGTACAGCCGTGTTCCCTCGTCGCACAGGGACGTGACGGGGTGGGGATGTGTCGGGTTTGTGTCGTTTCTGGGCAAATCTCCACCCCCCAGGGTCCTGAACATGCAAGAACATGATGCATCGTCCCTGTGGCATTGACGTGCCCGAATGAGCCATCGTCTGACACGCGGGGGAGAGGATTCCATCAAGTGAGGACGAAGCCGACCATGTACAAGAGAATGCTTCGCTCGGCGCTTGCCGTTGTTTTCTCCGCCGTTGCGGTATTTGGGGCAGTGAGCGCGATCGACGCTGATGCGGGCAGCGCTCGCGCCGACGGAGACACCGGCTGGACCAACGGTCCGACGGCGGGCAAGTTGGACACCGGGTGGACCTCGGCCCCTGCGAAGGTGTCCTGATGACCCCCGACGATCGCGACTTCCGGCGTGAAATGGCCTCGGCCTACCGGTCCGGGTGGCAGTTCATCGATCTCGTCACGGCCATCCCCCACCCTGGCGATTCGTTGATGGTCACCCTGTTCGGGCAGCCGATCGTCGTGGTGCGCGAGGAGGACGAGGACGTCCGGGCGTACCGGTGCCTGCGGCGCCCCCGTGGTGCGCCGCAGCCCGTCCGCTGCGAAGTCCGGTACGGCATGGTGTTCGTCAACCTGGACCAGCGCGACCACCAGTTGTTCGAGCCCGACATCACCACCGCCACCCCCCGCAGTGCCTGACGCGATTCCCCCGTCGTCGCAGATCGCTCAGGCGCTACCCCCACACAACGGCGCCATCGTGGACCTGAACACGATGGCGCCGTTGTGCTGTCCGCGTCCATACGCGAACCGGACAAGATGAAATCCGAACCGAAAGCGGAATCCCGCTCTCAACCGGCGCCGTGCCAGGTCACGGCCCCGCGCCGGCGGCACTCGGTGCCACGGACGTGATCGCGCCCGGTGCCGTTCCCGTGATCGCGCCCGGTGCCGTTCCCGTGATCGGGACCGGTGTCCGCTCCGTGATCAGGCCCGGCCCATCGCACGGTCCAGGGCGATCTCGATGACCACCCGGTCCGGGTTCGGCGACGGCGTCCGCCCGTACCGCACCGCGTAGCGCGCCACGGCGTCGGCGACCGACGCCTCGTCCGTGACGACGGTCGCGCGCCCTTCCAGCGTGGCCCAGCGCCGGCCCGCCATCTGGCAGACCGCGACCCGCGCCGTCCCCGGCGCCGCCGCCAGGACGTTGCGGACCTTCTTGCTGTGCTTGTTGCTGATCACCCGTGCCACCCCGGCCTCCGGGTCGTACGTCACGCCCACCGGGACCACGTGGGGGGTGCCGTCGGGGCGCGGGGTCGTCAGCGTGCACACGTGCCGTTCCCGCCAGAAGGCGAGGTAGTCGGGCGTCGGGTTCCGTACGTCGTGGGACATGGGCCGCAGCGTATCTACCGGACAGCGCCTTGAGTGGAATAGACTCAACTTTGTGTACGCTGACCTTGTCAGTATCAAGGAAGAGCCGGAGAGGAGAAGCCGCCCGTGGACGCCGAGCTGACCAACAGGAGCCGGGCCGCCCTGAACGCCGCCACCACCCGGGCCGTGAAGGACGGCCACCCGGACCTGACCCCCGCGCACCTGCTGCTGGCCCTGCTCGCCGGCGAGGACAACGAGAACATCGTCGATCTGCTCGTCGCGGTCGACGCCGACCAGGCCGCCGTCCGCGCCGGCGCCGAGCGCGTCCTGGCGGGCCTGCCCAGCGTCACCGGTTCCACGGTGGCGCCGCCGCAGCCCAGCCGCGAGCTGCTCGCCGTCCTGGCCGAGGCGGACGCCGAGGCCGGCCGGCTCGGGGACGACTACCTCTCCACCGAACACCTCCTCATCGCCGTCGCCGCCAAGGGCGGCGCCGCCGGTGAGGTCCTGACCGCACAGGGCGCGACCGCCGGCAAGCTGCTGGCCGCCTTCGAGAACGTACGAGGAGGACGGCGGGTGACCACCCCCGACCCCGAGGGCCAGTACAAGGCCCTGGAGAAGTTCGGCACCGACTTCACGGCGGCCGCCCGCGAGGGCAAGCTCGACCCGGTCATCGGCCGCGACCACGAGATCCGCCGCGTCGTCCAGGTGCTCTCGCGCCGTACGAAGAACAACCCGGTGCTCATCGGCGAGCCCGGCGTCGGCAAGACGGCCGTCGTCGAGGGCCTCGCGCAGCGCATCGTCAAGGGCGACGTCCCCGAGTCGCTGAAGAACAAGCGCCTGGTCGCCCTGGACCTCGGCGCGATGGTGGCCGGCGCGAAGTACCGCGGCGAGTTCGAGGAGCGCCTCAAGACCGTCCTCGCGGAGATCAAGTCCAGCGACGGGCAGATCATCACCTTCATCGACGAGCTGCACACCGTCGTGGGCGCGGGCGCCGGCGGCGACTCGGCCATGGACGCGGGCAACATGCTCAAGCCCATGCTGGCGCGCGGCGAGCTGCGCATGGTCGGCGCGACCACCCTCGACGAGTACCGCGAGCGGATCGAGAAGGACCCGGCCCTGGAGCGCCGCTTCCAGCAGGTGCTGGTGGCGGAGCCGAGCGTCGAGGACACGATCGCGATCCTGCGCGGGCTCAAGGGCCGCTACGAGGCCCACCACAAGGTGCAGATCAACGACAGCGCCCTGGTGGCCGCCGCGACCCTGTCCGACCGGTACATCACCTCCCGCTTCCTGCCCGACAAGGCCATCGACCTCGTCGACGAGGCCGCCTCCCGGCTGCGCATGGAGATCGACTCCTCCCCGCTGGAGATCGACGAGCTCCAGCGGTCGGTGGACCGGCTCCGCATGGAGGAGCTGGCGCTGAAGAACGAGTCCGACCCCGCCTCGATCGAGCGCCTGGAGAAGCTGCGCAAGGACCTCGCCGACAAGGAGGAGGAGCTGCGCGGCCTCACCGCGCGCTGGGAGAAGGAGAAGCAGTCCCTCAACCGGGTGGGTGAGCTCAAGGAGCGCCTGGACGCCCTGGAGGGCCTGCTGGAGCGTGCCGAGCGGGACGGCGACCTGGAGGCGGCGTCCAAGCTGAAGTACGGCGAGATCCCGGCGCTGAAGGAGGAGCTGGAGGCCGCCACCGCGGACGAGGAGAGCGCCGCCCGCGACACCATGGTCAAGGACGAGGTCGGCCCCGACGACATCGCGGACGTGGTCGGCGCCTGGACCGGCATCCCGGCCGGCCGGCTGCTGGAGGGCGAGACCCAGAAGCTCCTGCGCATGGAGGAGGAGCTGGGCCGCCGCCTGATCGGCCAGTCGGAGGCCGTACGGGCCGTCTCGGACGCCGTGCGCCGTACCCGCGCCGGGATCGCCGACCCCGACCGCCCCACCGGTTCCTTCCTGTTCCTGGGCCCCACCGGCGTCGGCAAGACCGAGCTGGCCAAGGCGCTCGCGGACTTCCTCTTCGACGACGAGCGGGCCATGGTCCGCATCGACATGTCCGAGTACGGCGAGAAGCACTCGGTCGCCCGTCTGGTCGGCGCCCCGCCCGGGTACGTCGGCTACGAGGAGGGCGGCCAGCTGACGGAGGCGGTGCGCCGCCGCCCGTACAGCGTGGTGCTGCTGGACGAGGTGGAGAAGGCGCACCCGGAGGTCTTCGACATCCTGCTCCAGGTCCTCGACGACGGCCGGCTCACCGACGGCCAGGGGCGGACGGTGGACTTCCGCAACACCATCCTGATCCTGACCTCGAACCTGGGCAGCCAGTACCTGGTCGAGCCGCTGACGAGCGAGGACGTCAAGCGCGAGCAGGTCCTGGAGGTCGTCCGGGCCTCCTTCAAGCCGGAGTTCCTCAACCGGCTGGACGACCTGGTCGTCTTCTCGGCCCTGGACCAGGCCGAGCTGGGCCGGATCGCCGAGCTCCAGATCGGCCGCCTGGCGAGCCGGCTGGCCGAGCGCCGGCTGACGCTGGACGTCACGCCGCAGGCCCTGGCCTGGCTGGCGGAGAAGGGCAACGACCCGGCGTACGGCGCCCGGCCGCTGCGCCGCCTGATCCAGACGGCCGTCGGCGACCGGCTGGCCAAGGAGATCCTGGCGGGCGAGGTCCGCGACGGGGACACCGTACGCGTCGACGTCGCGGGCGAGGACCTGCTGGTCGGCCGCGCCCTGTAAACCGCGGTCCGGGCGTCGCCACGGCCGCGGTCCCGGAGCCGCCGCGGCCGCGGTCCGGGCGATCGCCCACGTCAGGGGCCCCGCGGGGCCCCTGACGCCGCCGATCGTGTCCGCCCGGAGCGGATCGTCGGTGCGAGGGTTGCCACGGGGTGGGCGCCATGGGGGAGGATGGCGGTATCCGCACGAAGGGAAAAACACGGTGAGCATCGACCCGGCCTCGATTCCGAATTTCGGGAGTCAGCCCGAACCGCAGGCCTCAGGACCGGCGGGCCCCGTCGTCCCCGACCAGGACCTGGTCAAGCAGCTGCTGGAGCAGATGGAGCTCAAGTACGTCGTCGACGACGAGGGTGACCTCGCGGCGCCGTGGGAGGAGTTCCGTACGTACTTCATGTTCCGCGGCGAGGACGAGCAGCAGGTCTTCTCGGTGCGGACGTTCTACGACCGCCCGCACAAGATCGACGAGAAGCACCAGCTGCTCGAGTCGATCGACGACTGGAACCGCCGCACCCTGTGGCCCAAGGTCTACACCCACACCCACGACGACGGCTCCGTCCGTCTGATCGGTGAGGCGCAGATGCTGATCGGCACCGGCGTCTCCCTGGAGCACTTCGTGTCCTCCACGGTCAGCTGGGTCCGCGCCTCGATCGAGTTCGACAAGTGGCTCCTGGAGCAGCTCGGCCTGGAGCAGGAGGTCGACTCGTCCGAGGGCGAGACCGACGGCGGCGAGGACGGCAAGTAGTCCCCGCCCCCGCACCCGCCGTCACAGCGGCACCCGGGCGATGAGCAGCAGGTACGCCCCGTAGCCCGACGAGAGCCCGGCCAGGGCCGCGGTCACCACGACCGCGGACCGCGGCCGGGCTCGCGCCATGACGGCCGCGAGCGGCAGCAGCAGCGGGAACGCCGGCAGCAGGAACCGCGGCTTGGACTCGAAGAACCCGCTCCCGCCCAGCGAGATCACCAGCAGGACGCCGGTGTAGACGAGCAGCGGCAGCGGGGCCCGGTACCGCACCAGCGCCACTCCCAGCGCCACCGCCCCCACCAGCACCAGCAGCGTCACCACCGAGGCGAACGTCGTCCGCCCGTCACCGGTCAGTACGCGCGCCGCGGACCCGGCCGCCCCGGCCCCGAAGTCGAAGCGCGACCCCCAGCCGCGCTGCACGGTGAAGTAGCCGCCCAGCGGATCCCCCCGCCGGATCCCGACGGCCAGCAGGTACGCCGCCCAGCCCGCCGGGGCCAGCAGCCCCGCCGCCCACACGGCCGCCCCGGCCCGCCCGCGGTGCTCCCGCAGCGTCCACAGCGCCGCCACGGACACCGCCGCCGCCACCGCGATCCCGGTCGGCCGGGTCAGTCCGGCCAGGACCGCGAGGCCCGCCGCCCACAGCCACCGCCCGGTCAGCAGGGCGTACAGCGCCCAGGCGGCGAGCGCGGCCAGCAGCGCCTCGGTGTAGCCCATGCTCAGCACCACCGCGTGCGGCACCGCCGCCCACAGCACCACCAGCAGCACCCCGGCCCGGGCCCCCGAGATCCGCTCCCCGATCCGGTACACCCCGACCGCGGCCAGGCCCGCCGCCGCCCAGGCCACCAGCAGCCCGGCGCCCGCCGCGCCGACGCCGAGCACGGCCGAGGCCAGCCGCATCAGACCCGGGTAGAGCGGGAAGAACGCCAGGTCGCTCTGGAGGTAGCCGCCCTCGGGCCACGCCAGCGTCCGCCCGTACCCGCGCTCGGCGATGGCGATGTACCAGCCGGAGTCCCACGACGCCCCCAGCACCGCCACCGGGTCCTTGCCCACCCACCACGCGCCGAGGGCGACGGCGGCCGCCCCCAGCCCCCGTACGAGGGCGAACGCGGCGAGCGCCACGACGGCCCCGGGCAGGGCGGCGGGGACGGCGGGGGCGGGGGAGGGGACGGTGGCGGCGGGCGCTCGGCCCGTCGTCACCGGCACTAGAGCCTGCCGAGACGGGCGACGGCCTCTTCGAGGACCTCGGTGCGCTTGCAGAAGGCCCAGCGCACATGGGTGCGGCCGGCGTCCTTGTCGTCGTAGAAGACGGAGTTGGGGATGGCGACCAGCCCCGCGCGTTCGGGCAGGGCGCGGCAGAAGGCGAGGCCGTCGTCCTCGCCGAGCGGGGCGATGTCGGTGGTGATGAAGTACGTGCCCCGGGGCGCGTAGACCTCGAAACCGGCCCGGCGCAGGCCGTCGGCGAGCAGGTCCCGCTTGGCGCGCAGGTCCTCGCGGACGTCGCGGTAGTAGGCGTCGGGCAGGGCCAGGGCCTCGGCGATCGCGTACTGGAAGGGCCCGGAGGCGACGTAGGTGAGGAACTGCTTGGCGGAGCGGACCGCCGTGACCAGGGCGGGCGGCGCGGTGACCCAGCCGACCTTCCAGCCGGTGAAGGAGAAGGTCTTGCCGGCGGAGGAGATGGTGACGGTGCGTTCGCGCATGCCGGGCAGGCCCGCCAGCGGGGTGTGCCCGCCCTCGAAGACGAGGTGCTCGTACACCTCGTCGGTGACCACCAGCAGGTCGCGCTCGACGGCGAGGGCGGCGATGGCGGCGAGATCGGAGTCGGGCAGGACGTGGCCCGTGGGGTTGTGCGGGGTGTTCAGCAGGAGCAGCCGGGTGCGCGGGGTGAGGGCCGCGCGCAGCTCGTCGAGGTCGAGCGCGAAGGCGCCGTCGCGCGGGCGCAGGGTGACCGGGACGCGGGTGGCGCCGGCCATCGCGATGCAGGCGGCGTAGGAGTCGTAGAAGGGTTCGAGCGCGACGACCTCGTCGCCGGGTTCGAGGAGCGCGAGGAGGGCGGCGGCGATGGCCTCGGTGGCGCCGGCCGTGACGAGGACCTCGGTGTCGGGGTCGTAGGACAGGCCGTAGAAGCGCTCCTGGTGGGCGGCGACCGCCCGGCGCAGCTCCGGGATGCCGGGGGCGGGCGGGTACTGGTTGCCGCGGCCGTCGCGGACGGCGCGGACGGCCGCCTCGGCGATCTCGGCGGGGCCGTCGGTGTCGGGGAACCCCTGACCCAGGTTGAGGGAGCCGGTGCGGGTGGCCAGAGCCGACATCTCCGCGAAGATCGTGGTGCCGAAAGCCGCGAGACGGCGGTTCAGGAAGGGGCGGTTCTCGCCCGCGGATGCGCTCATGGGCGCCATCCTGAGGGGAACCTCTGGACTTGCTCAAGTGTGCTTTGGGCCGCCGGAGGCGGGGGCATCCCCCTCTCACGCGGGACGCGGGGATCCCGCTCCTCGGGGGACCGGGGCGTACGAAGGGGGCCGGACGTCATGTCGATGGCCATTCTCATTCCGATCATCCTGGTGGTCACCGGGATCATCGTGCTGGTCGCGCGGATCGGCGCGGTCGGCTCGGGCTCCGGGAGCAAGCGCTCGCACACGTCGTCGTCCTCCAGCTGGTGGGGCGGTGACTCCGGTGGCGACTCGGGCGGCGGCTCCTCCTGCGGCTCGTCGTCCTCCTCGTGCGGAGGCGGAGGCGGAGGCGGCGGTGGCGGAGGCGGTGGCGGCGGGGGCTGCGGAGGCGGAGGCAGCTGATCCTGCTTCGGCGGGGCGTGGTGCGGGCATCCCCTCTCTACGTCTGTACGCGGGACGCCGGGGGCCGGGACAGGGTGTCGGCCCCCGGCGTCCCGCGGTGCCCGGAAGGGGGTCGAGCACGATGATCAGAGCCTGGCTGGACCGGCTCGCACGGCCGTCGAACGACACCACGCTCAGCTGGTGGGCGGCGGCCGAAACGGCGCCGCCGCAGGAATGCGGGCGTCCGCACTCCTGCGGCGGTCACCCGCAGTGCGGCAGCGGCCCGCACTCCTGCCTGAACGGCTGTCAGGGCGTCGACTGACGCGAGTGAGCGGCCCGTGCGGGGGCGTCCGGCGGGGACAACTTCCGCCGGGCGCCGTTCCATTGGAGAGCCTCGCGCGCGGGGCGGATGACGTGCCTGGTTGAACACCTGAACTGTGGAGCCCCCGAGGGGATGTAAACCCCTTCAAGTTGGGTAAAAACGCTGTGAGTGCCGTGCCTTTCATGATTCCCTCGGTTGAGTAGACCAGTCCTCGGACATCCCGGGACTTCCTGTGGACCCGAGCCGGTGACCCCCCACCCGTCGTCATGGCCGCTGGCGGGGCTCCGGCCCCTCTCCCTCGCGCGTTTGCGGAGCCGACTCATGCTCACGACCCTCCAGACCACCTACACCGACACGCGTGCCGCCGACCTCGCCTGGGCCCTGGGCCGTGACCGGCTGCCGGCCCTGGCCGTACTGAACCTCGAGCTGGCGGGTGCGAAGGTGGAGCTGCGCCTGCTCGGAGCCTCCCATCAGGTGCTCCTGGAGGAGGACGCGGTCCTCTGTTCGGAGACGGTGGCCTGCATCCCCGGCAGCAGCACGCCGCTGCCGCTCGGCGTGGCCAAGCGGGTGGGTGACTGGGAGTACGAGTTCGCCGCGCGGGTGGAGACCCTCTCCCAGGGGTCTTTCGCGGGCCGGGCGCAGGAACTGCTCGCGCTGGTCGCCGATCACCCGAACGGACTCGCCGGCACTTTTCCGGGCAGCCCGCACGCCTTCACCGCGATGCTCGCGCAGCGCTACGAGGGGCAGGTCCGCTGGCGCACCTGGCACGCCTACCCGCAGGAAGGACAGCTGGTCGCGACCCGGACCCGGGTCGGGGTGAGGATGGCCGCGGCCGCCGTGTGAGGCGCTGTTCCCGCGCCGGCGGGCGAGGTGCCGAGTCGTTTCTGCACCGTTACTCCAACTGGCCGGAGCAGTGCTCCAGTTACACCCATGTGGGTGACTCGGTGCGAGCGGGCCGTGACGTACGGTTCGCTGCATGATCGACCGTTCCGCCTCCCGCGGGGTGCTCCCGGCGCCGGAGCCTCGGGGTGCGGCGACCGTCCCGGCCGCCCTGCCCGTACGGCCCCGGACCGGCCGACTCCTCGTCCTGGCCACCGTGTTCGTCTGCGCCGCCTGCGGGCTCGTGTACGAGCTGGAGCTGCTGGCCCTCGCCTCGTACCTGATCGGTGACTCCGTCACCCAGGCCTCCGTCGTGCTGTCCCTCATGGTCTTCGCGATGGGCGTCGGCTCGCTGCTCGCCAAGGGGCTGCGGGCGCGCCCGGCGGTCGGCTTCGCCGTCATCGAGGCGGCCCTGGCGCTGGTGGGCGGGCTCTCGGCGACCGCGCTCTACGCGAGCTTCGCCTGGCTGGGGGAGTCGCGGCCGGCGCTGGTGGGCTTCTCGCTCGTCATCGGGGTGCTGATCGGGGCCGAGGTGCCGCTGCTGATGACCCTGATCCAGCGGGTGCGGCGGCAGGACGCCGGCGGGGCGGTCGCCGACCTGTTCGCCGCCGACTACGTGGGCGCGCTGGTCGGGGGCCTGGCCTTCCCGTTCCTGCTGCTGCCGCTGCTCGGCCAGCTGACCGGCGCCATGCTGACGGGCACCGTCAACGCGGCGGCCGGCGGGGCCCTGGTGCTGTGGCTGTTCCGGCGGGACCTGACCCGGCGGGCGCGCTGGCTGATCCTGGCGGCGAACGTCGCCGTCCTCGCGGCGCTGGCGTCCGCGACCGTGCTCGCCGACGACTTCGAGCGGGCGGCCCGGCGCGCGGTCTACGGCGGCGAGGTGCGGGTGGCGGTGCAGACCGGGGTGCAGGAACTGGTGGTCACGGGCCCGCGGACCGGCTCGCCGCGCTCGCTCGACCTGTTCCTGGACGGCCGGCTGCGGATCAGCGGCTACGACGAGTACCGCTACCACGAGGCGCTGGTGCACCCGGCGATGTCGGGCCGCCACGCGCGGGTGCTGGTGCTGGGCGGCGGGGACGGGCTGGCCGCGCGGGAGGTGCTGCGCCACCCGGACGTCGCGGCGGTGACCGTGGTGGAGCTGGACCCGGGGGTGGTGCGGCTGGCCCGGACGGACCCGATGCTGTCGGCGCTGAACGCCGGCGTGCTCGCGGACCCGCGCGTCCACGTCGTCACGGCGGACGCGTTCCGCTGGCTGCGGGGGGTGCCGGCCGGGCGGTACGACGTGATCGTCTCCGATCTGCCCGACCCCGGGATCACGCCCAGCACGAAGCTGTACTCGCAGGAGTTCTACGGGCTGGCCGGGCGGGCGCTGGCCCCGGGCGGCCGGCTCGTGGTGCACGCGGGACCGCTGGCCACGCGGCCGCGCACGTACTGGACGGTCGAGGCCACCTTGCGGGCGGCGGGCCTGCGGACCGCGCCGTACAGCGCGGGCGGCCGGCTCTCCGGTTTCGCCGCGGGCCCCGACCGGACCCTGGGCGCGGCCGACGCCCCGCCGCAGGACTGGGGCTTCGTCCTGGCCGCCCGCGACCACCGCCCGGCCCTGCACGTCGACCAGGACACCCCCGGCGGCCTGCGCTCCCTCTCGACGGGCTCCCTGCGGGACGCGGCGCGCGATGCGGAGCGCCTGCGGATGCCGGGCCTGCCGCCGTCGACGCTGCCGCACCCCCGGTACTCGTTCTCCTGACCGGCGGCGGGGCGGCCGGCGGCGCTCGGGCTCCGCTGGAGCCACGGTGCTGGTCGGCGTTTGGTCGGCGCCGGACCGGGTGCGGGAGGGGGTGTCGTCGGTAGGCTCGGCTGCATGGAGCATCTGGTGTTCGTCCCGGTGGCCGTAGAGAACCTCCGCGCGGTGCTGCGCGACCCCGTGCGGGTGGCCCGGTGTGTGCCGGGGCTCCAGCAGGACGCGGACGAGGCCAGCGGGCCGCTGGCCGGGCGGCTGAAGCTGCGCGTCGGCGGGCACACCGTCACCTACCGGGGCGCGCTGACCGTCACCGAGCGGGACCCGGACACGTACGAGATCAGCGGCGAGGGCACCGAGGTCCGCGGCTCGGGCACCGTGAAGCTGGCGCTGGCCCTGCGGCTGGCCGACGTGGACGGTGGTACGCGGGTCGCCTTCACGGGTGACGCCACCGCCGACGGCCGGGCGGCCGCCTTCGCCCCCGAGGCCACCACGACGGCGGTCCACCGGCTGCTGGACCGGACCGCGGCCCACCTGGCCACGGTGGCCGGCCGGCCCGGGGCCGCGGAGGAGGCCGGCGCGGCCGGGACGGACGTGGTCGAGGCGGACCTGGACGCGGGCCTGGACGAGGACGTCGACACGGACGCGGGCCTGGAGGACGACGTCGACACGGGCGCGGGCCCGGACGAGGACGAGGACGGGGTCGACGACGGGGTCGACGACGGGGTCGAGGTGGTGGAGGCCCCGGACTTCATCGAGCCCGCCGACATTCCGCCCGCCGACATTCCGCCCGCTGACGGATCGGCCGCCGACGTTCCGCCTGCCGACGTTCCGTCCGCCGATGTTCCGTCCGCCGACTTTCCGTCCGTCGACGGATCGCCCGCCGACGGCTCGGCCTCCGTCTTCGACGCCGAGGTGCCGCCGCCCTCGCTCGACCCCTCCCTCGACCCCGCCCTCGAACCCTTCCTGGAGGCCGAGTTCGGCGAAGGGCCGCGCCCGCCCGCCGAGGCCGCCCACGCACGGCGGACCATGATCGGGCGCAGCGCGGAGGAGGTCGACCACGCGCCGCCGCGCGGCCGCTACGCGCCGGTGCCCGCCCCCGCCACCGTGGCGCCCGGCGCGAGCCTGCGCTGGCTCGCGCCCGCCGCCGCGCTCGCCATCGCCTCCGCTGTCGTCGTCGGCCGCGTGCTGCGCCGCCGCAGGTAGGGGCGTCCTGGGCTGACGGGCCGTAGGGTCGGGGCCATGAGTACGCAACTGAGTGCCGGCGGCGCCGAGGTGACCGTCGACCAGGACAACGGCTGCCGTATCAGCAGCCTCCGTATCGACGGCACCGAGCTGCTGCGCCAGGGTTCGCACTTCGGCTCGTTCCCGATGGTGCCGTGGTGCGGGCGGCTCGCGGACGGGCGGTTCCAGGACGGCAGCGTCACCCGGCAGATGCTGCTCAACCACCCTCCGCACGCCCTCCACGGCCTCGGCCGCGACGCCGCCTGGCGCACCGCCACCGCCGACAAGACCGAGGCGGCCTTCACGTACGACCTCGTCGAGCCGTGGCCCCACCCGGGCCGCGTCACCCAGACCTTCGCGCTCACCGAGGACTCCCTGACGCTCGCGCTGGGCGTCGAGACGTACGGGGACAGCTTCCCGGCGCAGGCCGGCTGGCACCCCTGGTTCCTGCGCAACCTCGGGTACGGCGAGGACGTGGTGCTGGACTTTCGGCCCGAGTGGCAGGAGGAGCGGGGCGAGGACCACCTGCCCACCGGCCGCCGGATCGAGCCGCGCCCCGGCCCGTGGGACGACTGCTTCGGCATGCCCTACGGCGTGGACGTCACCCTGACCTGGCCCGGCGCCCTGGAGCTGAAGATCACCAGCCGGGCGGAATGGGTGGTCGTCTACGACGAACAGCCCGAGGCCGTCTGCGTCGAGCCCCAGTCCGGCCCGCCGAACGGTTTCAACACCGCCCCCCGCCTGGTCACCCCCGTCGACCCCCTGGAGGTCACAGCCACGTGGACCTGGCGACGGCTTGACGACAGGGGCTAGGGACGGCGCGCGGAGCCGTGGGTTCCACGGCCGAGGGGGTGTCCGCCGGGCACCCCCTAAGCTGTGGGTTCATGAGTGACGTACGTGGTGAGCTGCTCCAGCAGATCAAGGACAAGGCCGTCGTGCACGGCAAGGTGATCCTCTCCTCCGGCCGGGAGGCCGACTACTACATCGACCTCCGCCGGATCACGCTGGACGGCGAGGCGGCCCCCCTGGTCGGGCAGGTCATGCTCGACCTCACCGCCGACCTCGACTACGACTGCGTCGGCGGCCTGACCCTGGGCGCCGACCCGGTCGCGACCTCGATGCTGCACGCCTCCGCCGCGCGCGGGCAGCGGCTGGACGCCTTCGTCGTGCGCAAGGCGCAGAAGGCCCACGGCATGCAGCGCCGGATCGAGGGCACCGACGTCAAGGGCCGCCGCTGCCTGGTCGTCGAGGACACCTCGACCACCGGCGGCTCCCCGCTGACCGCCGTCGAGGCGGTCCGCGAGGCCGGCGGTGAGGTCGTCGCGGTGGCCACGATCGTGGACCGCGGCGCCGCCGACGCCATCGCGCAGGCGGGTCTGCAGTACCTCACCGGGTACCGCCTCGAGGACCTCGATCTCGCCTGATCAGGCCTGACCTGCGCCTTTCCGGCGGGTCCGGGTGTTTCACGTGAAACACCCGGACCATCGCGGGGCACGGCCGCCCGGACGCGGTCTGGAGTGTCTCCGAGAGTCTGGAAAGATGGGCGCGACGGTGACGTCGCCCCCAGGTCAGGGACAGCAACTCAGCACACCACCCGCATACCCAAGGAGCGGACAGATGCCCATCGCAACCCCCGAGGTCTACAACGAGATGCTGGACCGGGCGAAGGCAGGCAAGTTCGCCTACCCGGCCATCAACGTGACCTCGAGCCAGACCCTGCACGCTGCGCTGCGCGGCTTCGCGGAGGCCGAGAGCGACGGCATCATCCAGATCTCGACCGGCGGCGCCGAGTTCCTGGGCGGCCAGCACAAGAAGGACATGGTCACCGGCGCGGTCGCGCTGGCGGAGTTCGCGCACGTCGTGGCCGCCAAGTACGACATCACGGTCGCCCTGCACACCGACCACTGCCCCAAGGACAAGCTGGACGGCTACGTCCGCCCGCTGCTCGACATCTCCGCCGAGCGCGTCGCCAAGGGTCTGAACCCGCTCTTCCAGTCGCACATGTGGGACGGCTCCGCCGAGACCCTGGCCGACAACCTGGCCATCGGCCAGGAGCTGCTCGCCAAGGCCGTCGCGGCGAAGATCATCCTTGAGGTCGAGATCACCCCGACCGGCGGCGAGGAGGACGGCGTCAGCCACGAGATCAACGACGAGCTGTACACCACCGTCGACGACGCGATCCGTACCGCCGAGGCCCTGGGCCTGGGCGAGAAGGGCCGCTACCTGCTGGCCGCCTCCTTCGGCAACGTGCACGGCGTCTACAAGCCGGGCAACGTCGTCCTGCGCCCCGAGCTGCTGAAGGACCTGCAGCAGGGTGTCGGCGAGAAGTACGGCAAGTCCTCCCCGTTCGACTTCGTCTTCCATGGCGGCTCCGGCTCCTCCGAGCAGGAGATCGCCACCGCGCTGGAGAACGGCGTCGTGAAGATGAACCTCGACACCGACACCCAGTACGCCTTCACCCGCCCGGTCGCGGACCACATGTTCCGCAACTACGACGGTGTCCTGAAGGTCGACGGCGAGGTCGGCAAGAAGTCCACCTACGACCCGCGCACCTGGGGCAAGCTGGCCGAGGCGAGCATGGCCCAGCGCGTCACCGAGGCCTGCGCGAACCTGCGCTCCACCGGCACCAAGCTGAAGTAGCGCGGCAGCGCGGCAGCGCGGCAGCGTCACGACGCTGCCGCTCAGCACCACGCGAGGGGCCCTGCCCGCCGTCCCGGGACGGCGGGCAGGGCCCCTCGTCCGCGTGGACCCGACCGAACCCCCCGCCGCCGGCGGGGGGTTCGGTTTTGGCCCGGGCGGTGCGGGCGCTACGTTCTTCGTGATCATGAATACGTTCCAGGAAAAACACTTACAGGTACTGATTTTTCGTACGGGGGAGAGCACGGTGGGGGGACCGCAGCCATACCGCGAGCCGACGACCGGCGGGTCGGGTGACACGGGCTGGACCTGAGCGATGGCCGGCACGACACCCCTCATAGCGGTCGTCCACGACGGCCGTCAGGGCTGGGCCTCGCCGCAGGCCTATGCCGCCCGTGACGGCGCGGCGGAAGTCGGCGCGCGCTGTGTGCTCGTCGGGTCGCAGGGCCTGGGCGAGCCGCAGTGGGCGCTGCTGCGGGCGGCGGGCGGGATCCTGTTCGGCGCCGAACTGCCCGGCGCGGCCGGGCGCGCGGACTGGCGGGGCCGGCCCGCCGCCGGGTTCACGGACCCGCGGGCCGACCCGTACGACCGGCTGCGGGAACTGTGCGCCTTCGCGCAGGGGCTGGGCATGGACTGGCTCGGTACGCACGTTCCGCCGCCGCCCTCCCCGCACGCGCCGCTGTCCGTCGCGCAGGCCTCGCTGGACTCCGTACGCTTCCTGGCCGCCCGCCTGGTCCGCGCGGCCCGCACCGCCGGCTAGCGCCGTGACCGGAAGGTTCACGCCTGTCCGGCCGGTCGGGGCGGGCGGACCGGACGGCCCGGCGCCGCGGGCGGGGTCCGGTGCAGCAGACTGGTGACCATGGCCATTCACGAGAACCTGCTCGGGGGACCCGCCCCGACCCACCTCCCCGACGACCCGGAGCCGCGCGAGGCGCTCGCCGCCGGCACCGAACCGGCCGAGGTGGCCGCGCAGCACCCCACCTCCTCCCTCGCCTGGGCGCGGCTGGCGGACGACGCCTTCGAGGCCGGCCGCACGGTCGAGTCGTACGCGTACGCCCGCACCGGCTACCACCGCGGTCTGGACGCCCTGCGCCGCGCCGGCTGGAAGGGCCACGGCCCGGTCCCGTGGGAGCACGAGCCGAACCGCGGCTTCCTGCGGGCGCTGCACGCCCTCGCCCGGGCCGCGCAGGCCATCGGCGAGAAGGACGAGTACGAGCGCTGCTCGACCTTCCTGCGCGACTCCTCGCAGACGGCCGCCGACACCCTCGGCTGACCTCCGCCCGGGCCCGTTCGCGGCCCGGGCCGACCGGCCGCCGCCCCGATGTGATGCCCGTCACTCTTCTCTGGGGGCGGCGCGCCGGACCGGCTTATGATGCGGGCAGGGGACCGGGGCTCCACTTTTCCTAGCAGGAAGGAGCGGACCGCTACCCGGAATCACGTGTCGAGGAGACAGCAATGTCGACGCCTTCCCTTGATGCCTCCGGAGCCGGCGGTTCGGACACCCCGAACCTCGACTTCGACGGCACCACCCCGTACGAGGACTACGTCCAGGCGGACGTCCTCACCCACCTCCAGCACCCCCGTTCGGACGATCCGGGCGAGATGGTCTTCCTGGTCACCACCCAGGTCATGGAGCTGTGGTTCACCGTCATAGTCCACGAGTGGGAGACCGCCGCGAAGGCTCTGCGCGAGGACCGCGTGCCGGTCGCGATGGACGCGCTGAAGCGATCCCTGCGCGAACTGGAGGCCCTCAACGCCTCCTGGCGCCCGCTCGCCCAGCTCACTCCGGGGCAGTTCAACTCCTACCGCGCCGCCCTCGGCGAGGGCTCGGGCTTCCAGTCGGCGATGTACCGCCGGATGGAGTTCCTCCTCGGCGAGAAGTCGGCCTCCATGCTCGTCCCGCACCGCGGCGCCCCGCGCGTCCACGCGGAGCTGGAGAAGGCCCTCCAGGAGCCCAGCCTCTACGACGAGGTCCTGCGCCTGCTCGCCCGCCGCGGCCTGCCCGTCCCGCCGGAGGTCCTGGAACGCGACCTCTCCCGGCGCTACGAGCCCTCGCCCGACGTCGAGGCCGTCTGGACCGCCCTGTACGCGGACCCGGACGCCGAGCACGACCTGCACCGCCTCGGCGAGGTCCTCACCGACGTCGCCGAGCTCGTCTGGCGCTGGCGCAACGACCACCTGGTCGCCACCCGCCGCGCGATGGGCGCGAAGACCGGTACGGGCGGCTCCGCCGGGGTCACCTGGCTGGAGAAGCGCGCCCAGAAGAACGTCTTCCCCGAGCTGTGGACGGCGCGCAGCCATGTCTGAGCCGACGCCGACCCCGCTCGGCACCCGCGCGGCCGAGGCGGACGCCGCCGACGACCTCGGCAAACTCCGCGAGCGTTTCCGGCTCCCCGACGGCATCGTCTACCTCGACGGCAACTCGCTCGGCGCCCTGCCGGCCGCCGTACCCGGCGCGGTCGCGGACGTCGTCGGCCGCCAGTGGGGCGAGCTGCTCATCCGGTCCTGGGACGAGAGCGGCTGGTGGAGGGCGCCCGAGCGGATCGGCGACCGGATCGCCCCGCTGGTCGGCGCCGCGCCCGGCCGGATCGTCGTGGGCGACTCCACCAGCGTGAACCTCTTCAAGGCGCTGGTCGGCGCCGCCCGCCTGGCGGGCGAGGGCCGCACCGAGCTGCTCGTGGACGCCACCACCTTCCCCACCGACGGCTACATCGCCGCGTCCGCGGCGCGGATGACCGGCCTGACCGTGGTCCCGGTGGAGCCCTCGGCGGTCCCGGCCGCCCTGGGCCCGCGCACCGCCGCGGTCCTGCTCAACCACGTCGACTACCGCACCGGCCGGCTGCACGACCTGGCCGGGCTCACCGCGGCGGTCCGGTCGGCGGGCGCGCTCGCCGTCTGGGACCTGTGCCACAGCGCGGGCGCCCTCCCGGTGGGCCTGGACGAGCACGGCGTCGACCTCGCGGTGGGCTGCACGTACAAGTACCTCAACGGCGGGCCGGGCTCGCCCGCGTACCTCTACGTCGCCGAGCGGCACCAGGCCCGCTTCGACTCCCCGCTGCCCGGCTGGAACTCGCACGCGGACCCGTTCGCCATGAGCCCGGTGTACACGGCGGGCGAGGGAGCGGTCCGCGGCCGGGTCGGCACTCCGGACATCCTGTCGATGCTCGCCCTGGAGGCGGCGCTCGACGCGTGGGACGGGGTCGAGGTGGAGGCCGTACGGGCGAAGTCGCTCGCCCTGACGGACTTCTTCCTGGAGTGCGTCGAGGCGTACGTCCCGGCCGGCCGGGTCGAGTGCGTCACTCCACTGGCCCACGCCGAGCGCGGCAGCCAGGTCTCGCTGCGCACCGACAACGCCGCCGAGGTCATGCGCGAGCTGATCGCGCGGGGCGTGATCGGGGACTTCCGGGCCCCCGACGTGCTGCGTTTCGGTTTCACCCCGCTGTACGTCGGCTTCGCCGACGCGGAGCGGGCGGCGCGGACACTGGGTCACATTTTCGGGTGACGCGCCGCTGAAGCGTCACCTGGGACGTGACGTGCCGGGGGCGGGCGGGATTTCGGTCCGGTCCGCCCCCGTATCGGCCCCGTGCACGCCCGTCCGGGCCCCGGGCTGGCGCGAGACGTTCGGTTCCGGCCTGATACCGTCCCGCTCTGCCCGGAACATGTGTCCCCCTTGTCCCACGCGTTACCGAGAGGTTGAGCCGATGACGGACCCCGCAGTCGAACGGGACGCCGCCGAGGCCGCCTCGGCCTTCGCTCACCCCCCGGTCGCCCCGGACGCCACCGCCGCGTACGGCGAACACCCCGACCAGGTCATCGACTTCTACGCCCCCCGGGGCGAACGCAGCGTGCCCGCCCCGCTGGTGGCCGTCCTGCACGGCGGTGCCTGGCGCGCCCCGTACGACCGGCAGCACATCACCCCCCTCGCGGACTTCCTGGCCCGGCGCGGTTTCGCGGTGGCCAACATCGAGTACCGGCGCGGCCGGTCCGTGCCGCACCAGGGCGCGGACGGCCCCGTGGCCGGGCGCTGGCCCGAGACCTTCGACGACGTCGCCGCCGCGATGGACGCGCTCCCGGCGCTGGTGGCGGGCGCGCTGCCGCAGGCCGACGTACGCCGGACGGTCGTCACCGGCCACTCGGCCGGCGGCCACCTCGCGCTGTGGGCCGCGGCCCGGCACGTCCTGCCGGCCGGTTCGCCCTGGCGGCTGCCCTCCCCGCCGCCGCTGCGCGGGGTGGTGGCGCTGGCCCCCATCGCGGACTTCGTGGTGGCGGAGGAACTCGGCGTCTGCGGCGGCGCCAGCGCCCAGCTGCTGGGCGGCGCGGCCGCGTTCACGGAGCGGCTGCCGTACGCGGACCCGGCCGCCCTGCTGCCGACGGGCATCGCCACGGCCATCGTCCACGGCCGGGAGGACATCGTCGTCCCGGCACCGGTCGCCGAGTCGTACGTGGCTGCGGCCGCGAAGGCCGGCGAGATGGTCGGGCTGACGCTGCTGGACGGGGTCGGTCACTTCCCGCTGATCGACCCGGCGGCGGACGCCTGCGCGGTGGTCTGCGAGGAGATCGCCCAGCTCGCCTGGTAGTGCGGCGCCGCGACGGGCGCGCGCGAGCGGTGTGCCGCGCCCCGGGACGAAAAGCGGCTGGTTCGAGACAATGTCCCCCGGGGGTGGTGGCGTTGGCCAGGTGGGGACTGATCGTCGAGCAGAACGTCGGCTACGAGCGGCGGATGTGGCAGGCGCGGGTGGTGGGGCATGTCGACGGCACCCGGGAGGAGGCGCTGGCGGAGCTTCGCCGCCGGGCGGAGTGCTTCGACCCCGAACGCCCGGGTCGGGTCGTACGCCGCAGGCTGTACCGCGACCGCGACGGCTTCCTGCTGGTGCTGGAGAGCAAGTGGTCCGCCGTCTTCCACTTCCGCTTCATGGTGGCGGAGGAGCTGTACGACAGCGCCCCGCCGGACCCGGCGTAGGCGCAGGTGGCGTTGACCGGAGGGAACGCCGGAGGGAACGGCGGAGGGGGACGGCCGACGGGGTGTGCCGGCCGTCCCCCTCGAGGGCACGCGGTTCCTACAGGAACGAGTTGATCTGGATCGTCTCGGTGCGGCCCGGGCCGACACCGATCGCCGAGATCGGGGCGCCGGACATCTCCTCCAGCGCCTTCACGTACGCCTGGGCGTTCTTCGGCAGGTCGGCGAAGGTCTGCGCCTTGGTGATGTCCTCCGACCAGCCGGGCAGGTACTCGTAGACCGGCTTGGCGTGGTGGAAGTCGGACTGCGAGTACGGCAGTTCCTCGACGCGCTTGCCGTCGATCTCGTACGCGACGCAGACCGGGATCTGCTCCCAGCCGGTGAGGACGTCGAGCTTGGTGAGGAAGAAGTCGGTCAGGCCGTTCACGCGGGTGGCGTAGCGGGCGATGACCGCGTCGAACCAGCCGCAGCGGCGGTCGCGGCCGGTGGTGACACCGCGCTCGCCACCGATGCGGCGCAGGTCCTCGCCGTCCTGGTCGAACAGCTCGGTCGGGAACGGACCGGCGCCGACGCGCGTGGTGTACGCCTTCAGGATGCCGATGACCCGGGTGATCTTCGTCGGGCCCACGCCGGTGCCGGTGCAGGCGCCGCCGGCCGTCGGGTTCGAGGAGGTGACGAAGGGGTACGTGCCGTGGTCGACGTCGAGGAGCGTGCCCTGGCCGCCCTCGAAGAGGACGACCTTGTCCTCGTCCAGCGCGTCGTTCAGGATCAGCGTGGTGTCGGCGACGTACGGCTTGATCTGGTCCGCGTACTGGAGCATCTCCTCCACGATCGCCCCGGCCTCGATGGCGCGGCGGTTGTAGAGCTTGGCGAGCAGCTGGTTCTTGTTCTCCAGCGCCGCCTCGACCTTCTGGGTGAGGATCGACTCGTCGTAGAGGTCCTGGACGCGGATGCCGACGCGGTTGATCTTGTCCGCGTACGTCGGGCCGATGCCGCGGCCGGTGGTGCCGATCTTGCGCTTGCCGAGGAAGCGCTCGCCCACCTTGTCGAGGGTGACGTTGTACGGCGTGATCAGGTGGGCGTTGCCGCTGATCAGGAGCTTGGAGGTGTCGATCCCGCGCTCGTTCAGGCCACGGAGCTCGGACAGCAGCACGGACGGGTCGACGACGACACCGTTGCCGATGACCGGCGTGCAGCTGGGCGAGAGGATGCCGGAAGGGAGCAGGTGAAGGGCGTACTTCTGGTCGCCTACGACGACCGTGTGGCCGGCGTTGTTGCCGCCCTGGTAGCGGACCACGTAGTCGACGGAGCCACCGAGGAGGTCGGTGGCCTTTCCCTTGCCCTCGTCACCCCACTGGGCTCCGAGCAGCACAAGAGCGGGCACAGGCGTACACCTCTTCCGGATGGGGCATGTCCAAGGTCAGGGGGCGTACGACGATGTACACCGCAGGCTGAGCCGTCGGACCGGTTGCCCCGGAATAGACGAAGCCCCTGGCGCAATAGCGCAAGGGGCTCTTGCACAAAGATGCTACCCGAGGAAGGACCGAGGTGTCGGCTCCAGAGCCCACCATGAGTCACGCGGGCGCGCCGGTGGGCGGCCTGCTCGTGCTCGTCGACCCGGTCGCCCGCCGCCTGGACGGCGAGTCCGTACGGATCGCGAAGGACGTGCTGAGCGCGGGGGCGGCGGCCAAGATCTGCCTCCCGCAGACCCCTGAGGAGTACGCGCGGGCGCTCGCCCGCCGGGGCAGTCGCCAGCCGGTGGTGGTGGGCGACGACCGGGCGCTGGCACGGACCGTGGCCCTGCTGCACCGCTCGCGGGAGCTGGGGTCGTCGGCGGTGGCGCTGATCCCGGTGGGGCCGGCCGGGTCGCTGGTGGTGGCGCGCTCGCTGGGGGTTCCGGCGGGGGCGGTGGCGGCGGCGCGGGCGGTCCTGGAGGGGGCGGTGCGGACGTACGACCTGCTGGTCGACGACAGCGACGGGGTGGTGCTGGGGGGCCTGCGGATCCCGTCGTCCCCGGCGGCGGCGCGGCGCGCGGTGTCCGGGCCGGCGGCGCCGTCGGTGTGGAGCGCGTGCCGGTCGCTGGTACGGACGCTGGTCCGGCCGCCGGTGGGCGGCGGGGGCCCGGGCGCGCCGGGGGCGGCGCACCGGCTGCGGGTGGAGGCGGACGGGGTGCTGCTGGCGGACGTGGACCAGCCGGTGCACGAGGTGTCGGTGGTGGTGCGGGACGGGCTGGCCGAGGTGAGCGTCCGGGCGGGCGGCGGTGCCGGGCCGCGGGTGGCGCGGGCACGGTCGGTGACGGTGTCGGGGCCGGACTTCCGCTACCGGGCCGACCACACGGTGACGGGCCCGGTCCGCCGCCGCACCTGGACCCTGCGGCCGGCGGCGTGGGAACTGACGGTCCCGCGGTAACGAGCGGCCGGCGGGCTGCGGGGGCGGGCTGGGGGCGGCCGCGAGGGGCGGGGGCGGGAGGCCGCGAGTCGCGGTCGCTGCGAGGGCGCGGGAGGTCGCGGGGCGCGGGGAAGCGAGGTGCGGGTGGAGGCGAGGGGCGGGACGGGCGGACAAGGGGTGACGGACGGGCCGGACGGTGCGGCGCTGCGGGACGCGGTGGCCGACTGGCGGCGGGACGGCGTCCTGCTGTGCCTCCTGCCGCTGTTCTTCCTGCCCGCGGTGCTGGCGCAGCTGGTCGCGGTGCCGTGGGGGCCGGCGGCGGCCCTGCACCTGGCGGTGCTGTGCGCGCCGAGCGGGCTGGGCCTGCGGGAGCTGTACGTCCTGCGCGGCGCGGAGCGCCGCCTGCGGCCGGGGGCGCGCTGGACGCCGTACGTCCTGACGGTGACCGGCGGCCGGCTGCGCCCACCGGTGGCCCTGCTGACGGGCCCCGGGGCCCGTGGTGCGCGCCCGCACGACCCGCCACCGCACCCGCTCCCGCCCCCGCACCCGCTCCCGGCCGTCCCGGCGGAGCCCGGCGCCGGTGAGCCGCACGCCTTCACCCTGGGTCCGCTGTCCCACCGCGTCCTGCGCCCCTTCCAGCCGTGGCGTCGGCCGGGGCCGTCACCGGCGCCCGAGACCGGGGGCGGGCCCGGAGCGGTGCCCGCGTGCGGGCCGGTCGTGTGGCTCTGCGGGGATCCCGACGGCGCGGTCCTCCTGTGGGTCCCGGAGACCGGGCGGCTGGGCCTGGCCCGCCCGGCGGGACGCCCGCGTCCGGCCCCCGCGCGTAGGCCCGGCCCGCGCGCGTAGCCCCGGCCCCGTCAGGACCCCGGCAGGTCCAGCGTCGTGCGGTGCGTGCGCCAAGAACGCTCGCGCCGCCAAGGCATCACGTCCGCCGTCCTGGGCGCCGCCTTCGTCCTCAAGGCGGCGGGCGACGCGGGGACGCCGGGCGGGGAGTCGGTCCTGACCTGGCTCTCGCCGCTCGGCTGGGCCGAGAACGTACGGCTCTTCGCCACCGAACGCTGGTGCTGACCGCGCCGGCCGTGGCCTTCGCCGGGGCCGGCCTGACGGCCCTGCGCCGCCGGGACCTGGCCCTCTAGAACGCGACGACGAGTTCGCGCAGGCCCCGGATCACGTAGCCCTCCCGCCACTGCGGCTCGCGCACGAGCCGCAGTGGCGGAGTGCTGTCCGCGAGCAGCGCGCCGAAGGACGCGGCGAGCTCGACGCGGGCGAGCGGAGCGCCCAGGCAGTAGTGGATCCCGGCACCGAAGCTCAGGTGCGGGTTGTCCGTCCGCCGCAGGTCCAGGGTGTCGGGGCGCTCGAAGCTGGCGGGGTCGCGGTTGGCGGAGCCGAAGAGCAGGGCGACCTCGCTGCCGCGGGGGACGACGGTCCCGCCGACCTCGATGTCGTCGAGGACCCAGCGCTCGAACATCTGGAGCGGGGTGTCGTAGCGCATCAGTTCATCCACAGCTGTGGACAACATCGTGGGATCGGCGCGGAGGGCGGCGAGCTCGTCCGGATGACGCAGGAGGGTCCACCAGCCGTTGGTGGTGGTGTTGACGGTCGCCTCGTGGCCCGCGTTGAGCAGCAGCACACAGGTGGAGATCATCTCCTGTTCGCTGAGCCTGCCGTCCTCGGAGTCGTGGGCCGCGATCAGCGCGGAGATCAGGTCCGTGCCGGGATCCTTGCGGCGCTCGGCGATCAGACCGCGCAGGTACGCGCTGAACTCGACCGACGCGCGGACCGCCCGGCGGGCGACCTCCTCGCCCGGGTTGAGTTCGAACATCCCGCAGATGTCCGCCGACCACGGCCGCAGCAGGGGCCGGTCCGGACCCGGAATGCCCAGCAGCTCGGCGATGACGGCCACGGGCAGCGGCTCGGCGATCGCGGTGAGCAGGTCGCCGCCGCCGTCGGCGACGAAGCCGGCCACCAGCTCCTGGGCCATCCGGGTGACGGCCGGAGCCAGCCGCTCGACCGTCCGCGGCGTGAAGGCCTTGGCGACCAGCCGCCGCACCCGGGCGTGGGCGGGGTCCTCCAGATCGAGCATGCCCTGGTCGTTGAGGGTGTGGAACGGCTCGTGCTCGGCCGGGGGAGGGGTCCGGCCGAACTCCTCGTGGCTGAAGCGGTGCAGGTACGTCCGCCCCAGTCGGCGGTCCCTGAGCAGCGCGCTGACATCCGCGTGGTGCGGGACCAGCCACTGCCCGGTGGGCTCGTACCGGATGACCCGTCCCCGTGCGCGCAGCGCCTCGTAGGCGGGATAGGGATCGGCGACGAATGCGGGATTCCACGGATCGAAGTCCATCCCCGGACCCTAGTGCCGCGACCGCACTAGCCGGGGATGACCAGCCGGGTCTCGTACGCGTACACCGCCGCCTGCGTGCGGTCGCGCAGGCCCAGCTTCACCAGGATCCGGCTCACATGGGTCTTGATGGTGGACTCCGCGACGACCAGCCGGTCGGCGATCTCGGAGTTGGACAGCCCCTGGGCGATCAGGACCAGCACCTCCGTCTCCCGCTCCGTCAGCTCCCCGATCCGGTCCCTGGAGGGCGCCCTGGGCGCGCCCAGCCGGGAGAACTCGGTGATCAGCCGCTTGGTGATGTTCGGCGACAGCAGCGCCTCGCCGGCGGCGATCACCCGGACCGCCTCGGCGAGCTGGTCGGCGGAGGCGTCCTTGAGGAGGAAGCCGGAGGCCCCGGCGCGCAGCGCCTCGTACACGTACTCGTCGAGGTCGAAGGTGGTCAGCACCAGCACCTTCACCGTGGCCCCGGGCGCGCCGGTGACGGCGGCGGTGGCCTCGATACCGCCCATGCCCGGCATGCGGATGTCCATGAGGACCACGTCGGGGGTGAGTTCGGCGGCCTTCTCGACGGCGTCGGCGCCGTCCACGGCCTGCCCGACCACCTCGATGTCGGGCTGGGCGTTGAGCAGTACGGTGAAGCCCTGCCGGACCATCATCTGGTCGTCGGCGATCATCACCCGGATCGGCGTGGTCATGAGGCTGTTTCAGTCCTTCGTCGTCTCGTCGGTGGCGGCCGGGGGATCCATGGGGAGCACGGCGGACACCTCGTACCCGCCGCCGGGGCGGGGCCCCGCGGCGAGTTCGCCCCCCAGCATGCCCGCCCGTTCGCGCATGCCGAGCAGCCCGTGCCCGGCGCCCTGCGAGGGCGGGGCGGACCGGGTCGGCCTGCTGTTGGCGATGCACAGGTGCAGCTCGTGCGGCCCGTAGGCGACGCCCACCTCGACCCGGGAACCGGGCGCGTGGCGCAGGCAGTTGCTCAGCGCTTCCTGCACGATCCGGTACGCGGTCAGCTCCGTGCCCGGGGTCAGCGGCCGACGGACACCGGCGATCTCGGTGGTCACCTCCAGCCCGGCTCCCCGCACGTTGTCCACGAGCGCGTCGAGATCGGCCAGCGTGGGCTGCGGATGGTGGGGATTGGCCGGGTCGTCCGGATGCTCCGAGCGCAGGACGCCCAGCACCCGGCGCAGCTCGGTGAGGGCCTCCAGCGCGTTCTGCCGTATGCCCGCCAGGTTCTCCTTCAGCTCCTGCGACGGGTTGTCCACCAGGTGCGGGGCGACCTGCGCCTGGATCGAGATCACCGACATGTGGTGGGCGACGACGTCGTGCAGCTCGCGCGCGATCCGGCTGCGCTCCTCCAGCAGCGTGCGCTGGGCCCGCTCGGCCTCGGTGAGGGTCTCCTGTTCCTCCAGCTTGCCGCGGGCGAGCCGCACCGCGCGCAGCGCGTAGCCGAGGATGCCGGCGATGCCGAGGAGGAGCACCGCGTCCAGGAACGTGGAGGTGGTTCCGCCCACCGGGACCACGGGGGCGAAGACCAGCTCCGCCAGCGCCGTGAACGCCAGCGCCACGCCGACCGCTTCGGCGGTGACCCGGGGCGGCACCCGCAGGGCGACCAGCAGGATCACCACCGCGAACGCGGGCAGCCCGGCGGGCGTCCACGGCCAGCTCTGGCCACCGACGGCGAACGGCTCGACCCCGTGGACGTCCTCGAGGCCGTCCCTCATCTCGAAGGCGGCCCAGGTCGCCGCACCGAGCCCCAGCCAGAAGCCGGGCATCGGCCGGAACATCGCCACCAGGATCGACAGCCCGGCCAGCACCCCGAGCATGGTCCCGGGGACGAAGCCGTGGACCCGGTACGTGCCGCCCAGCTGCATGGAGACGAGGAAACCGAAGAAGTAGGCCCAGTAGCCGACGAACACGTGCGGCAGGCGGGCCAGCCAGCGCGGCTTGCGCATCCTCGGCAACGGGTCGCGCTGCGTGGTCAGCAGGTCCCGCGCCAGGGTCCCCGCCGCCCTGCGGGCGTGCGCCAGAACCGGGGCGAGAGCGTGGCTGCGGAACTGGTTCGACTCGTTCGGCTCGTTCGGCTGTTTCACGCCGATCAGCCTAGGCACGGGCGATCTCCGGCTCGGCCGCCACCCGGGCCCGGGAGGCCAGGGCACCGCGACCCGGCGTCCGCCGCGCCTCCTCGTGGATCCGGAACGCGCCCCAGCAGACCAGCAGCCCGCCCGCGAACACCGGCAGCCACAGCAGGCGGGCCGCTATCCACGTCCAGTCGCCGGGCACGGTGTGCAGGCCCGGCAGGTCCCCGTCGGCCAGCAGACCCATGGCGGTGACGGCCATCATCGCGGTCTGGTGCCACAGGAACACGGTCATCGCGGAGAGGTTCACCAGTGCCACCGCCGCCCAGGCACGCGGCCGGCGCATCACGCGGGCCAGCGGCCCGCACACCAGCAGCGCCAGCCCGCACTGGGCCAGCCCGAAGGCCACCGCCGCCAGGGTCGGCGGGTTCAGATTCGACACCGCCGCTCCCGGTACGCCGACCATGGACGCCGGGTAGCCGCCCCACACGATCAGCGCGGCCGTGGTGACGGCGCCGCCGGCCAGCAGCGCCACGGCCGGCCCGCGCCGGGTGAACGCGGCGCCGCGGGACCAGGCCGCCCCCAGGGTGAAGGGGACCAGCCAGCCGGCCGCCACGTTGATCCAGCCCAGCCTCTCGGGGGCACCGCCCACGAATCGGCCGGCATCGACCGCCGCCACCACGGCCAGCGGCCACAGCGGGTGCAGCCGGGCCACCAGCGGCGTCGCGGCGGTCAGCACCGCGAAGACCAGCAGGAACCACAGCGGCGACAGCACCAGCTTCAGCAGGGTGTGCACCGTGCCCGGCGGCACCCCGCCCACCAGCATCCCCGCCGAGGCCACCGCCCACAGCGTCAGCACCGCCAGCACCGGCCGGAACAGCCGCCCCAGCCGCCCCCCGACCCACTCCCGGTACGGCATCCCGCGCTCCCGCGCCGACGCATACCCACGGGCGGCCACCTGGCCACCGACGAGGAAGAAGACGGCCAGGGTCTGGAACACCCAGGACAGCGGCGCCAGATACGGCAGGTGCACGAGCGGGCTGGTGGTGCTCAGGCCCCCTTTGGCGGTGGTCAGCGCGGTGACCAGCCAGTGCCCGAGGACCACGCCGAGGATGGCGAAGGCCCGCAGCGCATCGACGGCCCGGTCACGTCCGGCGGGGGTGCCCCTCTCGATCCGTCCGGCCAGGACCGACCAGCGTGTACGGAACTCACCCATGGGAGGCCTCCGGGGCAGCGGTGCCGAGAACGATCGCGGCGAGGCTGTCGAGGGAGCGCGTACCGGGCTTGAGGTAGTCGCTGTGCCCGGCCGCACCGGCGGCGAACGGGCGGGCCCCGAAGGCGGGGTCCACCGGATCGGTACCGAAGCCGATCCCCGCGAACCGCACATGGGGCACGTGGGCTATCCAGTCACGGCTGCCGCGCCCGGCCCACACCCGCGCCCCGGTCGGCAGGGCTGCCGCGGCGCCGGCGCCGGTGCCCGGGCTGCCGTACAGGACCATGTCGGTGACGGCGGGACCGGTCCTGGTCCGGGCGCAGACCACCGAGCCGTAGGAGTGGCACAGCAACGACAGCCGGGCCCCGGGCGCGGTCAGCGCCGGCAACCGGTCCAGAAAGGGCGCCAGTTCACGCGCGGCCTCGTCGGCGCGGCCGGTGGTGGCGACCGTGGGACTGACCGTGCCGGGGGCGTCGTACCCGAGCCAGGCCACGACGGCGGACTCCGGGTGCTCCCGCTCCAGGCGCTGCTGCAGGGCGACGGCCCCGGCACGGAACCTCTGATAGGTGTCGAGCGTCGTGTCCGACCCCGGGACCAGGACCGTGACCCGGTCGGCGGTCGCGAGCCGGCCGAACACCTCGACGGCCCTCCCCTTCCCGTGTCCGTCGAAGGCGAGGAACTGCGCCGAGCCGCCCGCGGTCATCTCCCGCAGCTTCGCGGCCCGCTCCGGGCGCCCGGCGTCCTCGGCCATGGCGGCGGCCCCGGCCACGCCGGCCAGCGCGGCGGTGTACCGCTCCTGCACGGCGGCCGCGTCGGCGCCCGCACCCGACCCGTCACCGAAGCCGATGGCGGCGGGCGCCGGCGCGTCGGGCACGGCGGTCGCCGCGGACAGGGGGAGGACGACGGCGCCGGCGACGAGCGAGGCCAGCAGGGTGCGACGCAGACGTCCGGCGGGTCGGCGGCGCTTGCGGCTGCTGGTCATGACAGTTCGTCCCTCCGGTCCAGGGGAGGAGAGGATCTTTCTCCCTGGTTCCGAAGTTAGAAATCGCGTCCCGTGGTCGGCGTCATGCTCCAGAGCCGCCTTTCCGACTGGCTCTCAGGTATGACGAGGGTGACGACAGGTCGGACCTCCAGGCGCGTCCGGACCGTCCGGACCGTCCGGACGTCCATGCCGTCCATGCCGTCCACGCCGTCCGGACCGGTCGATGGCTTCGACGCAATCCGCCGCGAGGAGCGGTCGGCTCGCTCAGGCGCGCCGGTAGACGAGCGGCGAGCGGCTGCTGCCGACCAGTTCGCGCTCCAGCGAGCCGTCGCCGAGCAGCCGCAGCCGGCTCCACTGGCCGGGGTCGCAGTGCGGCGGACCGCCGGCCGTCAGAGACGAGGCGCTGAGCTCGACATTGCTGCCGCCGCGTTGCAGCGTGGCCGTCCAGGTGCAGGAGAACGCGGAGTCCTGGACGGACAGCGTCATCACGGTGTCGCCGACCCGGCCGGGCGCGAGCGTGAGCTGCCAGCTCTGGGTGGCGGAAGTGGTCCGCCAGGTGCCCACGTATCCCGACGGCAGCGCGTCCGGCGCGGTCGGCGGCGTCGCCGGGGCCGTGGGCGCCGTACCGGACGGGCCGGAGGACGAACCGGAGGACGAACCGGAAGGCGAACCGGAGGACCCCGACGCCCCCGACGATCCCGAGGAACCGGGTGAGGCGGGGGCCGACACCGAGCCGTTCGGGGCGGCGGGCGCAGCGGTGTTCGCGTCACCGCCGCGCATCACCGCGTACACGGTGCCGCCCGCCGCGATCGCGACGACCGTGGCCACGCCGACCAGGAACGCGGTGGAGGCGGTACGCGGCTGCCGTCGCTCCTCGACCGGCGGGAACCCCGGGTAGGAGGGGTACGTCGGGTACGACTGGCCGGGCCCGCCGACGTATCCGACGTGTCCCTGGCCCCCCACCTGCCCCGGAATCTGCGCGTGACCGGGAACGTGACCGGGAACGTGACCGGGCACGGCACCGGGCGCATGACCAGGCACGTGCCCCGGCAGGTGACCGGGCATCTGCCCCGGGTACGCCGGCGGCTGCCCGTACCCGGGCGGCGCCACCAGGGTCGCCGGATCCATGGTCACGGGAGCGGTCGGAGCGGTCGGAGCCGTCGGCATCGTCGCGGCCGGGGGAGCGACCGGCGGTACCGGAACACCCGCACCGGCCACGCCACCCGCGGCACCCATGCCACCCGCGGCACCCACGCCACCCGCCGCCCCCACGGCCCCCGCCGCCCCCACGGCCCCCGCACCGCCCTGCGGCGGAACGGTCCGCTCCGGCCCGGTGTCCTCCCGGTCCAGCAGCTGTACGGCGTGCCGCCCCAGCTGCGCCACCAGCGCCCCCGGAAGCCAGGGCTCCAGGGATCTTCCGGCGGCCACCGTGTCGTCCGCGCCCACCCGCGCCAGCACGTCCGCCGGCGTCGGCCGGGCCGACGGGTCCTTGTGCAGGCAGTCCCGTACGAGGTCGCGCAGCTCGTCCGGTACGTCGTCGAGCGCCGGTTCCGCCTCCGTGATCCGCAGCAGCAGCGGGGCCAGCCCGCCCGCACCCTCCGCGTCGCCGAAGGGCAGCGACCCGGTCGCCGCGTACGCCAGCACCGCGCCGAGGCAGAACACGTCGCACGCCGCCGTCACCGGTTCGCCGCGGACCTGCTCGGGGGCCATGAAGCCGGGGGAGCCGACGAGTTCACCGGTCCGGGTCAGCCCGCCGTCGGCGTCGGCCGCCTCCAGGGCGCGCGCGATGCCGAAGTCGATGACCCGGGGCCCGTCGATGGTGAGCAGGACGTTCGACGGCTTGAGGTCGCGGTGGATCAGGCCCGCGGCATGGATGTCCTGGAGGGCGTACGCGAGTCCGGCCGCCAGGATGCGTACGGAACGGCTCGGCAGCGGACCGAAGTCGCGGTTGACCACCTGCCGCAGGCTCGGGCCGGCGACGTAACCCGTCGCGAACCAGGGCGTGTCGGCCTCGGTGTCGGCGTCGAGGACCGGAGCGGTCCATTCCCCACCGACCCGCCGCGCGGCCGCGACCTCCTGCCGGAACCGGTTGCGGAACTCCTCGCGGAGCGCCAGCTCACGGTGGACGAGCTTGACCGCGACGGTCCGCCCGCGGTCGGACCGGGCGAGGAAGACCTGGCCCATGCCGCCGGCCCCCAGCCGGGACAGCAGGCGATACGGGCCGATCTGGTGCGGATCGCCTGGCAGCAGTTGCTCCATGGCCGAGTGGTCCCTCCCCCTAGGACTGGCCGAACGGGCCGAGGATAATGCCGTTTGCGCCGCTCGCGCAGCGAGAGGGACGGCCTCGGCCGCATTTCCGGTTCTTCGGCTGCCCGCGGCGGGGCGCCGGCCCCGCCCTGCGCCCCGCCCTGCGCCCCGCCCTGCGCCCCGCCCGGGCCCGGTCCTACGTCCCGCCCTGCGCCTCGCCCTGCGCCTCGCCCTGTGCCTCGGGCGCCGCCTCGGTCAGCGCGTCCATCGCCACCGCCAGCCGTTCCAGCGTGCGGACCGTCTGTGCGAACGCCTCCTCGCCGAGTTCCGCCGCGAGCCGGTCCGCCAGCCGTGCGTGCCCGGGGTCGATCCGGGCGACCGCCGCCCGGCCGGCCTCCGTCGGGCGCAGCAGTTTGGCGCGCCGGTGGGCCGGGTTGGGGACGTACTCGGCCAGCCCTTTGGCCACCAGCAGGTCCGCGATCCGCTGGACGCTCTGCCGGGTGATGCCCATCGCCCGCGCGATGCCCGCGACGGGCAGCGGCTCGCGCAGGACCGCGCCGAGCACCTGCCACCAGGCCGCCGTCAGCCCGGCCGGCCGGGCCAGCTCCTCCGATACGGAGAGGAACTGGCCGTTCAGCCGGAAGACGCCGAGCGCGGTCCTGCTGAGCAGGTCCTGCCGCGCCCGGGCCCCACCGCGCCCCGGGCCGTCTCCGGAGCCGCCCTCCGGGCCGCGGCCGCGGCCGGAACCGGGCTCCGGGACTCCCGCAGAACCAGCCTCCCCGCCTCCCGCGGAACCGGCCTCGCGAGCCGCTCCCGGACAGGACCCGCCGTCACGCATCGCCCGTCTCCGCGGCCGCCGCGAGCACCGGGAAGGCGCTCGCGTCCGAGTCGTGGAAGAGCCGGTACCAGGCGTCCAGCACGTCCGGCTTGTACGTGTCGAGCCGCGCGAAGACCTCGCGCGCGAAGGCCACCGGCTCGGTCGGCCCCGCCGTGATCAGGTCGCCGTCCGTCACCGCGTCCGCCTCGACGTACCCCTCGCCGCCCTCGTACCCGGTCTGCGCCAGGTAGTACGGCGCCGCGCTGGTGTGCGTCCGGCCGTCCAGCAGGCCCTCCCGCGCCAGGCCCGCCGTGGCGCCGCAGATCGCCGCCACCGGCACCCCGGCCTCCAGGAAGGCGCGCGCCTTGGCCGCGAACGGGGCCAGCGAGTCCCCGGCGTCCCACAGGTGGGCGCCGGTCAGGATGAGCAGCGAGGAGTCGGCCGGGTCGAGGTCCGCCAGCGCCAGGTCGGGCTGGATGCGGACGCCGCCCATGGTGGTGACCGTGGTGCCGGCCGACAGGGCGACCGTACGGATCTCGTAGCCGCGCTGGGCCAGGTGTGCGGTGGTGTGGCCGGTCTCCCAGTCCGCGTACGTGTCGTAGACCGCGAGGTGGACGATGCCGCGGGTGGTGTCGCTCATGGTGCTCGCCTCCGTGTGTCGGGCCGTGCCGTATGACAAAAGACTGTCATGACGACAGCATGCTGTCAATACTCCGGCGCATCACCTCCCCGACAGGTTGCCGAGGTCCGCGCCCCACTCCCGTACACAGCGCCGATACCCCCTCCCACCTGCGCACTTCTAGCCTCCCCTCATGACCCCTCACTCCGTGTCCGCCGCCGACCCGCAGGCCGGTGCCGCCGTCAAGGCCGCCGACCGCGCGCACGTCTTCCACTCCTGGTCCGCCCAGAAGCTCATCGATCCGCTCGCCGTCGCCGGGGCCGAGGGGTCGTACTTCTGGGACTACGACGGCAACCGCTTCCTCGACTTCTCCTCCCAGCTGGTCAACACCAACATCGGCCACCAGCACCCCAAGGTCGTCGCCGCGATCCAGGAGCAGGCCGGCCGGCTCTGCACCCTGGCTCCCGGCTTCGCCGTCGACGTCCGCTCCGAGGCCGCACGCCTCATCGCCGAGCGGACCCCCGGCGACCTCGACAAGATCTTCTTCACCAACGGCGGCGCCGAGGCCGTCGAGAACGCCGTCCGGATGGCCCGGCTGCACACCGGCCGCCAGAAGGTGCTCTCCACCTACCGCTCGTACCACGGCGCCACCGCCGCCGCGATCAACCTCACCGGCGACCCGCGCCGCTGGCCCTCCGACACCGCCTCGGCCGGCGTCGTGCACTTCTGGGGACCGTTCCTCTACCGCTCGCCCTTCCACGCCACCACCGAGCAGGAGGAGTGCGAGCGCGCGCTCGCCCACCTCGCCGACACCATCGCCTTCGAGGGCCCGGCCTCCATCGCCGCGATCATCCTGGAGACGGTGCCCGGCACCGCCGGGATCATGGTCCCGCCGGCCGGCTACCTCGCGGGCGTCCGTGAGCTCTGCGACCGCCACGGCATCGTCTTCATCCTCGACGAGGTGATGGCGGGCTTCGGCCGCACCGGCACCTGGTTCGCCGCCGAGCACTGGGACGTCACCCCCGACCTGCTCACCTTTGCCAAGGGCGTCAACTCCGGTTACGTGCCGCTCGGCGGCGTCGCCATCTCGGCGGCGATCGCCGAGACCTTCGCCACCCGCCCCTACCCCGGCGGACTGACCTACTCCGGTCACCCCCTGGCCTGCGCCGCCGCGGTCGCGACGATCACGGCCATGGCGGAGGAGGGCGTCGTCGAGCACGCCGCCCGCCTCGGGGCCGACATCCTCGGGCCGGGCCTGGCCGAACTCGCCGAGCGCCACCCCTCGGTCGGCGAGGTCCGGGGCCTGGGCGCCTTCTGGGCCCTGGAGCTCGTACGCGACCGCGCCACCCGCGAACCGCTCGTGCCCTACAACGCGGCGGGCGCCGACAACGCGCCGATGGCCGAGTTCGCGGCCGCGTGCAAGAAGTCCGGTCTGTGGCCCTTCGTCAATATGAACCGCACCCACGTCGTCCCCGCCTGCACGATCACCGACGAGGAGGCGAAGGAGGGCCTGGCCCTGCTCGACGAGGCGCTGACGGTCGCCGACCGCCACACGACCGGCGGTTAGGGGCGTCACATCCACCCGGTCCGGCTCCGCCGCCTGGCCTAAGGTGTCCGGAAGTTCTTACGAAGGAGACGGACCCCTATGGCCGGCAGCGGCGCTGTCACCCGCAACACACTTCGCCAGCAGATCGCCGACGCACTGCGCGACGAGGTGCTCGCGGGACGCCTGCCGCCCGGGACCGAGTTCACGGTCAAGCAGATCGCCGAGCAGTACGAGGTCTCCGCGACCCCGGTCCGGGAGGCGCTCGTCGACCTCTCGGCCCAGGGGCTGCTGGAATCCGCGATGCACCGCGGGTTCCGGGTCCGGGTCTACTCGGTGGCCGACTTCCGGGGCATGGTCGAGGCCCGCATCCTCATAGTCGACGGGATCTTCCGCCGGCTGGTGGAGCGCGGTACGTCGGCCCGCGCCGCCGAGCAGCTGGTGTCCGTACGGCGGCGCGCCGAGGAGGCCATGCGGGCCGCCCAGAGCGGTTCGCTGGAGGTCCTCATCGGCTACGACCTGCGGTTCTGGCGCGAGCTGGGCGGGCTGGTGGGGAACACGTACATCTCCGAGTTCCTGCACCGCCTGCGCGTGCAGTGCTGGGTCTTCGCGGTGCCCCACCTCAAACGGGAGCCGCAGCTGAACACCGTGCTGTGGCGCGGGCACAGCGAGCTGGTGGACGCGGTGACGCGTGCCGACGCGGAGGAGGTACGGCGCCTGGTGCGCGCCTACAACCAGCACGGCCTGGACTGGGCGGCAGGCCTCGAGGCGGCGGACGCGTGACGGCAACGGAACGTCCTCATCGTCCCGACCGCACCACCCGTCCCAACCGCCCCGACCCCGCCCAGGCCACCGGAGCCACGGCCACCGGAGCCACGGCCACCGGAACCACGGCCACCGGAACCCGCACGACCGGAACCACGGCCACCGCCACGCCCGCCC
The DNA here is from genome assembly GCF_044748145.1 of Streptomyces sp. NPDC090022. Lineage (NCBI taxonomy): Bacteria > Bacillati > Actinomycetota > Actinomycetes > Kitasatosporales > Streptomycetaceae > Streptomyces > Streptomyces sp. NPDC090022. The sequence continues at coordinate 433,459 of NZ_JBIVFN010000002.1, forward strand.
CCACATCCGCGCGTATCCCGGCCCCCGCCGCCCCCCGCCCCTGGCTCGGCCCCGTCGCGCTCAGCGTCGTCGTCCCCGCCTTCTGCGAGGAGGACCGCCTCGGGCCGTCCCTGGAGCGCATCCGCGCCCACCTCGACCAGCGGCTGGGCACCGGCCCCGCCGACTGGGAGGTCATCGTCGTGGACGACGGCTCCCCGGACGGCACCGCCGCCGTCGCCCGGGCCGCGGCCGCCGCCGACCCCCGGATCCGCCTGGTCCGCTCCGACCGCAACCGCGGCAAGGGCCACGCCCTGCGCCTGGGCGTGGCCGCCTCCGCCGGCCGCCGGGTGCTGCTCACGGACGCCGATCTCGCCACGCCCGTCGAGGAGTTGGACCGGCTGGAGAAGACCCTCGCGCAGGAGCCCGCGAGCTGGGCGGCGATCGGTTCGCGCGCCCACCCCGACTCCCTCATCGAGCGCCACCAGAGCGCCCTGCGCGAGCTGCTCGGCCGTACCGGCAACCGGCTGATACGCGCCGTCGCCGTCCCCGGTGTCCGTGACACCCAGTGCGGTTTCAAGCTCTTCGACGGCGACCGGGCACGCGCCGCCTTCGCCGCCTCCCGGCTCGACGGCTGGGCCATCGACGTGGAGATCCTGCAGTACTTCCGGACCCAGGGCTGGCCGGTGGCCGAGGTGCCGGTGCGCTGGGCGCACCAGGAGGGCTCCAAGATCCGCCCGGCCGACTACCTGCGCGTCCTGGGGGACCTGGCCCGGCTGAAGGCCGGCGGGCTGGCCGTGGCCGCGCTCTACCTGCTGGGCGCGGTGCTGCTCTACCACCGTCTCTGGTCCGACCTCGGCGGCGGTTACCTGCGCGACGCGATGCAGGACCAGAACCAGTGGGAATGGTTCTTCGCGGTCACCGCCGACAACGTCTCCCACCTGCGCAATCCGCTCTTCACCTTGTTCCAGGGCGCGCCCGACGGGGTCAACCTGATGGGCAACACGGTCATGCTCGGCCTGTCCGTGCCGCTGACGCCCGTCACGCTCGCGTTCGGCCCGACCTTCACGCTCGCGCTGGTCTTCACGCTCGGCATCGCCGCGACCGCCTGGACCTGGTACCGGCTGATGCGCCGGTGGCTGCCCGCGGGGCGCGGGCCGGCGGCCGTGGGCGGGGCGCTGGCCGCCTTCGCGCCGCCGATGGTCTCGCACGCCACCGCGCACCCGAACTTCGTCGTGCTCTTCGTGCTCCCGCTGATCATCGACCGGGCGCTGCGGCTGTGCACGGGGCGCAATGTCGTACGTGACGGTGTGATCCTCGGGCTGCTGTCGGCGTACCAGGTCTTCCTCGGCGAGGAGCCCTTCCTGCTCGCGGCCGTCGGCATGCTCGTCTTCGCGGCCGGGTACGCCGCCTTCGACCGCGAGCGGGCCCGGGTCTCCTGGCGGCCGCTGGGGCGGGGCCTGGCCATCGGCGCGGCGGTCGCCGTACCGCTGGTGGCGTTCCCGCTGTGGTGGCAGTTCTTCGGCCCGCAGAGCTACCACTCGGTGCTGCACGGGGACAACGCCGGGAACAGTCCGCGCGCCCTGATCGAGTACGCCGGGCGCTCGCTCTTCGGCGACGAGAAGACCGCCGAGCGCCTGTCGATGAACCCGACCGAGCAGAACGCCTTCTACGGCTGGCCGCTCCTCGCGCTCGGCGGCGCCGTCACGGTGTGGCTGTGGCGCCGTACGGCGGTCCGCGCGCTGGCGCTCACGGCGGTGGCCGCGGCCCTGCTCTCCCTCGGGCCCCTCGTACGCGTCCCGCACACCGACGTGGTGCTGCCCGGGCCCTGGGCGCTGCTGGCCGAGGCCCCGCTCTTCGAATCGGTCATCGAGGGCCGGGTCGCGATGATCTGCGCCCCGGTCCTGGGCATGCTGCTGGCCCTCGCGCTCGACCGGATCCTGCGCCTGCGCGGCCGGGACCAGCGTGTCCTGGGCCTGCTGGCGGTGGCGGCCGCGCTGGTGCCGGTGCTGCCGACGCCGCTGCCCGTACGGGACCGGGCGCCGGTGCCGGAGTTCGTCACCTCGGGTGCCTGGAAGCCGTACGTCAAGGAGGGCGAGACACTCGTTCCGGTACCGCTGCCGGACCCCGCCGGGGCGGACGCGCTGCACTGGCAGGTCGAGGCGGATTTCGGCTTCCGGCTGGCCGGCGGGTACTTCAACGGCCCCTGGGGACCCGAGCGGATCGGCATCTACGGCGCCGCCCCGCGGCACCTGTCCAACCTGCTGCGCGACGTGCGCTACGGCGCCGACCTGCCCGAGATCGGTCCGCAGTGGCGGGAGCAGGCCCGCCAGGACCTGGCGCACTGGAAGGCGGGCGCGGTGGTCCTGCCGGACCAGGACCGGGCCGACGAACTGCGCGTCCTGCTGACGGAGCTGCTGGGCGCGGAGCCGGCGCGGGTGGCGGACGTCTGGGTGTGGCGGGTGGGACCCACCTAGCGAGGGCCGGCCCGGCCGGGGTCTGCCCGGCCGGGTTCGCCCGGCGAGGTCTGCCCGGCGAGGTCTGCCCGGCCAGGTCTGCCAGGTTCGCCCGGCCAGGTTCTGCGCACCCCTTCGCGGAGGGTGTTCGGAGCACTACTCTGGCCCGATCGGCGCACAACGACCGAACGGAGCCCGCGTGGCCTGTGACCTGTGGCTGGTCCCCCTTGTCGACGTGCTGTGCCACAGCCCCGACAACCCCTTCGCGGAAGAGATCGCCTCGTACGACAAGGCCCTGGGCGAGGCCGGACTGCCGTCCGTGCCCGTCTTCGCGTACATGCCGGGTCTGTCCGGGGACGTGGCCCCGGTCGCCGGTTTCGACTACGACGCCCTGCACTTCCTGCGGCGGGCCTACCTGCTGCAGATCTGCGGGCTGCCGGTGACCCCGGTGGACGAGCTCGGCGGGGACTACGAGCAGCTGCTGGAGATGTTCGAGGCCACGGCCCAGCAGTCGCACCTGGTCTGGCACTACGACCACGCGGGCGCCTACGTGCCGGTGGACTTCGCCGCTCCGCTGGCCAACGAGGAGCTGCTGGCCGGGGGCGGCCCGCTGGGCTCCGCGCAGGGCCTGCTGCGCGAGCTGGCGTTCGTCGCGCCCGCGATCGGGATCGACCCGGCCCGGCCCCCGGCCCCGCCGGCCCCGCCGGGGCGCCCCACCTCGCTGGAGGAACCGGCGGGTCCCATTCCGTACGACGACAGTCCCTTCGCCCGGGAGCGCCACGTGTGGCTGGGCCTGCACGCGGCGGCGACCCGCAGCCTGGGCCAGGGGTCGATGATCATCTTCAGCTGAGCGCGCCACCGGGAGGTGCGGCCGGGCGGCCGTCGGTCAGCGCGGCCGTCGCTCAGCGCGGCCGTCGCTCAGCGCGGCCGTCGCTCAGCGCGGCTGCTCCGGCGGCCGCTGGCGCGGCATGTTCGGGCGGGTGCCCGGGGGCAGCGGGAAGCGGCTCGGGTGCGCGCCCGGCTCCGGGCGGGGGGCGGCGGTGCCGAGGGACTGCATGACCAGCGGCGCCGGCCCCGAACGGAACTCGACCATCCAGTCCGCCGTCTCCGAGCGCACCAGCTCGGTGATGTCCTCGGAGAACCGCCGCAGCACGGTCAGGCAGCGCTCGGCGGCCTCGCTGGCCGTGCCCTCGGTCGGCCCGAGGACCTCCCGTACGTTCTCCGAGGCCCAGTCGAACTGCAGCGTCTGCAGTCTTCGCTGGACCGCCTGCGCCGTGGCCACGTCGCGCATCCAGCCCGAGGTCAGCCCGAAGAACCGGTCGCAGGCCAGGCAGGCGGCCCCCAGCAGCAGCGCCAGGTACCCGTACGCCGCCGCGCCGGGCGCCGCGCCGGTCAGCTCCACCAGCGGCATCGCGGCCCCTGTGACCGCGCCGAGCGCCGCGCCGGCGCGCAGCACGCGGGCGCCGCGCCGCTTCCACGCCCGGTCGGACAGATACCACTCGGCGGTGCGCAGCGCATCCGCCTCCACGCGCCGGTAGAGCTCGTCCAGGCGTTCGGCGGGTTCGCCCCAGTCCCCGAGGGGGAACGGCCTGCCGGTCAGATCCCCCGCCGCCGTCGGGCCGCTGCTCTCCTCCCGGGGATCCCGGGGTGGCCCCTCGGGCTGCATCTCCGGCTGGCTCACCCGGCACTCCCTCTGCCTGCGCTGACGTGTGGTGGTGCGCGTGTGCGCAATGGTGCGCATGCACTTCCTACCTCCGAATGGCGGGCGATGGGCGGCGAATCCCGGGATTTCCGCCCGCAAGGAGGTCTTGATCAGGTGCGGGTACGTCCCGTCTCTCACCCGAAAGAGTTGGTCCGCACGGCGTAGGGCGCGCCGCGCGGGGAGCACGTAGGCTCGGATTGACCACAACGTGGTCGAAGGTCGAAGTCTGTCGATGGCATGGAGTGAGTGACCCGTGATCCCCGGTGGTGGCCAGCCCAATATGCAGCAGCTGCTCCAGCAGGCCCAGAAGATGCAGCAGGACCTCGCAGCGGCCCAGGAGGAGCTCGCGCGGACCGAGGTCGAGGGCCAGGCCGGCGGCGGCCTGGTCAAGGCGACGGTCACCGGTTCCGGCGAGCTGCGGGCCCTGGTGATCGACCCGAAGGCGGTGGACCCGGAGGACACCGAGACCCTGGCCGACCTGGTCGTCGCGGCGGTCCAGGCGGCGAACGAGAACGCGCAGGCGCTCCAGCAGCAGAAGCTCGGTCCGCTGGCGCAGGGGCTGGGCGGCGGCAGCGGGATCCCCGGCCTGCCGTTCTAGACGCGTCGGCTCCAGACCCTTCAGCAATCCCTCCCGTCCCTCTAGTCTCTGCAGTCCCCAGCTGAACAGGCTGAACAGGAAGAAGGCAGTCCGTTGTACGAAGGCGTGGTCCAGGACCTGATCGACGAACTGGGCAGGCTGCCCGGCGTCGGGCCCAAGAGCGCGCAGCGGATCGCCTTCCACATCCTGCAGGCCGAGCCGACGGACGTGCGCCGGCTCGCGCACGCCCTGCTGGAGGTCAAGGACAAGGTGAGGTTCTGCGCGGTCTGCGGGAACGTGGCGCAGGAGGAGCGGTGCACCATCTGCCGCGACCCGCGCCGCGACCCCGGCGTCATCTGCGTGGTCGAGGAGCCCAAGGACGTGGTCGCGATCGAGCGGACCCGCGAGTTCCGGGGCCGCTACCACGTGCTGGGCGGCGCGATCAGCCCGATCGAGGGCGTCGGCCCGGACGACCTGCGCATCCGCGAGCTGCTGGCGCGGCTCGCGGACGGCTCGGTCACCGAGCTGATCCTCGCCACCGACCCGAACCTGGAGGGCGAGGCGACCGCCACGTACCTCGCCCGCATGATCAAGCCCATGGGCCTGAAGGTCACCCGCCTGGCCAGCGGACTCCCCGTCGGGGGCGATCTCGAGTACGCGGACGAGGTCACGCTCGGGCGGGCCTTTGAAGGAAGGCGACTCCTCGATGTCTGACGCAACGCTGCACGCACTGGGCCAGGACCCGGACGACTTCGCCGCCTCGATCGCGGACCAGATCGAGTCCTTCATCGTCGCGGTCACCGAGGTGGCCAAGGGCGAGGACCCGGACAGCGCCGTCCCGTTCCTGTTGCTGGAGGTCTCCCAGCTGCTGCTGGCGGGCGGCCGGCTGGGTGCGTACCAGGACGTCCTGCCCGACGAGCGCTACGAGCCGGACCTGGGTCCCGAGCCGGACGTGGACGAGCTGCGCGAGCGCTTCGCGCTCATGCTGGAGCCGGTCGACGTCTACTCCGAGGTCTTCGACCCGTACGAGCCGCGCAAGGCCCCGGTCGCGCACCGGATCTCGGACGACCTGGCCGACGTGGTCGCCGACCTGCGGCACGGCCTCATCCACCACCAGGCGGGCCGGGTCACGGAGGCGCTGTGGTGGTGGCAGTTCTCGTACTTCACCAACTGGGGCCCGACGGCCTCGGCCACGCTGCGCGCCCTGCAGTCCCTGATCGCCCACGTCCGTCTCGACCAGCCGCTCCAGGAGCTGGACGGCCTGGACACCGACGAGGACCTGGCCGAGGACGATCTGGCGGAGCAGGCGGGCCTGGTCATGGCGGAGGAACTGGGCGGCCTGGGCCGCCGCCCGGCCCGCCCGTAGCGCTGCCGGGTCAGGAGCCGTGGCAGCCGGGTCAGGAGCCCTGGCAGCGCTTGGTGGCCAGGGCGGTCTCGGCACCCTTGGCGTAGCCCGCCTGCCAGTTCGGGTCCGTGGTGAGAGTCTTCGGCGTGGTCTGCTTGCACATGGCCAGGGTTTCCCTCAGGCCTTGCTGGAACCCCTTGCTGTACTGGTCCTTGGCCTCTTCCTGGCTCTGCTGCGGGGGCTGCTGGCCCGGGGCCGCCTGCACGCACGGGACCCCCGGTCCCTTGTCCGGGTAGGCCCACCACAAGTGGTCGGCCACGGGGCCGACGGTGAACGAGCCGTGCTTCAGCGGCACGTCGGGGACGTAGCCGTCGCCGCCGGTCGAGCTGAGGCTCACCTTGACCGAGTCGAAGCCTTCGCCCATGAGGCGGACCGTGTTCGGGGAGCCGTCGACGGGCACTTTCGTGCACGTCGCGGCGGGTGCGGCCGCGGCCGACGGCAGGGCCACGGCGACGCTGCCCAGCGAGACCGTGCAGGCCGCGGCCACGGCCACGGCGACGGCGAACGTCGAGCCTCGGTTCATGATGGTTCTCCCGTCCTGCGGACCCCCTCACGAACGCCCCCGCACCCCCTGCACGCCCCCTTCTCCCACGATCCCCTCGCCCGCCCCCGGTGTCGACATGTGACGAACACTACGTCTCATGATGTGGTACACGGCGGTCGGAATCCGGTCGCTCGTTAGACTGCGGAGCTGACCGCAGTAATGGACTGAGCGAGGAGCGCACGTGGGCCTTGTCGTGCAGAAGTACGGAGGCTCCTCCGTAGCCGATGCCGAGGGCATCAAGCGGGTCGCCAAGCGGATCGTCGACGCCAAGAAGAACGGCCACCAGGTGGTCGTCGTGGTATCGGCGATGGGCGACACGACGGACGAGTTGATCGATCTCGCCGAGCAGGTATCTCCGATGCCCGCCGGACGGGAATTCGACATGCTGCTGACCGCAGGAGAGCGGATCTCCATGGCCCTGCTGGCCATGGCGATCAAAAACCTGGGCCACGAGGCCCAGTCGTTCACCGGCAGCCAGGCAGGCGTCATCACCGACTCGGTCCACAACAAAGCGCGCATCATCGATGTCACGCCGGGCCGGATCCGTACCGCGCTGGACCAGGGCAACATCGCCATCGTCGCCGGTTTCCAGGGCGTCTCGGCGGACAGCAAGGACATCACCACCCTCGGCCGCGGCGGCTCGGACACCACCGCCGTCGCGCTCGCCGCGGCGCTGGACGCCGAGGTGTGCGAGATCTACACCGACGTGGACGGCGTGTTCACCGCCGACCCGCGCGTGGTGAAGAAGGCCCGGAAGATCGACTGGATCTCCTCCGAGGACATGCTGGAGCTCGCCGCCTCCGGTTCCAAGGTGCTGCTGCACCGCTGCGTGGAGTACGCGCGCCGTTACAACATCCCGATCCACGTCCGCTCGTCCTTCTCGGGACTGCCGGGCACCTGGGTCAGCAACGAGAAGCCCGAGTCGCAAGGGGACCAGCAGGTGGAGCACGCCATCATCTCCGGAGTCGCCCACGACGTCTCCGAAGCCAAGATCACGGTCGTCGGCGTCCCGGACAAGCCGGGCGAGGCCGCGGCGATCTTCCGCGCCATCGCGGACGCCGAGATCAACATCGACATGATCGTGCAGAACGTCTCGGCTGCCTCCACGGGCCTGACCGACATCTCCTTCACCCTCCCCAAGGCCGAGGGCCACAAGGCCATCGACGCCCTGGAGAAGGCGAAGAACGCGATCGGCTTCGACTCGCTGCGCTACGACGACCAGATCGGCAAGATCTCGCTGGTCGGCGCGGGTATGAAGACCAACCCGGGCGTCACCGCGAGCTTCTTCCAGGCACTGTCCGACGCGGGCGTCAACATCGAGCTGATCTCCACCTCGGAGATCCGCATCTCGGTCGTGACCCGCCAGGACGACGTCAACGAGGCCGTGCGCGCCGTGCACACCGCCTTCGGCCTCGACTCCGACAGCGACGAGGCCGTCGTCTACGGAGGCACCGGACGATGACCGCCACCCGGCCGCCCGCCGCCCCGGCGCTCGCCGTGGTGGGGGCGACCGGGGCGGCGGGCTCCGTCCTGCTCCAGATCCTGTCCCAGCGAGCGGACGTCTGGGGCGGCATACGCCTGATCGCCTCGCCGCGCTCGGCCGGCCGCATGCTGGCCGTGCGCGGCGAGGAGAGCGAGGTGCTCGCCCTGACCGAGGACGCCTTCGACGGCCTCGGCCCGGGCGACGTCGTGCTCTTCCTGACCCCGGCGGAGATCTCGGCGCGCTGGGCGCCCGTGGTCGTCGCCCGGGGCGCGGTGGCGGTGGACACCTCCGCCGCCTTCCGCGAGGACCCCGAGGTGCCCCTGGTGGTGCCCGAGGTCAACGCGCACGCGGCGCGGATCCGGCCGCGCGGGATCGTGGCCGGGCCGGACTGCGTGACCGCCGCGATGATCGCCGCGGTGGGTGCGCTGCACGCCGAGTACGGCCTGACCGAGCTGGCGCTCTCCTCGTACCAGGCCGCCGGCGCCGCCGGCCGCGCCGGCACCGACGCGCTGCGCCGTCAGCTGTCCCTGGTCGCCGGGACCGCGCTCGGCGAGCAGCCGGGCGACGTACGCCGGGCCGTGGGCGAGGACACCGGGCCCTTCGCGGCCCCGCTCGCCCTGAACGTGGTGCCGTGGTCCGGCGAACTGCGCGAGGGCGGCCACTCCTCGCACGAGCTGGCCGTACGGGCGGAAGTCCGCCGGATCCTGCAGCTGGACGCGCTGCCGGTGGCCGTCACCTGCGTCCAGGTACCGGTGGTGACCGGGCACTCGGTGAGCGTCCGGGCCCGGTTCGAGCAGGACGTGGACCCGGCGCGGGCCCGCGAGATCCTGGACGCCGCGCCCGGCGTGGTGCTCGTCGACGACCCGGCGACGGGGGAGTTCCCGACGCCCGCGGACGCGGCCGGGACGGATCCGGCGTGGGTCGGGCGGGTGCGGGGCTCGCTGGACGACCGGCGGGCGCTGGAGTTCTTCGTGTGCGCCGACAACCAGCGCAAGGGGGCCGCGCTGAACGGTGCCCAGATCGCGGAACTGATCTCGCGTGAATATGCGTAATTCGCTTTGTAGGATCTGCACTGATCCCTTGATCAAGGTGTAGGCCCGGTGCCGCCTCGACGAACGGGGCAATCGGGAAGAGCGGGTACGCATGACGGTATTTGACGCACCAGGAGTGACGCTGCCGCGCGCGTACAACCCTGACGGGGGGACGGGTGTCCAACTGGCGTGGCAGAGGCATTGCTGGACTTCGCCGTCGTACCGGCGCGCACGGGATTCGGCCCGGTGCGGCGGCGCGTACGCATCTCCGACGGCGTCACGGTGAGACCGGCCGCCGCCGACACGGGCACGGCACCCCCGCGCACGGTGCGGGGCGGTAGCGTGCCCCCGCCCCGCGAGAGCGCCGAATCCGGCGACAAGGACCTGCCCGGCGCCGGTGTGCCCGGTGCCGCGGGCGGCGCCGAGGACGTCGTGGCGTGCGTCGGCGATGTCGTCGCCGGGACGACCGTCGACCATCTCACCGCCACCTACCAGGCGCACTACCGCTCCCTGCTGGGGCTCGCCGCGCTGCTCCTCGACGACACCGCCTCCTGCGAGGACGTCGTCCAGGAGGCCTTCATCCGGGTCCACTCGGCCCGCAACCGCGTCCGGGACCGCGAGAAGACCCTGGCCTACCTGCGCCAGACCGTCGTCAACCTCTCGCGGTCCGCCCTGCGCCGGCGCATCATCGGCCTCAAGCTGCTCTCGAAGCCGATGCCGGACATGGCGAGCGCGGAGGAGGGCGCGTACGACCAGCTGGAGCGGGACGACCTGATCAAGGCCATGAAGAGCCTTCAGCGGCGGCAGCGCGAGGTCCTGGTCCTGCGCTACTTCGCAGACATGACGGAGGCTCAGGTCGCCGAGACGCTCGGGATATCCCTGGGCTCGGTCAAGGCGTACGGATCGCGGGGCATTGCCGCGCTGCGGGTGGCGATGGAGGCTGCGCAGTCATGAAGGACGACCGGAACGACGGCCAGGCCCCCGCCCCGGACGACGAACGGGCCCTGCGGGCGCTGCTGCACGGGGCGGTCTCCGACCTGGAACCCGCCCCGCTGGCCCTGGAGCGGCTGCGGCACGCGGTCCCCGCGCGCCGGGCCCGCAAGCGGCAGGCGCTGGTGGGCGCCGCGGCCGCCGTGCTGCTGATCGGCGGCGGGACCCCGGCGGTGCTGCACCTGACGGACGGCACCGAACACACGGAGGCCGACGGTCCGGCGATGGCCGGACACGGCCAGGACGTGCCGGGCACCGCCGGCACCGGTTCCGACCCGCACGCCACGGGCTCCGGGCACCAGCGGCAGCCCACCGGCTCCCCGACCCGGGGCGCGACCGTCCCGGCGGTCCCCGACCAGCGGCCGGGCGTCTCGCCGGAGGCCCCGCAGACGACGGCCGGCGGCACCTCCGCCGCGCCCACCCTCAGCTCCGGGCCGCAGCCGCCCGCCGCCGCCCCCGGGGTGCCCCTGTGCACCGCGGGACAGCTGGGCGTGTCGGGCAGCGCGGGCACCCCCGACTCCGACGGCAAGGTCTACGGCAGCTTCCGCGTCACCAACGTCTCGGCGCTGGGCTGCGTGGTCACCGGGCCGGACGCGGTGACCGCGTCGGCGGGCACCGAGGTCCTCGCCCATACGCCGTCCGACCCGGCCCCGGGGCTGCCGGATCCGTCGTCCGAGGTCGCCTCGCTGGTCCTGGCGCCGCACATGTCGTACGAGGTCCGCTACGCCTGGGTGCCGTCGGCCCTGTCCTGCCCCGCGCCGACCGCCAGCGACCCGCAGGGTCCGGCCACCGGTCCCGCGGCGAACACCGAGGCCGCGGCGCCCCCGCCGCAGCCGCCCGCGTCGCCGGGCGTCTCGGTCACCCTCACCGCGCGGCCCGGCGCGCCGACGGCGCAGACCACGCTCCCGTCGTCCCCGTGCGCCGGCACGGTCTACCGGACGGGCACCATCCCGCAGTCGCCCACCCCGTAGGGGGCCGGCGGATCAGGCGGCCAGGCCCGCTTCGGCGTCGCGCAGGGACTCCACCTCGCGGCGGTACAGCCGGAACCACATGAAGAGCACGAACGCGGCGAAGACGAACCACTCGCCCGTGTAGCCCAGGTTCTGGAAGGCCTTCAGGTCCAGTCCGGTGTTCGCGGGCGCCTTCGCCGGCACCGGTGTGAGCCCGTCCGACGCGGTCTGCACCGTCAGCCAGGCGTCGTACAGGTCGTGCGGCACCAGGTTGACCAGGGAGGCCGCACCGATGACGCCGAGCTGTCCGGCCGGCAGGCCGCCGGAGGCGTGCACGCCCCTGGTGCCCGAGTTCTCCGGGGCCTGGAGGGCGCCGGTCACCGAGACCGGCCCGGCCGGCGGCGCGGGCGCCTTCGCGGGGTCGGCGTCCCCCGGCAGCCAGCCGCGGACGACCGGGACGACCTTGCCGTCGCCGGCCGTCTTCAGCAGCGTCAGCACGTAGAAGCCGGTCCGGCCCTCCAGCGAGCGTTCCGGCACCAGGAACTGCTCGGCGTACTCGCCGGAGGCCGTCGCCATGCGGCCCGAGGTCTTCTTGTCCACCGGGAGCAGCGAGTCCAGCGGGACGGCGGCCTCGTCGGCGGGCCGCCCGGCCGACGCCTCGCGATGACTGTCGACGCGGTCCTCGAACCGGCCGAGCTGCCACGACCCCATGAAGAGACAGAAGGGGACGGCCAGCACGACGAAGACGTTGATCCCCCACCACCGCGGGGTCAGCAGAAACCGGTGCACCCCTCCACGGTACGGGGGGTGCACCGGCGACCTCACGGCAGGTCCGCGCCGGCCGCACGGCCGAGGCCCTGCGCCAGGTGTGCCGCGTCACACGGCGGCGTCACACCGTCGCGTCACACGTCCTACGGCAGGTGCTTGCGTACGAAGTCCAGCTCCAGCCGCAGCTGCTTGATCCGCTCCGCCACCACCAGCGAGCCGTGCCCGGCGTCGTAGCGGTACACCTCGTGCACCGCGCCGCGCGCCGCCAGCCGGTCCACGTAGTTGTCGATCTGCCGGATCGGACAGCGTGGGTCGTTGACCCCGGCCGCGATGTAGACCGGCGCCCGCACGGCGTCCACGTACGTCAGCGGGGACGAGGCCGTCCAGCGCTCGGGCTGCTCCTCCGGGGTGCCGCCGAAGAGCGTGCGGTCCAGCGCCTTCAGCGTCTCCATCTCGTCGTGGTACGCCGTCACGTAGTCGGCCACCGGCACGGCCGCCAGCCCCAGCGCCCACGCGTCGGGCTGCGTGCCCAGGCCCAGCAGCGTCAGGTAGCCGCCCCACGACCCGCCCGAGAGGACCAGCCGGCGCGGATCTGCGAGTCCGGAGGCCACGGCCCACTCGCGCACCGCGGCCACGTCCTCCAGCTCGATCAGGCCGACCCGGTGCTTGAGGGCGTCCGTCCACTCCCGCCCGTACCCGGTCGAGCCCCGGTAGTTGACCCGGACGACCGCGAAGCCGTGGTCCAGCCACGCCGCCGGGCCCGCGGCGAAGGCGTCGCTGTCGTGCCAGGTCGGGCCGCCGTGCACCTCGAAGACGGTCGGGAACGGGCCGTCGCCGTGGCCCACCGGACGCTGCGCGAGGGCGTGGATCCGGCCCCCGGGGCCCTCCACCCACACGTCCTCCACCGGCACCGAGCGCGGCGCCCGCAGACCCGGCAGCTCCAGGACCACACCGACCGCGGTCGACCGTACGGCGGAGGGCTCGGCGGCCGAGGACCACAGGTACTCCACCGTTCCGTCGGGCCGCGCGGAGGCGTCCGAGAGGGAGCCGGGCGGGGTGTCCACACGGACCAGCTCGCGGCCCGCGAGGTCGTAGCGCCACAGTTCGTCGCGCGCCTCGAAGCTGTGCGAGACCAGCAGCGCCGAGCCGTCCGGGTACCACTGCGCGCCCACGTCGCCGGGCAGGTCGATCGCCAGGTCCTGCTGGGTGCCGTCGGCGACGTCCCAGATCATCGGCTCCCAGCGGCCGCGGCGCTGGTGGCAGACCAGAAGCCGGGTGTCGCCGGGGACGGGCGCGAAGCCGAGGACCGACAGGCCCAGCTCCTCGGTGCCGTCCTTGGTGTCGTCCAGCTCGGCGACGGTCGTGCCGTCGAGGGTGACGACGCGCAGCGAGGAGTGCATCGAGTCACCGTGCTCGGTGTGCTCGACGGCGATCAGCGTGCCGTCGCGGGAGAGGTCGCCGACGCCCGCCGACTCGCGGTGCCGGTAGATCTCGACGGGTGCGGCGTCCGGCCGGGAGACGAAGATCGTCGAGCCGTCCTCGTCGGTGGACCGCCCGACGACGGCCGTGCCGTCGCGGCCGATGGCCAGGCCCGCCGGGTACGAGGGCTCCAGGCCCGGGGTGGCGGGCTCGTCGGCGCCGCCCGCGAACGGCTGGCGCACCCAGGTGCCGAACTCGTCGCCGTCCTTGTCGTTGAACCACCAGATCCACTCGCCGTCGGGGGAGAGCGTGCCGTCGGTGGTGCCGTTGGGGCGGTCGGTCACCTGCCGGCGGTCGCCGGTCGCGCGGTCCCAGGCGTAGAACTCGTACGTGCCCGTCACGTTCGAGATGTAGAGGGAGCGGTCGGGTGCGTCCTCGGCCCACTCGGGCATCAGGACGCGGGGCGCGCGGAAGCGCTTCTCCCAGTCGGGCATGTCGGCCGTGATCGTCGTATCGCTGGTCATAGCCACATTCTCGGCGTACGGCGCGGCCCCGCGGGCGGGGATTTCCGGCCCGGGCGTTGACGGCGGGGCCCCGGGATGCCGACTGCGCCGAACGGGGGGACAGTGGACTGCGTACGCCCCGCGACGTCCGAGTGCTCCGAGGAGGAGTGATCATGGCCAAGAAGGATCGTGCCGGCAAGATCGGTCACCACGATTCCGAGCGCGCGATGGCGAAGAACACGGCGGCCGAGGCACGTGCCAAGGCCGCGGTCAGAGACGCGCAGCAGCTCTCCGCGAAGACGAGGGGCATGCAGCAGAAGGCTCAGGCCAAGCGCGGCTGAGTCCCGGCACCGGTCACCCGGCCCGCGGCCGGCGCGCGAAGGCGGGCCGATCGCCGCGGGCCGGGCGGGCGGTCGTCCACAGGGGCGGCCGCGGGGTGGGCACACTGCGTGACCGGTCGTATCGTGAGCGTATGCGAATGATCGTCCGGGGTGCCCGGCTGCACACGGGGGAGGGCCGGCTCGCCCCCGGTCCCGTCGACGTGGAGGTGGCGGAGGACGGCCGCGTCGCGCGCGTCGTGCCGTACGACGACCAGAAGGAGCCGCCCGCGACCGGCACGCTGATCGAGGCGCACGGTGACCTGATCAGCGCCCCCTTCGTCGAGCCGCACATCCACCTGGACACCGCGCTGACGGCGGGCGAGCCGCGCCCGAACGCTTCCGGGACGCTCTGGGAGGGCATCGCCTGCTGGAGCGAGCGCAAGCAGAGCCTGACGCGGGAGGACGTGATCGCCCGCGCGACGGAGGTGCTGCGCTGGCAGGCCGCGCAGGGGGTGCTGTATGTGCGGACGCACTGCGATGTCACCGATGACCGGCTGGTCGCGCTGGACGCGCTCGCCGAAGTCCGCGACCGGGTGCGGGAGGTGATGACCCTCCAGATCGTGGCGTTCCCGCAGGAGGGCATCCTCTCCTTCCCGGGTGGCGGGAAGCTGATGAGCGAGGCCGTGGCGCGCGGGGCGGACGTCGTCGGTGCCATCCCGCACTTCGAGGACACCCGGGAGGACGGGGTGGCCTCCCTCCACCTGGCGTTCGAGCTCGCCGAGCGGCACGGGCTGCGGGTGGACGCCCACTGCGACGAGATCGACGACGAGCAGTCCCGCTTCGTCGAGGTCCTGGCCACCCTCGCGCTGCGCTCGGGCCTGGGCGGGCGGGCCACCGCCTCGCACACGACGGCGATGGGGTCGTACAACGGGGCGTACAGCTACAAGCTGCAGCGGCTGTTGCGGCGTTCGGGCATCAATCTGGTCTGCAATCCCTTCGCCAACCTCAATCTCCAGGGCCGCTTCGACGGCTACCCGCGGCGGCGGGGCCTGACCCAGGTCAAGGAGATGCTGGCGGCGGGGGTGAACGTGGCCTTCGGGCACGACGACGTGATGGACCCGTGGAACGCCCTGGGCACCGGCAACCCGCTCCAGACGGCCCTGATGGGGCTGTACGCCGCGCAGCTCACCGGCGCGGACGAGATCCCGACGGCCTTCTCGATGGTGACCGACCGGGCGGCGCGGGTGCTGGGCCTGGAGGAGTACGGCATCACGGAGGGCGCGCCCGCCTCGTTCGTCCTCCTCCCGGCGCCTTCACCGGCCGAGGCGCTGCGCCGTCAGGTCCGGCCCCGCCACGTGGTCTCCCGCGGCCACCTGCTGGCCACGACCCCGCCCGCGGCCACCCACCTCACCTGGCCGGACGAGCCACCCAGGGAGGTGACGTTCACCCACCCGTAGCCACCCGCGCCCCTCCCCGGACGGGACGGCGGCCGGCCGGTGCGGCCGCCCGCCGTGTCAGCCCGCCGCGTCAGCCCGCGTGCACGTGGGGGCGGCGGGCGCGGTCGGGCTCCGCCTCGCGGATCACCTCGCGGATCACCTCGCGGGTGACGGGCGCGACCTCGCCCTGCCCGAAGAGGAAGAACCGTAGGAAGTCGGCGAGTGGATTGCCCTCGGTCCACTCGAAGTAGATGCGCGGCCGCTGCCCGGTCTCGTCCCGGATGGGCAGGAGCAGCGCGGGCGAGGGCGTTGGGGACGGTGGAGCTCTCCAGCGTCAGCAAAGATGTCGTTGTCGGCGCGGATCTGCTCGACCTTCTCGCGGTACTCGGCCTTGTCGCGGTTGTCGGGCTCGTTGGCGATGAGCCGGATGGTGCGGTTGGCGGTGTCGCGGACGAACCGCGCGGCCATGTCGTCGAATTCGACGTGCGTGACGCGCAGCTCGAAGATGCGGGCGAGGCGGGAGAGGAGCGAGAGGGCCAGGATGCCGGCGATGAAGCAGGCGCCGATCTTCACGCGCGAGGTGCGGGCAGGGGTGGCCATCGTCGGGCGCTCCTGTCGTACGGCATGCTCCGACCGTCGGCACGGGACGGCGCAGCCGGCGCACTCAGGGTGATCAGATCTGCACGGTGACGACGCCATCCCGACGCGTCGTCAACGCCGATCATGAGCCGGTTGGCGGTGGTGGGCCCGCCGGGCGCGGTGGCCGGGGCTCACCCCAGTCCGGACACCTGGAACACCGACCGCGCCGTGCGCCGGTCGATCCGTGCCGCCAGCTGCCGCATCGCGGTCGCGCCGCACAGCAGCGTGCCCCGCTCGACACAGCCCCGGGTGTCCTCGTCGACCCGCCGCCACATCGCGGGATTGCGTACGAACACCTCCGGATCGATCTCCACACGGTGCCCGTCGGCGTCGCGGAGCACCATGCGCTGCGCGACCCCGTCCATCCACCGCACGGAGACCAATGCGTCCGTCCGCACCTGCCGCTCGGTCAGCAGCCCGCGCACGGCGAGCCGGCCGGGCCCGGCCGAGACCCGCGACGGCAGCAGGATCACGAAGGCGAGGGCGGCCAGCCCGGCCCACAGCGCGGCCCGGGCCGGGGTGAGGAGTCCGGCGCCTGCGTCGACCGTCAGGATCGCCGCGAGCAGCAGGCCGGCCGCCCCCAGGGCGGTACGTCGCTCGGATGCCCAACCCTGGTCGGTGTCGGGCAGGCTGATACGTCGTCCCATGCCCCGACGGTAGGCCCGCCGGCTCCCCGGCGGGCCGTTCCTGACGCAGTGCTGACGGGCCGTTGACGAAGTCCATAGACCCCGTTGGCGCCCCGCCTACCGGCTTTACGCCTCGGTGATCGAAACCACCTCGGAAACAGCCTCACCACCTGCCCCGGCGACCGCACCCACCCCGTTGCCCCCACCCGGCCCCATGGAGGCGATGAGCTGCCGGGCCAGCCCCAGCCCGGTGCCACCCATGGTGAGCGCCTTGGCGAACATCTCCGACATCCCCTCGGCGCCGTTGAGCAGCACCATGTGCTCCACCTTGCCGAAGGAACCCGCCGCGGCCTCCACGATCAGCGGCCAGTTCTCGGCGAGCTGCTGGGCGACGACGGCCTCCTGGTTCTCGGCCAGCGCCTCCGCCCGCGCCTTGATGGACTCGGCCTCCGCCAGGCCCCTGGCCTTCGCCGACTGCGCCGCCGCCAGCCCCTTGGCCTGCGCGGCCGCCGCCTCCGCCTCACCGGTGGCCCGGGTCGCCGTCGCCGCCGCCAGCCCGCGCGCCTCGGTGGCCCGCGCCTCGGCCGCCGCCGCGAGCTCGGTCTCCTTTGCCTTGGCCTGCGCGGCCGAGATCCGGGCGTCGCGCTCCGCCTCGGCGATCGTGCGCCGCTCGTAGGCCCGGGCGTCCGCGGGCTTGCGCACGTCGGCCTGGAGCTGCTGCTCGCGGCGGTGGGACTCCAGCTCCGCCACCCGGGTCTCCTGGACCACGACCTCCTGCCGCGCGGCCGCGTCCGCGAGCGGGCCCGCCTGCCGTGCGGCGGCGGCCGCCTTGTCCCGTTCGGCCTGGTAGCCGGCCTGCAGGATCTCGCTGTCCCGGGTCGCCTCGGCCATCCGCGCGAAGGCGGTCTGCTCGGCCTCGGTCGCCAGCCGGTTCGCCTCGGCCTGCGCGATGCGGGCGTCGCGCTGGACCGCGGCGGCGTGCGGCATGGCGAGGTTCTTGATGTACCCGGTGGGGTCCTCGATCTCGTGGATCTGGAGCGAGTCGACGATCAGCCCCAGCTTCTCCATCTCGGTGCCGCAGGCGGCCCGGGTCTGCCCGGTGAGCTTCTCGCGATCACGGATCATGTCCTCGACGGTCAGCCCGCCGACGATGGAGCGGACATGGCCCGCGAAGACGATGTGCACCCGCTCGGGCATCATCTTCTGCTGGTCGAGGAAACGGCGGGCGGCGTTGGCGATCGAGACGAAGTCGTCGCCCACCTTGAAGATGACCACGCCCTTGACCCGCAGCGGAATGCCCTGCTGGGTCACGCAGTCCACGGACAGCTGCGTCTCGTTGAGGTCGAGGGAGAGCTTGCGTACCGCTTGCACACCGGGGAGCACGAGGGTGCCGCGCCCGGTGACGATCCGGAATCCCATCCCTTCCCCGAGACCCTCGGTCTTGTGGGTGGAACCGGAGATGATGAGTGCTTCGTTCGGCTCGGCGACCCGCCACATGAGCTTGAACAGGCCGACCACGACGATGACAGCGGCGAGAACGAGTCCCGCAACGACGCCGATGGCCATCGGCATTCGCCCCCTTAGGCCGGCGCCGCTCGGCGCCGGTGAAGGGGAGTGTGCGCCCGGTACGTCCGCGACAGAAGCCGCTGACCGTCACTTGTCGCAATCCTGAGACGAAAAGGGACAGTTACGGAATTCAGCCGCCCGGATAGGCGGCCGTCACGTACACGGTCCGCGGCGCCAGGTACTCCACGACCGTCACCACGGCCCCGACCTCCAGCCGGTCCCGCTCCCCGAGCGCGGGGTACGCCAGGAAGTGCTCGGCCCCGCCCCGGATCCGCACGATGACCTCGCCCACCAGCCCCGGCCCCACCGTGCCCGTCACCCGCCCGGACAGCCCCACCATGTCATCGGCCATACCCGCAGGCTACCGGCTGCCCCCGACACAAGGGCGCCGAGCGAGTGAGGAAGATCGAAAGCCACGGTCACGCAGCCGGCACCGGTGTCAGCGCCCCATCTGGGCTCCGAACCACGCGGCCGACTGCCCTCGGGGTGATCAGGTATAGCCCGAGCCGAGCCGCGGCGCCTGCGTTGCAATAGATGCCTTCGGTCGGCAGGACGTCGGTGTCGTCCACCAGCCTGAGGGGACCGCCGCCAGGAGGTCGTGCACGCTCGTCCAGTCCTTGCCGGTGCCGCTGAGCTGCTCGGCCAGGCCGGTGAGGCTGGTCCTGGCCAGAGTTCCCCACGCGTCGGGGGCGACGGTGTCCGGGACGTGGGCGGTGTCGACGTCCCACCAGGTGGTGCCCTTGCCTCGGCGTCGGTGTGAGCAGGGTGCCGTCCGGGAGCAGCCCGGCGCCGACGATGACGTGCACGGCGTTCTGGGACCGCGAGCGTTCCTCCAGCTTCTTGGCCGCTGCCTCGGCCTCGATCCGGGCCGGGGCGAGAGTGAACTCCTCCACCTCCGGGGTGGGATAGACCTTGGTGAGGTCGGCGAGGACTTGTCCGTCGACCTTCCACAGGCCTACTTGGATGAGGTCGATGTCGAGGTTCATCTCCGACAGCCGGACCACGGTGTGGGTGACCTGCTTGGGGAAGCCGCCGGCGATGATCACCTGCCTGGGGCGCTGGAGGAGCTCCGGGCTCCACTCCCCGTCCACATGATCCAGGAGACGTTGCCGGCACTCGTCGAGTTCGAGGACCTCGCCCCTGCCCTTCCGGAATTCGCGGTGCGCCTGGGCCAGCGCGTCGAGGTCGAACCGGGAAACCAGAGCGGCGTAGGTGATCGCCCGGAGGTGGACGTCACGGTCGGCTGTTCCGCGCTTCAGCTCGACGACCACGAGCCGCCCCGTGGCGTCCAGCCCGAGGACGTCCAGCCGGTCCCACGCCGGCCGTCCTGAGCCTATGCGCGGGTCGCCCCCCCCGGGTCAGTTCCTTGCGGTAGATCACGGAGGGGGGGTAGGGAGCCGAGTTTCGGGGTCGGCTTCCCGTTGGCTCCCACGACAGGGGCAAACGCCAGTCAGGGGCCTGATCCGATTTCTCGGATCAGGCCCCTGACCTGGTCTTACGAAGTCGGGGTGGCGGGATTTGAACCCACGACCTCTTCGTCCCGAACGAAGCGCGCTGCCAAGCTGCGCTACACCCCGATCGCCGCCCCTGCAGACTGGCTGCCCTGGCGACATCGATTACTCTAGCGGACCCTCGGCCTGAGACGAAATCCGGTTTTCGCGGAGTGCGTGGCGGTCAGGTCGTGGCCGCGGTCAGGGTCAGGAGGGTGGCCTCCGGGGGGCAGGCGAAGCGGACCGGGGTGTAGCGGTTCGTGCCGCAGCCGGCAGAGACGTGCAGGTAGGCGCGGTTGCCGTTGGCCTCGTGGGTGGACAGGCCCTTCACGCGGTCGGTGTCGAGGTCGCAGTTGGTGACCAGGGCGCCGTAGAAGGGGATGCACAGCTGGCCGCCGTGGGTGTGACCGGCCAGGATCAGCGGGTAGCCGTCCGCCGTGAAGGACTCCAGCGAGCGCAGGTACGGCGCGTGCACCACCGCCATCGAGAAGTCGGCGTCCGCCTCCGGGCCGCCTGCCACCCGCTCGTACCGGTCGCGCTTGATGTGCGGGTCGTCCAGGCCGGTGAAGGCGAGCTCCAGGCCCTCGAGCTTCAGGCGGGCCCGGGTGTTGGTCAGGTTCAGCCAGCCCGCCGCGTCGAAGGCGTCGCGCATGTCCTCCCACGGGTTGTGGACGGCGCCGACGACCGGCTTGTTGCCGTTCAGCCCGTGCCGGCCCTGGACCTTCTCGATCAGGTAGCGCCCGGGGTTGCGCAGCCGCGGCCCGTAGTAGTCGTTCGAGCCGAAGACGTACACGCCGGGGAAGGACATCAGCGGGCCGAGGGCGTCGAGCACCTCGGGCACGCCCTCGGTGTCGGAGAGGTTGTCGCCGGTGTTGACCACGAAGTCCGGGCGCAGGCCCGCCAGCGACTGGAGCCAGGCGCGCTTCTTGCGCTGCCCGCGGACCATGTGGATGTCCGACACCTGCAGGACCCGCAGCGGCCGCATGCCCCGCGGGAGCACCGGGACCGTGATTCGCCGGAGCCGGAACGACCGGGCTTCGAAACCGGCGGCGTAGGCCACTCCCGCGGCCCCCACCGCCGCGATTCCGGCGGTGACCTTGAGGGGGATTCCGTAACGCGCGCGCATGGGGACATCGTCGCAGACGCCGAAAACGAGTGGGCGGCACCCGGTCATCACCTGGCAGACTCGTTGCATGACCACGCTCAAGGCCCAGCTCCAGGAAGACCTCACCACCGCCATCAAGGCGCGCGACGAGCTGCGCTCGTCCACGCTCCGGCTCACCCTCTCCGCCATCACCAAGGAAGAGGTCGCCGGCAAGGAGGCGCGCACCCTCTCCGACGAGGAGATCCTCAAGGTGATCACCAAGGAGGCGAAGAAGCGCCGCGAGGCCGCCGACGCCTTCGCCCAGGGTGGCCGCCCGGAGCAGGCGGAGCGGGAGACCCAGGAGGGCGAGATCCTCGCCGCCTACCTGCCCAAGCAGCTCTCCGACGACGAGCTCGCCGCGATCGTGGCGCAGGCGGTCGAGGAGGCCAGGGCGCAGGGGGCCGAGGGGCCGCGTGCCATGGGTGTCGTCATGAAGATCGTGAACCCGAAGGTGGCCGGGCTGGCCGAGGGCGGCCGCGTCGCCGCCGTCGTCAAGCAGCACCTCGCCTGATCCGCCCGATTCGCCTGATCCGCGACTGATCCGCGCCCGATCCGCCTGACTCGGGATGGACCAAGCGAAGGCCCCCCGGCCGTTGTGCACGGCCGGGGGGCCTTCGGCGTTCCGGGTTACGCCGCTACCGGCTACCGGCTACCGGCTACCGCTCCGGTTACGGGCGGCCGCCGCCCGAGTCGCCGTCGTCCGGGCCGCCGACCACGCCGCCCGGGCCCAGGGTGATCCCCGGGAACGGGTTGGTCGTGCCGCCGGTCCCACCGGTGCCGCCGGTCCCGCCGTTGCCTCCGTTGCCGCCCGTGGTCAGGCCGCCGGGCCGGGACTCGCCGGGCTTGTTGTCGCCACCGCCCGGCTTGTTCGGCTTACCGGGCTTGGTGGGCCGGGTCGGCGTCTGGCCGGGGCCACCGCCCGGCCGGTTGCCGCCGCCCGGGAGCCCGCTCTCCGGGATGTGGACGGAGGGGAAGCTCTCCACCGGCCGGCCGGCCAGCGCGCCCGTGACCGCCTGCTTCCAGATCGGACCGGGCAGGCAGCCGCCGCAGACCTCCCCGTAGTACTGGCCGCCGATGGTGATCTGCTCCATCGACACCTGCTTGGTGCCGCCCGACCCCAGCCAGGTCGCGCCCGCGATGTTGGGCGTGTAGCCGACGAACCAGGCGTTGTAGCGCTCGTCCGTCGTACCCGTCTTGCCCGCGCTCTGCCGGTCGGTCAGGCCCGCGGTGGCGCCCGTACCGGAGTCGACCACGCCGAGCAGCAGCGCGTTGATGGTGTCGGCGGTCCTCTCCGACATCGCCCGCTCGCACTTCGACTTCGGCACCTGCAGCGCCTTGCCGTGCGCGTCGGTGATCGACTCGATCGCGACCGGCGTGCAGTACAGACCCCGGTTGGCGAAGGTCGCGTACGCGTTGGCCATGGTCAGCGGGGACATGCCCTCGGTGCCGAGCGCGATCGAGGGCACCTCCTTGAGCTTGGTGCCGTCGGCCGGGATCACACCGAGCTTGGTGGTCATCTCGGCCAGCGGGCACAGGCCCAGGTCACCGATCATCTCGATGAAGTAGGTGTTGACCGACAACGCCATGGCTTCCCGGAGGGCGTACGGGCCGACCTCGGACTCCTTCTCGTTCTCCACCGGCTTGTTGCTGTCGCGCACCCACGGCTTGCCGCTGCAGGTGTCGACCGACGCGGGGTAGAGCATGGAGTACGGCGCCGCGTACGACTTGGTGGGCGACACGCCGTTCTCGATGGCGGCCGCCGCCACGAAGGGCTTGAACGTCGAACCGGTCGGGAAGCCGAAGTTCGAGCCGCCCATCCGCTTGTCGACGGAGTAGTTGATCTGCGTCTCGTCCTTGCCGAAGCCGTACGGCTTGGACTGGCCCATGGCCATGACCCGGCCCGTGCCCGGCTGCACCAGGGTGACGGCGGTGGCGACCTTGTCGTCCTGGTCGACGTGGTCCTTGATCGACTCGTTGACCGAGTCCTGCGACTGCGGGTCCAGTGTCGTACGGACCGTCAGGCCACCCTGGTTCCAGACCTTCGCCCGCTCCTCGCGCGTCTTGCCGAAGACCGGGTCGGACAGGAAGGTGTTGCGGACGTAGTCGCAGAAGAAGCCGGCGCCCTTCACGGCGGTGATGCAGCCGTTCTTGGGCCGGGTGACCTTCAGCTGGATGGGCTTCTTCTTCGCCTCGTCCGCCTCGGTCTGCGAGATGTCCTTGATGTCGGCCATCCGCTGCAGGACCGTGTTGCGGCGCTTGGCGGCCTCGACGGAGTCCTTGACGGGGTCGTACCGGCTCGGCGACTGGACGACGCCCGCGAGCAGCGCGGACTCCTCCAGGGTGAGGTCCTTGGCGGGCTTGCTGAAGTAGCGCTGCGCGGCGGATTCGATGCCGTACGCCTGCTGCCCGAAGTAGGTGATGTTGAGGTAGTTCTCGAGGATCTTCTTCTTCCCGAGCTCCTCCTCGACCTGGATCGAGTACTTCAGCTCGCGGATCTTGCGCCCGAGGCTCTTCTCCTGGGCCTCGCGCACCTTGGTCTCGTCGTCGCCCGCCTCCTCGACGAAGACGTTCTTGACGTACTGCTGGGTGAGCGTCGAGGCGCCCTGCGCCGCGCTGCCCTCCTGCGCGTTGCGGTTGACCGCGCGCAGGATGCCCTTGAGGTCGACCGCGCCGTGCTCGTAGAAGCGCGCGTCCTCGATCGCGACGATCGCCTTCTGCATGTACGGGGAGATCGCGGTCAGCGGGACCACCTGCCGGTCACGCGAGTAGACCGTGGCGATCAAGCCACCCTCGGCGTCCAGGATCGTGGTGCGCTGACTCAGCGGCGGGGTCTTGAGATTGGCCGGGATCTCGTCGAAACCCTCGACGGTCCCCTTGGCGGCGAGACCGAAGGCCCCCGCGGCGGGGATGGCGATGCCGGCGAGGACGACTCCGGCGAGAACGGACACCCCGAGGAACTTGGCGGCCTGATGACTCGGCGAGAGCCCTCCGCCCGAGCGCTTCTTTCCCATGAAGGGCAGCCTACGTTCTCATTCGCCGGACACGCGTGTATGCCTTGGCCTAAGCTGCCCTCAACTGTCACAGCAGTGCGGTGCGACATCAACCCCTCGGCTTGATTTTCACCCTTCCCGAATGGGGTGGACTGATGTCCGAATCCGATCCCCGCTTCCGATGATTCCACCCGAATTGCCGGAAGTGCCGGGCATGTCGCCCGATCACTCCGTCGGGTGATCTGCCGCTTACCCATAGTCCGTTCGGGCCATTCAAGATTGGGCCCGTCGGGGGTGTTGCACTGTGCTCGCCCTGCGTAACGTCCTCAACTGGCAGCGGTGAATATGCCGCTGCCGCCGTGGGGGAGCCTCGATTCGGGAGAGGACGGCGCCGGCATGGGCTGGGTTACCGACTGGAGTGCGCAGGCAGCCTGCCGCACTACCGATCCGGATGAACTGTTCGTTCAAGGAGCGGCACAGAACAGGGCCAAGGCGGTGTGCACCGGATGCCCGGTGCGTACGGAGTGCCTGGCCGACGCGCTCGACAATCGTGTCGAGTTCGGCGTATGGGGCGGTATGACCGAGCGGGAGCGGCGCGCGTTGCTGCGCAGGCGTCCCACCGTCACCTCGTGGCGACGGCTGCTCGAAACCGCCCGCACGGAGTACGAACGCGGTACGGGCCTGCTCACCGTGGACGACGTCGCGGACGTCGACGTTCCGTACGAGACGTACGCGGCGGCCGGGTAGGTCAGCCGGTCGCGAGCCGTACTCCGATGGCCCGCAGCCCGGCGAGGTCGTGCACATCGCCGGGCAGGGCGGCCACTTCCGCCACCGCCACCTCGGGGTGGAGCGAGGTGAAGCGATCGCGTGTGCGCTGTTCGCGCGCGATCACCTGCATGCGTTCGGCGTGCAGGCGCAGCAGCCCCGCGGTGATCTGGTCCGCGGTGATCTCATCTGTCGTGATCCCGTCCACGGGCGGGGGAGTGCCCGCGTCGGAGTCACCAGGTCCAGCTTTCCCGGACTCCTGATCGACAATGCCGCCCTCTTCAAGATTCTCCGCGGCGGCCAGGGCCCGCTCCGCGGACAGCTGGTCGGCGCCACTGCCGTGCACCCGGTTCAGCACCAGCCCGGCCAGTGGCATCCGGTCCGCGGCCAGCCGTTCCACGAAGTACGCCGCCTCGCGCAGCGCGTCCGCCTCGGGCGCCGCGACCACGAGGAACGCCGTACCCGGAGCCTGCAGCAGCCGGTACGTCGCGTCCGCCCGCGTGCGGAAGCCGCCGAACATCGTGTCCATGGCGGCCACGAACGTCTGCACGTCCCCCAGCAGCGAGGCGCCCATCAGCTTGCTCAGCGTGCCGGTCATCATCGACATGCCGACGTTGAGGAACTTCAGCCCCGCCCGGCCGCCGACCTTCGCCGGCGCCATCAGCACGCGGATGAACTTCCCGTCCAGGAACGACCCCAGCCGCTTCGGCGCGTCCAGGAAGTCCAGCGCGGACCGGCTCGGCGGGGTGTCGACGACGATCAGGTCCCAGTCGTCCCGGGCCCTCAGCTGCCCGAGCTTCTCCATCGCCATGTACTCCTGCGTGCCCGCGAAGCCGGCCGACAGGGACTGGTAGAAGGGGTTCTCCAGGATGGCCCGGGCCCGCTCGCGGTCCGCGTGCGCCTCGACGATCTCGTCGAAGGTCCGCTTCATGTCGAGCATCATGGCGTGCAGTTCGCCGCCGCCGTCGCCGTCGACCCCGGTGACCTTGCGGGGGGTGTTGTCGAGGGAGTCGATCCCCATCGACTGGGCGAGCCGGCGCGCCGGGTCGATGGTCAGCACGACCACCTTGCGGCCGCGCTCCGCCGCCCGTACGCCCAGCGCCGCGGCCGTGGTCGTCTTGCCGACCCCGCCCGCGCCGCAGCACACGATGATCCGGGTGCCCGGATCGTCCAGCAGCGCGTCCACGGCGAGCCGCGGCGGTCTGTCCAGCCCCGTGCCCAGCCCCATCGCCGTGCCCCCGCTCGCGCTTCCGGTCGTGGTGGTGCCCGTCGTGCCCGTCGTGCCCGTCGTGCCCGTCGTGGTGCCCGTCATGCGTCGTCCGCCTGCTTCCGCAGTTCCACGGCCAGCTCGTACAGCCCGGCCAGGTCCATGCCCGTCCCCAGCAGGGGGAGCTCGTACGTCGGCACGTCCAGTCCCTCCAGCACCGTCCGCTGCTCCCGCTCCAGCTGTACGCGCCCCGCGTGCTCGGCGGCCTGTTCCAGCAGCGGATCCACCAGCCGCTCCGCCAGGCCCCCGCGGCGCGCGCCGCCGAGGCCGGCCCGCGAGAGCGCCTGGGCCACCTCGGCGCGCCGCTCGCCGGCCGCGGCCCGCAGGGCGTCCTCGTCGAGATGGTGCGGGCGCACCATGTTGACCACGACGTGGCCCACCGGAAGCCCGGCCTCCCGCAGTTCCTCGATGCCGTCGGCGGTCTCCTGGACCGGCATCTCCTCCAGCAGGGTGACCAGGTGCACGGCCGTCTGAGGGGACTTCAGCACCCCCATGACGGCCTGCGCCTGGTTGTGTATCGGCCCGAACCGGGCGAGCCCGGCCACCTCGTCGTTGACGTTCAGGAACCGGGTGATGCGGCCGGTCGGCGGCGCGTCCATGACCACGTGGTCGTAGACGTACGCCCCCGTCCTGTCCTTGCGCTTGACCGCCTCGCACGCCTTGCCTGTCAGCAGCACGTCCCGCAGCCCGGGGGCGATGGTCGTGGCGAAGTCGATGGCGCCGAGTTTCTTCAGGGCGCGCCCGGCCGAGCCGAGTTTGTAGAACATCTGGAGGTAGTCCAGCAGCGCCCGCTCGGCGTCGATGGCGAGGGCGTGGACCTCGCCGCCGCCGGGTGCCACGGCGATCTTGCGCTCCTCGTAGGGGAGCGCCTCCGCCCCGAAGAGCTGGGCGATGCCCTGCCTGCCCTCGACCTCCACCAGAAGTGTCCGTCTGCCCTCGCGCGCGAGGGCGAGCGCGAGTGCCGCGGCGACCGTGGTCTTCCCGGTTCCGCCCTTGCCGCTGACCACCTGGAGCCTGCTCACAGCCACCGAGCCTAATTCCTCGGTGGCGGACGCGGTGGAGGCGGGTGCGCAAGAGCCGTCCGTGGCAGGTACTACCCTCGCTCCCATGACCAAGAAGTTCGAATACGCGACGGTTCCGCTGCTGGTCCACGCCACCAAGCAGATCCTGGACACCTGGGGCGAGGACGGCTGGGAGCTCGTCCAGGTCGTGCCCGGCCCGAACAACCCCGAGCAGCTCGTGGCCTACCTCAAGCGGGAGAAGGCATGAGCGGCGTCGTCGAAGCCCGGCTCGCCGAGCTCGGCCTGACCCTGCCCGAGGTCGTCCCGCCGCTGGCCACGTACCAGCCGGCGGTCCGCTCGGGCGCGTACGTCTACACCGCGGGCCAGCTCCCGATGGTGAAGGGCAAGCTGCCGGTCACCGGCAAGGTCGGCGCGGAGGTCTCCGCGGAGCAGGCCAAGGAGCTCGCCGCGACCTGCGCGCTGAACGCCCTGGCCGCCGTCAAGTCGGTGGTCGGTGACCTCGACAAGATCGCGCGGGTCGTGAAGGTGGTCGGCTTCGTCGCCTCCGCCCCCGACTTCACCGCCCAGCCCGGCGTCCTCAACGGCGCGAGCGAGCTGCTCGGCGAGATCCTCGGCGACAAGGGCGTCCACGCGCGCAGCGCGGTCGGCGTCACGGTCCTGCCGCTGGACGCACCGGTCGAGGTCGAGATCCAGGTCGAGCTGACCGCTTCCTGACGTACCGCGTCCTGGCGTACCGCCCTCGCGGTGGCCCGTTCCCGGGGTGGCCCGTTCCCGGGGTGGCCCGTTCCCGGGGTGGCCCGTTCCCGGGGTGGCCCGTTCGCGCCGTGGCGAACGGGCGGCCTCGGGGGCGGCGCGCCCCGGCCCGCTCGGGGGCTCTCGAACATCGGGCCGGATGGCCGTAGCATCCGCCCATGCCGAATGGTCAGCAGCAACCCCAGGCCCAGCCCCCCGCCGGGGGCCAGTGGTACCCGCCGGAGTGGCCCGACCGGATCCGCGCGCTCGCGGACGGTTCGCTCACCCCGGTCGCTCCCAAGCGCGCCGCCACCGTGATGCTGCTGCGGGACACCGCCGCCGGGCCCGCCGTACACATGCTGCGCCGACGCGCCTCCATGGCTTTCGCCGGAGGCGCGTACGCGTACCCGGGCGGCGGCGTGGACCCGCGCGACGACGACCACCTCGTCGGCTGGGCCGGGCCCTCCCTGGAGCGGTGGGCCGAGCGGCTGGGTACGGACACCGGCACCGCCCAGGCCATCGTCTGCGCCGCGGTGCGCGAGACCTTCGAGGAGGCCGGGGTCCTGCTGGCCGGAGCCGCCGACGGGACCCTCGTCGGCGATGTGACCGGCGACGACTGGGAGGCCGACCGGCAGGCGCTGGTGGCCCGCGAGGTCTCCTTCGCCGAGTTCCTGGACCGTCGCGGTCTGCTGCTGCGCTCCGACCTGCTCGGCGCCTGGGCGCGCTGGATCACACCCGAGTTCGAGCCGCGCCGCTACGACACGTGGTTCTTCGTGGCCGCCCTGCCCGAGGGCCAGCGCACCCGCAACGCCTCCTCCGAGGCCGACCGGACGGTGTGGATCCGCCCGGCCGACGCGGCCGCGGGCTACGACAAGGGCGAGCTGCTGATGATGCCGCCGACCATCTCCACCCTGCGCTCCCTTCAGCCGTACGCCCACGCCGCCGCCGCGCTCGACGCGGCCGCCGCGCAGGACCTGACGCCGGTCCTGGCCCAGGCCGCCCTGGTGGGCGGCGAACTGGTGCTCAGCTGGCCGGGTCACGACGAGTTCACCAAACGGGTGGACCTGGGAGACACGTCGTCGGGAGGCACCTCATGACGGACGCCGCCGCCCTGCCCGGCCAGCCGCGCGGTGTGGTCGCCTCCGGGCCGGCCACCGCCCGCGCCACCAACGTCCTGGCGCCGAACGCCTCGCCGATGACGCTGGACGGCACCAACACCTGGCTGGTCTCCGAGCCGGACTCCGAACTCGCGGTCGTCATCGACCCGGGCCCGCTGGACGACGTACACCTGCGCCATGTCATCGCCACCGCCGAGCGGGCCGGGAAGCGGGTCGCGCTGACCCTGCTCACGCACGGCCACCCCGACCACGCGGCGGGGGCGGGCCGGTTCGCCGAGCTGACCGGTACCAAGGTGCGGGCCCTGGATCCGGCGCTGCGGCTGGGCGACGAGGGCCTGGCCGCGGGGCAGGCGGTCCGCGTCGGCGGCCTGGAGCTGCGGGTGGTCGCCACCCCCGGGCACACCGCCGACTCGCTCTGCTTCCATCTGCCCGCCGACCGCGCGGTCCTGACGGGCGACACCATCCTGGGCCGCGGGACCACCGTGGTCGCGCATCCCGACGGACGGCTGGGCGACTACCTGGACTCGCTGCGTCGGCTGCGCTCGCTGACCGTCGACGACGGCGTGCACACGGTCCTGCCCGGCCACGGGCCGGTGCTGGACGACGCCCAGGGAGTGGTGGAGTACTACCTGGCGCACCGGGCCCACCGGCTCGCGCAGGTGGAGACGGCCGTGGAGAGCGGGTTCACCACGCCCGAGGCGGTCGTGGCGCACGTCTACGCGGACGTGGACCGGTCGCTGTGGCCGGCCGCCGAATGGTCCGTGCGCGCGCAGCTCGAGTACCTCCAGGATCACGGACTGATCCCCGGGGGGCCCGAGTGATCTCGGCGATCAAGCCCCCTGACGGCCCGGTCGGCTGCCTGATCCTCGTGCGGGGTCGTCAGCGGGGCCGGTAGCCGGGTCGTCACCCGGGCCGGTAGCGGGGCAGGTGCTCGGCGAGATCGGCGCCGAGCAGCGGCGTACACCGGCAGGCGAGGAACCGGCCCAGGTCGTCACGTTCCCGCTCGCTCAGCAGGGTGTCCTTGTCGGACAGCAGGATGCCGACGCCGTCGATCACGTCGAAGTCCTCGTCGAGCCCGCGCGCGAGCACGTCGGCGCGCTGGCGGTCCTCGTCGCGGGGTGCGTGGTGCAGGGCGAGCAGCAGGTCCAGGTCGCAGTGGCCGGGCCGGGCGGTACCGCGCGGCAGTGATCCGTACAGGTAGGCGCTGTGCAGCCGGCGTCCGTACGCCTCGGCGACGCGGGAGCGCGCGGTGGCGACGACGGCCGCGAAGGCGGGCTGCACCTGTCCGAGGGAGCCCTCCCGCTCGACGTACCCGTGGGTGTCCGGGGTTTTGTGCTCCATGAGACCACTGTGACGGCTGTGACGGCCGTGCGGGAGGGGGACGCACGGGAGGGCCCCACCCGGGTGGATGGGGCCCTCCAGCGGCAATACGGCGGCGCCGGTGCGCGGCGGCGCCGGTGCGCGGTGGCGCCGTTACGTGACGGTGCCGGCGCGCGCGAGAGGCGTCAGCGCGAGCGCTTCGCCAGGCGCTCGACGTCGAGCAGGATCACGGCGCGGGCCTCCAGGCGGAGCCAGCCGCGGCCGGCGAAGTCGGCGAGCGCCTTGTTGACCGTCTCGCGGGAGGCGCCGACGAGCTGGGCCAGCTCCTCCTGCGTCAGGTCGTGGACGACGTGGATGCCCTCCTCGGACTGCACGCCGAACCGGCGCGAGAGGTCCAGGAGCGCGCGGGCCACACGGCCCGGTACGTCGGAGAAGACCAGGTCGGACATCTGGTCGTTGGTCTTGCGCAGGCGGCGCGCGACGGCGCGCAGCAGGGCGGTGGCCACCTCGGGGCGGGCGTTCAGCCAGGGCTGGAGGTCGCCGTGGCCCAGGCCCAGCAGCTTGACCTCGGTGAGCGCGGTCGCGGTCGCGGTGCGCGGGCCCGGGTCGAAGAGGGAGAGCTCACCGATGAGCTCGCCGGGGCCGAGGACGGCCAGCATGTTCTCGCGGCCGTCGGGGGAGGTGCGGTGCAGCTTCACCTTGCCCTCGGTCACGACGTACAGCCGGTCACCGGGGTCGCCCTCGTGGAACAGGGCGTCGCCGCGTGCGAGGGTCACCTCGCCCATGGAGGCGCGGAGCTCCGCGGCCTGCTCGTCATCGAGCGCCGCGAAGAGCGGGGCGCGCCGCAGAACGTCGTCCACGAGTCTCTCTCCTATGTCGACCGCCTCAGGGGACCGTGTTCCCCATTTTGCCGGACGCATCAAACAGTGCGATCAGTCACAAGGATGCCGGACGTACGGGTGTGCTGGGTGGTGTTACCGGAGGTCCGGGCGGGTGTCAGTGCTCCGCCGTAGGCTGGCCGGGTGTCCAATAAGCCGGTGAGAGCACAGGCCAAGGGGTCCACGGGAGTGACCGGGGCCCGGAATTCAGCTGTGGGCGAACAAGGGGCCGCGAAGGCCCAGGCGGGGCCCACGGCACGGGAAAAGAGCAAAGGTTCGCCCAAAAAAGCGGTTGCGAGCCCCGTGGCCGCGAGAGCAGCGAAGGCCGTGCCCGCGAAAGCAGCGAAGGCCGTGACCGTGAAGGCCGCGAAACCGGAGTCGCGGCTGGCGATGGTCCGGCGGGCCCGGCGGATCAACCGGGAGCTCGCCGAGGTCTACCCGTACGCACACCCGGAGCTGGACTTCCGGAATCCGTTCGAGCTGCTCGTCGCCACGGTCCTGTCCGCACAGACCACCGACCTGCGCGTGAACCAGACGACCCCGGCGCTGTTCGCGAAGTACCCCACGCCCGAGGACATGGCGGCGGCCGTGCCGGAGGAGCTGGAGGAGATCATCCGGCCGACGGGCTTCTTCCGGATGAAGGCAAAGTCGCTGATGGGGCTGTCCGCGGCCCTTCGGGACAACTTCGGGGGGAACGTGCCGGGGCGGCTGGCGGACCTCGTCACGCTGCCCGGCGTGGGCCGCAAGACGGCGAACGTGGTCCTCGGCAACGCGTTCGGGGTCCCGGGCATCACCGTGGACACCCATTTCGGCCGGCTGGTGCGCCGCTGGAAGTGGACCGCGGCGACGGACCCGGAGAAGGTCGAGGCGGAGATCTGCGCGATCTTCCCCAAGAGCGAGTGGACGATGCTGTCGCACCGGGTCGTCTTCCACGGGCGGCGCGTGTGCCACTCGCAGCGGCCGGCGTGCGGAGCCTGCCCGATCGCCCCGCTGTGTCCGGCGTACGGGGAGGGCGAGACGGACCCGGAGAAGGCGAAGAAGCTGCTGAAGTACGAGATGGGGGGCCATCCGGGGCAGCGGCTCTCGCCGCCGCCCGACTACCCGGGCCGGCCGGCCCTCCCGCTGGGCTCGGCGGGCTGACCCGGTCCCGGGCAAGGGGCTGGGCCACGGGCCGGGGCATGGACAGGGGCACGGCCAGGGGGCGCAGGGGTAACCCGCGGGAACCGGTCGCGGGCCGGGTGGAACGAATCCGTACCCGGCCCGCGTTTCAGCCGGTGTACGTCCACGACGGAAGGCAGGGGCGTCTATGACGCGCGGTACGCGGGACGAAGGCGCGGCGGCGGCCGCCGGGCGGAGCGCTCGGACGGGCGCCGCGCACGCCACCGGGCACGTCGCCGGGCACGCGACCGGGCACGCGACCGGGCACGCGACCGGGCACGCGACCGGGCAGGCCCTCGCCGAGGGCGGCGGCGCCGACGGCGGGCCCGTCGTGTCGGTGACCGGCCTGCCGGCCTGGCTCGATCCCGTGGTCGAGGCGGCACGGACCGTCCGGCCGCCGCAGCTGAGCCGGTTCCTGCCGCCCGAAGACGGCCGCGGCCGCCAGTCGGCCGTGCTGATCCTCTTCGGAGAGGGCCCGCGCGGCCCCGAGCTGCTGCTCATGGAGCGCTCGGGCAGCCTGCGCAGCCACGCCGGCCAGCCTTCCTTCCCCGGCGGCGCGCTCGATCCCGAGGACGGCGATCCGCACACCACCGGCCCGCTGCGCGCGGCCCTGCGCGAGGCCGAGGAGGAGACCGGCCTGGATCCGTCGGGCGTGCAGCTGTTCGGCGTGCTGCCCCGGCTCTACATCCCGGTCAGCGAGTTCGTGGTCACCCCGGTCCTGGGCTGGTGGCGCGAGCCGAGCCCGGTGGGCGCGGTCGACCCTGCCGAGACCGCCCGGGTCTTCACGGTTCCCGTGGCGGATCTCACGGACCCGGCACACCGGGCCGTGGCCGTCCACCCGAGCGGCCACCACGGCCCCGCATTCCTGGTCGCATCGGCTCTGGTCTGGGGTTTCACCGCCGGAGTGATCGACCGGCTGCTGCATTTCGCGGGCTGGGAGGAGCCGTGGGACCGGTCACGGCAGGTCCCGCTCGACTGGCGCGCGTGAGACGGTGGCCCACGTGAACGTGCTGGACATCCTGTTGTTGCTCGCGGCCGTGTGGTTCGCGATCGTCGGCTACCGCCAGGGGTTCGTCGTCGGCATCATGTCGGTGATCGGCTTCCTCGGCGGTGGTCTCGTCGCCGTGTCCCTGCTCCCGCTGATCTGGGACCAGGTGACGGACGACGGCAAGCAGGCCTCCACCACGGTCGTGGTCATCGCCGTCGTCGTGATCATCATCTGTGCCTCGATCGGGCAGGCCCTGACCACCCACCTCGGCAGCCGGCTCCGCCGCCACATCACCTGGTCACCGGCGCGCGCCCTCGACGCGACCGGCGGGGCGCTGGTGAACGTGGTGGCGATGCTGCTGGTCGCCTGGCTCATCGGCTCGGCCCTCGCCCGGACGTCACTTCCCACGCTGGGCAAGGAAGTCCGTAACTCCAAGGTGCTGCTCGGGGTGTCCCGGGTGCTGCCCGAAACGGCCAACACCTGGTTCAACGACTTCAGTTCGGTCCTCGCGCAGAACGGCTTCCCGCAGGTCTTCTCCCCGTTCTCCAACGAGCACATCACCGAGGTGAAGGCCCCCGACCCGGCGCTGGCCACGAGCCCGGTCGCCGAGCGCGTGAAGAAGTCCATCGTCAAGGTCGTGGGTACGGCGCCCAGCTGCAGCAAGGTGCTGGAGGGCACCGGCTTCGTGTTCGCGCCCGGCAAGGTGATGACCAACGCGCACGTGGTCGGCGGGGTCGCGGAGCCGACCGTGCAGATCGGCGGCGAGGGCAAGCTCTACGACGGCAAGGTCGTGCTCTACGACTGGCAGCGGGACATCGCCGTCCTGGACGTGCCCAAGCTGAAGGCGCCGCCGCTGGAGTTCACCGACAAGGACGCGGTCAGCGGGAACGACGCGATCGTGGCCGGCTTCCCGGAGAACGGCGCGTACGACGTCCGCGCGGCGCGGGTGCGCGGCCGGATCAACGCCAGCGGCCCGGACATCTACCACCGCAAGACCGTGCGCCGCGACGTCTTCTCGCTGTACGCGACGGTCCGCCAGGGCAACTCCGGCGGCCCGCTGCTGACACCCGACGGCAAGGTCTACGGGGTCGTGTTCGCCAAGTCGCTGGACGACCCGAACACCGGGTACGCGCTGACCGCGGACGAGGTCCGCGACGACATCCGGTTGGGGACGACCGCCACCCAGCGGGTGGGCACCGAGGGCTGCGCGCTCTGACGCGGCGCGGCCCGGCCGGTGCCGCTCGTGTCCCCGGCGCGGGCGGTCCTACGTGCGCTGATGGCGCAGGCGGGCCGAGACCCAGCGGGCCCGCCGGCGCAGGATGCGAGGAATCCCGAGACGAGGGTCGTGGCCCTGCCGGGCCACCCTCTCGTGGGTGCCCGGCGTGGCGGCCGAGCGGCGTTCGCGTGCGGAGTCACTGTGGTCGTGCGTCCAGCCCATACTCCGACCTGTGCCCGTACCCCAAGGTCGGTAACCGCGTTCGGCGCGGCTATTTGGCCTATGCGCCGGGCAATTGAATGCTCACCCGATCGTCGTACGAACACCGGACGGATCGTCAGGGAGTGCGGCGCGCACCGGCGTACGGCTCAGCGGTCGGGCTCGGGGTCCTTGAGCCAGTTGATGAGCTCGGCGCTGAAGGCGGCCGGGTCCTCCTCGTGCGGGAAGTGCCCCAGCCCGTCGAACAGCCGCCAGCGGTAGGGGGCTTCGACGTACTCGCCGGAACCGGCCGCGCTGCGCGTGCGCATCACCGGGTCGAGCGAGCCGTGCAGGTGCAGCGTCGGCACCCGGATCGGCCGCTTCATCCGGCGGTTGAACTGCAGACCGTCAGGACGGGCCATCGAGCGCATCATCCACCGGTACGGCTCGATCGAGCAGTGCGCGGTGGAGGGGATGCACATGGCGCGCCGGTAGATGTCCACGTCCTCCTCCTCGGGCGGCCGCGGCCCCGACCACTCCCGGAGCAGCTCGCCCACCAGCGCCCCGTCGTCGGCGACCAGGCGCCGCTCGGGGATCCAGGGCCGCTGGAAGCCCCAGATGTGCGAGCCGGCACGGGTCTGCCCGAAGTCCGCCAGCATCGAGGCGCGCCAGCGCCGCGGGTGCGGCATGGAGGAGACCACCAGCCGGCGCACCAGCTTGGGCCGCATCACGGCGGCCGTCCAGGCGAGGTAGCCGCCCAGGTCGTGGCCGACCAGGGCGGCGTCCGGCTCGCCCAGCGAGCGGATGACGCCGGTGACGTCGAGCGCCAGGTTGGCCGGGTCGTAGCCGCGCGGGGTGCGGTCGCTGCCGCCGACCCCGCGCAGGTCCATGGCCACGGCGCGGTAGCCGGCGCCGGCGAGGGCCGTGAGCTGGTGCCGCCAGGTCCACCAGAACTGCGGGAACCCGTGCAGCAGCAGGACCAGCGGCCCGTCCCCGACCTCGGCGACGTGGAACCGGGCGCCGTTGGCGGCGACGTCCCGGTGGGTCACCCGGTGCCCGCCGGGGAGGTCGAGCCGTACCGCCGAGGCGGCTGTGGGCGCAGGGGTGGATTCCGGTGTGGGCGCTGTCATGAGGACGAGCGTGTCACACCCACGGCCTTGTCACTCGACGGCCGCGGGTGCGGCTTGACGGTGCCCACGAGCGCGGCCGTCTCCTTGACGGAGGCGATGGTCTTCTCCGGCGGCTTGACCTTCTTGAACTTGGACACGGCCAGCAGCGCGAGCAGGGCGGCGATCAGGAGGAACGCCACGCCCACGATGAGGAAGGACCAGGCGAGGCCGAGACCGAGGTTGTGGATCCCGTACGCGGCGGCGAAGCTGAGCACCGGCAGGGAGAACAGGGCCAGTACGCCGGCCACGCCGATGGCGGCGCCGCCGGCGCCGGCCCGCTTGACGTCCTGGCGGATCTCCGCCTTGGCGAGGGCGATCTCGTCGTGCACCAGGGCGGACATCTCGGCCGTGGCCGAGGCGACCAGCTGGCCGAGTGTGCGCTCGGCTCCTTGCGCCCCTTGGTCCACTGCGCTCATCGCTCTCTCCCTCAAGTCTGCGGCGTCCTGTCGTCACTCAGATCATGCCGGACGACCGCCGTCGGTGCTGGACCCGGCCGCCGCTTCGGCCCTGCGTCGGTGCTCGGCGGCCTTCTCCTCGTAGATCCGCGCCATCCGCCAGTGGTACTCCGGCGTGTGCTCCTCGTAGATGTCCGGGATGCCGTCGCGGTCGTCGTCGCGCTCCTCGCGGTCGGTCAGGGCGCGGTACTTGCGGTCGCGGAGCTTGAGCAGGACGCAGGCCAGGATCGCCGCGATGAGCGAGCCGATGAGGACGGCGGCCTTGATCTCGTCGGTGAGCTCGGGGTCTCCGGTGAAGGCGAGTTCACCGATCAGGAGGGAGACGGTGAAGCCGATGCCGGCCAGGGAGGCCACCGCGAAGACGTCGGGCCAGGCCAGGTCCTCGCTCAGCTCGGCCCGGGTGAAGCGGGCGGCCAGCCAGGTGCCGCCGAAGATGCCGACGGTCTTGCCGACGACCAGACCGAGGACGACACCGAGGGTCTCGGGGCGTGTGAAGACCTGGGCGATCGCCTCGTCGGAGAGGGAGACCCCAGCGGAGAACAGGGCGAACAGGGGGACGGCGAGGCCGGCCGAGACGGGCCGGACCAGGTGCTCGATGTGCTCGCCGGGGGAGTACTCCTCCTCGTCGGTGCGCCGGCAGCGCAGCATCAGGCCCATGGCGACACCGGCGATGGTGGCGTGGACCCCGCTGTTGTACATCAGGCCCCAGATGGCCAGGGCGAGCGGGATGTAGATGTACCAGCCGCGGACGCCCTTGCGGAGCAGGAACCAGAACAGGACCAGGCCGAGGGCGGCACCGCCGAGCTGCGGGAAGCTGATCTCCTCGGTGAAGAACACCGCGATGATGATGATCGCGAAGAGGTCGTCGACGACGGCGAGGGTGAGCAGGAAGGCGCGCAGCGCGGAGGGCAGCGAGGTGCCGATGACCGCGAGGACGGCGAGCGCGAAGGCGATGTCGGTGGCGGTGGGTACGGCCCAGCCCGCCATCGAGCCGTTGCCGGCCATGTTGACCAGGGCGTAGACGAGCGCGGGCACGGCCATGCCGCACAGCGCGGCGATGACCGGCAGGGCGGCGGCCTTGGGTTCGCGCAGGTCGCCCGCGACGAGTTCGCGCTTGAGCTCGATGCCGGCGACGAAGAAGAAGATCGCGAGCAGGCCGTCTGCGGCCCAGTGCTGGAGGGAGAGGTCGAGGCCGAGGGCGGCCGGGCCTATGTGGAAGTCGCGGACGGCGGTGTAGCTGTCGGCCATGGGCGGTGTGTTCGCCCAGATGACGGCGATGACGGCGGCCACGAGGAGGAGGATGCCGCCGACCGTCTCGGTGCGCAGGGCATCGGCCACGAAACGGCTCTCGGGGAGCGAGAGCCGTCCGAGGAGCTTGCGGCGGGGGCTGGGCGTGGCCACGGTGGGGCACCTCCGGGGTGCGTTGGACGGCATGACGAATCGCTTGCCGACCAGACTTCCCGGCGCACCCTGTGATCTTTATTTACGCTTTCAATACCCTACAGGGTGGGCGCGAGGGCTATCCGACGATCTTCACTTTAAGCGCGA
Source organism: Streptomyces sp. NPDC090022 (assembly GCF_044748145.1). Taxonomy (NCBI): domain Bacteria; kingdom Bacillati; phylum Actinomycetota; class Actinomycetes; order Kitasatosporales; family Streptomycetaceae; genus Streptomyces; species Streptomyces sp. NPDC090022. The sequence goes on from NZ_JBIVFN010000002.1 coordinate 471,308, forward strand.
AAGGGACATCCGGCGCGGTCGCGCCGAATGCCCCTCACCCGTCTGTGCGCTGCCGGTCAGTCCTCGCTGGCGGCGGACGGCAGCTTGGTCTGGATCAGGTCCATCACCGAGGAGTCGGTGAGCGTGGTGACGTCGCCCAGCTCACGGTTCTCCGCCACGTCGCGCAGCAGCCGGCGCATGATCTTGCCGGAGCGGGTCTTGGGAAGCTCCGCGACCGGCAGGACGCGCTTGGGCTTGGCGATCGGCCCGAGGGTGGCGCCGACGTGGTTGCGCAGTTCGGCGACGAGGGTGCTGTCCTCGTGCGCCGTCCCGCGCAGGATCACGAACGCCACGATCGCCTGGCCGGTGGTCTCGTCCGCGGCGCCCACGACGGCCGCCTCGGCGACCGCGGGGTGCGAGACGAGAGCGGACTCGACCTCGGTGGTGGAGATGTTGTGGCCGGACACCAGCATCACGTCGTCGACCCGGCCCAGCAGCCAGATGTCGCCGTCGTCGTCCTTCTTGGCGCCGTCACCGGCGAAGTACTTGCCCTCGAAGCGCGACCAGTACGTGTCGATGAACCGCTGGTCGTCGCCCCAGATGGTGCGCAGCATCGACGGCCAGGGCTCGGTCAGCACCAGGTAGCCGCCCCCGCCGTCGGGGACCTCGTGCGCCTCGTCGTCCACCACGGTGGCGGAGATACCGGGCAGCGCGCGCTGGGCGGAGCCCGGCTTGGTCTCGGTGACGCCGGGCAGCGGGGAGATCATCATGGCGCCGGTCTCGGTCTGCCACCACGTGTCGACGATCGGGCAGCGGTCACCGCCGATGTGCTTGCGGTACCAGATCCAGGCCTCGGGGTTGATCGGCTCGCCGACCGAACCCAGGACCCGCAGGGAGGACAGGTCGAACTTGGCGGGGATGTCGTCGCCCCACTTCATGAACGTCCGGATCGCCGTCGGCGCGGTGTAGAGGATCGTGACGCCGTACTTCTGGACGACCTCCCAGAAGCGGCCCTGGTGCGGGGTGTCGGGCGTGCCCTCGTACATGACCTGGGTGGCGCCGTTGGCCAGCGGGCCGTACACGATGTACGAGTGCCCGGTCACCCAGCCGATGTCGGCGGTGCACCAGTACACGTCGGACTCGGGCTTGAGGTCGAAGACCGCGTGGTGGGTGTAGGCGGCCTGCGTCAGGTAGCCGCCGGAGGTGTGCAGGATGCCCTTGGGCTTACCCGTCGTGCCCGACGTGTACAGGATGAACAGCGGGTGCTCGGCGTCGAAGGCCCGGGGCGCGTGCTCCTTGGACTGCCGGCCGACCAGCTCGTGCCACCAGATGTCGCGGCCCTCGGTGAAGGCCGTGTCCTGGCCGGTACGCCGTACCACCAGGACGTTCTTGACCTGCGGACACTTGGCGACGGCCTCGTCGATGGCCGGCTTGAGGGCGCTCGGCTTGCCGCGCCGGTAGCCGCCGTCGGCGGTGATGACCAGCTTGGCGTCGGCGTCCTGGATGCGGGAGGCGACGGCGTCGGCGGAGAAGCCGCCGAAGACCACCGAGTGCGCGGCACCGACGCGGGCGCACGCGAGCATCGCGACGACGGCCTCGGGGATCATCGGCAGGTAGACGGCGACCCGGTCGCCGGCCTCGACACCGAGCTCGGTGAGCGCGTTGGCGGCCCGGCAGACCTCGTCCTTGAGCTCGGCGTAGGTGATCGCGCGGCTGTCGCCGGGCTCGCCCTCGAAGTGGAGGGCGACGCGGTCGCCGTTGCCGGCCTCGACGTGGCGGTCGACGCAGTTGTACGCGACGTTCAGCCTGCCGTCCGCGAACCACTTGGCGAAGGGCGGGTTGGACCAGTCGAGCGTCTCGGTCGGCTCCGTGGCCCAGGTCAGGCGCCGGGCCTGCTCGGCCCAGAAGCCCAGCCTGTCGGCGTCTGCCTGTGCATAGGCGTCCGCCGTGACGTTCGCGGCGGCGGCCAGCTCGGCGGGCGGCGCGAAGCGACGCTCCTCCTTGAGCAGGTTGGCCAGGCTCTCGTTGCTCACCGACATCTCCCTTTCCCGGGGTGTCCGTTGTGTCCCCGGGCATAGCTCACCAGCCAGAGGGCCAGGTGGCAAGGCCTTGTCCGAAAATTGGTGTAGACCTATACCGGCGTATGGCCCCTTCCCGCCGCAGGGTGCGGGAAGGGGCCACACGATTCCACGGTTTCGGCGGCGTGTCGGTTCACGGCACCGATGTCACACGCCGCTGTTGACGCGTTCTGTCCAGTTCTCCGCCGGAATGCCCACGCTGTCGAAGACGCGGCAGTCGAAGTGGTCCTCGCCGCCGGTCAGCAGGTAGGCCTGCGCCTCGCCCACGTGGAAGTACATCCCGTGCAGCTCCAGCTTGCCCTCGGCGAGCCGGCGCGCCACGGCCTCGTGGGCCCGCAGATGCTCCAGCTGCTGCACCACGTTGGTCAGGCACAGCTGCTCCACGGCGTCGGCCGGCAGCCGGCCCGCGATCCGCGCCCACGCGTGGTGGCGGCTGGCCATCCGGGCCAGGCTCGGCCGGCCGTGCCGCAGCCAGCGGCGCAGCGGGCTCGGGCTCGGGCTCGGGCTCGGGGGCGCGTCGGGCGAGGAGTTCAGCAGGGCCTGCATCGCCCCGCAGCCCGAGTGCCCGCACACCGTGATGCTCTCCACCTGGAGGACGTCTACGGCGTACTCGATGGCGGCCGCGACCGAGTCGTCACCCGACTCCGCGCCCGGCAGCGGCACCAGGTTGCCGACATTGCGGACGGTGAACAGGTCTCCCGGGCCGCTCGCCGTGATCATGCTGGTGACCAGCCGGGAGTCCGCGCAGGTGATGAACAGCTGGGAGGGCCGCTGGCCCTCGCGCGCCAGCCGTGCCAGCTCGTCGCGTACGAGCGGTGCCGTGTCCCGCTGGAACGCGGTGATCCCGCTGGCCAGCTGCCCCTTGCCACGGCGGGCCGGCGTCGCCGGTGCCTCGCGGTGGTCGCAGTGGTTGGCCCACGGCGTCCAGGGCCGGCAGCACTGGTGGCCGCGCTCGCCCCGGTCGGGATCGGCGATCCGCGCCCCGGAGCGGCCGGTGACCTCCACCGAGCCCCCGTGCGCCACGTGCGAGTCCTGCCAGTCGTGGAGCGCCTCGTACGCCGCGTGGTCCATGAAGGAACCGTCCAGCTCGATCACCGCGTGCGACTGGTGCGGGATCTGGCCCAGCACCCGGCTCAGCCGGGGTACGGCCAGGAAGGTCAACTGCCCGCGCGCCCGCACCCGGTGGACGCCCTCGTCGGGCTGCTCCACGGTGATCCGGGTCCGCGCCAGCCGGTGCAGCGCCACCGCGACCGCCACGGCGATCCCGATCGCGACGCCCTCCAGCACGCCGCCGAGGACGACGGCCACGATCGTCGTCACGTAGACGAGGATCTCCCGGTGCCGGGTGACGGTGCGCATGTGCGTGATGCTGACCATCTGGATGCCGACCGCCATCACCAGCGCGGCCAGCGCGGCCAGCGGGATGAGGTCCAGGACGGGTACGAGCAGCGCGGCCGCGAGCACCACCCAGCACCCGTGCATGATCGACGACCGGCGGCTGACGGCACCGGACTTGACGTTCGCCACGCTGCGCACGGCCACGCCCGTGATGGGCAGTCCGCCGAGCGCGCCGGAGACGATGTTCGCCGCGCCCTGGCCGCGCAGTTCACGGTCGAGGTCGGCGCGCGGCGGGCGGGTGTCCGCCGTGCGCTCGGAGGCGATCAGCTTGTCGGTGGCGACCGAGGAGAGCAGCGACTCGACGCTGCCGACCAGGGTGATGGTCAGCACCGCCGCGATGATCCCCAGGACCGGCCCCTCGGGCAGCTCGGGCAGCGCGTGGCTGCGCCAGGACGGCAGGTCGACGAGGGGCAGGGTGAGCCCGGCCAGGACCGCGAAGGTGGTGGCGGTGGCCACCGCGGCCAGGGCGGCCGGGATCTTGCGCAGCCGTCGGCCGACCCGTCCGGGCAGTCGCGGCCAGCCGAGCAGGACGGCGAACGTCAGGACGCTGACGGCGAGCGCGGCCGGATGCGGGTCGGCCAACTGGCCGGGCAGCCCCTGGACGTTGGCGATGGGCGAGCTCTGCGGGGTGCCGCCCAGGACGATGTGCAGCTGGGCGAGGGCGATCGTCACGCCGATGCCCGCGAGCATGCCGTGCACGATGGCCGGGCTCACCATCAGGGCGGACCGGGCCGTGCGCAGCGCGGCGAGTGCGAGCTGGCAGACACCGGCGAGCACGGTGATGGCGCACGTGGTACGCCACCCGTACCGCTGGATCAGCTCGGCGGTGACGACGGTGAGTCCGGCGGCGGGGCCGCTGACCTGGAGCGGCGCACCACCGAACCGCCCGGCCACGATGCCGCCGGCCGCGGCGGCCACCAGGCCCGCCTGCAGCGGGGCGCCGGTGGCCAGGGCGATACCGAGGGAGAGCGGCAGCGCGATCAGGAATACGGCGATGGATGCGGAGAGATCCGCGGTGAAGCGGGGGGTCATGTCCCGTCTCCTCTGGGCAAGGGGGGAAGCGGCGGGAGTCTCAACACTCGGTAAATGAAAGGTAATGGAGAGTAAAGGACCCTGCCCGACAAAAGGGGCAAATGGCCTACGAATTAACTCTCAGGAGTGATTAAGCATTTTGTCCGGCTTGTCACACCATTCCCGGGGTTGGCCGCATGGGACGTTGCGGTCGAGACGTCCTACGGCACGGGAGAGGTGGGCGGACATGACCGCCAAGAAAAAGATCGCCGGCGGCCTGGCCGCCACGGCCCTGGCGCTGGGCGTCGCCGGATGCAGTGGCTCGCAGGCCCCGCACGAGCGCCCGCAGAAGGGCGTCGCCGCGCCCGAGGCCCCCGGCAGCGTGAACCGGCCCATCGGCGACGGCTCGACGTCGTACACCGGTCCGCAGCCCCACGTGTCGAAGGCGACGCGGCTGGCTCCCGGTGAGAAGCCGCCGCAGTTCGTGGTGTTCTCGTGGGACGGGGCCGGGGAGGACAGCCAGAAGCTCTTCTCCCACTTCCGCGAGGTCGGCAGGAAGCACAACGCCCGGATGACGTACTTCCTCAGCGGCGTCTACCTGCTGCCCGAGGAGAAACGTTCGCTCTACAACGCGCCCCAGCACGGCCCGGGCCGTTCCGAGATCGGCTTCGGCGACCCCCAGGGCATCAAGGACACCGCCGAGCAGCTGCGCGGGGCCTGGCTGGAGGGCAACGAGATCGGCACCCACTTCAACGGCCACTTCTGCGGCCCGGACGGGGGAGTGGGCACCTGGTCCGTCGAGGACTGGAAGAGCGAGATCAGCCAGGCCAGGTCCTTCGTCAAGAACTGGCGGACCAACTCGGGCCTCAAGCAGGTCGCGTCCCTCCCCTTCGACTACGACAAGGAGCTCATCGGCGCCCGCACCCCGTGCCTGGAGGGTCAGAAGAACTTCATGCTGGCCGCCAAGGACCTGGGCTTCCGCTACGACTCCAGCGGCATCAGCAAGCAGAAGTGGCCGAAGAAGACGGACGGCCTGTGGGACATCCCGCTCCAGCTCGTGCCCATCCCCGGGCGCGCCTTCGAGACGCTGAGCATGGACTACAACTTCATGGTCAACCAGTCCGGGACCACCTCGCAGGGCGACCCGGCGCAGCACGAGTACTGGGGCAACCAGCTGCGCGACGGTCTGCTCCAGGCCTTCGGCCGCGCCTACCAGGGCAACAGGGCCCCGCTGATCATCGGCAACCACTTCGAGTCCTGGAACGGCGGCACGTACATGCGCGCCCTCGAGCAGACCATCAAGACGGTCTGCACCCAGAAGGACGTGCGCTGCGTGCCCTTCCGCGAGCTGGTCGACTGGCTGGACGCGCAGGACCCCAAGGCCCTGGAGTGGCTGCGCACGCTCGACGTGGGCGAGGCGCCGAAGGAGGGCTGGAAGAAGTTCCTGACCAGCGGTCCGGTCCTGCCGCCGTCCCCTCCCGCGACGCCCGCGGGCGCTACGCCGGCTGCGGGGCCGGAAGGGGAGGCTGCGGAAGAGGACTGAGCCCCTCCTGCACTCCGGCGGGCTCACCGGCCGGCCCGTCCATGGGCCCACCGGCGGGCCCGCTTCGAGGCTCGCCGAGTACGAAGCCGGGGTCGATCTGGGCACTCAGGTCGGCCCCGGTCTTCGCGTTGCCCCAGCTCTCGGCGTTGCGCAAGTGGAAGTGGACCATCTGCTCGGTGTAGCGGACCCAGTCGCGGTCCGCGTAGGAGTCCTCGGCGGCGTCCTGCAGCGCCTGCAGGGCCAGCCGGTTGCCGGCCTCCAGCAGGTCGAACGCCGCCGGCCGGCCCTTCTCCATCGCCCGGACCCAGTCGGAGTGGCCGACGGTGACCAGCAGGTCCTCGCCCACCTCGGCGCGCAGGAAGTCGATGTCGTCGGCCCCCTGCACCTTGTTGCCGACCACCCGGAGCGCGACCCCGAAGTCGCGGGCGTACTCCTTGTACTGGCGGTAGACGGAGACGCCCTTGAGGGTCGGTTCGGCGACCAGGAAGGTCATGTCGAACCGGGTGAACATGCCCGAGGCGAAGGAGTCGGAGCCCGCCGTCATGTCGACGACGACGTACTCGTCGGGCCCGTCCACCAGGTGGTTCAGGCACAGTTCGACCGCGCCGACCTTGGAGTGGTAGCAGGCCACGCCCAGGTCGGCCTCGGTGAACGGGCCCGTGGCCATGAGCCGGACGATCTCCCCGTCGAGCTCCACGGGGCGGGCGCAGGCCGCGTAGACGGGGTTGTCCTCGCCGACCCGCAGCAGCCGGGAGCCGCTGCCGGGCGGAGTCGTCTTGATCATCGTCTCGGCGGAGGCGATCCGGGGGTTGGAGCCCCGCAGGTACTCCTTGATCAGGGGCAGGTGGGCGCCCATCGCGGGCAGCGCGGCGGCTTCGTCCTCGGTGAGACCGAGCGCCGTCCCCAAGTGCTGGTTGATGTCGGCGTCCACCGCGACGACGGGGGCTTCATTGGCGGCGAGGTGGCGGATGAAGAGGGAGGACAGCGTGGTCTTGCCGCTGCCGCCCTTTCCCACGAAAGCGATCTTCATGTTCACGTAGCGTAGTAGTGCGCTTGCTTTGAGTGGTCGGTGTGAGTGAAGAAGACCACTCAAAGGTGGGGCGGGTGGTATGGGTGCGTAGGCTCCCTGCTTATGAGTACGCCTGCCACCCCGCCTGCCGCTCCGAACGATCCGCTCGCCGCACTGGCCGCGCTCCCGGGCGTGGCGGAGTCCGTGGATTCCGTACGCAAGTCCGTAAACCGGGTGTACGGCCACCGCGTGATGCGCCGGCGCAGCGGGGAGATCACCTCCGAGGCGGCGCTGCGCGCGGCGCGGGGCAGCGCCGCGCTGTCGGGCGCGGACTGGGCGCTGGAGGAAGTGCGCCGCCGGACCGACTTCGGCGCGGACGAACAGGCCCGCACGGTGGGCGCGGCCCTGCGCCTGACCGCCGAGGCCGGCCAGCTGCTGAGCATCTGGCGGCAGTCGCCGCTGCGCGTGCTGGCGCGGCTGCACCTGGTGGCGGCCGGCGGGGCGGCCTCCGACGACACGGTGGGCCGGCCGCGGCTGGCCGGCGAGCCGGTGGACGAGCCGCTGGTGGAGCTGCCGCTGCCGGGCGCCGACGAGGTCGCGGGGCGGCTGGACGGACTCTCCCGGCTGATCATCGCGGGCGGTGCGGCTCCGGCGCTGGTCACGGCCGCCGTCGTGCACGGCGAGCTGCTGGCGCTGCGGCCCTTCGGTTCGTACAACGGGGTGGTGGCGCGGGCCGCGGAGCGGATCGTGCTCATCAACAGCGGGCTGGACCCGAAGGCCATCTGCCCGGCGGAGGTCGGTCACGCGGAGCAGGGCCGGGCGGCGTACCTGGCGGCGCTCGACGGGTACGTGTCCGGGACCCCGGACGGGATGGCGGCGTGGATCGCGCACTGCGGGCGGGCGGTCGAGCTCGGGGTGCGGGAGTCGACGGCCGTGTGCGAGGCGCTCCAGCGCGGCGCGGCGTAGGGGCAGGCCGGGGCGCGGGCGCGTTTCGGGCCCGGACACGGGTTGCGGCGACACCGTCCTGCTCATGGTGTCGCCGCTGGCATTCACGCCCAGTTACCAAGCGTCCTCGATAGTTGCCCATCAGGTCGGGAACTTTGCCCGTCACCTGGTGCGGCTGGCCCGTAATCGACGGGTCGACGTCGCGTGGGTGCTCGGCGTTCATGCTTCGGTCCGTGGGGCCTTGCTGCGTTTAAGAATGATCCTCTCGGATGTCCTTGGTCTCGCGGGCCGTTGACTCCTTTGTACTCCGCTTCCGAGGTAAGCGGAACCCCTTGCCGCACTTCTTTACTTTCCAGGACGGGTCGGGGCGAATCGGACGGCCCGCGTCGCCGCAGGTCAGCCGGGGCCGGGGTCGGGGCCGGGGTCGGGCCCGTGGCCGGCCCCGGGGATCAGCCCGTCAGACTCGTGAGCGCGTTCGCGCGGCGCCGGCTGGCGTACCAGACCAGTCCCGCCGTGGCCGCGGCCGCGCCCACGGCCGCCGCCGCGACGAGCGCGGGGCGCGCCGGCATCGAGAGCCCGGGCAGGCGCTGCTTGAGCCGTACCGGGCGGTTGAAGACCAGGACCGGCCAGTCGCGCGCGTACGCCTCCTTGCGCAGCGCCCGGTCCGGGTTGACGGCGTGCGGGTGGCCGACCGCCTCCAGCATCGGCACGTCGGTGATGGAGTCGCTGTACGCGTAGCAGCGCGCCAGGTCGTACCCCTCCGACTCGGCCAGCTGGCGTACGGCCTCCGCCTTGGTCGGGCCGTACGCGTAGTACTCGATCTCACCCGTGAAACAGCCGTCCTCGCCGACGACCATGCGCGTGGCGACGACCCGGTCCGCGCCGAGCATCTCGCCGATGGGTTCGACCACTTCCGCCCCGGACGTCGAGACGATCACCACGTCGCGGCCGGCCGTGTGGTGCTCCTCGATGAGCGAGGCGGCCTCGTCGTAGATCAGCGGATCGATGAGGTCGTGCAGGGCTTCGGCGACGATGTCCTTCACCTGCTGCACGTTCCATCCCTTGCACAGGGAGGAGAGGTACTCGCGCATCCGTTCCATCTGGTCGTGGTCGGCGCCGCCGGCCAGATAGAGGAACTGGGTGTACGCGGTGCGCAGCACGGCGCGTCGGTTGATCAGGCCGCCCTGGTAGAAGGACTTGCTGAACGTCAGTGTGCTCGACTTCGCAATGACCGTCTTGTCCAGGTCGAAGAAGGCAGCGGTGCGGGGCGAGGAGTGCGCCAAGGACTGGATTTCCACGAGCCGAGCATATGCGCCCACCATTCGGCGTAAGGTGTGGCGCGTGGGTTTGCCTGAGAAGGCTCTCGGGTACACCATGGAAGTCACGGATCGTTCGCGACCGTGCTAACCCGGTCCGACTCCTCCCCCCCCGAGTCGGCCGTGGGGACGACCCCCGCTCTCCCCCCCGGCGGGGGTCGTCGCATGTCCGGACGCAGTTTGAGCGTCCCCGGCCCCGGCCCTTCCTCTTTTGCGGCCCTGAGCGGCGTCCTTCCACACCACATGAGACGCGTAACGCTGCGTAGTGGTTCCGCCGCGCTCTGAAACTCACCTGTTGGGGTGATGGAGTTATTCACAGGGGGCTTGCTGTCCACAGTATTCGACCAAGATCCACGCTTTTTTCCGGATCGCTGCACGGTGATTCCGGCCGCGAAGTGCGCGGTCGTGGATTTGCGGCGAGAAGGAGGCGGAGATCGTGGCTGGATCGAAGTCGAGTGAACTGCTGGAGCGTGGCGGGCCGGGTGGGGGTGTGCCGCAGCCCGGCGCGGGCAGGCCGCTGATCATCACCGAGGACCCGGCGCTGCTGGACGACCTGTTGCGGCTGTGCGCCGCCGCGGGCGCGCGGGCGCATGTGCGGCACGCGATGCCCGAGCACAGCGGCTGGGAGTCCGCACCCCTGGTGCTGGTGGGGGACGACGCGGCCCGGCGGGTGCGCGGTGCCCCGCGCCGGGACGGGGTGTTCCTCGTCGGGCGGGAGCCGGACGATCCCCTGGTGTGGCAGCGGGCGGTGGAGATCGGCGCCGAGCAGGTGCTGCGGCTGCCCGACGCGGAGGCCCGGCTCGTCGACCGGCTCGCCGATGTGGTGGAGGGCGCCGGGCGGCCGGCGCTGACCGTCGGCGTGATCGGCGGCAGCGGCGGGGCCGGCGCCTCCACGCTGGCGTGCGCCCTGGCGGTCACGGCGGCGCGGTCGGGGGAGCGGACCATCCTCATCGACGGCGATCCGCTGGGCGGCGGCATGGACGTCCTGCTGGGCGGCGAGGGCGCTGAGGGGCTGCGCTGGCCGGACTTCGCCCGCTCGCGGGGGCGGGTCGCCGCCGGGGCCCTGGAGGAGTCGCTGCCCGAGCTGCACGCCCTGCGGGTGCTCAGCTGGGACCGCGGGGAGCGGGTGGCGGTGCCGCCCGCGGCGGTGCGGTCGGTGGTGGCCGCGGCCCGTCGGCGGGGCGGGGTGGTCGTGGTGGACCTCCCGCGCCGCGTCGACGAGGCGGTCGCCGAGGTGCTGGCGCAGCTGGACCTGGTGCTGATGGTGGTCCCGGGGGAGCTGCGGTCGGTGGCCGCCGCCGCCCGGGTCGCGGCCGGGGTGCGCATGGTGGCCCGGGACGTGCGGGTGGTGGTGCGCGGCCGCTGCCCGGGCGGGCTCGACGCCGAGGCGGTGGCCGGGCTGCTGCGGGTGCCGCTCGCCGGTGAGGTGCCGCTGGAGGTGGGGCTGCCCGGGAGGGTGGCCGAGGGCGAGCCGCCGGGATCGTCCGCCCGCAGCGCCCTGGCCCGGTTCTGCGCCGGGTTCTGGCAGCGGGCGCTCGCGGCCCAGGGGGTGCCGGCATGAGTACGGGACTGCTGGACGCCGTACGGCAGCGGCTCGCCGAGACCGGCACCGAGCCGACCCCGGCGGGTGTGGCGGCGGCCCTGCGGGAGCAGGGCAGGCTGCTGGGCGACGCGGAAGTGCTGGGCACCGCCGCCGCGTTGCGATCCGAACTGGTGGGAGCCGGACCCCTGGAGCCACTGCTCGCCGATCCGGAGGTCACCGATGTGCTGGTGGCCGCGCCCGACCGGGTCTGGGTGGACCGGGGCGGCGGGCTGGAGCTGACCGGGGTCACCTTCGCCGACACCGACGCGGTGCGCCGGCTCGCACAGCGGCTGGCGGCGGTGGCGGGGCGGCGGCTGGACGATGCCCGGCCCTGGGTGGACGCCCGGATGCCGGACGGGACCCGGCTGCACGCGGTGCTGCCTCCCGTGGCCGTCGGATCGGCCTGCCTGTCGCTGCGGGTGGTGCGGCCACGGGCGTTCACGCTGGAGGAGCTGGTCGCGGTGGGCATGCTGCCGCCCGGCGGACAGCGGATGCTGCGGGCGCTGGTGGAGGCCCGGCGGTCGTTCCTCATTTCGGGCGGCACCGGCACGGGCAAGACCACGCTGCTGAGCGCGCTGCTGGGGCTGGTGGGGCCGGGGGAACGGATCGTGCTGGCCGAGGACTCGGCCGAACTGCGCCCCGAACACCCGCATGTGGTGCGGCTGGAGAGCCGCCCGGCCAATCAGGAGGGCGCCGGTCTGGTCACGCTCGCCGATCTGGTCCGGCAGGCGCTGCGGATGCGGCCCGACCGGCTGGTGGTGGGCGAGGTGCGCGGTCCGGAGGTCGCGGATCTGCTGGCCGCGCTCAACACCGGGCACGAGGGCGGGTGCCTACCCAAACCATACATAGATCCGGCTAGCGCACATGGGGAAACCCCGGCCATGCGCCGTGGGGCGAGCGCACAGACGGGGCTAGGACCAACCCCTACATGGCGGCGCTCAGCCTCTCGCATACCTCGGCGCTGGTGGGCCGGTCAGCGGGCGTACGGCTGAGCATGTGGGGGATGAGGCTGCCCAGCACTCCCGGCACGTCCACGGGGCGGTGAGGGCCCGCCACGACGGCCTGCCGTTGTACCTCCCGGGGAGCGTCGTCCGGGTAGGCCACATGCCGCCAGCCCGTCGCGCTGATGAACAGTGCTGCTCCCAGCGCGTACACGTCTGCTTCCTGTGTCGGCGTTGCCGCTCCGGATTCCAACACGCTGGCCGAGACTTCCGGGGCCTCGTAGTGGACGAGACAGCCTCGGTACGGGAAGTCATAGGCGCGGGGAATCCGTCCTCCGCTGGACAGCGCAAGATCGATCAGGAACGCGCCGCCTACCTCACCCAGGAGGAGATGCGCGGGCTGCACATCCCCATGAACCCATCCCATCTCATGCAGCCCCGACAGCGCCACGGCGCACGACAGGGCCTGTCCGAGGTTCGGCTCAGCCTCCCCATCCCGGCAGGGTGCCCACCGGTCATAGAGGCTGTCTCCTCGCCGCCACGGCTGAGCGCCCCACGTGCCGTGCTCCCACTCCCCGCTGAAGATCCGCTCATGGGTGAGCTGTCGCAGAACGGCGGCTTCACGGGCAGGAGCAAGCGCCGTCCATGCATGCGTGCGGCTCGGATATCCCACCTTCACCGCGTAGGGACCGGCCTCGGTCTTGACCTTCCACACGGACGACCCGCGCCGGTTGAGCACCAGTTCGGCGGGCCCCGGATTGAGGAGTTGCAGCGCACCGTCCGGCGGGCTGTACGGACCTTCGAAAATCACGCTTCACCTTCCAACAGTGAGGCCGGTTCCCGCAGTTGAGAACCGGCCCCACCCTCACCAGTACGGGTCAGCCGGCCGTCAGGCGGCCCGGTAGTCGCGTCCGCAGTCAGAGTCGCACTGCGCCGCGTTCTCGCCGTTCACGGTCCACAGCGCATCCAGCACCAGGAACCCGTTGGCCTTGATCGCGTGGGCGGTCGCCTGCACCTCCTCCAGAACCCGGCCACCACCACCCGGGCGCGGGTTGTGCTCCAGGAACCGGCCCGCGTACGTCTCGCAGAACTCGCGGTAGTCGGCGGTGTGCAGGATGAACGCGTGCAGCGCGCCGTCCACGTCGTCACTCGGGACCATCTTCACCGCAGCCGTGCCGACCGTGGCGACGAACGCGAGAGCCTGATCCGTGGCCCGCTCCGCCTTGTCGCGGCTGTAGCCGAAGTGGATCACCGTGAACTCAGCGATGCTGTCGAAAAGGTCGGCGCTCACCAGGGAGCGGCCGGTCTTGAGGTCATTCGCTACTGCGGTCATTCCTGTGTTCCTCCTTGTCGAGTGGAGCACGGTGCATTGCGCCGCCCCTGCCGGGATTCCTGGTGGGGGAACACCTATGCGGATATGCGTCCGGCAGGGACGGAGATTTAGGCGGCCCAGCCTCGGGCCACGATGACGGCGACGACGTAGACCCACGCAGCAGCAGCGAGACCCACCACCAGGCCGCGCGCGGCCCTCACGTCTCCTCGTCGCGGAACGGGGACGGGGGCGGGTTGCTGCCAGGCGGGAAGTAGACGACCCCGGACCGCACGTCCAGCGCTCCACCCCGCTCGGTCCACCAGCCTTCTGGAGAGTCCCTGTAAGGCCCGTCCGGGTCGTCTATGAGGCTGACCAGCTTCGGGGCCGGTAAGGCGTCCAGGCGGGCTCTCGCGCGCCTAGCTGGGGCCGTCACGACTTGGACCCGGCCTTGAGCCCCTGCGGGTCGTCACAGTCGATGTGCCGATAGACCACGGCGGGACCGGCCGACTGACGTTCGACCTCCCCCCGGCGACAACGCTCAAGGCTCTTGATCGGCTTCCGGCAGGCCGGGCACGTCTCCCCCGAGGGGGCGAAAGTCGTGTACTCCCGCTGTCTCGCGTCGGTCTCGGTCTTTGCCGCCATGTCCGCCGTCCCCTCGGTGCAGTCGTGGTGATGACGACGCTAAAAGTCGGCCCGGCCGGAACTCCGCAAACTTGCATGAGCTTGCACACTGATTCGTTGCGGGCGGTCTTGACTACCCGCGCAGCAACGGGAGTATGGGCCATGCAAGTTCAGGCAAACCGCAACGGAGAGAGGCTGTCATGGCGCTACGGTTCGTTGGGATCGACCCGAACACCGACCTTGAACACTGCCCTACCGTCTGGGCTGATGAAGAGGCGGGAGAACTGGTGTTGCAGGGCTGGAAGGCTGGCGCTGAACTCCGCGCGACCTGTGAGGCCAGCAGTCCGGCCAAGGGGACGATCCCGGACAGCGAGGAAGTCGTCAGGATTCCGGCCCGCATGGTGCCGATGATCAGGGAAGCGTGCGATGCCGTCGAGCGTTCCGCCGTTCAGTGAACTGCTGGCCAACACCCGTGAATCCGCCGTCCATTTGGAGTTGCGGGACGACTATGGGAGCAACCCCCGGCTAGAAGCATGGCAGCGCGGGGAACACATCGACTGGGACAACCGGGAATCCTGGTGGCACCCCTTCCATCAGACCATTGCGGATGCCGTGTTGCGGGGTGTGGCTATTCGGCGTGCCCGCGTTGTCTCGGAACCTGTCAGCGAATACATCCGTTGGGAGCACTACGCCACGCGCGCTAACGTCGTTGCTGGCGAGGATGTGCGCTGGCTGCGCCGTAGTCACGCAACGGGATTCCTGCTGCCTGCCAATGACTTCTGGCTGTTCGACGGAAACCTAATTCGCTTCCACTACTTCGCCGGAGATGGCAGCCACGTCGCGGATGAACTCAGCACTGACGCCGGCACTTTGAAGCTCTGCGCCAGCGCGTTCGAAGAAGTCTGGCAGCGCGCAACCCCGCACAGCGAATACACGATCTGAGTCGAACCGGACAGTCAACCCATGTCATCCCCTTCGTCCAAAGCCCAAGAAGCCAGGGAAGCCGTAGCCGTGCGGTTGCGGGAGATGAGGCTTGACGCAGGAATCACGGGCCGTGAGTTGGCTGTCCGGTGCGGGTGGAGTGAGTCAAAGTCATCGCGGATTGAGCATGCCAAGACACCGCCCAGCGACGCCGATATAAGGGCCTGGTGCACAGCATGCGGCGTGTCACGGCAAGCCGAAGACTTGATTGCCGCCAACCGGCAAGCGGATTCCATGTATGTCCAGTGGAAGCGGCTGCAACGAACAGGGCTCCGGCGGCTTCAGGAGTCGGGCGTACCGCTCTACGAGCAGACACAGCAATTCCACGTCTATTGCTCCAACGTGGTGCCCGGCTTCTTTCAAACTCCCGGTTACGCTACTGCCTTGCTGACCTCCATTGCACAGTTTCGCGGGACACCAGACGATGTGTCGGACGCTGTGAAAGCACGTATGAATCGGTCACACGTAATCCGTGAAGGGGACCACCGGTTCGCTGTACTGGTTGAAGAGGCGGTTTTGCGGTACCGGATTGGCAGCGCCGAAGTAATGGCCGCTCAGCTAGGTCACCTGCTGTCCGTGATGGCGCTGCCTTCCATCTCGCTGGGAATCATTCCGTTCACGGCGCCCCGGCAAGCATGGCCGTTGGAGACGTTCACAATTTTTGATGGCAAGCGTGTCCATGTGGAAACCCTGTCGGCGGCCATCAAGGAAACTCAGCCGAGTGACGTAGCGCTGTACCTCAAGGCTTTCGGAAAGCTGAAAGAGGTTGCCGTCCACGGGGCTGAGGCTCGGTCGCTCATCACAGCAGCCATTGACGCCGTGGGATGAAACACAGAAAGCCCCGTATCGGCCACCAGGAAGGCAGCGGATACGGGGCTACGGCGGAAAGATCATCCCGCGCAAACGCCTTGAGTTGCGGTGCTAGGTTTTTGCCTCCCTGTCGGTCAATCTCAGGGCCGGGAGGGGGGCACCCCCCAGGGGGTAGACGCGACTCAGAACGTCAGAACGGCGGAACGTCATTCGGCCTTCGCTTGGCCTTCTCGGCAGCCCATCCGCCCGGCTGGTTCTTAGCTGTTTCCTTGTTGTGGCATGCAGTACACAACGGCCTGAGGTGCTTTGGCGCATCAGGCATTGCCTCACCTCTCGCCAACAGTTGCTTACGGCTCAACGGCCAATGATCCGCGACGTTCGCATGTCGACTGCACATCACACACCACGGATTCGCGTACAGATAAGCCTTTCGCTTTCGCTGCCAGCCGACGTCATAACCGCGCTTGCTCGCTGATCCTCGCTGTTGGTCCCTCTGTCTCTTGTGCTCAGTGCACGGACCGCCATCCGTGAGTTCGCTGCAACCTGGCTGAGTACAAGGCTTCTTAGGCTTTCGGGGCATGGCTGCTCCAAGGGTCTGAGTGCCTACCCGTGGCCGGGGGCATAGCGACAGCGAAGGGGGGTCAGGTGGGGTGCGCGGGGCATATCTACTGGTCAGTGGGGGTGGGCCTCAAATGCCGGCGAAGGGGGCAGAGTTGCGCAAGTGAAGGGGCGTGCCGCTGGCAACACGGACCTCTTGACGGCCCGACTTCTGAGCCGTGAGGGTTGCCGCATGGACGCAGGATTGGCAGCAGTGTGCGGGGCGTTGGCGGGTTCGGTGGCGACCATTGGCGCGGCTATGGCCACGGGTTGGGCTCAGCGGGAAGGTGTACGCATCACAGCCCGCGCAGAACATCGGAAGGAGAGGCGAGAGCCGCGACACGGCGCCTACAAAGAATTCATCGCCGTGACATCGAGGATGAATGATCATGTCGCGATACTCGCGGTCGCCTATGATGCATTCCCTTTCGAACGGATCAATGAGACCTTTACTGCACGCTGCGAGGAAGCGGCCGATGCCGTGAAAGAGAAATGGGTAGAGGTTGCGCTAGCCGGGCCGAAGGAAATCGCGACAACAGCAAGCAAGCTTGAAAGACTCAGCAATGCTTTGACCTTCCGCGTGCTGGGACTTCACCAGTACGTGTCTGGGGAGCGAACAACCAGCGAAGAGGCATTGCAGGGGATAAAGGATCGGATCGCGGAAGAGGCGCGCGAATTTGAAGAGACTCTAGACCGATTCGTATTTCTCGCTCAGGCTGCCCTAGACGATGACGGAAGTGTAAGGTAGCCCCCCTGCACGGGATACAGGGGGGCTATCTGCTAATTCGGCGAGACTATCGGCGGCATGATAGGGTCGCCGTTTGCGTCGCGTGGAGTCTGGTCAATCACAATGCGCTGATGGTCGCGGACAATGGTGGCAACGCCTCGGGGCACACGGGAACCGTGATAGACAGCAGGGCACTGGTCAGACCATGCGGGCGAGCCGTCCGGCAACCGAGGGAAGAATGGGTAATCGCCATTCGGTCCCGGGTCCAGTGCGTCATGCGCCATCCGGCACCAACCACTCAGCCTCAAGGGCAGTGGCGAGGTCAGCGGCATGACGATGAGAGGCACCATAAATAGCCTCGTCCAGTCGCGCCGCAACCATCATGTCCCGAGCGGAAAGCTCACGGGCGAAGGTGTCGTCAGGGTGTCGACCGTGCAGCCGGAAGAACGCGTCTCGCGCATGGGTCCGAACCGCATTGCGCTTAGCGCGGGCGATCCAGAAGGCAGCAACGGCGGCAACCGAATCCACCCCCTCGTACACAGCGTCAGCGGCAGACTTCGAACCGACTGCCAGCAGCTCAGCGTCGAGCGCCTCCCAGCGGCTCAGGAACTCAGTGTCTAGCTCACGCTGGCGTGCGTCTCGCTGAGCGGCCTTCTGGGCGGCCTTCTCGGCCTCGGCGGACTCCAGGGCGGATAGCTTCGCTGCGGCGGCCTCAGCGGCCTTACGGGCATTCTCAAGGGCAGTCATAGATCAAGCTCCATATCCGCGCGCAATGCGCTGGTCAGGGGTCAGGTGATCGCCGGACGGCGAAGGCTCAGGCTTGGACGGCTGGACGCCTAGCTGATCGGCGGCGCTGCGGGCAATCTGCGAATAGCCCATCGTCATTCGCTGCGCGGGGCTGAGCTGAACGCCCTTTGCCTCAGCGGCTCGAAGGTGGGCCGACTCGGCGTCAAGTTCCTCGCTGGCCACAGATGCCAGCGACTCAAGGTGTCGGCGCATTCGCTCTGGATCACGCTTCTCAACAATTTGGTTCTTGCGCATGTACCAGGGGGTATCGGTCATCGGTAATTCCTTACGTTTTGGAGAGGCCCCGCTGCAACCGATTGCGGACGGGGAGGGAAAGGGTAGGAGAATTAGGTACTCAGGTGGCAGCGTCGGTGTGGTCGAAGATGCCGGGGCCAGCCGTGGTATCCGGGTCACTCACCAGGCGAATGCCGGTGTAGACCCAACCCCTATTTTTGCGCCGGAGTTCTTGGACCTTTCCGCTATCGAGTAGATGTCGTTTCACGCTGGACGGGCTGAACTTCGCCGACTTGTCGCCGTTGTTGTCCCGCCACATCTTCAACTCGGCATTGAACGAAGAACGGCCGACTTCCCCGCCCTCGGAGTAGTCGAAGAGTTCGCCCACTAGGTCCTTAAGCGGGTCGACGCTGTCTCTGTGGTGTTCCGTGGCCTGAATCACGCTGAGTGTGTCTTTCAACCCCTCGGCGTAATAGCGAGTCGCTCCGCGAACAACCCATGCGGCAACACCCTCGGCTTCCGGGCCCTGAATGGTCGGCTCAAGGTCTGGGTCCCGTCGGTCAGCGAAAGACTGGCCAAACAGAACTGCCTTAGTCCGCGCCCACAATGCTGCACCACCTGTAGAGAATTCCGGCAGGTGGTTCGTCGCCAGCACAATGGTAAATGTCGGCTCATAGGAGAAGACCTTGCCCATA
The DNA here is from genome assembly GCF_044748145.1 of Streptomyces sp. NPDC090022. Taxonomy (NCBI): domain Bacteria; kingdom Bacillati; phylum Actinomycetota; class Actinomycetes; order Kitasatosporales; family Streptomycetaceae; genus Streptomyces; species Streptomyces sp. NPDC090022. Next base: position 489,873 of record NZ_JBIVFN010000002.1, read on the forward strand.
AGGTGACGGGTGCTGATTCGGTCGCCACCGCTGAAATTCTTCAAGAGCGCCGTGTTCATCGGCGTACCCGGGTTGCCTTCCTGAGCAACGACCATGCGTGCCCCGCGAAGGGCTGCAATCTGCTCAGTGTGCGGAGCCTGCCCTCGGACGTTCTCAAAAATCGAGAACTCAACTTCCCGGATAATCTCAGCGCCAAAGACCTTTTGCATCGTGCGGACTGTCGTGCCCTTACCGTTCCGGCCATGAGCGCCGTACCAGACACCTAGCGCGTGCTCTCGCACCTCGCCAGTCACGCAATAACCCAAAAACGTCTGGTAGTACCGCTGTAGCTCGCCGTCATCCGGAAAGACCTCTTCCACAAACCGAAGCCAGCGCGGAGCCTCAGCGTCAGGCACGTATTTAACCTTCGCGCATTGAGTCAGCAGGTCAGCCGGCGAGTGTGGCCGTATTTCACCAGACCGGAGATCCACGGTGCCATTCTGGAACGTCAACAGGTGCCGCTGTGCGTCCATGTCGTCAACGCTTGCGTGAAACTCCCGAAGCACGCTCATCTCAGCAACGATTGCCCTGCGCTGAAAATTTACGAGCATCTTGCTCATGGCAGCGGAAGCCCATGAAGTGTCACCAGGCGAATCCACGATGCGCTTAGCCAGAATGGCAACAGCATCCGTGATGGCCTGCATTGCCGCCCCGTCATTGCCGGTTGCTTCCCAGACAGTCCCATTCCAGCGATACCAACCAACGTGCTCAATATGCTTGAGTCGATGCGCGCAATGATCAGCAACGAACTTCGCGAAATTTACGTGAAGAACATCGTTGCTCACGTCCAGCCGTGCGCGCTGTTTGACCCAGTAGGCGTCATCGAAAATCATAGTGGCCATTCCTAGTCGAGAAAAGCGGCAGCGGATGCGGCGGCACGCTCGGCACGACTCTTGGCGGTCTTAGCGGCCGGGAGGTCTTCGCCATTTCCCGCGTACAGGTCTCGCTTGAAATTCGTAGCGTCAGCAGTGGCAGCAGCAAGAGATAGCGTCGCGTGAACCTGAGCAAGGGCCACTGTTTCGGGGTTCACGCCGTACTGCGCACACTCCGCTGCAATCTGCTCAGCGCGTTGGTAATGCTGGTAACCGTTCATGGTTCGCCGTCCTTTTAGGTAAAGAAAAAGCCCCCGGTTCGTACCTGGTCTCACACGCTGCGTGGACGGCGAAATCCGCAGCGATGAAACCGGTACGAGACCGGGGGCTTAGTGAAAGGGGGTGCGCGTCAGCGCATGACCGGGATGCTGGATTCGCCGTCCAACCGGTCTCGAATGGAGTTAGGGAGTCGAACGCCTCCGCGTGGAGGCGGGACCCGCATCGTTCCTTCTAAATGTATCTAGTGAGTCGATCGCCTGTGGGCCGGCTGCCAAGTGGCGACCGCAGCGGAGGTGTCGAAAAAGCTTGCACCTGTAGAGAGTTCCCATACGCGTATAGAGGGTCTGCTCAGGTGTCAGGAATTCTGACACCAGCTCCCGTGGGTCTGCCCGCTGTTCCCGAGTGGGGCGGGGTGCCACGTGCCCGCCTGAGTGCCTACGAGCGGAGCCTCGGTCATGGTGCTTCCCCTCGTTGGTGGGGCTACCGGCAAGCGGTTTCAAAGGGGAGTGAAGGAGTGGATTGCCCGTGGGCGGCAGCCTGCACGTGAAGCCCTGTGTGCCCGCCTGAGCGCCCTGGGCGGTCCGCCCGTCCCAGGTGTCAGCGAGCGTGCGGGCAGCCCTCAGGGGGCCACTCAGGGCATGAGAAAGCCCCGCCCGGTCAATGACCGAACGGGACTCAGAACCTCAGGGGCTAGGGGGTCAACTCAACTCTTCTTCCAGCGCGAGAGCGAGCAAGTGCGCTTCTGCCGGTTCAGATTCACGCCACCAGGCAGGGCCAGCGAAACTCAGGGAGACCCGCGTGGGGTCGAATCGCCTAGCTGCTCCGAGAGTTGCCGGGCGAATCACTACCCTTGTGCCTAGGTCGGCGAGCAAGGCGCGCCGCCCTTCTTCGTCGCGTGATTCCCATGCTTCGCTGATGGTGCCCCCAGCGTCCACCCAGCGGCCTTCGGCGTGTTCGGCCTCTGCCATTAGTTCCGCCTGCCGCTTTTCCAGTGCCGCGATCTGGCCGATCACCATTCGCGCCGCAGTGCCGTTCGGGTCCAGTTGTCCAAGGTTCCCTGCAAGGCGCTCAATTCGCTCCGTTACTTCGGAGTGTTGTAGTACCGCGCTGCCGTCCGGCTCAGCCCAGCGCATGAGTTTGAAAGTGCCAAACCGTTTCCGGTAATCGGCAGTCACCAGTTCTTCGAGATGCCGGGCAATGATGACGTTGGGCTTGTGGATTCCTCGCTTGCCCACACCATTGCGGCATACGTAGGTGCTGTAGTCCTTTCCGTTCACGGCACGGCGTTGCCGGTACATCGGGCCGTCGCACTCTGAGCAGAGCGCAACATGAAGGAGTAGTGCCTTGCCGGTTCGCTCGCTGCCACGACCCTTCGACTTTCCGTCAATGATCGCGCGGACTGCGGACCAGGTTTCGGCACTGAGGATTTCCGGTCCAGCCGAAATGGGCTTCCCCTCAGCATCTAGCACGGGCTGATTTGTGAGAGCGCCACGCTTCTCTCCGGGCGTAGCCTGAACTAGCCACCCGCGAACAGCAGGGGTGTAGAGAACATCCCGCAGAGTTGTTGAGTGCCAACGTTGGTTGCGTAGCTTCCGGCCGTCCCGCTTGCGTGCATGGTCTGCCGGGGGCAGAATTCCGCACTCATTCAGGTCTCGGGCAAGGCCCGTCAGAGATCCGCCGTGATTGATCAGCTTGTCGGCGCAGTCACGCAAGACATCGGCCGCAGACTCGTCAATGATCCATCGCTTGTTGTTGATCGGTCCGCTTACCGCGTAGCCGTAGGGGGCCAGTCCGCCGAGGTGGTTGCCCCGTGAGCGGAAGTGCTTCTTGCTGTCTGTGATGCGAGCCTTGATCATGTCGCGCTCATACTCAGCGAATGCGGCAAGGACGTTGATGATGATGGATGCATTTTCCGGGGACACCACGCCATCGGCAGTGATGATCGTTGTGTGGGTCGATTCGGCAGCGCGCAGGAGCCGCTGAAACTCCAGAACGCTTCGTGCATACCGGTCCAGCTTGGAAGCCAGCACGTAGTCAGCGCGCGGAAGCCAAGTCAGCACTTCGCGCATGCCGGGGCGGTCTTCCAGTCGGCTTGCGCCGCTGACGTTGGTGTCTGTGGCGATGTGCACGACCCTCCACCCGCGCTGTTCGGCGTATGCCTTGCAGGCGGTAATGCGGTGGTCGGGTGCTTCCTCGGCGAAGAGGCGGGACAGGCGGTCGTAAATGACGACGGTGGGTTGCTTCACATCAGGGTCCCAGTGAGTCGATCGCCATGCACTGCTAGGCGAGACACCCGGGCGGTTGCGGCACGGTCCATGCCAACGCGGCCGCGCACGTCCCGGCCCGGCTGGAGGCGCTCGGCACGGCTGCCGGCCTCGACCGGGCCGCCCTGCACAGCCAGTTGGCGGCCGCACTGGACCTGGTGATCCATCTGGTCCGGGGCCGGGACGGGCGGCGGCGGGTGGCCGAGGTGCACGTCCTGGAGCGGGACGCGGCCGGTCTGGTGGTCACGGTGCCGGCGCTGCGCTGGGGCGCGCGGGGCTTCGCGCGGGAGCGGGGCTGGGAGCGGCTGCGGCCCCTGCTGGGAGGCCTGCGATGAGCACGGGAGCGGTGGGCGGGCAGGCGCCGGTGCTGGCCGGGCTGCTGTGCGCGGGGGCGGTGCTGGCCTGGCTGCCGGTGCGGGGCGAGCGGGTCTCGCGCCGGGCGGGGGCGCTGCTGGCGCGAGGTCACGGGGTGCGGCCGCCGGGGCGTGCGGTGCGGTGGGAGCGTCTGGCGGCCCGGGCGGCGGTGGTGCGGTGGGGCGAGGTGGCCTGTGTCGCGGCCGGGCTCCTTCTCGCCCTGCTGGGCGGGTCCGTGCTGCCCCTGGTGGCGGGGGCGCTGGCGGTGCCACTGGTGCGGCGCCGGCTGCGGGCACGGGAGCGGGCCCGAGCCCGCGGTGCGCGGGCGGAGCGGGTGGTGGCCCTGTGCGGGGCGGCGGTCGGCGAGTTACGGGCGGGGGCGCAGCCGGGGCAGGCGCTCTCGGCGGCGCTGCGGCGGACGGTGACCGGGCCCGGCGGGCCGGGCCCACGGGAGGCGGGCGTGCTGGCCGCGGCGGCGTTCGGCGGGGATGTGGCCGGGGCGCTGCGGCAGGCGGCCCGGGAGCCGGGAGCTCAGGGGCTGGCCGGGATGGCGGCCTGCTGGCGGGTGTCGGTGGACGGGGGCGCCGGGCTGGCCGCCGGACTGGAGCGGCTGGAAGGGGCGTTGCGCGCGGAGCGCGACCGGCAGGAGTCGCTGCGCGCCCAGTTGGCGGGGGCGCGTTCCACGGCGGTGGTGCTGGCGCTGCTGCCGGTGGTGGGGCTGCTGATGGGCACGGCGCTGGGCGCCGACCCGCTGCGGGTGCTGCTGCACACCCCGATGGGGCTGGGCTGCCTGCTGGTGGGCGGGGTCCTGGAAGTGCTGGGGCTGGTGTGGTGCCGGCGGATCGTGCGGGCGGGGGAGCGGTGATGGAGGGCGGGTTCTTCGTCCACAGGCTGGGGACGGTGCTGGTGCTCGCGGCGGTGGTGCTGGGCGTGGGCGCGGTGGTGGTGGCGGGGATCCGGGAGCGTGCGGCCAGGCGGAGGCTGGCGCTGCTGTTCGCGGCGGAGCTCGGCCGCCGCAGGAGTCCGGTCGGCCCCCGGGTTCGGTCGGCCGCGGCCGCCTGGGGAGCTCCGGTGGGCGCGCTGACCGTCTGCTGGGTGCTGGTCGGCGGGGTGCCGGGGGTGCTGGCCGGGGGCGTGGCCGCGGTCGGTGTGCGCCGCTGGCAGCGCAAGGTCCGGCAGCGGCCGCCGCGGGAGGACCTCGCCGGCGCCGAGCGGCGGCTGCCCTTCGCCGCCGACCTGTTGGCCGCCTGTCTGGCGGCCGGGGCGGGGCCGGTGGAGGCTGCCGAAGTGGTGGGCGAGTCGCTGGGCGGCCCGGTGGGCGAGCGGCTGGCGCTGGCCGGGGCGGAGCTCCGGCTCGGCGGTGAACCGGGGGCCGCCTGGGGGAGGCTGGCGCAGCTGCCGGGCGCCGGACCGCTGGCGGACTGCCTGGAGCGGGCGGCGCGCACGGGCGCTCCCGTCGCGGAGCCGGTCTCCCGGATCGCGTCGGGCCTGCGTGCGGAGCGGACCCGCCGGGCGACCGCGAAGGCCCAGCGGGCGGCGGTCCTCGTGACCGCACCCGTCGGGCTGTGTTTCCTCCCCGCGTTTCTCGCGGTGGGAGTCGCGCCGGTGGTGATCGGAATGGCAGCCGGCCTTCTCGGCTCCACCTGAAATCACATCAACAACACGAGAACACAAGAACATCCGAGCCGTGACAGCGATAACGACAGCGCCGGTGACGGCGATTCATGACATGCGACAGCAAGGAGAGTCACCGTGAAGATCATTTCCTCGGTCCGTACCCGACTGATCGAACTCCGCCGCCCGCGGAGGGCCGATGCCGGGATGTCCACATCGGAATACGCCATGGGCACGATCGCGGCCTGTGCGTTCGCGGCCGTTCTGTACAAGGTGGTGACGAGCGAGGTGGTCTCCACCGCACTGCAGTCGACCATCGGAAAGGCGCTCGATGTGCCGTTCTGAACAAAAAGCCGACCGCGGATACGTGACGGCGGAGGCCGCGATGGTGATTCCCGCGCTGGTGCTTTTCGCGGCACTGCTGGTGTGGGCGCTGATGGCGGCCGCCGCACAGATCCGGTGCGTGGACGCGGCCCGGGCCGGCGCGCGGGCCGCGGCGGCTTCCGAGCCGGCGGAGGTGGCGGTGGCGGCCGCGAGGTCGGCCGCCCCGCCGGGCGCGGTGGTGGAGCTGGCCCGGACCGGAGACCTGTGGCGGGTGCGGGTGTCCGCGCCCGCCCCGGGCCCCAGGGCCCTGCCCGTCCGCCTGGGCGCCCGGGCGGTGGCCCTGGCCGAGGATTCCGTGGGGCCGCCGCCATGAGCGGGGACCGGGGTTCGGCCACGGTGTGGGCGGCGCTGGTCACCACCGTCCTGGGCGCGGTCTTCGGCGGCGTACTGGTCCTGGGCCAGGCGGTGGCCGCCCGGCACCGGGCCGCCGCGGCCGCCGACCTCGCGGCCCTGGCCGCGGCGGTGAGCTGGGCCCACGGCCCGGCGGCGGCCTGCGTGACGGCCGGGCGGGTGGCCCGGGCCCAGGAGGCCCGGCTCGGCGTCTGCACGGTCACGGGCGAGCTGGCCGAGGTCACGGCCGAGGTCCGCGCCGGCCCCTTCACCGCACGGGCCCGGGCCCATGCCGGGCCACAGCCGGAAGAGGTCTCAGGCGGGCGGGGGCGCGGTGGCCAGGAGCCGGGTCAGGAGCCGGACCGCGCCGCGCTTGTGGAGGGGGTCGTTGCCGTTGCCGCACTTGGGGGACTGGATGCACGAGGGGCAGCCGGCGTCGCACTCGCAGGAGGCGATCGCGTCCCGGGTGGCCGTCAGCCAGGCCCGGGCCGTGTGGAAGGCCCGCTCGGCGAAGCCCGCCCCGCCGGGGTGGCCGTCGTAGACGAAGACCGTCGGCAGGAGGGTGTCGGGGTGCAGCGGCACGGAGACGCCGCCGATGTCCCAGCGGTCGCAGGTGGCGAAGAGCGGGAGGAGGCCGATGGAGGCGTGCTCGGCGGCGTGCAGGGCGCCGCCGAGGATCTCCGGGTTGATCCGGGCCTCGTCGAGCTGATCCTCCGTGACCGTCCACCACACGGCCCGCGTGCGCAGCGTGCGCGGCGGCAGGTCCAGCTTGGCCTCGCCGAGCACCTCGCCGGTGATCAGCTTGCGGCGCAGGTAGGAGACGACCTGGTTGGTGACCTCGACGGAGCCGTAGCAGAGCCGGGCGTCGCCCCACGGGATCTCGGTCTCGGTCTCGAGTATGGAGATCGTGGTGGTGTCGCGGGCCGTGGTGGAGAACGGCGGAGACGATTCCTGGACCAGGGCGACCGAGTCCTCCAGGTCCAGGTGCTCGACCAGATAGGTGCGGCCCTGGTGGAGGTGGACCGCGCCGTCGTGGACGGCCGTGTGGGAGGCGGATTCGTCGACCGTCCCCAGCAGCCGTCCGGTGGCGGCCTCGACGATCTGGACGGGCCGGCCACCGCCGCCCCGGATGTCGGTCAGGTCCGAGGCCCGCTCCCGCCGGGTCCAGTGCCAGGCCGTGGCCCGGCGGCGCAACAGCTTCGCCGACTCCAGCTGGGGCAGCAGTCCGGGGGCGGCCGGGCCGAACAGCGCGAGGTCCGCCTCGGTCAGCGGCAGCTCGGCCGCTGCCGCGCACAGGTGGGGGGCGAGGACGTAGGGATTGTCGGGGTCCAGGACGGTGGCTTCCACCGGACGGCGGAACAGGGCCTCGGGATGATGGACCAGGTACGTGTCCAGGGGGTCGTCCCGCGCGATCAGCACGGCCAGCGCGCCCTGTCCGGAGCGTCCGGCCCGGCCGGCCTGCTGCCACAGGCTGGCCCGGGTGCCGGGGTAGCCGGAGATCAGGACGGCGTCCAGGCCCGACACGTCCACCCCCAGCTCCAGGGCGGTGGTGGCGGCCAGGCCCAGCAGCTCGCCGGAGTGCAGGGCCCCCTCCAGGGCCCGGCGCTCCTCGGGAAGATAGCCGCCCCGGTAGGCCGCGACCCGCCCGGGCAGCGAGCGGTCCACCTCGGCGAGCCGCTCCTGGGCGATCAGGGCGATCAGCTCGGCGCCGCGCCGGGAGCGGACGAAGGCGACCGTACGGACGCCCTGGACGACCAGGTCGGTCAGCAGGTCGGCGGTCTCCGCGGTGGCCGTACGGCGGACGGGGGCGCCCTTCTCGCCGTGCAGGTCGGTCAGCGGGGGCTCCCACAGGGCGAAGACCACCTCGCCGCGCGGGGAGGCGTCGTCGACGACCTCGGCGACCGGCACCCCGGTCAGGCGGGCGGCGGCGGCCGCCGGGTCGCTGGCGGTGGCCGAGGCGAGGAGGAAGACGGGTTCGGAGCCGTAGCGGGCGCACAGCCGCCGCAGCCGGCGCAGGACCTGGGCCACGTGGGAGCCGAACACGCCGCGATAGGTGTGGCACTCATCGATCACGACATAGCGCAGGGCGCGCAGGAAGGAGGACCAGCGCGGGTGGGCCGGGAGTATCCCGCGGTGCAGCATGTCGGGGTTGGTGAGCACGTAGTTCGCGTACTGACGCACCCATTCGCGTTCTTCCACCGGCGTGTCGCCGTCGTACACGGCGGGCCGGATCGCGTTGCCCAGCGGCGCGGCGAGTTCCCGTACGCGGCGGCGCTGGTCGGCGGCGAGCGCCTTGGTGGGCGCCAGGTACAGGGCGGTGGCGCCGCGCCCGTTCGGGGCCTCGGCGCCGTCCGCGAGAGCGGTCAGGACGGGCGCGAGATAGGCCAGGGACTTGCCCGAGGCGGTGCCGGTGGCGACGACCACCGATTCGCCGTCCAGGGCGTGCTCGGCGGCCCTGACCTGGTGTTCCCACGGGTGCTCGATGCCGTTGGACCGAATGGCGGCTACGACATCCGTTCGGATGCAGTCGGGCCAGACGGCATGACGGCCCTCCCGAGGGGGCAAGTGCTCCGTATGGGTGATGCGCGCAGCCCGGGAAGGCCCCCGTGACAGCCGGTCCAGGACCGTGCCGGGAGTGGGTCGTGCGTCCGCGGGTGCCGTGGGCCGACCGGGACGAGGAGTATTGGCCATTGGAACCGAGTGTGGCACTGGCGTCGGGGACAATGGTCCCAAGGCGTCGTGCGCGCCTGCCGGTAAGTGATTGAATGCCATCGCGGCAGCCAATCCCTCCCCTACCTTCGGGTGGGGAGGCCCCTGGGGGGCGCCGCTCGATAGCAAGGTGCTGGAGGATCCGTGGACCTGTCCCTGTCGACTCGCACTGTCGGCGACCGCACGGTCGTGGAGGTCGGTGGCGAGATTGATGTGTATACCGCGCCCAAGCTGCGCGAGCAGTTGGTCGAGTTGGTGAACGACGGCAGCTACCACCTGGTTGTCGACATGGAGCGGGTGGACTTCCTCGACTCCACCGGTCTCGGTGTGCTCGTGGGAGGCCTCAAGCGCGTCCGTGCGCACGAGGGCTCGCTGCGTCTGGTGTGCAACCAGGAGCGCATCCTCAAGATTTTCCGGATCACCGGTCTCACCAAGGTGTTCCCGATCCACACGACGGTGGACGACGCCGTCGCGGCCACCGACTGACGGCTTCCGGTAGTAGGAGCGGGGGTACCGGGCCGGAGCGGTCCGGGCCCCTGCAAGGCACGCCTTGAGTCCGAGGGGGACGCGCATGGCCACCGTTGAACTCCGCTTCAGCGCTCAGCCCGAACACGTCCGGACGGCCCGCCTCGTCGCGGCCGCCGTGGCGCGCCGGGCCGGTGTGGAGGAGGCAGTGCTCGACGAGGTCAGGCTCGCCGTCGGCGAGGCCTGTTCGCGTGCCGTCGGGCTGCACCGCAGCCACGGGCTGACCGCCCCGGTCCGGGTCGTGCTGAACGAGGAGGAGAAGACCTTCTCCATCGAGGTCGGCGACGAGGTCCCCGGACCGCCCGGCGGCGACGAGACCGTTCCCGGCATGGCCGCCGTGCTCGATCCGGACGCCGACGGCGAGGACGAGATGGGGCTGGCCGTGATCAGCGGGCTGGTCGACGACGTCGAGGTCACCAGCGGAGAATCGGGCGGTGTCATCCGCATGAGCTGGCCGACCGCGGGCGGTGCGGACCTTCCGTGACCCGCCGACGAGATCGTTAATCCCATCGTCGGATATTTCTTTGAAAGGCCCTGCCAGCCCTGCTGAGCAGGGCCTTTTTCATGCCCCGGTGCGGACTTCCCGATCAATGATCGGGCGTCAATGCCTTTGTCCCATTACCTCTTTCGAGCGTAATGGAGTGACGCGATCTTTTGCTGAGGAGCAACAGCAGGCCAATTCCGTTTCCCGCGTACTGTTTTGATCAGGTGAGGCTCCCTACAATCCGTCCACATCTTTGAGCTCACACGTCAAGGAGGACGAATGACGGGGCTCTTCACCCCTCAAGCGGCGGCAGTACTCACCGATGACAATCGTCTGATCGTGATCGTCATCGCGATTGTCGCCATTGCCGCACTCGTCGTCGCGCAGATCCTGGTCCGCCAGGTCCTCGCCGCCGACGAGGGAACCGACAATATGAAGAAGATCGCCGCAGCCGTGCAGGAAGGCGCCAACGCCTACCTGGGCCGCCAGCTGCGCACCCTCGGCGTCTTCGCCGTCGTGGTCTTCTTCCTGCTCTTCCTGCTCCCCGCCGACGACTGGTCCCAGCGGGCGGGCCGCTCCGCCTTCTTCCTGGTCGGCGCCATCTTCTCGGCGATCACCGGCTACATCGGCATGCGGCTGGCGGTCCGCGCCAACGTCCGCGTCGCCGCGGCCGCCCGCGAGGCCACCCCCGCCAAGGGCGAGCCCGCCAAGGACCTGACCGACGTCGCCCACAAGGCCATGAGGATCGCGTTCCGCACCGGCGGCGTGGTCGGCATGTTCACGGTCGGCCTCGGCCTGCTCGGCGCCTCGTGCGTCGTACTCGTCTACGCCGCCGACGCCCCCAAGGTCCTGGAGGGCTTCGGTCTCGGCGCCGCGCTCATCGCGATGTTCATGCGTGTGGGCGGCGGCATCTTCACCAAGGCCGCCGACGTCGGCGCCGACCTGGTCGGCAAGGTCGAGCAGGGCATTCCGGAGGACGATCCGCGCAATGCCGCGACCATCGCCGACAATGTGGGCGACAACGTCGGCGACTGCGCCGGCATGGCAGCCGACCTCTTCGAGTCCTACGCCGTCACCCTGGTGGCCGCCCTGATCCTCGGCAAGGCCGCCTTCGGCGACCTCGGCCTGGCCTTCCCGCTGATCGTGCCCGCCATCGGCGTCATCACCGCGATGATCGGCATCTTCGCCGTCTCCCCGCGGCGCAGCGACCGCTCCGGCATGACCGCCATCAACCGCGGCTTCTTCATCTCCGCCGTCATCTCCCTGGCCCTGGTCGCCGTCGCGGTCTTCGTCTACCTGCCGCCCACCTACAAGGAGCTGATCGGCGTCGAGAACGCCGCCATCAGCGGCCACTCCGGCGACCCCCGCGTCCTCGCGCTCGTCGCCGTGGCCATCGGCATCGTGCTCGCCGCCCTCATCCAGCAGCTGACCGGCTACTTCACCGAGACCAACCGCCGTCCCGTCCGGGACATCGGCAAGTCCTCGCTGACCGGCCCCGCCACCGTCGTCCTGGCCGGCATCTCCGTGGGTCTGGAGTCCGCCGTCTACACGGCGCTGCTCATCGGCCTCGGCGTGTACGGCGCGTTCCTGCTCGGCGGAACCTCCATCATGCTGGCGCTGTTCGCAGTCGCCCTGGCCGGCACCGGCCTGCTCACCACCGTCGGCGTCATCGTGGCCATGGACACCTTCGGCCCGGTCTCCGACAACGCCCAGGGCATCGCCGAGATGTCCGGCGACGTCGAGGGCTCCGGCGCGCAGGTCCTCACCGACCTCGACGCCGTCGGCAACACCACCAAGGCCATCACCAAGGGCATCGCCATCGCCACCGCCGTCCTCGCGGCCGCGGCGCTCTTCGGCTCCTACAGCGACGCGATCGCCGGCGCCATCAAGGACGTCGGTGCCAAGGCCGGTGACATGGCCCTCAGCCTCGACATCGGCCAGCCCAACAACCTGGTGGGCCTGATCCTCGGCGCGGCCGTCGTGTTCCTCTTCTCCGGCCTCGCCATCAACGCCGTCTCCCGCTCCGCGGGCGCGGTGGTCTACGAGGTGCGCCGCCAGTTCCGCGAGCACCCCGGGATCATGGACTACAGCGAGAAGCCCGAGTACGGCCGCGTCGTCGACATCTGCACCAAGGACGCGCTGCGCGAACTCGCCACACCCGGCCTGCTCGCGGTGCTCACCCCCATCGCCGTCGGATTCACCCTCGGCGTCGGCGCGCTCGGCTCGTTCCTCGCGGGCGCGATCGGCACCGGCACCCTGATGGCGGTCTTCCTCGCCAACTCCGGTGGCGCGTGGGACAACGCCAAGAAGCTCGTCGAGGACGGCCACCACGGCGGCAAGGGCAGCGAGGCGCACGCCGCGACCGTCATCGGCGACACCGTCGGCGACCCGTTCAAGGACACCGCGGGCCCGGCCATCAACCCGCTGCTGAAGGTCATGAACCTGGTGGCCCTGCTGATCGCCCCCGCGGTCGTGCAGTTCAGCTACGGCGACGACGCGAGCCCCGTCGTCCGCGCGGTCGTCGCGGTCCTCGCGATCGCCGTCATCGTGGCCGCGGTGTACATCTCCAAGCGGCGTGGCATCGCGGTCGGCGACGACAGCGGCGGCACGGCCGAACGGGTGGCCCAGCCGTCCGACCCGGCCACCGTGGCGTCGTAGCGACGGTACCCGCGTACGCCTGAACGGCGGACGGACGACGTGGACTGACGCGTCGTCCGTCCGCCGTTCTGCGCTCTCCGGTGGATGGCGTGTATCTTCCGGCCAGAGCCTTGGAAGGGACCAATCCGGTGAACAAGAAGCTTGCGGCCGCGGCCTCCTGCGGCGCGGTGCTGATGCTCGTGCTGTCCGGCTGCGGTGACGACGGCGAACAGAAGACCAACGACTGGGCCAAGAAGGTCTGCGACAGCTGGGAACCCGAGCTCAAGAAGCTCGAGGCGGCCAACGCCGAGATCAAGCGGGTCTCCACGGAGAACTCCAAGTCGGCCGACGTCCAGAAGACCGACGCGGCCGCGTTCCAGCAGATCTCCGACGCCTACAAGGCGCTGGCCGAGGCCCTGAACAAGGCCGGTGCCCCGCCCGTCAAGGACGGCGCGGCCGCCCAGCGCGCCGCCGCCGAGGGCTTCACCGCGGCGTCCAAGAGCTACGCCGACCTCAAGACGCAGATGGAAGGCCTCGACCCCGCGGACCAGGCCAAGTTCGCCGAGGACCTCAAGGGCATCGCGGGTGGCCTCAAGACAGCGGTCAAGGGCGACGAGGAGGCCCGCGAGCGCCTCAAGGTCGCCGGCGTGTCCAAGGCGATGAACGCCCAGAAGGGCTGCCAGGTCAGCACGGCCCCGGCGTCCACCAAGAGCTGACGCGGCCGGAGCGGAGGCCCGGGTTCTCCACAGGACCCGGCCCCGCGGCCGAAGCGGAGGCCGGGGTTCTCCACAGGGCCCCGGCCGTGTCGCACCGATCGGCGGTGCCTGCGGACACAATGGACGCGTGAGTACCACCACCCGCCTTCCCTCGCCCGACCACGCCGCCGAACTGCGCGCGGCCCTGCTGGCCACCGGCTTCACCGCCGACGGCCTGCTCGACCTGCTCGGCGCCCCCGCGTACGCCGCGCTCGCCCGCAGCGAGACCGTCCCCGCCCTGCGCGCCACCCGTGGCGACGGCCCGCTGGCCGCTCTCGTACGGCTGTTCCTGCTCCAGCGTCCCGTCCCGTACGGGCGTGCGGCGGCCGCCCTGCCCGTCGAGGCGGCCCTGGCCGACGGCTGGCTGCGCCGGGAGGAGGCCGCCGACGGCGAGGACACGGTGCACGCCACCGTCGACGTCCGGCCGTACGGCGGCCCGGAGGGCGAGGACTGGTTCATCGTCTCGGACCTCGGCTGCGCGGTCGGCGGTGCCGGCGGCATCGGCAGCCACGAGGAGGGGGTGGTCCTCGGAGTCGGCGGCGCGTCCACCACCCTCGCCGGGATCACCGTCCGCACCCCGGTCGGCTCGGCCCTCGACCTGGGCACCGGATCCGGCATCCAGGCGCTGCACGCCGCCCAGCACGCCACCCGGGTGACCGCCACCGACGTCAACCCGAGGGCGCTGGAATTCACCCGTCTGACGCTGGCTCTCTCCGGTGCCCCGGCGGCCGAGCTGCTGGAGGGCTCCCTCTACGAGCCGGTGGGTGGCCGGACGTACGACCTGGTCGTTTCCAATCCGCCCTTCGTGATCTCCCCCGGCGCGCGGCTGACCTACCGCGACGGCGGGATGGCGGGCGACGACCTGTGCCGCACCCTCGTGCAGCAGGCCGGCGCGCACCTCAACCCCGGCGGGTACGCGCAGTTCCTGGCCAACTGGGAGCACGTGGCGGGCGAGGACTGGCGCGACCGGCTGCGTTCGTGGGTGCCGCGCGGCTGCGACGCGTGGATCGTGCAGCGCGAGGAGCAGGACATCACGCAGTACGCGGAGCTGTGGCTGCGCGACGCGGGGGACCATCGCGGCGGTCCCGAGGAGTACGCGGAGCGCTACGAGGCCTGGCTGGAGGAGTTCGAGGCCCGCGGGACCAAGGCGGTCGGCTTCGGCTGGATCACCCTGCGCCGTACGGACGCGGAGGTTCCGTCGATCGTGGTCGAGGAGTGGCCGCACCCGGTGGAGCAGCCGCTCGGCGAGACCGTCCGGGCCCACTTCGCCCGGCAGGACTTCCTGCGCGACCACGACGACGCCTCCCTGCTGGAGGGCTATTTCCGGCTGGCCGACGAGGTCGTCCAGGAGCAGGTCGGCGCGCCCGGCGCGGAGGACCCCGAGCACGTGGTGCTGCGCCAGCACCGCGGGATGCGCCGCGCCACCAAGGTGGACACGGTCGGGGCGGGCTTCGCAGGTGTGTGCGACGGCTCACTCAGCGCGGGCCGGATCCTCGACGCGATCGCCCAGCTGGTGCAGGAGGATCCGGTCGTTCTGCGCGACCGCACGCCGGAGGCGATCCGGCTGCTGGTGGAGCAGGGCTTCCTGGAGCCCGAGGGCGCGGCGCGGCGCTGACGTCACCGGGCGTCCGGGCGTGCGGGCGTGCGGACGTCGCCGGAGGTGGCCGGACTTCACCGTGGGTTCGTCTGCCGTACTCCCCGGGCTGGCAGGGTCGCGCCCGGGGCCGCCAGCGCCGCGCGAGGTGTGGCCGTGGGCGGACCCCGGCAGGACCCGGGGCGGAACCCGGCAGGACCCGGGGCGGAACCCGGCAGGACCCGGGGCGAGCCCGCACGAGGTAAGGGGAACGGCATGGAGACGGTACCGGCGATCTTCGCCGCGGTGGTGTTCCTGCTGTTCGGTGCCGCCGTGCTGACCTGGACCGGCACGCGTGTCCTGCACCGCGCGCCGGTCGCCGAGGGCGTGCGCCCCGCCCTGGCCGTACCACTCGCCCTGCTGGCCGGCGGGGTCTCGCTCGCGGCCGGCGTCTGGTGCCTCGGGCGGCTCTGACCGAAAGTCGCCGACCGCCCCGCCCGGCCCGCCGAGCCTGTCGTTCCGGTCCGGTCCCGGCGTGTCGCATCCCGCGGAAGACGTTGCTCCGGCCGGGCCGGAGGGCGGGGCCAGACGGCCCCCGGGCCACTCGCCATGGTGATCGACAAGGGTCGGGCGCGGTATCCGGGCGGCAGGAAGGGCACTAGTCGGGTTACCGTTCGAGTGGCCGTTGCGGGCTTGTGCCGTTTGACACGGGGGCGGGTTGTACCGTCACACTCCGCAGCGTCGCCGTACTGCGACCGAGTGCCGACCGGAGAGAAGAGCCAAGTTGTCCCCGACTAGCGAGACCGCAAAGGGCGGCCGCCGACTCGTCATCGTCGAGTCCCCTGCCAAGGCGAAGACGATCAAGGGCTATCTCGGCCCGGGATACGTCGTCGAGGCGAGCGTCGGGCACATTCGCGACCTCCCGAACGGCGCCGCCGAGGTGCCCGAGAAGTACACGGGTGAGGTCCGCCGCCTCGGCGTGGACGTCGAGCACGACTTCCAGCCGATCTATGTCGTCAACGCCGACAAGAAGGCCCAGGTCAGGAAGCTCAAGGAGCTGCTGGCCGAGTCCGACGAACTCTTCCTCGCCACCGATGAGGACCGCGAGGGCGAAGCCATCGCGTGGCACCTCCAGGAAGTCCTGAAGCCCAAGGTCCCCGTCCACCGGATGGTCTTCCACGAGATCACCAAGGACGCGATCCGCGACGCCGTCGCCAACCCGCGCGAGCTGAACCAGCGCATGGTCGACGCCCAGGAGACCCGCCGCATCCTCGACCGCCTCTACGGCTACGAGGTCTCGCCGGTCCTGTGGAAGAAGGTCATGCCGCGCCTGTCGGCCGGCCGCGTGCAGTCGGTGGCCACCCGCCTCGTCGTCGAGCGGGAGCGCGAGCGCATCGCCTTCCGTTCCGCCGAGTACTGGGACCTGACGGGTACGTTCTCCACCGGCCGCGCCGGTGACGCGTCCGACCCCTCGACGCTGGTCGCCCGCCTGAACACCGTCGACGGCCGCCGGGTGGCTCAGGGCCGCGACTTCGGCTCGAACGGGCAGCTCAAGAGCGATGTGCTGCACCTGGACGAGGCGAACGCCCGGGCCCTGGCGGCCGCGCTCGCCGACACCTCGTTCGCGGTCCGCTCGGTGGAGTCCAAGCCGTACCGCCGCTCTCCGTACGCGCCGTTCCGTACGACCACGCTCCAGCAGGAGGCCTCGCGCAAGCTCGGCTTCGGCGCGAAGGCGACCATGCAGGTGGCCCAGAAGCTGTACGAGAACGGCTTCATCACCTACATGCGTACGGACTCCACGATCCTGTCCGACACCGCCGTCGCGGCGGCTCGCGCGCAGGTCACCCAGCTGTACGGCGCCGACTACCTGCCGCCGCAGCCGCGCGTCTACGCGGGCAAGGTCAAGAACGCGCAGGAGGCGCACGAGGCGATCCGGCCTTCGGGTGATCGTTTCCGCACGCCCGCCGAGACGGGTCTGACCGGCGACCAGTTCCGTCTCTACGAGCTGATCTGGAAGCGGACCGTCGCCTCCCAGATGAAGGACGCGACCGGCAACTCGGTCACCGTCAAGATCGGTGGCCGTGCCTCGGACGGCCGGGACGCCGAGTTCACGGCCTCCGGCAAGACGATCACCTTCCACGGCTTCATGAAGGCGTACGTCGAAGGCGCCGACGACCCGAACGCCGAGCTCGACGACCGCGAGCGGCGGCTGCCGCAGGTCGTCGAGGGCGACGCGCTGACCGCCGAGGAGATCACGGCGGACGGTCACGCGACCAAGCCGCCGGCCCGCTACACCGAGGCCTCGCTCGTCAAGGAGCTCGAGGAGCGCGAGATCGGCCGCCCGTCGACGTACGCGTCGATCATCGGGACGATCCTGGACCGCGGGTACGTGTTCAAGAAGGGCACGGCGCTCGTGCCGTCCTTCCTGTCGTTCGCCGTGGTCAACCTGCTGGAGAAGCACTTCGGCCGGCTCGTCGACTACGACTTCACGGCCAAGATGGAGGACGACCTCGACCGCATCGCGCGGGGCGAGGCCCAGTCCGTGCCGTGGCTCAAGCGCTTCTACTTCGGCGAGGGCGCCGAAGGTCCGGCGGCGGGCGAGGCCCCGGCGGCGGGCGACGCCGACGCGCTGGGCGGCCTGAAGGAGCTGGTGACCGACCTGGGCGCGATCGACGCCCGGGAGATCTCCTCCTTCCCGGTCGGCGAGGGCATCGTGCTGCGCGTCGGCCGCTACGGGCCGTACATCGAGCGCGGCGAGAAGGACGCGGAGGGCCACCAGCGGGCCGACGTCCCGGACGACCTGGCCCCGGACGAGCTGACGATCGGCTTCGCGGAGGAGCTGTTCGCGAAGCCGAGCGGCGAGTTCGAGCTGGGCAAGGACCCGGTCAGCGGCAACGAGATCGTGGCGAAGGACGGCCGCTACGGGCCGTACGTCACCGAGATCCTGCCCGAGGGCACCCCGAAGACGGGCAAGAACGCGGTGAAGCCGCGGACGGCGTCGCTGTTCAAGTCGATGTCGCTGGACACGGTCACGCTGGACGACGCGCTGCGCCTGATGTCCCTGCCCCGGGTCGTGGGCGCCGACGCGGAGGGCGTGGAGATCACGGCCCAGAACGGTCGCTACGGCCCGTACCTGAAGAAGGGCACGGACTCGCGGTCGCTGGAGACCGAGGACCAGCTCTTCTCGATCACCCTGGACGAGGCGCTGGCGATCTACGCCCAGCCGAAGCAGCGGGGCCGGGCGGCCGCCAAGCCGCCGCTGAAGGAACTGGGCACCGACCCGGTCAGCGAGCGCCCGGTGGTCGTCAAGGACGGCCGCTTCGGGCCGTACGTGACGGACGGCGAGACGAACGCGACGCTGCGGCGCGACGACGACGTCGAGACGATCACGCCGGAGCGGGGCTACGAACTGCTGGCGGAGAAGCGGGCGAAGGGGCCGGCGAAGAAGACGGCGAAGAAGGCGCCGGCGAAGAAGACGACCGCTGCCGCGAAGAAGACGGCGGCGAAGAAGACGACGGCCGCTGCGAAGAAGACGGCCGCGAAGACGGCCGCCGCGAAGACGACGGCCGCGAAGAAGACGACGGCCACGGTGAAGAAGACGGCCGCCAAGAAGACGGCCACGACGAAGGCGACGGCGGCGGGCCCGGCGGACGAGTAGTCCGCGGTCCGCTGCGCGGAGCCCTTCCCCACCGACGCCGGCGAGGCCGGATGCGTGCAGCGCATCCGCCCTCGCCGGCGTTCGGGCGCTGGGGAGGAGGGGCTGGTGAGGTCCGGGGCGTTCGGTGCGGTGGGCGCAGCGGATAGGCTGGGCGGATGACGCGAGCCGAGCAGCCAACGGTCGTGACCACCGCGAACCCCACCTACGACGAAGCCCTCGCCGCGGATTCCCGCGAGCGCGCGGTGCGCGCACTCCTGCGCACCCCACGGCTGCGCCGCCTCTGGAGCGCGCAGCTGCTGAGCGGCATCGGAGACGCCCTCGCCCTGCTGGTGCTGGTCCTGCTCGCCCTGCAGGCCGCCGTCGCCGAGCAGGCGTTCGGCGGCGGCTACCGCGGCGCCGCGCTCGCCGTCGCCGCCGTGTTCGGCGTACGCATCCTCGCCACCCTCCTGACCGGCGCGGTGCTCCTCGGCCCGCTGGCCAAGCTCCTCGCGCCCAAGGAGGCCGGCGGCAAGCTCGACCGCCGCTGGACGATGGTCGGCGCCGACGGGGTCCGGCTGGCCCTGTTCGTCGTCGCGCCCCTGTGGCTCGACTGGATCCCCGCGCACGCGCTCGCGGCGCTGCTCGGCACCGTCTTCCTGTCCGGCGTCGCCGAGCGGCTGTGGACCCTGGCCAAGGACTCCGCCGCCCCGGCGCTGCTGCCGGCCCCGCCGCCGGAGGGTGCGACCGTACGGCCGCTGCCCGACCACCTCGACGCCCTGCGCCGCCTGAACCTGCGGACCGGCTTCGCCGCGCTGCCCGCGGCCGCCGCCGTGCTGCTGGCCGCCACTCTCGTCGGCAAGGCCCTCGGCCTCGGCGTCGACTGGTTCGCCCAGAACCAGGCGGCCCTCGGTTCGTACGTGGCCGCCGGCCTCTTCGCCGCCTCCGTCTCGCTGCTGGTGCCGCTCGTCCTGCCCGGCGACAAGACCCCGCGCCTGCGCTCCCCGCTGGAGGGGCTGCGCGCGCCCAGGACCCCCGAGGGGGGCCCGGACAAGGGCCGTACCGGCGCCGTCCCGCTGCTCGTGCTCGCCTGCGCCGCCGTCGCCGGAGCCA
The DNA here is from genome assembly GCF_044748145.1 of Streptomyces sp. NPDC090022. Taxonomy (NCBI): domain Bacteria; kingdom Bacillati; phylum Actinomycetota; class Actinomycetes; order Kitasatosporales; family Streptomycetaceae; genus Streptomyces; species Streptomyces sp. NPDC090022. The sequence goes on from NZ_JBIVFN010000002.1 coordinate 509,379, forward strand.
TCGCCTCCGCGGTCGGCGTCGCCGTGCTGCACGCGTACGACCTCGGTGGCGGCCCCGCGACCTTCGCGCTGCTGGTCCTCGCCCTCGCCGGCGGTACCGGCCTCGGCATCCGCGCCACCCAGGCCGGCAAGGTGCTGCCCGCCCTGTCGCGGCGCCGCCTGCTGGCCCTCGCCATCGCGGTGACCGGCCTCGCGCTGCTGCTGGCCGGCCTGGTGCCGGACACGGCCACCGTGCTGTTCCTGTCGCTGCTGGCCGGCACCGCGGCCGGGGTCTCGGCGAACACCGGGCACACGCTGCTGGACCAGGAGACCGAGGAGTTCCGCCGGGCCCGGGTCACCGAGCACCTGCACGCGGTCGTACGGGTCGCGGTCGCGCTCGGCGCGCTCGGCGCCCCGGTGGTGGCGGCCGCGATCGGCCCGCACCGGTTCGGCGGCGGCGGGGTCGTCGTCTCCCACGGCGGCGCGGCGTTCACCCTCATGCTGGTCGGCGCGCTGCTGCTGCCGGCCGCCGTCATCGTGCTCACGCGCGGGGACGACCGTGGCGGCGTACCGCTGCGGCGCGACCTGCGCGAGGCGCTGCGCGGCGGCGAGCCGGTGCAGGCGCCGTCCGCGACCGGCTTCTTCATCGCCCTGGAGGGCGGTGACGGCGCCGGCAAGTCCACGCAGGTCCGGGCCCTCGCGGAGTGGATACGGAGCAAGGGCCACGAGGTCGTCGTGACGCGCGAGCCCGGCGCGACGCCGGTGGGCAAGCGGCTGCGCTCGATCCTGCTGGACGTGTCGTCGGCCGGGCTGTCGAACCGCGCCGAGGCCCTGCTGTACGCCGCCGACCGGGCGGAGCACGTGGACACCGTGGTCCGGCCGGCGCTGGAGCGCGGCGCGGTCGTGATCACCGACCGCTACATCGACTCGTCCGTGGCCTACCAGGGCGCCGGCCGTGATCTGTCGCCGACGGAGATCGCCCGGATCTCGCGGTGGGCGACCAGCGGGCTGGTCCCGAACCTGACCGTGCTGCTGGACGTCTCGCCGGAGGCGGCGCGGGAGCGCTTCACCGAGGCGCCGGACCGGCTGGAGTCGGAGCCGGCGGAGTTCCACCAGCGGGTGCGGGCCGGCTTCCTGACGCTCGCGGCCGCCGACCCGGGCCGCTACCTGGTGGTGGACGCCGGGCAGGACCCGGAGTCCGTCACCACGGTCGTACGGCACCGGCTGGACCGGATGCTGCCGCTGTCCGAGGCCGAGGTGGCCGCGGCGGCGGAGGCCCGGCGGCGTGCCGAGGAGGAGGCCCGGCGCAAGGCGGAGGAAGAGGCCGCGCGCAAGGCCGAGGAGGAGCGCCTGCGCGCCGAGGAAGAGGCGCGCAAGGCCCGCGAGGCCGAGGAGGCGCGGGTCCGGGCCGAGGCGGAGGCCGCCCGCAGGGCGGAGGAGGAGCGGCTGCGCGCCGAGGAGGAGGCCCGCGCCCGGGCCGAGGCCGAGCGGCTGCGCAAGGAGGCCGAGGAGAAGGCGCGGGCGGCGGAGGCCGAGCGGCTGCGCCGGCAGGCGGAGGAAGAGGCGCGGCTGCGGGCGGAGGCCGAGGAGCGGCGCCGCGAGAAGCAGCGGCGGGCCGAGGAGGCGCTGGTCAAGGCGGAGGAGGCGCGCCGGCTGGCGGAGGCGGCGGCTGCCGCGGCCGCCGCTGCGGCGGCCGCGCAGGCCGCCCCGGCGGCACCGGTTACGCCGGCTCCCGCTGCTCCCGCTGCTCCCGCGACGGGCGGGGCGAAGGCCGATCTGACCAAGGCTCCGGAGCCGGACCGGGGGCGGACCGCCGCCGCGCACCCGACGCCGAGCTGGGCCGGGCCCAAGGCCGACCTGACCAAGGAGCCGCACCCGAACCCCGACGACGCGCTCACGGTCGAGACGCCCGTGGGCAAGCGGGTCGTCATGCCGGACGACGTCACCCAGCCGATCCCGGTGCCGAAGGCGCCCGCCGCGCCCGCGGAGCCCACGGCGGTGGAGGAGACGGCGGTCCTGCCGCCCGTACCCGCGGCGCCTGCCGCCCCGCCTGCCGCCCCGGCGGCCGGCCCGGCGGACGAGACGGCCGTGCTGCCGCCCGTACGGCCGGGGCAGGACCCCGTCGACCGGGTGCCGCCGGGCATCTTCCGTGACGCCCCCGGCTCCGGCGCCGGGGCGGGGAACGACGCCACGCGCGAGCTGCCCGTCCTGGACGACCAGGGCCGGCCGCGCCGCCGCTCGGACTGGGCGGAGGAGACCCCGCTGGACGACCTGCCGACGCTCGCGGACGAGCTCCTCGGACCGCACCGCGACGAGGACGACGACGAGGGCGGCCGCGGGCGCCGTCGCCGCTGATCCGCGACGCCCCGGGACGGTTGTCCACAGGCGGTCCGGGCTGTCGGTGGTCCGGGCCACAATGGGGAGCGCACGGAGAAGAAAGGCGGTGGGTGCCATGCCCGTTTGGGACGACCTGGTGGGCCAGGAGCGTGTGCAGACGCAGCTGGCGGCCGCCGCCCGTGACGCGGACGCCCTGGTCACGGCCGCGGAGCACGGGGAGCAGGCACCCGCCGCGTCCAAGATGACGCACGCCTGGCTGTTCACCGGCCCGCCCGGCTCCGGGCGGGCCACCGCCGCCCGGGCCTTCGCCGCCGCCCTGCAGTGCACCAGCCCGGACCGCAAGCTCGGCGCCGACCCGGGCTGCGGGTTCTGCGACGGCTGCCACACCACGCTGGTCGGCACCCACGCGGATGTGGAGGTCGTGCGTACGGACCTGCTCTCGATCGGTGTGAAGGAGACCCGCGACCTGGTCCGCCGCGCCCAGCTGTCCCCGGCCGTCGGGCGCTGGCAGGTCATCGTCCTGGAGGACGCCGACCGGCTCACCGAGGGCGCGGGCAACGTGCTGCTGAAGGCCGTGGAGGAGCCCGCCCCCCGCACGGTGTGGCTGCTGTGCGCACCGTCCCTGGAGGACGTGCTGCCCACGATCCGCTCCCGCTGCCGCCACCTGACGCTGCGCACACCGCCGGTGAGTGCCGTCGCCGACGTCCTGGTCCGGCGGGACGGCATCGAGCCGGCCCTCGCCGCGGCCGCCGCCCGCGCCACCCAGGGGCACATCGGCCGGGCCCGCCGGCTGGCGACGGACGAGGCGGCCCGTTCCCGCCGGGCCGCCGTGCTGAAGCTGCCGCTGCGCGTGGACGATGTGGGCGCGTGCCTGAAGGCCGCGCAGGAGCTGGTCGACGCCGCTGCCGAGGACGCCAAGCAGGTCGCCGAGGAGATCGACACCAAGGAGACCGAGGAGCTGCGCGCCGCGCTCGGCGCCTCCGCCGGCACGGGCGGCCGGATGCCGCGCGGCACGGCGGGCGTGATGAAGGAGCTGGAGGACAGGCAGAAGCGCCGCCGCACCCGCACCCAGCGCGACAGCCTCGACCTCGCCCTGACCGACCTGACCGGCTTCTACCGGGACGTGCTGGCCCTCCAGCTCGGCTCGGCGGTGGCCATCGCCAACGAGGAGATACGCCCCGACCTCGACCGGGTCGCCCGCGCCGGCGGTCCCGAGCGCACCCTGCGGCGCATCGAGGCGATCATCGCCTGCCGCGAGGCCCTCGACCGCAACGTGGCCCCGCTCCTCGCGGTCGAGGCGATGACCATGGCCCTGCGCCGCGGCTGAGTGGACACCGCACCAGGGTTGACGGGTCACTCGTACGAGGGGGGACCGGCCCCCGCCGGTACGGGGGCGGCGCCACCCGGCTCCGGTGGCGGGCGATCGACTCGCGTCCCGCGCAGGAAGGCATAGGCTGCGAGGATGGACACCAGCCGCCTGCTGCGTACGACCGGAACCGTGATCGCCGCCGCCGGGCTGCTGTTGTCCGGGTGCGCACAGGGCACGTCGGGTTCCAAGGCCGCCGCGTCCCCCGCCGGCCGTGACGGCGCGGCCGGCGTCGCACCGCCCGCCGTCCCGGAGGCGCTGCGCCCGTACTACGTGCAGAAGCTGGCGTGGCGCGACTGCGGTGTTCCCGGCTTCCAGTGCGCCACGATGAAGGCGCCGCTGGACTACGCCAAGCCCGGCGCCGGCCAGGACATCGACCTCGCCGTCGCGCGCCGGGCGGCGACCGGCCCCGGCAAGCGGCTCGGCTCGCTCGTGGTCAACCCCGGCGGACCCGGCGGTTCCGGGGTCGGCTATCTGCAGGCGTACGCGGGCATCGGCTACCCGGCCCCCGTCCGCGCCCGGTACGACATGGTGTCCATCGACCCGCGCGGCGTGGCCCGCAGCACCCCCGTCGAGTGCCTGACAGGGCCGGCCATGGACGCGTACACGCAGGTGGACCAGACCCCGGACGACGCGGGGGAGAAGTCCGAGCTGGTGGCGGCGTTCAAGAAGTTCGCGGCGGCCTGCGAGGAGCGCTCGCGGCGGGTCCTGCCGCACGTCTCCACGGCGGACGCGGCCCGTGACCTGGACCTGCTGCGGTCGGTGCTCGGCGACGAGAAACTGACGTACGTCGGCGCCTCGTACGGCACGCTCCTCGGAGCGACGTACGCGAACCTGTTCCCCGGCCGGGTCGGCCGGCTGGTGCTGGACGGTGCGATGGACCCCTCCCGCCCCGCGCTGGAGCTGAACCGGGACCAGACGGAGGGCTTCGAGACGGCGTTCCGGTCATTCGCCAAGGACTGCGCCAAGCAGCCCGACTGCCCGCTGGGCCGGGGCACCCCGGAGCAGCAGGCCGCCCGTCTGAAGGACTTCTTCCGCAAGCTCGACGCCCAGCCCGTCCCCAGCGGCGATCCGGCCCGCCCGCTGGGCGAGTCGCTGGCCACCACCGGGGCGATCGCGGCGCTGTACGACGAGAGCGCCTGGCCGCAGCTGCGCGAGGCGATCCGGCAGGCGATGGACGGCGACGGGGCCGGGCTGCTGGGGCTGGCGGACAGCTACTACGAGCGTGAGGCGGACGGCAAGTACGCCAATCTGATGTACGCGAACGCGGCCGTGAACTGTCTCGACCAGCCCCCGGCCTTCTCCGGCCCGGAGGCCGTCGAGGCGGCCCTGCCCTCCTTCGAGAAGGCCTCCCCGGTCTTCGGCGCGGGCCTCGCCTGGGCCTCCCTGAACTGCGCGTACTGGCCCGTCAAGGCCACCGGCTCGGCGAAGGAGCTGACCGCGAAGGGGGCCGCGCCGATCGTGGTCGTGGGCACCACCCGCGACCCGGCGACCCCGTACAAGTGGGCCCAGGCCCTGGCCGGCCAACTCGACTCCGGGGTCCTGCTGACGTACGACGGCGACGGCCACACGGCGTACGGCCGTGGCAGCGACTGCATCGACACGGCGATCAACCGCTACCTGCTGGACGGCACACCCCCGAAGGACGGCAAGAAGTGCTGACGGGCACAAGGCGGCGGCCCCCGCTGCGCGGCGCCGCACCCACCCCCGCGCAGCCTGGTCCGAGGCACCCGGATTAACCCTGTAGACTTAGCGCCGCTGCTGATGAGAGCCTTCCCCGGAAGATCCCTCTGCAGTGGCACGCCGCCTTAGCTCAGTTGGCCAGAGCAACGCACTCGTAATGCGTAGGTCTCGGGTTCGAATCCCGAAGGCGGCTCAGAGAAAGGCCAGGTCAGACATCATCTGACCTGGCCTTTTCTGTTGCTCGGGGCATGGCAGGGCATGCGGCGGGGGTGCCGCAGGTTTGCGTGCGTGAGCGATGCGTGAGCGGAGGGGCCGTCAGCCCTTCTTGGCGGCCTTCTTGGCCTTGCCCTTCTTCTTCCCCTTGGCCTTCGCCTTCGCGGCCCGCTTGGCCTCCTTGGCGGCCTTGCGGACCTGTTCTTCCTGCTCCGCCTTGCGCTGGAGGGGGATCAGCTTGGCGGTGGCCTCGGCGGCGCTCTTGCCGACGTGGGGGAGCACGCTCTGGTAGATGTCGCGCGTGATCCGGGTGTCGCTGTGCCCGAGCGTGTCCGACACGATCTTGATGTCGATGTCGGCCGCCAGCATGAGCGTGGCAGCGCCGTGCCGGAGGTCGTGCAGCCGGATCGGCGGCAGGCCGGAGGCCGCGACGAGCCGCTCGAAGAGGTCCGTCACCTTGCCTGGGTGGAGCCAGGAGCCGTCCTCCTGGGTGAAGACGAGCCCGGTGTTCACCCAGGCCGACCCCCACTCCAAGCGGTCGGCCTCCTGCTGCTTGCGGTGCCGCTCCAGGACGCCGACGGTGTCGTCGTCGAGTGCCACGACGCGGAACCCGCTGTCCGTCTTCGGCTCGGACTCCTCGACCTCCCAGCCGTCCTGCACCAGCTGCGCCGTCACGGTGAGGGAGTGCCGGTCGAGGTTGGTCTCCGACCACGGCTGCCCGCACGCCTCTCCACGCCGCAGCCCGCGGAACGCGATCAGGTGCCACATCGCGTACAGCCGGTCACCGGCGACGAAGTCGAGGAAGGCACCGGTCTGTTCCGGCGTCCAGACCATCACGGGGGAGGGCTTCTCGCCGGTCTGTTCCCACTTGGCGACCCGCTCGTCTGTCCACACCAGCGCCTTCGGCTTGCGCACCGGGTCGATCTCGACGTGGGCTGCCGGGTTGAACGTGATGATCTGCTGCCCGATCGCGTCGTTCAGGGACGCGCGGAGCGTGGCCTTCACATGCTGGCGCGTGGCAGGGCCGGTCACCCGTCGGAAGGCCGGCATCGCGTCGATTGCCGCCTTCAGCGCCTTCCGGCGAGCACGGTTCTCGGCCCCCTTCCACGGGATGGTCGCCAACTCCTGCACGGCTGCCCGCCGCTGGGCGTTCTGCTCCAGGACCTCGGCGTTGCCGTCGGCGATGGCCGTGAACATCTCACTCAGGTGGCTCACGCGCAGCCGGTCGAGGCGCCGGTGGCCGATGTGAGGCTTCAGGTGCACGCGGATGTCGGTCTCGTACCGGCTGATGCCCGACTTCCGGATACGCTTGCCCGCCAGCCACCGGTCCAGCCACTCGGCCACGGTCAGGCTCCCGACGAGGTCCTGGCCGGCCTTGAGACGCCGCCGGGTCTCCTCCACGTCGGGCAGGGGCAGCTTCTCGCCGCTGACCTCCGCCAGCATCTCGGCGACGAGCTGGACGCCTTCGGGGTCGTCGGCCTTGGCGAGCCCGAGGAGAGCGCGTACATGGTCGAGGTCGGCCTGTGCCGCCTTGACGTTGGTGTACCCGCCACGGGCGAACGAACGCCGGCTGCCGTCCTCGCGGGGTGGCAGCTCCTGGCGTATGGAGTAGGTGCAGTGGTTCCTGCTGTTGCGCTTGGGGCAGGAAGTGCCGAGTTCCTTACCGGTCTTGGGGTCGCGGCAGGAGCAGCGACGGTAGGTGGAGCCCTTCAAACGGTCTTCCTTTCGTAGCCTTCGTCAGGGTCGACGTCGGTGAGCGTGGTCGGAAGGTCGGGCAAGAACCCGCCCTTCGTATAGATCTTCCTGCGCACATTGCGGAGCTGGTACTTGGCGCGTGCCGCCTGTTCAGCGAAGTCGGCCTGGGCACGCAGGGCTTGAGCGCGTTCGGTGTCATCGGCAGCCTTCGCGGCGACCTCTCGCTGACGGGCCTCACCCTTGAGCGCGGTCAAGGCTTCGGCCAGGGCCGCGCGGTGGGCGAGGTGGTCGTGAAGCATCGAGTGGTTGCTCGGGCCGGCGGTGAATGTCTGGTCCAGGTCGGCGAACCAGCACATGGCTTCTCCGGGATCCACCAGGGAGGTGAGCGGGAGTTTCTGGACCTCTTCCACGTACCCGACGGGGTAGATCAGGTGGATCGGATGCGTGTTCAGGGCCTTGGCCAGCACCATCACCTCGACCAACGGCAGCACCACCCGCCGCCCGGACTCCATGTTGGCGATGACGTTGCGGGGGATCGGATACCCGATCTCCTCGCACCGGTCGGCCAGCTTCTGCGCGGTCCACTTCATCTCCTTCCTCCGCCGCCGGACTTCACGGGCCACGTCGGCCATGACCCGGTCGGCCCATTCGGGAACGTCGTCCTCATCTCCATCATCGAAACGAGTTTGTGTCATGGAGACACATTAGTTTTTTCACACTAGGTATTCGAGGCCAGGAGACGGACGCGAGGATGTGTTCGCCATGGGCTGTTAAGAGAGGAGCGCCGCGTGCGCGATATCGGGAACGTAGGCCAGGCGAAGGGGATGAGCCGCGAGGAGGTGCTGGCCCTGCCGGCGGCCATTGATCTGGACACCAGCAACCGGGCGCTGGGTCTGGGGCGGAGCAAGGGCTATGAGCTGGCCAAGCGGGGCGAGTACCCGTGCAGGGTCCTGCGGCTGGGCAAGGCGTACCGCGTGGTGACCGCGGACCTGGTGAACCTGCTGGGACTGGCCGCTTGAGGGCGAGAAAATCTAGCAGACCATTCTGCGCGGAGCTGACACAGAAACGCTGGACTGTGCCAGGGGTCGAACGTACTGTTCGTCGTCGCCCGGCTCCTCCAAGGGCTCACGGAAAACGAGTGAGCCCCCGACGCGCCAACGTCGGAGGCCCCGGCAACATCCCCACCCGCGATCACACGGTCAACCCGAGTGGCCAGCACGCACGCGGCCACACGAGAAGGAGCTGCCCCTTGAAACCTACGACATCCACGCCCCCTGGCGCACCCGCCAAGACGATTTGGCCTCCGGTCGCGATCCCCGGCCAGCCCGGTGCCCAACTGCACGACGCACAGGACGAGAACCTCGACTCGGCCGTGGAAGGCCCCGCTGAGGCGGACGTGCCCCCGGCCGTGCCGTCGATCCCGGCGTCGGAGGGGGAGGCGATCCTGGACGAGCTGCGCGCCACGATCCGCCGGTACGTAGTGATGCCCAGCGAGGAGGCCCTGACCGCCGCCACGCTATGGGCGGCGGCCACCCACCTCCAGACGGTGTGGCAGCACGCCCCGCGCCTGGCGGTGGTCGGACCGGCGAGGCGGTGCGGGAAGTCGCGGCTGCTGGAGGTGCTGATCGAGGCGGTCCACGACCCGCTGATCACGGTCAACGCCTCCGCGGCAGCGATCTTCCGCTCGATCAGCGAGGGCAACCCGCCCACGCTGCTGGTGGACGAGGTCGACACGATCTTCGGGTCGGCGAAGGTCGCGGAGAAGAACGAGGAGATGCGCGGCCTGCTCAACGCGGGTCACCAGCGCAACCGACCCACCCTGCGCGTCTCGGGCCCGAACCACGACGTGCAGAAATTCTCCACCTTCGCCATGGCCGCCCTGGCCGGCATCGGTGACCTGCCCGACACGATCATGGACCGGTCCGTGGTCATCCGCATGCGCCGCCGCGCCCGCGGCGAGAAGGTCGCCTCCTGGCGCTACGGCCGCGACGACCTGGCGGTCAGGGCACTGCGCGAGTGGCTGGCGGCCTGGCTGGCCGGCGTCCGCGACGAGGCCATCGCGCTGGAGCCCAAGCTCCCGGTCGACGACCGCGCCGCCGACACGTGGGAGCCGTTGATCAGCGTCGCCGACCTCGCGGGCGGACGCTGGCCGGTGATCGCCCGTACGGCGTGCAAGACCATGACGGACTACGAGTCCGGACGGGACCAGGACGGCGGACTGAAGGTCCGCATCCTGACCGACATTCGGAAAGCCTTCGCGAGTGTGGGCAATCCGCCCGCGCTGCGGACCACCCACCTCCTGGACCTCCTCAACGCCGACCCAGAGGCGCCGTGGTCCGAGCACAGCCCCAAGGGGCTCACCCCGCGCGGCCTGCAGATCCTGCTCGACGACTACGGCATCGGCTCGGGCAACCGCCGCTTCCCCGACGGCAACCAGGCCAAGGGTTTCACCCCTGCGCAGTTCACCGACGCCTGGACCCGGTACTGCCCGCCGGAGAATCCCGTCGCGGAGGCCCCGCCCACCACCGGCGCCTGACCCTCCACGTCTCGTCCCACTCGTCCCCGCGCAGGTCAGCTCGGGGACGGGTGGGGGAGGCGCAACGAGTCGACTCGACATCACCGGCCTGCTGACCTGGTGAAACCTGCCGTCGAAGGCGTGCAACCGCCCGCAAAGCGGCCCCCAAGACGCGCGAGTCGGCACCCGTACCAACTCGTACTCCACTCGTCTCACCGACCGCCCGGCACGCGGTATCGGACGGGCGCAACGAGTCGACTCGACATCAGCCGAGCACTCGTACCTGCCCTGACCAGCGACAGGACGAGTGGGACGAGTCCCCAACCCTCCACAGCCACCCAGTCCGGTGGCCACACCTCAGCCCTTGGAGTGCACCCGCTTGACCACACCCACCCCCACGCACAAAACCACCCGGGCCGAGCGGTACGTCCTGGCCGCCGCCGGATTCGTGATCGTCGCTCTGACCGCCGCAGGCTTCTGGCTCTCGTACGCCCACCTGGCCGAGGTCGCCGGACGCCACGGCCTGGGCGACGCCCCAGAACGCCAGTGGGCCTGGCCCGCCACCCTCGACGCGTTCATTGTCTCCGGCGAGCTCCTGATGCTCCGCGCCAGCCTGCGCCGGGTGACCGACTGGTGGGCAATCGCCCTGACCGCCACAGGCTCCCTCGGTTCCATCGCCCTGAACGTGGCCGGCGTCTACGGCACACGCGGCACCACCCAGGTCCCGCTCCTGGACTACGTGATCGCCGCCATCCCCCCAGCCGCCGCCCTCATGGCCTTCGGTGCCCTGATGCGGCAGATCCACCAGCACGTCGCCGAACCCGCAGCCCCACGTCCCCCGGACGACCGTCATTCCCCTGAGACGATCGCTGCCCAGCTGCCGTACGACGCTGGGCAAGCCTTCGGACGTCAGCCTGCACCCACGGGCGAGGAGCCGGAGGATTTCGGTGGCAACGGCGTTGAGCCCGCCGCTGAGTCGCACCCGGAAGACGGTCCCCGCAAGGTCGCCCTGCCCGCCGTCCCCTCCCGGAAGGTTGGCCGACCGACAACCGGTGACGTGGAGGACTTCCTCCCGATTGTCGAGAAGCTGGACGGGAAGCCGACGCTGAAGCAGATGCGGGAGGCCATCGAGGGCGCGGGCCACTCGATCAGCAACGAGCGCCTGGGGAAGGTGAAGAAGGCGCTCGTGGATCTCCGCAGGCAGCAGGCTCTCACCGGAGCCGCGCCCGGACACTGACCGATATTCACCGCAGGTCAACGCCGGTAAGACCGGACGGGGGACCGTGGCTGCCTGGCGGCCACGGTCCCCGGCGATCACCGCGGAGCCTCCGTACCCTCACCACCGCCCCGGTCCCCAGACCGCGATTCGTACTCCACGGTCCCCTGCACCGGGCCAGCCACCCGCCGTATTCCGGGGACCGCCGGACTTCCGGTCATCTCCTCGCTGACCGCACGTCGCAACTTGTGCCAATGCCGCTGGCGCCCGCCTGTCGACATCGACTGTCCCCGCATTTGCCAGCCGCCCCCACACCGGAGAACCGCCCTGTGTCGCTTGACCCGAACGACCCCGACCCCACGCCCTCGCCGGTCGCGAAACAGCCGTGGCAGACCGACCGTTGGCGGCGCGCGTTCGGGATGACGGCCCCTGGCGGAGCCAGTAGTACCCCGAGTCCGACTCAAGGCCGGCCTTCGGGGCTCTCCGCCCCGGGGGTGGCGGAGACGGCCCAGCGCCAGGGGGCGCCGGACCGGAGGTTCGGGACCGAGGGCGGCCCCGACCAGGACAAGCTCCACGCCATCCAGCACGAGATCCTCCGTGCCGAACGCAGCGCCCAGCCCGCCGCCGGCGAGCCGACGGTGCAGAGCGTCCAGCCCACGATCCGCCGCTTCACCGGCAACAAGCGCACCGACCGCGTCGGCCCGCTGCGCTTCACACGCACCGAGCGCGCCCGCCTGATCGAGGCCGCCGCCGAGCACAACTACAAGGGTGAATCCGGCCTCGCCGCCGACATCGTCCTGGCCTTCATCGACGGCCGGTTCACCGCCAACCTCCCTCTGTCCGAGGACCGACGCCGAACCCACGTCTTCCGCGCCCAGGTCCTCCGCCAGTGCAACCGCATCGGCGTCAACATCAACCAGATCGCCCGCGCCCTGAACAGCGACCTCACCCCGCCCGACATACGCCAGCGCCTCGACGAACTCCACGACCTGCTCACGGTGATCGCCGAGGCCCTGCGCGAGCCCGTCGACCCGAGGGAGGGCTGACGATCGTGATCGCCGCCATCAAGCCCTCCGGCGCCAACACCCGCGGACTGCTCGCCTACCTCTACGGCCCCGGCCGCCACGACGAGCACACCGATCCGCACATCGTGGCCGGCTTTGCCATGCTCGCCATGCCCGATCCCGGCCGAGACGAGAACGCCACCCTCACCCAGCTCGCCCGCTACCTCGACGAACCCGTCCGGCTCCGCAACAGCGAGTTCGGCAAGAAGATCACCGACCACGTCTGGCACTGCCCGGTCCGTGCAGCCCCCGAAGACCGCTACCTCTCCGACGCCGAGTGGGGCGAGATCGCCCAGTGCATCGTCGCCGCGGCCGGCATCGCCCCCGAAGGGGACGACCTGGCCTGCCGTTGGATCGCCGTACGCCACGCCGACGACCACATCCACATCCTCGCCACCACCGTCCGCGAGGACGGCCGCCGCCCCAAGCTCCACGACAGCGGCATCCGCGTCGGCGACGCCTGCCGCCAGATCGAGAAGGACTACGGCCTGCGCCGCCTGAAGAAGGGCGACCGCACCGGCACCCGCGCGCCCACCCAGGCCGAGATGCACAAGGCCCAGCGCCTCGGCTGGGAGCAGACCAGCCGCGAATGGCTCCAGGACCGCATCCGCGCCGCCATCCCCCACGCCCGAACCGCCGAGGAACTCCTCGCCTACCTCGAAGCCGACGGCATCGTGATCAAGGCCAGGCGCGGCCCCTCCGGAGACCTCCTCGGCTACGCCGCAGGCCGCCCCGGCGACCTCAACAAGGACGGCGAACAGATCTTCCACCCCGGCGGGAAGATCGCCCCCGACCTCACCCTCCCCAAGCTGCAGGCCCGCCTCGAAGCCGGCCAACCCGAGGAACACCCCACCGCCCGCCGCAACCGCCCGACCACCGCCTGGCACCAGGCCACCGAAGCCCTCGACAGCTTCCGCACCGACCTCGCCGACGACACCCACGCCCAGGCGCACATCACCGCCCTCGGCGAACTCCTCGAAGCCACCGCCCAGAAAGCGCCCACCCACCTCCGTACCGAACTCCAGGCCGCATCCCAGGCGTTCGCACGCGCCCAGCGCTCCCAGATCCGGGCAGAAGACCGCGCCGCCCACGCCATCCGCCACGCGGCCCGCGACATCGTCCACACCGCCACCGGCCCCGACGGCAGCGCCCTCGCCGCCCTCATCGCCGCCCTCCTGTGGGCCGGGATCATCGCCAACCGCTGGCACGCGGCCAAGGGCCACGCCCACCAAGCCGACGCCGCCCGCCAAGCCCTCCACCACCTACAGGAAGCCGCCGACCAGGCCCTCACCCCCACGCTCCTCGTACTCGAACAGCGTCAACCGAAGCAGGAGACCCGTCGCACGCTCGCCCACGACGTACGCGCCGCTGTTCCCGACCACGCAGACCGCATCCTCACCGACTCCAACTGGCCCGCCCTCGCCGCCCTCCTGGCCGACGCGGAGGCCCGAGGCCACCAACCCCACCAGCTGCTCAAGGAGGCCGCAGCCCAGCGCGAACTGGCCACAGCCCGCCAGCCCGCCCGTGTTCTGATCACCCGCCTCCAGCACACCAGCCGCAACCCAAGCCCCAACCCCCGGGCTGAAGCCGCGCGCCTCCGCACCACGGCGTCGGTGACCGGCCAGCAGGCCACCGCCACACTGCCGCCAGCAGCACCCGGAGGCCGACCCAACCGCCCGCGACGCTGACCCCTGGAATCTCGCCATTGGCACCCGCCCAGCACCCCAGCAGGACACGTTCTCCCCCGCAGCACATCACAGCTGTGCTCAGGTGGGCCGGCCGCCACCGTGGCCGCTCTCCGGGCCCGAGGCCCACAGGCGGATCCGGACGCGATCGCCGGGAGAGGGCCGACATGTATAGCCGACGATCCCCGGTTAGCCAAACCGGGGATTCCCCAGACCATTTACATACACGGGCCCGCGCCCAACTCCACCCAGACGCACAGCACCCGCACGGTGCTGTCGGCACACCCACACCACAAGGAGCACCACCCTGAAGTTCCACCCCACCGCTGCCATGTTCCCGCCGCTCACCAACGAGGAGCTCCACGAGCTGACCGAGTCGATCAGGACCCACGGCCTGCGCCACCCGATCGTCCTCGGCCCCGATGGAACCCTCCTCGACGGCCGCCATCGACTCGCCGTCTGCAAGACCCTCGGAGTCGAACCTCTGTTCACCACCTACGAAGGAGATGACCCCGACGGATACGCCCTGACCGTCAACATCCGCCAGCGCAACCTGACCACGGGGCAGGCGGCGATGATCGCTACCAAGCTCCAAGCCGGCACCGAGACGAACGAACACCTCTCCCCCGGGGAGGGGATGCGTTCCCTCAGCGAGAGGACCGGTGTCTCCATTGGCCGACTGGAGTTGGCCGACATGGTCATGCGACACGAGCCCGAGCTCGTCGAGCCAGTCATCACGCGTGCTGTCAGTTTGGACAAGGCCCACGAGATCGCACTCACCAACAAGGTCCGTGCACAAGTCAGCCAGCAGCACCTCGCCCGGCTGCGCACCGAGGCCCCTGACCTCGGCGACCGCGTCATCGCGGGTGAACTCACCGCGTTTCAGGCCTGGAACAAGCACCAGGGTCGCATCAAGGAAGACGCACGGCAGCGCAGGGTCGCGACCTATCTCCTGTGCGATGTCGTAACGTCTCTGGCGCAGACGCGCGGCTCCAGGACCTTTGCGAGGTATGACCCCCAGTACGAGGCACCGCGCCGCGCCGTCACCCGCGAGACCATCGCCCACGCGATGACCGCGCTCACAGAAATGGACGCTGTATGGCGGGAGCGCAACCTCCCCTGAGCCCTACCCGTGAGACCCGGCAACGCAAGATCATTCGGAAGGTGAGCCAAGTTCGCCCCCCATCTCACCGGGTCCTTCGACATGGATGGCCAGCACCTCCGGAGTCACGTCCTCAGCCCGTGGCTCCGTAGCCCGACTTGATCACATGACGCCCTCTGGGGGCCGGCGCCGAAACGCACTGGCCCCCAGAGGCATTGCGCTTACCGGCGCAGCCGCCCCTTGATGGGGCGATCAAGCAGCGGCCATGAAACTCGGAGCTCGCCGAACAGAGCCCGGTACACGCTATGCCTCCGGTGTTCCGTCCGCCGAGATGCGGCGGAAGCCGAGGTACGGGACGAGGAATTCGGGAAGGAGGAGCGAGCCGTCCTGCTGCTGGCACTGCTCGAGGAGCGCGGCCAGGGTGCGGCCGATGGGCAGGCCGGAGCCGTTGAGGGTGGCGACGAGCTTGGGCTTGCCGTCCTCGCCGCGGGTGCGGATGTTCGCGCGGCGGGCCTGGAAGGTGCCGAAGTTCGAGATCGAGGAGATCTCGCGGTACGTGTTCTGGCTCGGGATCCAGACCTCGATGTCGTACGTGAGCTGGGCGGAGAAGCCCGTGTCGCCTGCCGCCAGCTTGACGACGCGGTACGCGAGGCCGAGCTCTTTCAGGCACGCCTCGGCGTGGCCGACCATCGTCTCCAGCGTGGCGTCCGCGTCCGCCGGGTCGACCATCTGGACGATCTCGACCTTGGCGAACTGGTGCTGGCGGATCAGGCCCCGGGTGTCACGTCCGTACGACCCAGCCTCGGAGCGGAAGCACGGAGTGTGCGCGGTCAGAGCCAGCGGCAGCTCGGCCGGCGGGATGATCTCGTCGGCGTAGAGGTTGGTCAGCGGTACCTCGGCCGTCGGGATGAGGAACAGCTCGCGGTCGGCCACGCCCGTCTTGAACAGGTCCTCCTCGAACTTCGGCAGCTGTCCGGTGCCGGTCATCGTCTTGCGGCTGACCAGGTACGGGACCGAGTGCTCGACGTACCCGTGGCGCCGGGTGTGGATGTCGAGGAAGAGCGTCGCCAAGGCGCGCTCCAGGGCAGCGCCCGCCCCACGGGAGACGACGAACCGGGGGCCCGACAGCTTCGTCGCCCGGGCGAAGTCGAGGATGCCCGTGCTCTCGCCCAGGTCGACGTGGTCCTTCGGCTCGAAGGAGAAGGCCGGCGGGGTGCCGACGCGCCGGACCTCGACCGCGAACTCTTCGGAGTCGCCGTCGGGGGCCGCGTCGTCGGGCAGGTTCGGGATGGTCAGGAGCAGCTCGCGCAGCTCCTCCTGCACCCGCTCCTGCTCGGCGTCGATGTCCCGGATCTGGTCCTTCAGTTCGCGGGCGCGCTCCTTCAGCTTGGAGATGTCGCCGCCCTGCTTGGCCGTCTGCTGGACCTCGCTCGCCACCCGCTTGGACTCCGCCCGCAGCTCGTCGGCCGAGCGGATCCTCTGGTTGCGCCGGGACTGGAGGTCTTCCAGCCGGGACAGGTCCAGGGAGTATCCGCGACGAGCGAGCCGACGAACAGCTTCGGCACCCATTTCGATCAGGGCGCGGGCGTCATGCATGAGGGGGATCCTTTTTATCCAGCGAGTGGGATGGGGATTCCAGAGCGACGGTAGCAACAGCGACCCCTCGCTGATCCGGAATATCGCCGTGTGATCTCTACGGCGCAGCGCTACCGGGCCACGTACTGTCCAGATCCCGCCAGCCTCGACAAGGGCCGGGATGGTGCCCGCCTGGTGCTTCGTGACAGGGTCGACCCCATGCGGATTTTGGTGATGGGCGGCACCTGGTTCCTCGGCCGCGCGATTGTTGACGAAGCTCTGCGACGGGGCTGGGAGGTGACAACCTTCAACCGCGGCCGTTCCGGTGCGGTAGAGGGCGCCGACACGGTCCGCGGTGACCGGACTGACCCCGACGACGTGAAGCGGCTGGCCAGCCAAGGGCCGTGGGATGTCGTCATCGACACCTCCAGCAGCGAGTTCTCGCCTCGTGATGTACTCCTCGCCACCGAGGCCCTGCGCCCGGTTGCCGCCCGGTGGGTGCACGTCTCCACGGTGTCCGTCTACCAGGGCTGGCCTCACCACCCGCTCACTGAGGATTCGCCGCTGCTGGAGTGCCCCCCGGACGCCGACGAGTCGTTCGGTCACACTGGCCCCGACGGCAGTCCGACGAAGTACGGATTCCAGAAGGCCGGCGGAGAGGCCGCGGTGCGGACCGCGTTCGGGGACGACTCGGTGTTCGTACGGCCGGGGGTGATCCTGGGCCCCGGCGAGTACGTCGGCCGCCTCCCGTGGTGGCTCACCAGGGCCCATCGTGGGGGCCCGATCGTTGTCCCGGCGCCGGGCGAGCAGCGCATCCAGCCCGTCGACGTGCGCGATGTCGCCGTCTTCGCCGTCGATCAAGCCGCGGCCGGCACCCCCGGGCGTGCCTTCAACATCGCCCACCCCGAGGGCATCAGCTGGGCGGACTTCATCAGCGCATGCCTCGCGATCACGGGCGGCGTCGGCCGTCCGGTGTGGACCGACGCTGCGACCCTCACGGCGCACGACGTCAAGCAGTGGACGGAGCTTCCGCTGTGGCGTACCCATGCCGGCGTGTGGTCCGTCGACGCCTCCCGTGCCGTAGCATCCGGGCTCCGGTGCCGTCCGCTCGCGGACACCATCGCCGACACCTGGGCGTGGATGCGGGCGGACGGTCGTCCGGTCGAGCACCCGCGGTGGTCCGAACACGGTGTGGACCCGGACAAGGAGGCCCGGATCCTCGCTGATCTCGGCCACATGTAGGAAGGGGGTGGAGCGGGTCAGGAATCGATGGCGAGCAGCCCTCGCCCGGTACCCAACTGCCTGGGTGCTGAGCGGCGGCCGAACTCCTCGATCCGCTCGCCCAGCGTGATCGCCGTGCCCGCCCCCCTGAACGCGGGGGCGGTCAGTGCCCGCCTCAAGGTCCCGGTGCGCTCCAGGAGTCCCGCCACGCGTTGGTCCTCGGGAATCGCCCAGACCGTCTCCAGCGTCACGGTTGCCGCGTCCAGGTCGCCCCGCAGGAGCTGCGCGGCGGCGAGGTCAGCCGCGGCTTTCCCTCGCACCGACACAGACTGTCGGGCCGGCGGCCGGGACGAGACAAGAGCCAATGCCTGCTGCGCGGTGGCCTCGGCACCTGCCCCGTCGCCGACGAGCAGAGCCGTCGTGCCGTTGGACATCAACAGTCGCTCCTCGTTGAACGCGAACTCGCCGCCCACGCCGTCGTGCAGCTCGTCGCGCTCCCCGCGATCCTGGCGGGTCGATGCGACGAGCGCCCGGGTCGCCCGCTCGTGGTCTCCGAGGTGTCCATGGGCGCGAGCCTCGATGGACAGCAGCCGACGACGAGCCGTATCCCCCAACCCGGCGTAGGCCAGCGCCGTCCGGGCCTGCCGTACCGCCTCCGACGGCCGCCCCGTGAAGTAGTCGCAGATCGCCAAGGACCCGGTCGCGTACGCGCGCAGCGGATCGAACCGAGCCATCTCCCCGTACAGGGCTGCCGAACGGGCAAGGCGAGCCGAGTCGTCCAGGGAGCCGAGGTCGAATGCGGCGGTCGACAGCAGCGCGCACGCCTGCCCCGCCACGATCAGCAGGTCCTGCTGTTGGGCGGGCACCTGTGTCAGCCCCCGCTGGTGTTCCGCCTCCGTGCGGAGCACTCTGGCACGGCGGAAGATGTCGAACGCGCTCACCGCGCCATAGGAGCGGGCGAGGGCAAGGGCATCGTCACGAAGCTGGTCGATGGTGGTGTCGGATACGCACTGCGCGGCGGCAGCACCCGCCTCATCTGCGGCGTCACGTGCGGTCATGGCAATGTCACTTTCGAGGTCGTACACAGCGGGAGCCCCCGACGTCGTCGGGGACGGAGCAGGTGGGGGACCGAAGAGCGCTACGGTCTCCACCTCGAACAGGCGCTCAAGCACCCGGCACGTGTCCGGTCCCGGCAGGGTTTTGATCCGGCCCGATGTCCACCGTCGGAACTGCGCCTCCGATACCGACAGGCCCGGTAAGCCGGCCTGCGAAGCCGCTCGCGCGAAGGCGGCAGCGAAGTCGCGGTACCGCCAGCGTCGTTGCTGGACTAATACCCGCAAAAGCGTGGCCGGATCGTGCATCGGTCGCTCCCTCACAGTCAGGAGACGGGCCACATCGCCCCGTCCCTCTCCGTTGAGTACCGGCCAACAGGCTTGATCTGCAACGGAATCCGCACACATGACATGTCGATGCCACCTCCATGACACCCCACACACCCAAGTGGGCACCAGATGACGTCTGCCGCGTCATGGCCGTGACACCCGCACCGGAGCGACGCTTACGCCACCCCCAAAGAGCCCCAGCGAAGGGAACGGACCGTGAGCAGCGCCCAGCTTCCCCGCCGAACCCCCGGCGCGACCGACCTGCAGTACGAGGCGGCCGTAGCCCCGTACGCGGAGACGGACGCGGCCCCGTCATTGGAGAGGCGCCGCTTGCCGCGGGCGGCGGAGGCATTCCGGACCGAGCACGGTGATCCCGCCACCTGGAGCTCCGCCCAGTACGACGCCTTCCTTGGCCTCGGGGGTGCCCAGTGACCACGACCACCGACGCGAACCTCTGGGTGGCGGACGACCCTGGTCACCAGCTCCTCGGTCGGGAGGTCGCACAGCCGTCCAGCGGACGGCGCGGAACCGTCGGCAGCGTCCTGATCTACACCTCGAAGATCACCGGCAGGGTGGTCAAGAAGGTGGCGCACATGCGCCCGATGGACGACTCGGGCCGTGAATGGACGGCGGATCCCGGCTCACTCCAACCCCTGCTCCCGCTGGCTTCCAATGTGGCGGCGGACCCTCGGTGACCACCGTCCAGTCAGTGCGGGGCAACGGCACCCGGAGCTGAACAGACTTCCCGCTCGTGTTGCCAGTCACCAGTCGGCCACGCGCGGGGAACGGCGCCCCGTGGGCGCCGTGCACCAAACCGCTCGGGGGCGCTGTATGGCATCCCGAGTGGCGGCCAGCAGAGCGGATCAGAGCTGCCCAAGCGGGCAGTCACCCTTCCATCAAGGAGATCGGCATGCCGAAACCCAGGAAAGAGAAGCAGAACCACCTGATCTACGCGGACGTCGTGGACTCCAAGTCCAAGGCGGGCGTGTGGATGGGCGAGCGTGCGTCCTTCCGCGAGAAGCAGGGCCGCATCCTCGAGGCGCTCAAGGAGCGAACCGACTGGGTCGAGCTCAACGATGCGATCATGGTCATCAGCACCGAGCCCGCCGGCCTCACGGTCATCGTGCCGAACCCGACGCTCCCCGGCGTCATCGTCCTCTCCGACGGCGGCAGCCCCGCGGCATCGGCCCGGCTCCAGGCCGATGCCGAGGAGCAGGTCCGCGCCGTCATGGGCGAGCTGGGCATCGCCGAAGAGGAAACGGCGGCCTGACCCAGTGACCGCTCCCCTGCTGCTGTGGGGGAAGTACTTCCAGTACGACCGGGCCGGTGAGGCTGTCCTCCTCGACCCGGTCACGCTGGACAGTGTGCTTCTCGACTCCGGCGAGGTCGCTGACCTCGCCGGAGTCTCCCCGACCGCGACCCATGAAGCCCTCGCTGGGCTCGGCTTCACCCAGGACGGCCCCGCCGCCGACCGCCGTGAAGCACTCCACAACCGCCTCCAGGCCCTCGGATTCGACCCGACACCGCAACGGATCAGCGGGCTGCGGGTGGTCCTCACCGACCGCTGCAACATGGCCTGTACGTACTGCTTCGTCGACACCAACACCGGCAAGCCGGACATGACCGAGGAGGAGCTCGCCACCGGCCTGGAGTTCCTGTTCGAGCAGAACGCCGGCCAGGAGGAGGTGTCCATCCAGTGGTTCGGCGGCGAGCCGACCATCCGCTTCGACCTCATGAAGTACGGCGACGAACTCGCTGACACCCTCGCCACCCGCTACGGCGTCGCACGCGTCCGCCGCACCGTCGTCACCAACGGCGCCCGGCTCACGGACGAGGCCCTCGACCACTTCGTGCAGCGCGAGTACGGAGTCGGGATCTCCATCGACGGCCCGCCTGGGATCAACTCCGCCAACCGGCTCCTCCTGGGCGGCCAGCCCGCCGACGACCGGATCCGCCGCAACGTCGGCCGCCTGATCGCGGCCAAGGGCCTGCACGTCGGCTGCAACCTCACCCCCACGGCATCGAACATCGGGCGCCTGGCCGAGACCGTGCGGTGGATCATCGACGACCTCGGCCTGAAGTTCATCTACGTCAACACCCCCATCCCCACGGGGGGTGAGTGGCGAGTCAACGGCGCCGAGCTGGCCCGCGAGCTGTACGAGGCCCGCCTGACCGCGCTCGGCAGGGGCGGGATGCTCTTCTCCGTCCTCGACCGCGCGTTCCAGGCCCTCGACACCCGACGGCCGATGCTGTTCGACCACATGCAGGGCGACCGCAGCCTGAACGCCGCCCTGCTGCCGGGCAACCGGGTCAGCGTCTGCGACATCAACTTCACCGAGCCCTCGTTCCTCCACACCATCGACGAGCTCCGCCAGAACCCCGGCCTGCTGGCCGCCGCGGCGAAGAAGGTCGCCCCGATCCCCGCATGCGGCGACTGCCCGGCTCTGGCCATCTGCGGCGGACCGTCCCGCAACGAGCAGGCCCTCATCGGCGGCGACACCCCGGACCCGCAGATGTGCGCCTTCTACACAAGCACCGTGTCCATCGCGGTCTGGGACAACACGGGGGTCCAATGAGCACGCCCGCCCGTACCGCGCTGGTCTCCACGGCTGGCCACTGCAAGGTCGCGTGCGGCTTCTGCTTCCGCGCCGACCGCGCCCACGGCTTCCTCACCGTCGAGACCTACACCCGGGCCCTGTCGCGGCTGAGGGAGACCGGGGTGGAGGGCGTGTGCCTGACCGGAGGCGAGCCGACCCACCACCCGGAGCTCCGGCAGCTCGTCCGCCTGGCCCACCAGTTCGGGATGTCCGTGTCCATGGTGACCTCGGCCCGCACCGAGGCCGAGGTCACCTCCCTCACGGAGGTCGAGCACCTTCTGACCAACGTCACCGTCTCCGCCGATTCCGAGGGCGCGATGGCCCTCGGCCGTACGACGCGGACCGTGGCCTCCGCCGTGGCAACACTGCTGGCCGTGGACGTTCCGGCGAAGGTTCTCCACTTGACCTACTTGGACGTGGCGGAGGAGGAGGCCGCGCAGATCGCCGGCCTCGTCGCCGGGACAGGCGTTCAGGTCCAGCTCAGCCCCGTACTCCTGAACGAGCAGGGCTTAGTCAGGGCCGGCGGATCGCTCCAGGACTCTGTGAAGCTCAGAGAGGCTGACACGGCGACCCTTGCCGGCCGCTTCCGCCTGTCCAACGCGTACCGGTCCTACCTTGATGATCTGCGTCGGATGCAGCTGTCCGACTACGAGGGCCATCACTGCCGGTCAGCGACCCTCTACATGTCGGCCGAGGGCGAGATACGGCGTTGCCCCTACGGCGCGGACGGGGTCAGCGTCCAGGCCCCGCGTGCCGAGATCAGGGGCTTCCTCGAAGCGCCGGCGAAGGACCAGGTCGGACCCGACTGCGCCGCCATCTGCCGCCCCGCGTCGCACGCCGGCGCGGTGGCCTGAGCCCAAGGAGCCATCGTGCACGCACCGGTCTCCGTCACCGACCCGCACAACTTCACCGCCTGCTGGAGGCATCCGCCGAACTTCCGCCTGCACGTCCCGTTCGACTACCTCTTCATGCCCGCCATCGACATCCTCGACCACATCCGCCAGGACGAAGAGGTGCGCTTCACGATCCTCGGCGACGAGGACTGGCAGGTCCGCATGGACCGCACGGCCGCCTTCCGGACGGCCCCGGTCGAGGAGATCACCACCTGGCCCTTCCGCCTGGTGCACTTCAACCTCTCCCGGTTCTACGGCGAACTCCTGGACGGCTTCCAGGACGAGGTCATGATCCCCTGGCGCACGTACCTCGCCTCCCAGGGATTCACCTGGCAGCGGTGTGCGCCCATCCTCTTCCTGTCTTCCCGGGGAGCCACCTCGACCTACCACAACGACAACTCGCACGGCCTCGTCTGGCAAGTCCACGGCACCAAGACCTTCCACAGCTACCACAACCCCGACAAGCACCTCACGGCCGAAGCCGCCGTCATCGGGGAGACCACCGCCGAGGAACCACCGGCCCACGACGAGGCGGACCGGCAGTCAGTGACCATGCACCCAGGCGACCAGCTGTGGAGCCACGCCCTCACCCCGCACTGGGTCACCACCGAGTCCCCGCTCGCGCTCAGCGTGACCATCTCCCACGGCGGCCTGTGCCACCAGGGTGGCTACGCCGACCGCGAGCTGGCCCTCCGGTCACACTGGGACAAGAACCCGGCCGAAGCATGGACCCTCGACCTGGGCCACACCCGCTACTGAACACCCCCGTGCCGCTGCCCCCACCGCCAGACGGCGGCGGGGGCAGCGACACGTACGCACTCGATCAGGGAGTCAGCCGGTTCGGTCCGCGGAAGAGGAAGGCCGCCTCGCGGATGGAGTCCAGGCCGAGCATGACCATCAGGATCCGCCCGAGGCCGGCGCCGAGGCCGCCGTGGGGCGGGCAGCCGAAGCGGAAGATGTTCAGATAGTCCTGCATGGGCTCGGTGCTCATGCCCTTCTCCTCCGCCTGCTTCAGCAGGACGTCGGAGCGGTGCTCGCGCTGCGCGCCGGTGGTGACCTCCAAGCCCTTCCAGAGCAGGTCGAAGCTGAGCGTCAGGTCCGGCCGGTCCGCCGGGCGCATGTGGTAGAAGGGCCGGATACTCGCCGGGTAGTGCGTGATGAACGCGAACTCGTGTCCGGTCTGCTCCTTCATGTGCGCGGCGATCCGACGCTCACCGTCCGGGTCCAGGTCCTCCTTCACCCCCTCGGGGTCCCACCTGCCGGCCCGCAGGACCTCCTGCGCCTCGGCCATCGTGATCCGCGGGAACGGCGTCTCCGGCACTGCCACCTCGACCCCGAAGACCTCCCGGATCCGCTCCCCGTGGACCTCGGCGACCTTGGCGATGGCGTGGGCGAGCATCTGCTCCTCGAAGGCCATCACGTCCTCGACGTCGTCGATCCACGACAGCTCGACGTCCACACCGGTGAACTCGGTCGCGTGTCGGGACGTGAACGACGGCTCGGCACGGAAGACCGGCCCGATCTCAAAGACCCGGTCGATGCCGGCCGCCACCGCCATCTGCTTGTAGAACTGCGGCGACTGCGCCAGGTACGCCGACCGGTCGAAGTACCCGAGCTTGAACACCTCCGCCCCGGACTCCGAGGCGGTCCCCATCAGCTTCGGGGTGTGCATCTCCGTGCAGCCATGCTCCATGGCGTACTCCCGCAGCCCCTGCTCAAGGGTCGTCTGCACGGCGAACACCAGCTGCGCGGTCTCCCGCTTCCGGACGTCCAGGAACCGCCAGTCCAGCCGGTGCTCGGGCCCGGTGTGCTCGTCGATCGGCAGCGGCGTCTCGGCCAGGTTCAGCACCTCGACCGACTCGGGGACGAGCTCCAGGCCGCCGAGCTTGACCTGGGCCGCGTCCACGACGCGTCCGGTGATCCGTACGGCGGACTCCGGGGTGAGGGACTCGAGCACGGCCTCCAGCGGGCCGTCGTCGCGCTTGTGGGTCACCTGGACCATGCCGGAGTGGTCGCGCAGGATCACGAACTGCATCTTGCGCTGCAGCCGGAGTGCGTTCACCCAGCCGGAGACAGACACGGTCTGGTCGATGTGGCCGCGTAGGTCAGAGGTCAGAACGCGGCTCGTAGTGTGGATCATCGCAGCCCTCCAGGGGCGTCGTCATGATCCCTTGGGAGTGCGGGCGAGAAGGGAACTCGCGGTACCACCGCACTTTCGCTGCCACCCGAGGGTAGCGGCCTCATTCAGCCCTGTGACGGGGGCGAACCGGCGGGGCATTGGGCCAAGCGGCCGTTCCTCCCCGCGCTCGGGAGGGTCTTCACCTCGGGCGCGAGTCCGCCTTCCCAGCTGCTGGCGGCTCTCTCTGCTCGCGTGATCCTTGGCTACTCGTCTCCGTCTACGCGTTGCTCACGAGGATAGGGAGCGTGCAGGGCCGCTGCAACGCAATCTCGGCGATCGCGAAGACTTGGCCGAATGGCGATCACTGGCGGAAACCCACGGGCTGAGATGCCCATGCCAGATAGTCCGAGACATCGGGCCTACCGTGGCTTCATGGATGATCTGCTGGTCGAGCTCGCCTCCATCAAGACGCGGCGCCGCGCACTGCGCTCTGCCGAGTATGACTTGGCTAAGAAGGCCCGAGCGGTGGCCTCACGAGCCTTCATGGAAGGTATGTCGGCCGAGCAGGTTGCAGAGCGTCTCGGCTACAACCTCAAGGTTGTCTTGAAGTGGCAGAAGTCGGCCGCCTCCCCAAGGGAGCAACGGGTGGCACTGATCGAGTGGCGCACCCGGTTGAACCGCGCGGTCCGAGATCGGGATGCGAAGTCGGCCCGCAGACGTCTGCGACTTCTGCGGGCTCACGCAAGAGGCGCCAGAGACGGCTGGAGGGCGCGCGGCCGCACAGATCGTGACGACTGGCAGGGCGACTGTAACATGTGACAAGCACCACAAAGCAGAAGAGGGGTTCTGTGGTACGCGCGCGCACGCGCCCGGGCGCGACCAGGAGCTTTAAGGCGGGAACAACTCAGTCCCTGAGGGCCGCAGTTGGCCTCCAGTCGTGTGCCTAGACTCGGAATGCACCGAGGGCCCCTCCCGACCGGCGCCTCCTACAGCAGACGGTCGAGGGGAGCCCTCTCGCGAGTCACCGTCCATCACAAGACCTGGGGGGACCCGTATGCCTCGCAAGCGTAAGCGACCTGCCTCTAAGCAGTCGCGCGCTCTGGCCATCCGTCCGCGAACCAGCCTCACCGCCGAGCATGCAGGACGCTTCTTTGCGCGACACGCAACGGCCGGACTCTTGACGGGAGCGGCCAGCGCGATCGGCGCACTGCTGGTGAAGTTCTGGCTGGAATGATCTGAGCTCGCGACCTTCAGCTGCTCAGAGGTCCGATTCTGACGAGGCGGCCCGGCCACGGCCAGGCCGCCTCCCCATTCGCCTCATGGCGTCCGTGTTCCAAGCCCAAGAGGGATCCATGTCCGACTATCCGGTCGGCGAGCACGACGGGAAAGGACAGCCGGATAGAGCGCCGCAGCTTGGCCGGTAGCCTTGGGTCATGAGTGGTGATGGGGCTCCCACAAGGGATGGCGCCACTGTGGTCAAGGGAACTGCTGGCTATGCCGAGGCAGCGGACCTGTTGGCCATCCAGTACGAGGCAGTCACCTTCGGCGAAGTCCACTGCGACGTGCTTACGCTGATTCCTGCCGAGCCCGGCCGCATCCTGGATGTCGGCGCCGGCACCGGACGCGATGCCGCTGCGTTGGTGGCCCTTGGGCACCGTGTTGTGGCTGTCGAGCCGACGGCGGAGCTCCGGGTTCACGGACAACGGATCCATGAGGGTAGCGCGATTGATTGGGTCGACGACGTTCTCCCAGACCTGACGCTGCGCCATCACGGCGGCCAATTCGAGGCGGTTTTCGCCACGGCGGTATGGATGCATTTGAACGCTGAGGAACGTTGCCGCGCGATGGCCAGGATCGCCACGTTGCTGGTGCCTGGAGGCCGGTTCTTCGTGAATCTGCGCCACGGCCCGGTCCCCGATGGGCGCCTAATGTTCGACGTGTCGGCTGCTGAGACGGTTGAACTGGGCGGCATGTACGGCCTGCGGGCAATCCACTGCAGTGATCGTCCCGACCTCCACGGCCGCAGCAGCGTCTGGTGGAGCTGCTTGGTACTGCAGATGGCTGGCGTTGATATCGCATTCGACTGAAAGCGAACTTTAGGCGGTCAGGAATCGCCACGCGGAGCCTCGACGTGATCGGGCCCGGCGCTGAGCCAGCCTGGTAGTCGGCGTCAGTCCGACTACCAGGCCTACAACTCTGGGTGACCCTTCAGAGGCCAAGCCAGGGAGCGAGAGAGTCCCAGGCCAGGCCAGCAAGCCTCTGTGAACGTTCCCGGACGAAGTCCACCGTCCAGTCCTCCTCGCGCTCGGCAAGGGCGGCCACCAGAGGCAGGTGGCGAGCCCTTCGAATGATGGCCTCGGCGCCTTCACCGATCTCGATGCCCTCATGGGCGGCTCGCGCCAGGGTCTTCTCTGCCTCCTCCACCGTGGTCGCCGAAAGAGCCTGGAACATCAGACGCTTGATCGGCCAAGAGCGCTGTCGCGCCGAGGAGTTCTCCACCCGAGGTAGCAGCGTGAGGTTCCCCAGCACGTGGACCGTGTTGGCTTCCTCGAAGAGCTTGCTGTCCCACTCGCTCGCACCAGGCCCCTTCGGGGCGACATGCTCGATGGTGGCAAATGCCTCGTCGTGCCAGCGGTGCACGCTCAACGTGCTGAGAAGGTCCTTCCTTCCAGGCATGATCAGCCCAGGCCGCTCGCGATCGGGCGCCGAATCGTTGGACGCGGCGAGCAGCAGGAGCTTGGTCAGCTGGCGTGAGCTCTGGTAGACGGGGACTTCTGCAGCCTTGGCCACCCAGCGGTCCTTCTCGCCCAGGCCCTCCTCCTGGAGGTGCTGGCGCAAGAAGCTGAGCATGTCCTCGACATGCGGCACCTCGGTGAGCTGCCGGCCGAATCGCATGAACCGCAGCCCATCGTTGCCGGAGGCGCACGCGAGCATCAGCTTCCGATAGACGTTGTCGATCCCATTCGTGCCCCCGAAGGCTCCTCGCCAGAGACCGTAGAAGGCGCCGCAGGCACGCACAGCCATCAGGAACTGTCGGGCCCTGTCGTCGATGTCGTCCTGAGCGAGGCGATGCGAGGCGTAGTACCGGGTCAGCGGCGCCACGACGATGTCGTGCTTGGCCTCGCGAAGCACCTGAGCGCACAGGGCAGCCTGATTGCGGAGTTCGTCGTCACTGCATTGGGGCAGCTTGTCCGGCTGAGCCCACGGCCCGGAGACGAATCCAGTTACCTGAGCCAGCGCTTGGAGGAAGGCACGTCGCTCAGTCTGGTCGGCTTCCTTATCGAACGCTGTACGGAGGTAACGGCGCTGCTCGCTGAGGCGCTTACTGAGCTTGTTGCCGTCATTAAGCAGAGCGAAGGGGATGAGGATGTTGTCCGTGGCGGTCTGACGCTTGTCTGCAGACGAGGCGCCTTCAGCGTCGAGGTACTTCTCGATCGTGTCGAAGTGCTTGTACGACTCGGACTCGTGCCACTCCTTCAGAGGCTCGTTCTTTATGGCCTTGGGCTTGAAGGTTTCGATGGCCGTGAGCGGTTGCCCTGTGGTGTTCAGAGCCTCGAACATGTCGAAGCCGTAGTCCTCATGCTTCGAGGTGACGACCGCGACGGTAACGCGGTTGAGCAGGTAGTTGGCGAAAACGATCAGGCGGAGGAGCGTGCCGATCCTGTCATCTTCCCTAGCCGCCTCGATCACGTAATCCGGGAAGGGGCTGTTGAAGAGGGCTTCTTGCAGAATGGCGGATTCCGCCATCGCCTGCCCTGAGGGGAGCTCTGCCTCGTCTTCTTTGGCCTGACGAGACATGGAGACCGCCTGGCGCAGGGTGCGACGGATGAGGGCCCGTGTGAGCTCGAGATGCTTGTGCGCCTGGGCGTTGGCATCTTGGGCATCACCCTCGACGAACGGGGTGTGCTTGTAGTCCTGCGACGTGCTCTCGCCGCGCCGATACCTTCCGTACTGGTGCAGGTAGTACCCGATAGGAGATTCGTACTGAGCCTCGCCCTTGTTGCGGGACCACACATCGTGGAACGAGCGGATCATCCGCGGGTAGAAGCGGAAGTCGCCCTCACCCCAGCGCATGTCCTCCTCGAACGTGTCGGTGAGGCGGACAGTCACGTCGATGGCCTGATTGAAGCACCAGTCCCGGGCATCACCCCCACTCTTGGGGAGCCGATGCGCCCGGGTGCTGATCTCTTCGTGCAGGACGGTGGTCAGCAGGAGAAGCGTGGTCATCCTCTGCTGGCCATCGATGATGCTCATGACCTTCGCCGGCACCATGGGCCGGTGGATGGGATCGACCGTCGTGTACTGAAGGTCTCGTAGCGCGATAACCGATCCGATGAAACAGATCGACGCCGGGAACTTCGTGATCTGGTCGACGCCATGGGCGACGTCCGCAATGAGGCGCTTAACCTTGCTGGCCTCCCAGCTGTATGCGCGCTGGTAAGGCGGGATGTACAGACCCTGTCCAGTCTCGCTGAGGAATTGCGCCACCGTGTAAGGGGCGGCGTCGAAGATCTCGCGGGTTTCCAATTCTGAAGCTCCCGTGCTTACGCGGTCCTGCTTGCCTTTTCGGGCTGTGCGCCGCGGACGCGGCTCGTGAATTAACGAAAGGGGTGGGGGACGGCTGCAGCCCCGCGCCGCCGAAAAGAGTGTCTGCTATGAATCCTGCCGCCCCCCTCGAGTTGTATCTCCCTGTTGGGGCACGCAGCCGCAGCGTGACGCCCCTCACATGCACAGCCTTGATGGCCGCGGTCGTGGAGCTCGGGATCCGCAGCTAACGATCAACTCTAGACCGCAACACTGACGGTGGGGCAGGATCGGAAAATTTCACCCACGGCCCCCACCGCCAACACCAATACATGCCCCTGCCTGCACGGACACCCTCGACGATCACTGCGCGTGATGATCGGCTTTGGTGAGCCTGCTCCGACTGTCGTCGGGGTTGGATAGGATCTCAGTGCACTCCTGGAGGGGCTGATCGGTCTGTCGGGAGCGGTCGCCAGTAGTGCGACGTGCACATCGGGTCAAGAGAGGGCAAGCATGGCAAAGAGTGGGGCTGTAGTGACTGACGTGATCTACCTCGACTACAACGCCACGGCTCCCATGCGCCCTGAGGCCCTAGAGGCAACGCTGGCTGCTCTCAAGAGCGTTGGTAATGCATCCAGCATGCATTACTCGGGGCGGGACGCCGCCGCCAAGGTCGATGTTGCTCGTCGGCAGCTTGCTGAACTGCTTGGCTGCTCACCCGGAGAGATCATCTTTACCTCGGGTGCCACCGAGGCGAACAATCTCGCATTGCGCTCGGCCTACGCGCGCGGAGGCGTGTTGGCGACCACTGCGGTCGAGCATCCGGCTGTCCTTGAAACCGCACGTGCTCTGACCGCAGGCAAGCCCGACACGCTCGTAGTCGTGCCGGTCGACAGTAACGGCATCGCCGAGCTGGAGCCGCTCCACGAGGCTCTTCGTACTCGGGAAGTGGCGCTGGTCTCAGTCATGCTCGCCAATAATGAGACGGGCGTACTGGCCGACCTGGCTGGCCTAGTCACGGCTGCGCATGAGGCGGGAGCCCTCGTCCACACGGACGCTACGCAGTGCGTCGGTCGGCTTCCCGTGAACCTCGCCGACTTGGACGTCGACCTGCTGTCCCTCTCGGCGCATAAGTTCGGTGGACCACAGGGCGTCGGAGCGCTCTTCGTTCGGCGCGGCACGACCTTGCCGTACCGACCGCTGATGATCGGTGGCGGCCACGAACGCGGTTGGCGAGCGGGCACACTCAACGTAGCCGGCATCGCGGGGCTTGGTGCTGCTGCTGAAGCTGCCCGGCTCAAGCTGCGAGCCGAGGCAGTCCGAATTACTGAGCTGCGCAACCGACTGGAAGCCGGACTCCTTGCCCACGTGCCTGACTGCCGGATCAACGGCTCGAGTGTCCCCCGACTGCCCGGAGTGACTAGCGTCACGTTCGCTGGCGTGCAGGCTGACGCGGTTCTCGCCGCGATGCCCCACGTGGCCGCGTCTGACGGCAGCGCGTGCTCCTCCGGCGCGCCGAGCCCGAGTCACGTGCTCCTCGCTATGGGGCGCACCCGTGACGACGCGGACGCCACCATCCGCTTTTCGCTGGGTTATGCCACGACCGAAGAGGATGTCGAACGCGCGATCAAGGCTGCCGTCGGCTCAGTCGCGCAGGTGCGAGCACTGCTGGCCGCCACTGCGGAGCCGTGACCGGCGTTCTCTTCGATACCCCCACCTTCCCCTGAGTTTGCCCACCGAAAGGCATCCCCCGATGTCAGACAGCCGGCTCGCCGAAGCCGTCGAGCTCCACTTCAACCGTCACGAGACCTTTGCTCCGAGGTTCGGGTGGATGCACAAGGCATACATGCAGGTCAAGGACGTTCCTGACATCTTCATCAGGGACGACGCGCGTGTCCGCCTCGGCGTCGGCCGCAACATGGTCAACGCTATGCGGTACTGGTCGAAGGCCTTCAAGCTCGTCCAGGAATATGCGCACGAAGACCCTTCCCAGCGTGCGCACCTTGCTGCACCCACGTGGCGGGCGCGCTGGCTGCTCGACGAGGAAGGGGCAGACCCCTACCTGGAGGACACCGGTAGCCTCTGGCTGCTGCATTGGTGGCTGCTCTCGTCCGAGCCGGGCACCAAATGCATGGCGCCAAGTTGGTATGTGATGTTCAACCTCGCCCCCCGCTCGCGCGTCACTGACGCGGAGATGGAGAGTGTCATCACGCGCTACGTGCGCGAGAACTTCGAGGAGAAGTTCTGGAAGGCCGCGGAGTCGGTCGGTCGTGATGTGGACTGCCTGACGAAGATGTACTCGCAGGACCAGGAGTTCAATCCGCTGTCTCCTGGAAGCTTTGAAGATCTCCTCATGTCGCCGTTCCGCGAGCTTGGACTGCTCGAAGGGCAGGGCAAGGGCAAGCAACGTACCTGGCGTTTCACGAACGGCTCGCGGTCCAATCTCCCGGCGCCGGTCCTCGCCTACGCCTGCCTTGACTACGCCTCCCGGTTCGCCCCAGGTGCTGGTTCGATCTCACTGGCCAGGCTCTCCGCCGAAGAGGGCTCTCCTGGGCGTGCATTCCGAATGCGGGAGCCCGAGCTGACCAAGGCCATCGACTCCCTTGTGGCCGATCACCCCGAACTGCAGATCGTCGAGGCGCTCGGCCAGCGCAGCCTTGCCTTCGCCGGGGCTCCGCAGGCCTTGGCCTGGGACGTGCTGGACGACTACTACGGGCGGGCGCGGGACCGTGAAGGCTTCCCCACTCCCGAGGAGTGGCTCGAGAAGTACCCGGGCCTCGCGAACGGGACTACGAGGCCCACGCGCAAGAAGCCCTCCCGGCAGGTTGACGAGCTGGTATTCGGCGAGGAGAACGCCTGATCATGGCAACGAAGAGCAAGCAGTCCCTAAAGAACAGCGCTACCGCCCAGCTTCCTGCAGGTATCACCCTGGTCGGATCGGAACTGCGGTCCACCAACCTTGAACGCGACGTCCGTGAGCGCCAGCTGAATTCGCCCTACGTCGGTGCGCGCGCTCACGATGTCCTGGAGCGCCTCACGAACGCAGTGGGTGATCTCGGACGTACGCGCGCGTGGTCGTTTACCGGCCCGTATGGCTCCGGCAAGTCCACCCTGTCTAACCTCTTCGACGCGTTCCTCGGCCACGACAAGGCCCGCCGTGCTGAGGCCGAGGCAGCGGTCGCCGCAACGAGCCCTGGCTACGCTGCACGACTGGCCCGAGTGCGAGACGAACTCGCGCCAGGCGGGTTCCTCGGCGCGGTCGCCACCGCCCGACGCGAGCCCCTGGCTGCAACGATTCACCGCGCTTTGCAGACGGCCGTAGAGCGGAGATGGAAGTCACGGCCTCCGAAGGCCGTTGCCCAGGTGCTCGCCCAGTGCTCTGAGCGGGGTGTTCCGACTGCACAGGACCTGGAGGATGCGGTCACGGTGCTGTGCGACACGGCACCGGTCCTGCTGATTCTCGATGAGTTCGGCAAGTCGCTCGAATACCTCGCCGCCGCCGGAGACACTGGCGATGCCGACAGCGATGTGTTCCTGCTGCAGACACTGGCAGAAAAGGGGGCCGGCCGTTCTGGACTGCCCCTGTTCATCTTCACCCTGCAGCACCTGGCCTTCACTGACTACGCGGCACGATCCAGCGCCGTCCAGACTCAGGAGTGGGCCAAGGTCCAGGGTCGGTTCGAAGACATCACGTTTGCGCCGAACCTCGGGGACGCCGTCCACCTGATGCGGCGACGGCTGGACCTGTCGGGCGTCGCGGACGCCGGCCTTGCCCTGATCCAGGAACAAGCGCACGCCGCCGCGGAAGCATGGACTGGTCACGCCCTCAACTCAGTCGTCGACATCTCCGCCGAGACATTCGCCGGCCTATACCCGCTTCACCCACTTACTGCGATCGCCGCCCCGCTCCTTGCATCCCAGATCGGACAGCACGACCGCAGCCTCACCGGGTTCCTCGCCGGCGATGAGCCGAATACCGTTCGACGGTCACTTGAGACGCTTGGGTCCGGTGTGCCCGATCGCGCATCTACGGTGCGCCTGCCTCAGCTGTACGACTACTTTTTCGCTTCCGGCCGGACAACCATCCTTGCTTCCTCCAACGCCAGCCGCTGGCTCGAAGTGGATATGCGGCTGAATGAGGCGCATGGCCTGCCGGCCGAAGACCAGGAAGTCATCAAGGTCATTGGCATCCTGAACCTGATCGATGCGGATGGCTTGCTCCGAGCCACGCCGTCCATGATCCAGTTCGCCCTGAATGACCCGACCGACGCCTCCGACCAGGACCGCTTCGCAGCCTTGCAGGAGCGCCTGAACCGACTCGTCGCGGACGGTTTCGTTGTCCACCGCGCCTACAGCAATGAGTACCGCGTCTGGCAGGGGACCGACGTCGACATCGACGCGCGTGTGCGCGAGGTGGCCACCAGGATTCAGGCAGCCGACGTGGTCGAGTACTTCAGCAAGCACCTCGGTAAGGTCCTGCCCGCCGCTGTGGTCGCCGGCCGCCACAGCCAACGCACTGGCATGCTCAGGTATTTCGTCACTGCCGTCAGTCACGAGGGCGAAAAGATCGATGGGCCGGAGGTCGTCAAGGACGCCGCTGACGGTCTCATCGTCTACCACCTCGGCACGCTGGAGACCCGCCCAGCAGTGAACTCGCCGCTGCCAGTGCTGGTTGGTGTCACGAAGAACCCTGAGGCCGTCCTGCGGGCCGGCATCGACTTGGTAGCGCTTCAGGAGCTCCTCGACGACGACACCATCGATCACGTTGCGGCACGAGAGATCGCTGAACGCGCGGCTGAGATTGCCCAGAGCATTGGAGCCCAGCTCGACGAGGCGTTCAATCCCCGCAGCAGCCAGTCGACCTGGCACCTGTGGAACGCGGGCAGTGATACCGCCAGCGAGTCGACCGCGATCATCGAGGCCCGTAGCTATGCGAGCCTCGTCTCGCAGGCATGCGAGCGCGTTTACCCGTTCACGCCGTGGGTTCGCAATGAGATGGCCGGCCGCCACCAGCTCACCAGCAATGGCGCGCGGGCGCGTCGCGAGGTCCTCACCGCCATGCTCCAGCGGTCGGGGGTCCACATCCTGGGGTTTGACCCGGACAACTACTCCGCGGAACGAGCGATGTACCACGGAGTCGTCGAGTACCTGGGTCTCCACAGGGTCGCGGCAGAGGGTGGAAGTGACACCGAGGGCGACACGATCCTGACCCATGGCATCGCGCGCCCCAGTGCCGATGTGAACGACAGTGTCATGGCTGCCTGGGCGGCGCTCGAGGAAGCGCTCACGAACGCCAAACAGCCCACTCCCATCGTGGACATCTACCACCAGCTGATGGCACCTCCGTACGGAGTCAAGGCCGGCGTTGTGCCGGTTCTGGTGGTTACGGCGCTTATCCTGCGAGGTGAGGACATTGCGCTCTTCGAGGAAGGGAACTACTGCCAGCGCCTGACTCCCGAAATCATTGAGCGGCTCAACGTCCCCTACCCGGACCGGTTCACGGTAAAGGCCGCTCCTGTAGGCCGCGGGCAGCGCCGTCTGGTCGTCGATGGACTCGCCAAGGCACTGGGCGTGGTCCCGCCGCGATCTCGCCTGGTCCGCAACCCCGTTCTCCTCTCGGTGACGCGCACGATCCTTGGGCGTGTGATGGACCTGGAGCCGTACGCGGTCAAGACCAACCGGCTGAGCGAGAACGCCCTGAAGATTCGCCAAGTCCTGGAAGGCGCCACCGATCCGGACAAGCTGATCTTCACGTCGCTTCCCGAAGCACTGGGCCTGGAGCCGATCGCCGCGGACTCGATGAAGGACGAGGGCATCGCCCAGGAATACACCGCGAAGCTGATCGCTGCCCTAGACGATCTCTCCGGCGCGAGCGCCGCGCTTCGCCAGGAGGTCCTGACATCCATCGGCAACGAGTTCCGCCTGCCCACGGAGATCGCAGCACTCCGGTCTGGCCTCAGTGAGCGACTGCACGGCTTCGCCAACGCCCCACTCGAGCTGAACCTGAAGGGCTTCGTTTCCCGAGTCCTCAACGAGAGCTTGGCGGATGAGGATTGGTTGGACCCGATCGTCATTCGTCTGACCAACAAGGCTCTCGGCGACTGGACGGACAAGGACGTTGCGAGCTTCCCTGCCAAGGTCAAGGAGATCGCACGCGCCCTCGAGCGCGTCAGCCACCTCTACGAGGCGCACGACGTCCCCCTCCAGGGGCAGGCTGTCGCGGCTCCGCGTCAGATCGAAACACGTCTGCTGACGCTGACCACTTCCCAGGGCACGGAAGAGCGGACGCTCATCCATATGCCGAAGCAGTCCCGACAAGCTGCCGATGACCTCGTTGTCAGTGTCATCAGGCAGGCTGAGAAGGCACTCGGCCCTGACGGCGCCCGGATCCTCCTCGCTGCCCTGGCGGAACGCCTGGCGGCTGCCGACACCGACAAGGCCCACGAGACGAAGGAGAAGCTGTGAGCGACACCAACGGCTCCGGCAGCAAGAAGCGCCATGTCCTCGGCCTGTCCGGCGGCAAGGACTCCTCCGCGCTTGCCATCCACATGCGCGACCGGGTGCCGGAGATGGAGTACTTCTTTTGTGACACCGGCGCCGAGTTGCCGGAAACGTACGAGTACCTCAATCGCCTCGAAGCCGCGGTCGGTAAGCCGATCGTCCGGCTGAACGCCACTCGGGACTTCGACCACTGGCTGGAGGTCTATCAGGGCACACTCCCCAGCCCTCAGATGCGTTGGTGCACCAAGAATCTGAAGATCAAGCCGCTGGAGGAGTGGGTCGGTGACGATGAGGTGATCTCCTACGTCGCCATCAGGGCCGACGAGAACCGACTCGGCTATGTCAGTACCAAGCCCAACATCACTGCAGTGTTCCCCTTCCGTGAGGACGGGATCGATCGAGCAGGTGTCGACCACATCCTCGAGGAGGCAGGCATCGGTTTGCCGGCCTACTACGAGTGGCGCACTAGGTCTGGCTGCTACTTCTGCTTCTTCCAGCGGAAGCACGAATGGGTTGGACTCAAGGACCGGCACCCTGAGCTGTTCGAGAAGGCAATAGCCTACGAGGAGAAGGTCAACTACCGGCACACCGCCATGCAGGACCGGCAGTACACCTGGTCTCAGGGGGAGTCCCTGCATGAGCTGATAGAGCGCCGCGAAGAGATCGAAGCCAAGCATCAGGGCGCCCTCGAGCGGGCGGCCAAGCGTGTACGACCCAACAGGCCGCTTCTGGAAGTCCTCGCCGACGCGCATGATGAAGACGACGATGAGGCCGGCTGCTCGGTGTGCCATCTCTGAGCTGCCTTGGCTTCAAGGCCACGCTGTAGGCAGGTGGCGGTCGCGTACAACGTGACAGTCGCGCTTCCTTTGCCGATGTGGCCCTACGCCGGCCACCTGCCAACACGGCAGGCCGGTGGAGGCTATCTTTTAGGGGCCCTGCGGGAAGCAGGGCCCCTTTCGACGCTCGGCACGGAGAAGTAGAGGTCATGGCCCCGCAGATGCCGTACCTGGTCGGCCACGCGGAGATCGCCGGTCTCTTCGGCGTCGAGCGCCAGACATCGCAGAAGTGGCGAACCGAAGGGGTGCTTGGCGAGCCCGACCTCGTGGCTTCTGGAAACCCGTACTGGCTGCTCGGGACGGTCCTCCGCCTCGACGGGCACAACGGCCGGGAAGTCTCGGCCGAGCGCCTCGCCCTGTATAAGGAATCTGTTCCCGGCGGCTACGCGCTGGAAGCCCCAGCAGACTTGCCCGTTCTGCTGGGGAGCAAAGAAGCGGCCATGGTCCTCGGCACCGACGAACGGGCCGTTGCCCGATGGAGGCATAGGCGGACAATTGCCGATGCCGACTTGGTGCTGTCTCGGTCGCCGCTGTGGCTGCTAGAGACGATCATGGCAGATGCCGCTGTGCGAGGTCGGCCCGTGATCACGGAGGTAGTCGATGAACTGCGGGCCGGTCGACGGGCTGCTCAGAAGCCACGAGGCCGGAAGGGGTGAGCGCAGTGCCCAGGCCGGAGTCACAGCTCGGATGAAAGACCACGCCCCGATGGCATGGTTTATGTCATGCACCACCCCGCGTCACACACCCCGTCGTCCTCATCGCCTGATGCGGCCGGTCCAGGGGCAGCTATCGCTTCCCTCAGGGGGCGGCCGAACCTACTCAGGTAGACGGGATCACGCCCCAAGGACGCCCTCCGCTGATTGACCAGCTCCTCAACCTTGACCGACTTGGCGAAGAGTTCGGGGTCTGCGGCTCGCTGTTGCCTCCATGCTTCGACCGTCTTGAACGGGCAGAAGAAGCAGGAACTCTTGGGCGGCACCGGCAGGCCGGCCTCGGAGATCAGACGCTCGCAGTCTGATCTCCGAAGTCCCATGTCGAGCAGGGGGTAGTCGATCTCCTCATGCGGTTCTCTCCGCCGTCGGTTGGCCCGGTGTATCTCGTCGACGGAGATTCCGATGGCCACGGTCGCTGGGGTTCCAGCAGTGGCCCCATGCTCACGCAGCCATCTCCCCACCACCCTGATCTTGAAGTCTGCCGTGCACGACCGTCGACCAGGCGCCCCGTTCGCCATCCGCACTGGGATTGGGATCGAACGGAGCTCCGGTCGCGAAAGCCGCTGGAGCAGCGTCTCGGAGGTGCCATCCCGACGGCGACGTTCAAGCGACTCCAGTTGGATGCCCTTCGCCGCGGCGAAGGGCAGAGCAACATCCCGTACGTATGCCAGGGTCGCCGGGTGCTCACTGTCGTTGCCAACGTTGGCGAAGAGGAACGTGCGGTAGTCAATCTCTCTTCGCGCCGCGAGCACGAGGAGCGCGGTGGACTGTACGCCGCCACCGTAGGAGACCACGCGTAGCCCCAGTCGAGGCCCTGCCGAGCCGCTCGACGCTGCTTGATGATCTGACGCTGCGCCTGGTTTGCGAGTCCTCAACTGCCCCATGGCTCCCCCTATGGTTCGACTCCAGCACGATGGAATAATCTATTGACGTTGATCCATTTGGTCAAGTGTTTATCTCCTGATGGAGCGGGGTGATTCAGCGGGAGGGGGCGGCCCGTGTAGGCCGTCGCTTGCCGTGCCGGCGGCGCCTAGTGGGCGTTCTTGGCCGGCCGTGAATCAGGTACCGCTCCGTGAGCGGAGGGGACTCGTCGCCGTGCGCAGGTAGTCGCTGACTCTCGGCTCCACAGGGTCATCGCAGATGGTGGGTCGCCCCCTTTAGTGAGCTCCCCAGCCGCGGTGCGCTTCGGGGCCGTGTGGGCTCCAGCCGTTCAGGTAGGGCGCCAGCTCCTCGGGCTTCGGTTCGCGAGCGGTGGGCATGGCGGGTGGACGGGCCAGTGGGTCGAGGCTCTGAACGTAACGGCGTGCCCAGGCTAGCCACCCTCGTGCCGAGGCCACCGTGGCCTCATCTTCCCCGGCCTCCTCTTCCAGTCGACGCTCCAGGGCGTTGCAGTACGCGCCCAGC
Source organism: Streptomyces sp. NPDC090022 (assembly GCF_044748145.1). NCBI lineage: Bacteria > Bacillati > Actinomycetota > Actinomycetes > Kitasatosporales > Streptomycetaceae > Streptomyces > Streptomyces sp. NPDC090022. The sequence goes on from NZ_JBIVFN010000002.1 coordinate 547,998, forward strand.
TCAGTCGCTTCCTGCCACTGGCGGGCCTGAGCGCGAAGTACCTCAGCAAACTGTTCCTGGGCGGCCAGGTCCTTAGCCTTCTCCATGGCTGCCCGCCAGCGGACCTCGCCTTCGGCCTTCGCCCGCTCTTCGTCCGCCTTGCGCTGGGCGTCCTCTACGGAGCGGGTCTCGATCTCCCGGAGCACGGCTCCCAGGATGTCCTCCAGCACCCAGCGCTTGCGATCGGCCCAGCGGGACTGCCGGCTGGCTTGGCTGTAGCCCAGTTCGATCACGAGGCTCTTGGAGCGCTCTGGTTCGGTGGACTGGGGAAACTCCTGCTGGATCGTGACGGTGTAGGCGAATCCGCCCACGACCAGGTCCAGTTCGCCTTCGCGGCGGGAGTAGCTGGAGGGGTAGTGGCGCCCGTTGTACGTGTAGGCATGGCTGCGGTGGCGGGAGGGGACTTCATGCTCCTTGACCTTGTGCCCGCGGCGTACTGCTTCGGCGGCGAGGCCCTGGAGAAGCAGCAACGATCGGCGGCGCAGAGGGGCCGGCACGACGAGTCGGCCCTCGTCGTCCCTCAGTGCGGCCACGACCGGATGCGGAGAGCGCAACTGAGTGGGCACGTGGACGGGCGGCGCCTCATCAGGCCTCTGCCTCCGTGAGTTGGGGTGTGGGCCCTCGACCAGAGAGATCTGCAGGTCGCGATTCCACATGCGGAGACTCTCGATGCGTTGTCCCTCAGGGACGAGGCTGTGGCGCTTCGCGTAGTCGATCACGCGTCGCCACTCCGTCACCGTGGCGTCGTCGGGCTCGGTGACGGTGACCCGCCTGTCCGTAACGAGTCGCTCGATGAGCTCCTTCGCCTTGGTCCGACGGGCGAGTGCGACTGGCCTGTCGGCGTAGGAGGCGGAGCGGGTGCCCCCTGCCGCCTTCCCCTCGGCGGTCTTCTTTTCGTCGGCGTGCGCGGGGTCGTCCGGGTGGTGGCCGTGCTGGATGTAGAAGGTGCCTGCCTCGGTGACCTGGGCATCTACCTCACCCCCGCTGCGCTTGATCGTCACCAGCCCTCGGTCGCGCAGCGCGTAGGCGGTGCGGAACTCACCGGGGTCCCAAGAGGGCTCCTCGGACTCCTTGCCGCTCGCGAGTCGGCCGAGCAGGGCGAGCTGTCGTTCGTTCAGGGGAGACCAGCGATGCATGGAAACAGCTCACCCCGGAGCCGAGCCAGAGGCAATGACTCGTACGGGTGGTCGCTTCTGGCAGCACCGGAGACCTGCGGGTTCGCGGTCGTCGGACGGCCTGCTTGCGTGAGCGCTGCGTGAGCGGACTGGGTGGCACGGGCGCGGACCAGGTGTCACGGTGATCACGGCCGCAAGCCTCTGATCAGCGGAAACGGGATTCTGCGGCATCGTCCGGCACCACCCGGGATGATCTTGCGGACCCTCGTAATGCGTAGGTCTCGGGTTCGAATCCCGAAGGCGGCTCAGAGAAGGCCCAGGTCACATAGCTTGTGACCTGGGCTTTTGCCTTTCCGCTACGCCCGCGGGCATGTGGCGGCCGGAGCCTGGAACCCCGTGCGTGAGCACCGGATCGGGGGAACTGGCCCCGAGCTACCGGCCAGCGCGAAGGGCGGCGGCCGACTCCAGGAGGCCGTCTCGCTCCAGGCGATCAAGCACATCGCCCGCGACCCCGGGCGGATTTCGCCATGAGTCGGCGATCTGTTGGACAGCGGCAAAGACCCTCTGGCGATCGAGGTCGATCTGGGCCAAAACGAAGTCGTCCGCGGAGACGGCTTCGACGTTCCATGTACTCAGCGTCTCGTCGGGGAAGTCTTTGAGGTTGTTGGTGACGATGAGTTGAGCCCGGGACTTGACGGCGGCAGCGAGTACGTGACGGTCGTCGGCGTCCGGCAGGTCCAGCGCCGACTCCAAGGGCTCGTAGTCCTTGACGAGGCAGTCCCGAACAGCGCGCATCATCAACTCGCGTGTACGGGTCAACCTCGCAGACTCGAGGTCTGGCCTGTTGGCCTGAAGATTCGTGAAGACCTCATCGAGGATCCGTTCGGTCCATTTGGCCTGCACGAGCCCGGCTTGGGCTATGCGGATCAGAAGATCGCGCAGCGTGCTCGGGTACAGGACGCAGGCGTCGTAGACGACGATGAACGCCACGGGGTCAGATCAGCCCCATCTCCTGGTTCAGGGCGGTTAGTTCGTCTGCTGCCGCCCGTCGTTTCTGGTCGTCCTGGCGTTGGTACTCAAGCAGGGACTGCGCCTTGATCCGGCGGTGGGTGCCGACCTTCCGGTAGTCGATTTCGCCGGCGTCCAGCAGTCCGATCAGGAACGGCCGGGACACGTTCAGCATGTCAGCGGCTTGTTGTGTGGTCAGCTCGGCGTGTTCGGGGACGATGGAGACAGCGCGGCCTGCGGCCATGTGGCTCAGTACCGTCGCCAGCAGTTCCACGGCCTCTCGGGGCAGCTCAAGATCGGCATTTGCGTCCTCGATCCGGAAGCGGATCCGTTCGGCGCGAGGAGAGCGCGCGAGGGACCTCTTTACGGGCATCAGGGCCCGGGCCGCGAAGTCGGCATTCGCCCCGGACGGGGGTGTGGGCCGAGCGGTCGACGTGCTCATTGTGTGACCGTCCCTTCGTGTGGCGTCTCAGTCGCGATGAGGCAACCTTTAACCGCATTATCTGCAGCAATCGCAATAACCGCAACACGGTTCGCTCTGGTGTCGTGGTGGCGGGCGAGCGAGGCCGGGCGGGTGCGCGGGGGCTGACCGCGCGGCCGGCTACGGCCTGAGGTAGCGCGTACCCGGTCGGGCTTCAGCCCAGATCGGCGTGCTTCTTCGTGATGCGGGCCAGCCATGCCCAGCGGATCAGCCCCCCGACGGCGAACGAGACGAGGATCGCGCCCCAGTCGATCACGTGGGGGAGGCCAGGGAAAAAGGCGAAGAAGGCGAAGGATGCGCCGGCGCCGGTGAGGAAGGCGGTGATGCCGGCGCGACGGCGCTTGGCTTCCCAGGCGGGTTCCTCGGGGGTGGGATGGTTGGTCATGTGCGGCTCACTTCGTGATGTGGTGGCACTGGCCGGCCCGGCGAACGCCGTTGACGTTGATGTACGCGCAGGCCTTTCCGTAGCGGGGGAGTTTCTGGGGTGCGTTGTCCCGCATCGGGTTGATCTTGCACTCGGTGTGGGTCTTGCCGCGTGAGGTGCGGTAGATCTTGTTGTCGGTGTCCGCGTAGGTGAAGTCGATGCGCCAGTTGCAGAACCCGGCGTTGAGGGCTCCGACGAATCCGCAGTCGACGCCGGCGTTCTGGTAGGTGATGTTCCTGCCGCCGCCGCGGATGATGTGGGTGAACATGCAGCCCGTAGGGACCTTCATCGTGACGCCTCCGACTTGGTAGTCGAAGGTGGCCACGGGCGTCGAGCCGATGGCGCCGGCGTGCGCCTCGGCCGGAGGTAAGACGGCCAGCGCAGCCGTTGCGGTGAGAGCGGCGATGATGCGTGCTGTGGAGCGCTTGCCCATTGGTGTCCCCTTCTGGCGCAGTGTGTCTGCAGATCGGAACTCCTGTTGCTGGCACAGGGTGCTGCCCCCGAGGGGCGGTCCACTATGAAGAGTGATCAGCAGATTGGCGTGCTGACTACCCGTAACCGCGGTCCCCGGATGCTGATCTCATGCGTGAGCGCTGCGTGAGCGGACGGGGTGGCACGGGGTGGATTGGGTGGCACGAGGGTTCGGGTACGTAGGTCCCTGACCTGGGGAAACGGGATTCTGTGGCACCGCCCGGCACTGGCCGGGATGATTTTGTGGGGCCTCGTAATGCGTAGGTCTCGGGTTCGAATCCCGAAGGCGGCTCCATCGAAGCCCAGGTCACGTCATGCGTGACCTGGGTTTTTTGTTGGGTTCTCGGCGGGGCTCCCGGCCTTGTGTCTCAGCGGCGGGCTGTGCTCGTCGGGAGGTTGAACGTGGCCACCGAGCGGTCGGTGTCCGTGTCGACCAGGCGGATCATGACCGGGGTGCTGCCGGCGGCTCCGACGCGCAGGGCGCGCAGGCGGTAGTGCTCGGTGCGGGTGGTGTCGCGGGGCAGCGGGGTGCCGCCGCGCAGCAGCGCGTTCGGCAGGGAGTCGTTGGCGATGCGCAGGGTGGCCGGGCGCCAGGCGCCGGTCGCGGGGTCCTTGCGTTCCAGGACGAAGCCCGGGCCGGGGCCGGTCGGCTCGGCGGTGCCGCCGCCGAACAGGATCTCCATCTGGAACGTCAGCAGCAGGTGGTCGTAGGCCTGGGTGTTGCCGTTGCGGACGGTGACCGTGAACTCCTGGGCGGCGCCCCCGCGGACGAGCGTGAGCCGGCCGCCTCTGGTCTCGACGGACATCGAGGCCCGGGTGGGGGGCTGGGGAGGCCTCGGGGATGGGGTTGCGAGTGGGGTCGGGGACTGGGGTGTGGGGGTCGTGGGGGTGGGCGAGGTGGGTGGTATCGGGGTGGTCGTCGCCGGCAGCGGCGCGGGGGTGGCGGGGGTCGTCGTCGGCGCGGGGGGAGGGGCCGGGGACGAGGTGGCGCGTGGGGGTGCGGGGGTGCTGGAGCAGGCCGTGGTGACCGGCAGGAGCAGGGCCGTGGTGGCGATGGAGGTCAGCAGGGCACGTCTGACGGTCATGGGTGCGGTCCTCCCGCGGTCGGCTGCGCCGCGAACCTAGCAACGCCAACGGGCCGGTGTCGGCGTCGGGGCGGAGACGTTTCGGTCACGGTACGGCGGGATTCGGACATGGGGAGGGTGGGCAGGCGGGTGGGGCGGTCGCCTGTGCCCTATTTGATGCGGATCGCGTACAGCAGGGTCAGGCTCAGCGCCAGCAGGACGGCGGTCAGCGGCCATTGGTGGAGCAGGACCTGGCCGCCCGCGAACAGGAGCGCCGCGCCGTACAGCCCGGCGCAGCCGCCCAGCACGGCCTGGGCCGTGTCGGGGAGACGTACGGCCCGTACCAGCAGGACGAGGGCGACCGCGCACGCCGGGAACAGCCAGGGGTACTCGACCGCCGGACCCTGCCCGAGGACGAAGCGCTGGACCTCGCCGAAGTGCTCCCAGCGCCGCTGGGCGGCGGCGAGCGCGAACGGCTCCTGCCATGCGCCGGCGTACTGCGCCGACGTGGTGAACGGCAGCGGCCACTTGACGAGGACCAGGATCTGCCAGAGCAGGACGGCCAGCGCCCCCGACTGGCCCAGCCGGGCGAAACCCCCCAGGCCGGCCGCGGACCGGGGCGGGCGCGGCGCGACGTACCTCGGCCGGGGCGCCATGGGGGCCGGGGGCGGGGGCGGCGGCGGGGTTCGGGTCGGGGGTGGCGGTGGTGGGGGCGGGGGTGGTTGCGGGGTGGCGCCCGTGCTCGCCTGGGCGCGGGCGCGCCGGGCCGCCCGCATCGCCTCCGTCGTGTCGTCGGCCATCGTGCGCCCCGTCCTCCTATCGCCGGCCGTGGGCGGCCCGGGAGGACCCCGTCCGCCGTCGTTCCGCCAGGGCCTGCTGCTGGGCCCGCGTGATCTCGGAGTCGTCGCCCGTCCCGGCGTAGTCGCCCGGGTCGCTGCGCAGCGCCGGGTTCCCGCACACCGCGCAGTCCGGCCGGCTCCCCGTACGCAGCCACACGCTCTGGAAGGCGTGCTGGCCGGGCACCCCGTCGAGGATCATCGGGAAGAACCAGTGGTCCGGTTCCATGCCGAACTGGACCATGGACAGCCCCTCCCGCAGCGGCATGCTCAGGAACCCGCCGATCCGCTCAGGTCCGTCCGGCTCGTGCAGCAGCGACAGCGCGACCTTCGCGGCGGAGGAGGCCAGGTGCTGGATGTCCGGCAGCAGTCCGGGTACGGCGTACGTCCGGCCCGTGCCGTAGTCCGTACGGGGCTGGTGTCCGAGGTCGCCCAGCCGCTCGCGCACCCCGCCCGTCGCGCAGGACCAGCACGGCGAGCCGGGCGTGGTGTACACGATCTCGCCGCCGGCCGCCCCCTCGTACAGGCCGACGAAGACCGCCGGGCGGCCGACGAAGTAGCTGAGGTGGTTGAGGCGTTGCTGCGCCGCGTTGTCGTCGGTGGCGGCGATCACCAGGTGGGCGCCGGCGATCAGCTGCTGCCAGCTGTGGTTGTCCAGGCGCGCGACCTCGTACGGCCGGACGTCGACCGACAGCTTCCGGTTGATCCGGCGCAGCCGCCGCGCGGTCACCTTGGCCTTGTTGCGGCCGATGTCGCGTACGCCGAACAGCGCGCGCCCGACGTTGGACGCCTCGACCCGGTCGGGGTCCACCAGGGTCAGCCGGCCGATGCCGGAGCGGACCAGGACGTCGGCGAGGTAGCTGCCGACCGAGCCGACGCCGACCAGCAGGACGTGGGCGCCGGCGAGTTCCGGGGAGAGCAGGCCGCCGGTCCGGGCGAACAGGCCGGCGTGGACCGCCCGGCTCCGCCCGATGCCGAGCCGCAGGGCGCGCCGGCGCAGCCATCCGGGCGGGTGCTCGGGCGCGATCGGGGTCGGAGGGTCCGCTGCCGCCCGTACCGGGGGACGGGTGGGTTCCGCTTCCGCCTGGGCGGGGGCGGGGAGTGAGGCCGGGGCCGGGGTGGGGGGTGCCGCCATCGGGTTCTGGTGCCGGTCCTGCTCCCCGTCCGGTTCCGGGCGGAGCTCCGGGGCGGGCGTCGTCAGCGTGGCCGGCAGGGGGGTGAAGGACGGCTGGGCCTGGGTGTGCGGCTCGTGGAGGGCGTGACCCAGGCGTTCCAGTTCCGGTATCCGGTGGTCCCACACCAGTTCCCGTACGCTCACCTCCCGCGCGCCCCGCGACCGCGCCCCCGGGTCGTGCCCCGCCGGGCCCTCCTCCAGCAGCAGGGGCGCGGTCACCGGGAAGTCGGGCGTGACGAACAGGTGCCGCTGGGCCCCGGTGTGCGGGTCGGCAGGCAGCGGGATCCGGACCCCGTCGACGCCGTTCACGCGGTCGGTGACCGGCAGGTCCGGTGTCCAGGGCAGGCCCGCCTGCCGTACGGCCGCGGCCAGCGGGACCACCACCGGCCGCATGGGGTCCAGCCGTACGCCCCGGGCCGCCCAGACGGCGCCGAAGAACGACATCCGCGCCGTGTCCGTGAACAGCTCGTGCGGCCGGCCGGGGGTGTGGACGTCGTGCGTGACGATCGGGGCGATGTAGCGGCCGAGTTCGGAGACGGACTCCAGTGTGCGGCCGTACTCGCGGTGGTCCTGGCCCGAGGGGTGGGGCATGCCCAGCGGGTGCGAGTGCACGATGCCCTTGAAGCGCTCGGTGCCGCTCGCCTCCCGCCGGACGATCTCCTCCAGCAGCCAGGACGTGTTGCTGTACTCCACCCGCGTCACGTGCGCGTGCGCGTCGTGGACGAAGGCGGTCAGGACGTCCCGGCCGCGCAGCCCGAGCAGGGCGCCGCCCTGCTCGGGCCGGGTGCGCCCGATGTCCGTCCCCACCTGTTCGATGACGTAGTCGAAGACATGTACGGGCAGCACCGCGGGCGCTCCTACTGGTTGCGGTTGAACGGGAAGGGGTGGCCCATGCGGACGAAGTCCACGCCGAGGGCCCAGGCCGCCGAGCGCGCGTACGCCTCCTGGAGCGTGGGCTGGCCCGATCCCGGGCTGTCGGAGAGGCAGATCTTCCCGCTGTAGTAGAGGTGGACGCCGTGCTGGTCGTGGCCGGGCAGCGACTCCAGTGCCGGTTCCAGCAGCCGGACCTTGTAGTCGGTGCCGTCGAAGTGCGCGCACATCACGTACGTGTTGCCGAACTCGGTGGTGATCTCGTACACCCAGCCCTCGGCGCCGGGCGTGCTCTCGTAGTAGGTGCCCGGCGGCATCTTGGTCTCCGCGACCTGGTACTCCTGGGCCAGCCGGGCGGAATGGCCGCTGCCGCTCCGGCGCGCGGCGAAGGTGCTGTGCGGGACCCTGGACAGCGGGGCGTCGCTCTCGCCGCCGGTGCCGAGCCGGACCTTGCCGCCCCGGTCGACGTACACCTGGTCGCGGCCCGACTGCGGGCCGTCCGATCTCTTGGCCTGGCTGGCGAAGAAGCTCTCGCGGATGGCGTTGAGGTCGTACATGTCAGGCATGCGCATCATCCCTCGTTCGGTGCCTGCGTGATGAGTTCGTACAGCTGGATGGTCTGGGGGGCGTCCGGGCCGAACGCCTGGCAGTGGTCGGCGTACAGCGCCCGGAACTCGGCGGCGGCCCGCTGCTGTTCGCCCGCGGTCGCCAGCCAGTGGGCCAGGTCGAAGCGGAGCTCGGCCATCCGCGGGTCGGTGGGCTCCAGGGCGCCGGCGAGGGCGGTGCGCAGGTCGCCCAGGTGCTTGGCGGCGGCCGCCGGGTGGCCGGCTTCGCCCAGGTAGCGGGCGAGGTTGAGGGAGCAGGTCAGGGTCAGCGGGTCGAGCGCGCCGAGGACCTGGCGGGCTCGGGCGGCCACCGGGGCGAGCCGGTCGGCGGCCGCGGCCGGGTTCTTGGCCGCGTGCAGTGCCTGCGCCAGGTGCAGGGCGACCAGCCAGGCGCCGCGGTGGTCGGCGGGCAGGACGTCGCGGGCCAGTACGGCCACCTCGGTCAGCCGGCGCACCCGCTCGTCGGGGGTGTGGCCGGCGGCCAGGACGGCGTTGCAGCGGTCCTCGACCGCGCCGACCGGGTCGGCGGGCGGCGCGGGCCGGCGGTGGCTGCCGCCGCCGAGCTCCCGCAGGGTGCGGGCCATGCCCTTGGCGTCGGCCGGCCGCTCGCCGGGGTGTTTGGCCAGGAGCCTGGTGACCAGCTGGTCGACGGCCGCCGGTACGTCGGCGCGCAGCGCCCGTACGGAGGGGATCGGCGCGTGGCAGTGGAGGCGGAAGTAGTCGCCGAAGTCCGGAGCCACGTAGGGCTGCTGGCCGGTGAGCAACTCGAACAGCACGCAGCCGACCGAGTAGAGGTCGGTGGCGGGCCCCGGCGGCTCCAGCATGAAGCGCTCCGGCGCCATGTAGCCGGGCGTGCCCAGGAGCTGCCCGGTGCCGGTCACGCCCGCCGCGTTGCCGAGATCGCCGACGACCGTGTACGAGCGGGAGATCCCGAAGTCGAGCAGCACCAGCCGCTCCTCCCCGCCCACCTCCCGCACCATGACGTTGCCCGGCTTCACGTCGCGGTGGACCAGGTCCTGGGCGTGCACGGGGACGAGGGCCTCGCACAGCTCGGCGGCCCAGTGCAGGGCCCGGCCGACCGGCATGGAGGCGTCCCGGTGCAGGGCCGCGCCCAGCGTGCGCCCGTCGACGTACTGGGTGATCAGGTACAGGTTCCAGGACCCGTCGATTTCGGCCTCGTCGACGTCGTGGATGCGGACCACGCGCGGGTCGTCGATTCCGGCCAGGATCCGGGCCTCCCGCAGGAAACGCTTGGCGGCGGGCGTGCCGCGGTCCGCCACGTGCAGGAACTTCGCCACGACCGTACGGCCCAGCCGCAGGTCACGGGCCTTCCACACCTCCGCCATGCCGCCGTGGAAACGCTCGAGCAACTCGTACCGGTCCAGCACCAAGCGCCGTGTAGGCGCCGGGTCCGCCCCCCGAAAACCCGACATGGCACAAGGGTGACACCAGACCTGTCATCGGTTCATCGGAATCGTGAAACTGGGTGGTTTCCGGACACGGGAGGAGGGCGGGGGGCAGGGGGCGTACGCCGTCACTTGGCGTCGGCGTAGCACTCCACGATCGCCGTGGTGAACGGGAAGCGGACCGGGGTGTCGCCGAAGGCGATGCGGCCGGCGAGGTCGCCGGCGGCGCGGATCGCGGCGGCGACGGTCTGCGCCTCCTCCTCGGGGCAGTGCACGATCACCTCGTCGTGCTGGAAGAACACCAGCTCGGCGCGCAGGTGCGCGGTCGACTGGCGCAGGGCGGCCAGCATCAGCAGGGCCCAGTCGGCGGCGCTGCCCTGGACGACGAAGTTACGGGTGAAGCGGCCGCGGGCCCGGGAGTCGGTGGAGGCGTAGCCGGGGACCCAGTCGGTGGCGCCCGGCGGTGCGCTGGGCTCCTCGTCCTGGGGGAGGCCGGCCTCGTCCGGGTCGGCGGCGCCGACGGCCGGGGGGCAGGTACGGCCCAGCCAGGTCCGTACGAGGCGGCCCTCCTCGCCGGCGCGGGCGGCCTCGTCGACGTACGCGACGGCGCGCGGGAAACGGCGGCGCAGGGCGGCCAGGTTCTTCAGGCCGTCGCCGGAGGTCTGGCCGTACACCGCGCCGAGCACGGCGAGTTTGGCCATGTCACGGTCGCCGGAGAAGCCCTGCCGGGAGATGGAGGTGTACAGGTCCTCGGGGCGGCCGGCCACCGCCATCAGACCGGGGTCGCGGGAGATCGCGGCCAGGACGCGCGGCTCCAGCTGGTCGGCGTCGGCGACGACCAGGCGCCAGCCGGGGTCGGCGACGACGGCGCGCCGGATGACCTTGGGGATCTGGAGGGCGCCGCCGCCGTTGGTGACCCAGCGGCCGGTGACGGTGCCGCCGGGGACGTACTCGGGGCGGAAGCGGCCGTCGTGGACCCAGTCGCCCAGCCAGGCCCAGCCGTGGGCGGTGTAGATCCGGTACAGCTTCTTGTAGGCGATCAGCGGTTCGACGGCGGGGTGGTCGAGCTCCTGGAGCTCCCAGCGGCGGGTGGACCTGACCTTGATCCCGGCCTGCGCGAACGCCTTGATCACGTCGGCGGGGAGTTCGGGGCGGACGCGGCGGCCGAAGGCGGCGGACACCTGGTCGGCGAGCTCGGCCAGGCGGCGCGGTTCGCCGCCGCCGGCGTAGCGCTCGCCGAGCAGCTCGGTGAGCACGGCGCGGTGCACGTCCGCGCGCCAGGGCAGGCCGGCCCGGTTCATCTCGGCGGCGACGAGGAAGCCGGCGGACTCGGCGGCGGTCAGCAGGTGCAGGCGGTCGGGGTGGGCGGTGGCGTCGTGGCGGCGCAGCTGGTCCTCGTAGATCCGGCGGAGGGCGTCGGGGGGTACGGGGACGGGCCCGGGCTCGAAGAGGGAGGACTGGGTGCCGGGCTCGGCGGAGCGCTGCGGAGGGTCGGGGGGTACGGGGCCGCCGGTGAGGCGGGCCCAGGCGGCCGCGGCGGAGCGGGGTTCGCCGAGGCGGCCCTCGTGGCCGAGGAGCAGGAGCTCGGCGTCCTCGATGTCGTAGCAGCGGGTGACGCGGAGGCCTGCGGCGAGGAGGCGGGGGTACACCGCGGCGGTGCTGCGCCAGACCCAGCGGGTGCTTTGTGGGGCGGTGGCGACGGCGGTGGCGGGGTCCTGGGCGCGGATGGTTGGGGCGGGGCCGCCGCCTGGCCTGTCGCCTGGCCCTTCGCCTGGGCGGCCCAGTGGCCCGGTCAGGGGCATGGCCTGCCAGCCGCCGGCTCCGTCCTCGGCCAGCAGCCACCGGTCGCTGCGGTCGCTCATGGGTGCGAGTGTCCCACCAGGGTCCGACAACGAGCCGGGTTCCACCCCGGGGCCCGCTCGCCTCAATCGCCGGCGGGGCTGGCGCTGCGGGGGCTCCGCCCCGGGCCCCTGCGCCTCAATCGCCGGCGGGGCTGGAGTGGTGTGGCGGGGCTGGAGTGGTGTGGCGGGGGTGGGGTGGGGGTGGTCATGGGGCTGGGGTTCAGGGGGTGGGGAGGGAGGTCGCGTATGTGGTCAGGGCTGGGCGTGGGGGGTGGGGGAGGAGGGCGGCCAGGGTGCCCTCGTCCGGGGTGGACAGGCAGTCCGCCGCGATCGCCGAGTACGTGGCGACCAGCATCGGGATCTGGAAGGCGGCCATGTCCGGGGCCGCCGAGAATGCGGCGCGGGCCTCGGACAGCGTGCCGGGGGTGTACGTGGCGCCGACCGCACCGGCCAGGTCCGCGCCGCCGATCGGGCGGTCGCCCACCAGCTCGTACGTGCGGCCCGCGTGCGCCGCCGGGTCCGTCGCCACGCGGACCGCGACCTCCGCCAGGTCCTCGCGCGCCACCGCCGCGATCCGCCCGGAGCCCATCGGCGCCGTGATCCGCCCGTCCGGGCCCGGCGCGGCCAGCGCCGCCAGGAGTTCGGCGTACAGCCCGTTGCGCAGCACCGTCCACGCCACCGGCGAGGCGGCCAGCCGCCGTTCCGTCCAGCGGTGCGGCAGCGCGTACGGCAGGTGGTCACCCTCCCGGGTGAGGCTCGTGTACACGATGTGCCCCACCCCCGCCCGCTCCGCCGCCGCGATCGCCGCCTCGTGGCGCGCCCGCACGGTGTCGTCCTCCCCGAACCCGGCCGAGATCAGCAACAGCGTGTCCACACCGGAGAAGTCCAGGCCGGCGGGGTCGTCGAAGTCCACCCGCAGCTGCTCCGGGCCGGTCGGCCGGCGCGTGCCCAGCCTGATGTCCGGCCGCCCCGCCAGCCGCCCGGCGATCAGCGAGCCCAGTCCGCCCGAGGCGCCAGTGATCAACAACATGGGAAGTCCTCCGTCTGTTCGTTCGTTCATTGCTTGGTACGTGCAGACATCGTGGCGGGTGACGAACCACCGCATAAGGAGGCACTTTCATGTCAGTAGGGCACATCGGGGTAACCGACCCCGTCGTCAGTTGTGACGACGACTGCGGGATCCGGGACGTCCTCGACCGGATCGGCGACAAGTGGTCCGTCCTCGTGGTCGTCGAACTCGCCGCCGGTGTCCGCCGGTTCAAGGAGCTCCAGCGCTCCGTCGACGGCATCTCGCAGCGCATGCTGACCCTCACCGTCCGCCGCCTGGAGCGGGACGGCCTGGTCACCCGTACCGTCCACCCCACCGTGCCGCCGCAGGTCGAGTACGAGCTGACCGAGCTCGGCCACAGCCTCACCCACCTGGTGCGGGCGCTGGCCGACTGGTCCCTCGCCCACCGGCCGCGCATCGAAGCCGCCCGGCGGGCGTGGGACGCGCGCGTGTCAAGCTGAACACGTGAACGACATCGTCGAGCGGGCCTGTGCCGCCGCCCTCTACGCCCAGGACGACACCGGGCTGGACACCGGCGCCTCCCTGCTCGCCGCCGATCCGGCCGCCTGGCCCGGGGTCGGCAGGGCGCTGCTCGCGCGCGGGGAGACGTACGTACGACAGGCCTGGGAGCGCGGCTGGCAGCCCGCCGACGTGCTCCGGCTGGTCCGCCGGGACCTCGGCGGCGAGCGGCACCTGAGGCTGGCCGAGGACCTGTTCGCCGCCGAGGGCCGCCGGTACGCGCGGCTGCCCGCCCGCTGGAGCGCGTACGACGCCTGGTGGGGCGAGGACGACGGGTACGCCGAGGCGCTCGCGCGCCGCGAGAAGGCCGACCGGTTCGCGCAGGCGACCGCCGTCCTGGAACTGCTGCGGCTGCTGGTGCGGCTGCCGTCCATCGAACCGGTGGGCCCGGTTCCGGGCGATCCCGCCGACCTCCCCGAGGCAGCGCACATCGAGCCGCGCATGCTGACCCGGATCCGGGCGCTGCTGGCGAAGGCGGAGGCGACCCCGTACCCGGAGGAGGCGGAGGCGCTCAGCTCGAAGGCGCAGGACCTGATGGCCCGCCATACGGTGGACGAGGCGGTGCTGGCGGCCCGGGGCGAGCGGCCGGCGCAGACGCCCGCCGCGTGCCGGATCGGCGTCGAGCCGCCGTACGAGGAGGCGAAGGCGGTGCTGCTGGACGCGGTGGCGAGCGCCAACCACTGCCAGGCGGTGTGGAACGCGGCGTTCGAGTTCTCCACGGTGGTCGGCTTCGAGAGCGACCTGGAGGCGGTGGAACTGCTGTACACCTCGCTGCTGGTGCAGGGCACGGCGGCGATGACGCGCGCCGAGGCCGCCCAGCGCTCCGGTGGACGCAAGCGGACCAAGACGTTCCGGCAGTCCTTCTTCCTCGCCTACGCCAGCCGGATCGGCCACCGGCTCGCCGAGACCGCCGAACACGCGGTGGCCGGCTCGCTGCTGCCGGCCCTGGTCGCCCGTGACGTGGCGGTCGGATCGCGCGCGCAGGAGATGTTCCCGAAGACCACCACCAGCCGGCTGCGCGGGGCCACCGACCACGCCGGATGGACCGACGGCACGGCGGCGGCCGACCGGGCGAGCGTGGCGCGCGGCGGGCGCCCGCACCTGCCCAAGTAGTCACGGACCGGTCGAGTGTGAAGTCCTCCCGTGCGGTGGGGCGTTCTCCTGGGTAAGGGATCCGTAAGGGATCCGGAATCGTCCCGCAGGAGTCCCGCAGGAGTCCCGCAGGGTCCGCTGGAGTCCCGCAGGAATCCGCAGGAATCCGCAGGAATCCCGTAAGGAGTTCCTATGGCAGACGTCCTCACCGTGACCGTGGTCGCCGCCGCCGTGTGGTGCGGGGCCTCCGTCGCCGTCGCCGTGCTCTACGTGTGGGTGCGCCGGACGGCCGTGCGGCGGGCCGAGGCGCGCCGGGCGGCCGTGCGGCGGCAGGCGGTGCGCCGGGCGTCAGCGCGCCGGCCCGTCGTCCTCGGCGCGCAGGGCCCGGGTCTCGGCCTTGAGGATCCGCAGCGACCGGCCCGCGGAGCGGGCGATGTCGGGCAGCCTCTTGGAGCCGAAGACCAGCAGGCAGACGACGGCGAGGATCACCAGGTGCCAGGGTTCGAGCGCGTTCCGGATCATGGCGCCCATGGAACCCCGCTCCAGGCGGCCCGCACAAATCTGAACAAATCCTGAAGAAGGCTCTTATGCCCGGGGGTCTGCGGTATCTCCGGTAATGCCGACCGTCCGGTACGTCCCCCGGCGGCTGCGCTCGTCCGCATGGGCTGGTTCCGGGCGCTGAAGGAGACCGCCCGCGCGGGCGTCAGGGTCGAGCGGGCCCGCCTGGAACCGCTCGTCGCCCTGCGTGCGCGCGGACCCTGCGGACCTGAGTCATCGCCGACGGTGAGTCAGATGCGCAGCGGCCGGCGGGCAACCGGCTGAGGGCTTCCGGGCGTCTGACTCCATGCCCGTACGTCGTCCGTACCGGCTGCACACCGGCTCCGTACGGCGTTCGTACGACGCCCGTGGGGCCCGGGTCCCGCCGCAGCGTGATCAAGGAACCACCCCGCGTGCACGTGCATCTGCCCGTGCAGCCGCGTATGAACACAGCTATGATCCGGTGCAGTTGACATCTGCACTATCGGGGGCTTCCTGTGGACCACGCGTACAACGGGATGGCAGCTGCAGAACTCGACGGTGTGTTCTGGCAGAAGAGCAGGCACAGCAACTCGCAGGGTTCCTGTGTCGAGTTCGCCAAGCTGCCGGGCGGCAATGTGGCCGTACGCAACTCGCGTCACCCGGACGGACCGGCACTCGTCTACACGCCGGCCGAGATAGAGGCTCTGCTGCTCGGTGTCAAGGACGGTGAATTCGACCATCTGATCGCTTGATCCATCGCTTGATCGACACGCCATGGATCAAGCCATGCACGTGCGCTGACCGAGACCGATCGCAGCGATCGGTCTCGGTCAGTTCTCGTTCCGCATGGGTTCCGGTCGGCTCAGTCCTGGAGCAGGAAGAGCGCCCACACCACTTTGCCCGTCAGGCGCCCCGCGAGTGGGTGCCAGCCCCAGTTGTCACTGTAGGAGTCGACCAGGAACAGTCCCCGGCCCGACTCGGCGTCGCAGTTCTCGTCCGTGCGCTCCGGCGAGAAGTCGCCGCCGGGCTTGTCCTCGCTGGGGTCCCTGACCGCGCACACCAGCCGGGTGCTCCACCGCATCAGGTGCAGCCGCACCGGCGGCTCCTCACCCGGACGGGCGGAATCCTCCGGCCCGGCGGCGTGCCGCAGCGCGTTGGTGACGAGTTCGGAGACGACCAGGGCCACGTCGTCGAACCGGTCCTCGAGACCCCATTGGGCCAGGGTGGACCGGGTGAACGAACGGGCGCCCCGCACCGCCTCGTAGCGGGCGGGCAGGGCACAGGAGGCGGACCCGGAGACAGCCGTGGGGTCGACCGGGGGCAGCCCCTGCCGTAACGGCTCGAGCATGGTCGATCCATTCGTCCCCATGCGAGGCACTCCCGGGATTCGCGGACGGAGCGGCGGCACTGTCCAAAAAGAACTGCGGGGTGGGTCCGGCGCCGGCGCGAAGAGCACGCAGGTGCGCGGCACCATCGTTCCGAATGGGGATGTCAGATGCAAGGGCAGATGCACGTGCACGCGCCGGACCTGTCCCCACCCGTGACGGTTCTTGCTCATTTCTTCCTACGCAGACTTACGGACTTCTTTCCCGGCAGGCCGGATTCCGTTACGGAACGAGTACGGGCCGCTGCGTTTTGGTGGCAGACTGCGGCCTCTGGGGTACGGGGGCCCCGCGACGCACACCGCACACCTTTTCGATGGGGAGGGCAGGACTAGTGACCGCAGAAGCCAGCGGTTCTGTGGTGCGCCGCATCCTCCTGGGCTCACAGCTCAGGCGACTCCGGGAATCCCGCGGCATCACCCGTGAGGCGGCCGGCTACTCGATCCGCGCATCCGAATCGAAGATCAGCCGCTTGGAGTTGGGAAGGGTGAGCTTCAAGGCCCGGGATGTAGAGGACCTTCTGACGCTGTACGGCGTCACGGACGGCGCGGAGCGCGAGTCGCTCCTGGGCCTGGTCCGTGAGGCCAACGCGGCGGGCTGGTGGCACAGTTACGGCGACGTGCTGCCCGGCTGGTTCCAGACGTACATCGGCCTGGAGGGCGCCGCCTCCCTGATCCGCATCTACGAGGTCCAGTTCGTGCACGGGCTGCTGCAGACCGAGGCGTACGCGCACGCGGTCGTCAGGCGTGGCATGCCCGAGGCGACCCCGGCCGAGATCGACCGGCGCGTGGCACTGCGCCTGGAACGCCAGAAGACCCTCGTCAGCGAGAACGCCCCGCTCTTCCACGCCGTCCTGGACGAGGCGGCGCTGCGCCGCCCGTACGGCGACCGCGCGGTGATGCGGGGGCAGCTGGAGCACCTCATCGAGGTGTCCCAGCGGCCGAACGTGCAGCTCCAGGTGATGCCGTTCTCCTTCGGCGGCCACGCGGGCGAGTCCGGCGCGTTCACGCTGTTGCGGTTCCCGGAGTCCGACCTCCAGGACATCGTCTATCTGGAACAGCTCACCAGCGCCCTCTACCTGGACAAAGACGAGGAAGTGGCGCAGTACGACCGGGCGATGGAACGGCTCCAGCGCGACTGCCCGGGGCCTGATCAGACCCGGGATCTTCTCCGAGGATTGCTCCAACTGTCTTGAATCGCACGTACCATGACGTCTGATCAGTCTCCCATCGGCTGATCGGGTGGTCTCCGGTGCAGCGCAAGGTGCGCGCTCGCAGTAAGGGATGGCATGTCCATATTCGACGACCTGGCTCACCAGTACATCGACGGCGAATGGCTGGCCGGCACCGGTTCGTGGGACATCATCGATATCAACCCCTACAACGGGGAGAAGCTCGCGGCCATCACCGTGGCCACCGTCGAGCAGGTCGACCGCGCCTACCGGGCAGCCGAGCGCGCCCAGGCGGACTGGGCGGCCATCGGCGCGTACGCGAGACGCGAGGTCCTCGAACGTGCCCTGCGGCTGACCGAGGCGCGCGAGAAGGAGATCGTCGAGGCGATGATCGACGAGCTCGGCGGGACCCGTCCCAAGGCCGAGTACGAGATCTACCTCGCCAAGCAGTTCATCCGCGAGGCCATCCAGCTCGCCGTCCGGCCCGAGGGCCAGATCCTGCCGTCGACGGTGGCCGGCAAGGAGAACCGGGTCCAGCGGCTGCCCGTCGGTGTCGTCGCCGTCATCAGCCCGTTCAACTTCCCCTTCCTCGTGACCATGAAGTCGGTCGCGCCGGCCCTCGCGCTCGGCAACGCCGTCGTGATCAAGCCGAACCAGAACGCGCCCGTGGTGGGCGGCGGGGTCATCGCCAAGATCTTCGAGGACGCGGGCCTGCCCGCCGGCCTCCTCAACGTGCTCGTCACCGACATCGCCGAGATAGGCGACGCGCTCCTGACCCACCCCGTGCCGAAGGTGATCTCCTTCGCCGGATCCGACCGGGTCGGCCGCCACGTCGGCGCCGTCGCCGCCCGCCACTTCAAGCGGACCGTCCTGGAGCTGAGCGGCAACAGCGCGCTGGTCGTCCTCGACGACGCCGACGTCGACTACGCCGTGGACGCAGCCGTCTTCAGCCGTTTCGTCTACCAGGGCCAGGTCTGCATGGCCGCCAACCGGATCCTGGTCGACCGTACGATCGCCGACGAGTTCACGGAGAAGTTCACCGCGCGGGTGCGGGCGCTGAACACCGGCGACCCCCACGAGGCGGACACCCACATCGGCCCGCTGATCAACTCCTTCCAGGCCGACGCCCTCACCGCCCTCGTCGACCGTGCCGTGGAGTCCGGGGCGCGGGCCCTGGTCCGCGGGTCTACGCGCGGCAACCTGGTCGAGCCCACCGTGCTGGCCGGCCTGCCCGAGGACTCCCCGCTGCTGGGCCAGGAGATCTTCGGTCCGGTGGCGCTGCTGGTGGTCTTCGACGGCGAGGAGGAGGCCGTACGGCTGGCCAACGCGACGCCGTACGGACTCAGCGGCGCCGTGCACACCCGGGACGTCGAACGCGGCGTGCGGTTCGCGGAGCGGATCGAGACCGGGATGATCCACGTGAACGACTCGACGATCGGGGACGAGCCGCTGGCGGCCTTCGGCGGCGAGAAGGCCTCCGGGCTCGGCCGGCTCAACGGCGCCTCGACGGTGGAGGCGTTCACGACGCAGAAGTGGATCTCGGTCCAACACGGCCGGAGCCACTTCCCCTTCTAGGACACGCGCTGTCCTCAATGGTCCGTAGCGTGGTGGTTGTCAGCGGGAAACACCTCCACGCAGAAGGCGGTCGGTCATGGCTCAGATTTCCGAAGAGGTCCTCGGCGACGAGCGCGCCACGCTCCTGAAGTTCGTCGAGGCCCAGCGCGTCGCGATCCGCGAGGCGCTGGACGGGGTGAGCGCCGAGCAGGCGGCGAGCCGTCCCAGCGCCAGTGAGCTGTCCCTGTCGGGGCTGGTCAAGCACGTGTCCGAGGCCGAGCACAACTGGCTGCGGCTGGCGCAGCAGCGCCCCAACGAGCGCTTCACGGGCCCGGAGAGCTGGGCCGACGGCTTCCGGCTCGTCGAGGGCGAGACCATCGAGAGCGTCCTGGCCTTCTGGGACGGCGTACGCGCCGAGCTGGAGGAGTTCGTCGCGTCCGCCGGCAGCCTGGACGAGACCTTCCCGCTGCCCCCGGCGCCCTGGTTCCCCGAGAACGGCAAGGTCTCGGTGCGGTGGCTGCTGCTCCACCTGGTGGAGGAGTTCGCCCGGCACGCGGGCCACGCGGACGTGATCCGCGAGTCCATCGACGGCCGCAAGGCGATGGGCTGACGGGCGGCCGACGGACGGCTGACGGCAGGGGGACCGGCCGGGGGACCGGCCGGGGCGGGCTCGCGTCGTACGGGGTTCGGGGTTGCACCTCACGTCACGTGAGGGACCACAGTGAGGTGCGTACCCAACCAGAGGAGCGGGAACGATGAGCTACTCCGTGGGCCAGGTCGCCGGATTCGCCGGAGTCACGGTGCGCACCCTGCACCACTACGACGAGATCGGTCTGCTCTCCCCGGGCGGACGCAGCCACGCGGGTCACCGGCGTTACGACGACGCCGACCTCGACCGGCTGCAGCGCATCCTGTTCTACCGGGAGCTCGGCTTCCCGCTCGACGAGGTCGCGGCCCTGCTGGACGACCCGGACACGGATCCGCGGGAGCACCTGCGCAAGCAGCACGCCCTGCTGTCCGACCGGATCGAGCGTCTCCAGCAGATGGCCAAGGCCGTGGAGCACGCCATGGAGGCACAGAAGATGGGCATCAACCTCACGCCCGAGGAGCGTTTCGAGGTCTTCGGGGACCAGGACCCCGAGCAGTACGCCGAGGAGACCGAGCGCCGCTGGGGCGACACGGAGGCGTACGCGGAGTCGCAGCGCCGGGCCGCCCGCTACACCAAGGACGACTGGAAGCGGATGCAGCAGGAGTCCGCCGAATGGGGCGTCCGCTACGCGGCCCTGATGGAGGCCGGCGAGCCCGCCGACGGCGAGGGCGCGATGGACCTGGCCGAGGAGCACCGCCGGCACATCGACGCGTGGTTCTACCCGTGCGACCACGAGTTCCACCAGTGCCTGGGTGAGATGTACGTCTCCGACGAGCGGTTCACGGCGTTCTACGACGGTATCCGCCCCGGCATGGCCGCTCACCTGCGCGACGCGATCCTCGCCAACGCGCTGCGCAAGATCCAGTAGCGGGCCCGCGGGGGCCCGGTGGTGCGGCGACGCGGTCCCGGCCCGGCCCCTGGAACCGGGCCGGGACCGCGTGCGTTGATAATTGAGAAGAACTTGACCTGCCCGCAGCACCGCCGCGACCCCATCCAGGAGCCCGGAACCCGTGTACACGACGCTTGCGCTCGGCCCCGAGTGGCTTTCCCCGGACTACCTGATCTCGGAATACGGCCTGATCGGCATCCTCGTCATCGTCTTCGCCGAGTCGGGACTCTTCGCGTTCCTGCCCGGCGACTCGCTGCTCTTCACGGCGGGCCTGCTGGTCGCCGACGGGAAGTACATCACCCAGCCGCTGTGGCTGGTCTGCACCCTGATCGTGGCCGCCGCGATCATCGGTGACCAGGTCGGCTACATGATCGGCAAGTTCTTCGGCCCGAAGCTGTTCAACCGGCCGAACTCCAGGCTGTTCAAGCGGGAGAACCTGGACAAGGCGCACGAGTTCATGGACCGGCACGGTCCGAAGGCCATCGTGCTCGCCCGGTTCGTGCCGATCATCCGTACGTTCGCGCCGATGGTCGCGGGCGCCGGCTCGATGAAGTACCGCACCTTCCTGACGTACAACGTCATCGGCGGCGTCGCCTGGGGCGCCGGTGTCACGGTCGCGGGCTACTGGCTGGGCCAGATCGAGTTCATCAACAAGAACGTCGAGCCCATCCTGGTCGGCATCGTCCTCATCTCGGTGATCCCGGTGATCATCGAGGTCCTCAAGGCCCGCAAGGAGAACAAGGCGGCCGCCGCCGACCCGGCCGACGGCACGGCCGCCCCGGCCGCCGTCACGCGCGGCCGCCACGCCAAGCGCTGACGCCTCCCGCCCGGCCTTCCGGACGGGCGTACGGGCGTACGCGACGCCCCCGGAACCCTGTCAGGGTTCCGGGGGCGTCGTGCTGCCGGGGGAGCCGTACGGCCGTCGTACGGCCGTCGTACGGGCCCCGCGGGCGCCCGTACGGTCCCCGCGCGGCCCCAGCGGGCCGTCAGTAGCCGCGCGTGCGCTTGGCGGCCCGGCGCTTGGCCGCGCTCGTCGCGCCCGGCATCCGCATGAACAGGCGCGAGGTCTCCGAGCCCAGGTTCACCCCGATCGCGATCGCAAGCGCGATCGCGGCGGCGTTGGTCAGCGAGGCGAGCCCCGCGTTCAGCTTGTTCTCGGCGATCGACAGCAGCCCGTAGTACGTCGCCGAACCCGGCAGCAGCGGCCCGATCGCCGCCGTCACGTACGGCAGGGCGGAGGCGTACCGGTAGCGGGAGAAGAGCTGGCCGAAGAGGCCCACCAGGCCGGCCGCGACGGCCGTCGAGGGCACCGGCGGCAGCCCGGCCGCCGTCAGCGCGCCGAAGGTCACCCAGGCCACCCCGCCGTTGAGCGTCACGATCCCCACCGTGGAGCGCTCCTGCTGGAGCAGGATCGCGAAGGTGAAGACCAGCACCATCGAGGCCAGGATCTGGATCACCGGCCGCGACGGGATCTTCAGGACGTCGTCCGGGTTGGGCGCGGCGCCCAGCTGGAGCCCGAGGTAGATCACCACGAGGACGCCGATGATGATCCCGATGAAGAGGTACATGACCTCCAGCAGCCGGGCGGAGGCCGTGATGTAGTAGCCGGTCAGGCCGTCCTGCACGGCGGCCACCAGGGCCCGTCCGGGCAGCAGCGCGAAGAGCCCGCCGGTGATCACGGCGGAGGCGCGGACGTCGATCTCCGCGAGCTTCAGCGCCACGCCGATCGCGGCCGGCGGCATCGCGGCGATCACGAACTGGTAGAACTCCGGCAGCCCGCGCCCGGCGCAGTACCAGGCCAGCCGGTCGCCGAGGACCGCGCCGAGCATCGCGCAGAAGAACACGAAGACCCCGCCGCCGACCAGGACCGACGCGGCCCCGGCGAGGAGGCCGGCGGCGGCGGTCAGCACCCAGGTGGGGTACGGGTGGCGGTTGCGGCGGATCTCCGCCAGCCGCCGGTAGGCCTCCTCCAGCGAGATGGCCACGTCGGGGGAGCTGATGTCGTCGACCAGCCGGAAGACGGCCGCCAGGCGCGTGTAGTCGGTGCCGCGCCGCCGCACCGTCCGGTTCGCCGAGACCGGGTCGCCCACCAGGGAGGGCTGGTGGGTGATCGAGAGCATGGTGAAGGTGACCGTCGGCTCGCAGCGGTCCAGGCCGTAGCTGCGGGCGACCGCGAACATGGCGGCCTCGACGTCCTCGGCGCCCTCGCCGCCCGCAAGGAGCAGCTCGCCGATGCGCAGGGTCAGGTCGAGCACGCGGCCGACGGCCGGTCCGGACTCGGTGGGCCGGTGGACCGTCTCGGGGACCGGGCGGACGTCGACCGGCATGCGCAGCATCGTGCGCATGCGGTCCTGCCAGGGGGACTCCGTCATCCGGGCGACGGGGAAGTCCTGGCCGGGGGTGTAGGCGGGCGGGGAGGCCTGCGCGCTGTACGTGCTCGGCAGGGCGAAGGCGGAGCCCTCCGGCTCGGCGGGGGCGGCGTCGGGCAGGGCCGTTCCGGTGCCCGCCGGAAGGGCGAATTCCGAGGTGGGCTGGTCCTCCTCGGGCACCTCGGGCTCCATCCCGGGCGGCGGCGTGAACGCGCTGCGCGCCTCGTCGGAACGGGGCTTCCTGTCCTCTGCCCCCTCGGCCTCCGCCACGCGCCCTCCAGTCCCTGACCGCCCCGGACATCAGTATGCGGAATCGTTTCATCCGCGGCGAAAGCGGGATCGCGGGGGCGGGAGCGCGGGGCCGGGAGCAGGGGGCCGGGAAAGCGGGCGGGAAAGCGGGGGCCGGGAACGCCGACGGCGGGCGGCACCCCGCGAAGGGGTGCCGCCCGCCGTCGGCGAAGCCCGCGTCACCGCCGGGTGGGCGGAAACGTCAGTGGTGGCCGCCCTGGGCCTCCAGGCGCTTGAACGAGGCCTCGATCTCGGCCTCGGCCTCGGCGCGGCCGACCCAGTTGGCGCCCTCGACCGACTTGCCCGGCTCCAGGTCCTTGTAGACCTCGAAGAAGTGCTGGATCTCCAGGCGGTCGAACTCGGACACGTGGTGGATGTCGCGCAGGTGCTCCACACGGGGGTCGGAGGCCGGTACGCACAGCAGCTTGTCGTCGCCGCCCGCCTCGTCCGTCATGCGGAACATGCCGATGGCGCGGCACTTGATCAGGCAGCCCGGGAAGGTCGGCTCGTCCAGGATGACGAGGGCGTCCAGCGGGTCGCCGTCCTCACCCAGGGTGTTCTCGACGAAGCCGTAGTCGGCCGGGTAGCTGGTGGAGGTGAAGAGGCGACGGTCCAGACGGATCCGGCCGGTCTCGTGGTCCACCTCGTACTTGTTCCGCGAACCCTTGGGGATCTCGATGGTGACGTCGAACTCCACGTCCTGCTCCTCCGTGTCCAGCTTCGTTGCTAACGAGTGATAGCGCGTCCGGCCCCCCCTGGCTGGGTGGGGTGCCATGCTCGCGGCGAGACGCAGTGGTTAAGTGTCCCTCACGCATGCATGTGATCGCGAAAGGGGCTGGTCCGAGGTGCCGACGCTGAGGACGTGGCAGGTCGTCGCCGGGTCGGCCGTCGCAGGCCTCGCCCTGGCGGCATCCGTGGTGGTCGCGGCCGGTCCCTGGGACTCCGGCCAGCGTACGGCCGAGCGCGAACGGGCCGCCTCCCGGAGCCATCGGGGTGGCGCAGATCACGGGGAGGGCCGCGTTCCGCAGGCCGCGCCCAGCGCCCCCGGGGTCCTCGCGGCGGTCTCCGGGGCCGGTCCGCGGCAGGCCGGCGCCCCCACCGCGCTCGCCGACGCCCTGCGGCCGCTGCTGGCCGATCCCGCGCTGGGCGACGTACGGGCGGCCTCCGTCGTGGACGCGGCCACCGGCGCCGTCCTGTACGAGGAGAAGCCGCGCGAGCCGATGACCCCGGCCTCCACCGTCAAGATCGCCACCGCGGCGGCCGCGCTGGCCGCCCTCGGGCCCGAGCACCGCATCGCGACCACCGTGGTGCCCGGCGCCGGCGCGGGCCGGATCGTCCTCGTCGGCGGCGGCGACCCCTCGCTCAGCGCCAAGAAGAAGAACCCCGCGGGCCCCGGCGGCAGCCTCGTCGTGCTCGCCGCCGACACCGCCCAGGCCCTCAAGGCCACGGGCACCGAGACCGTCACGCTCGCCTACGACGACTCCCTGTGGACCGGGCCCGCCCGCCACCCCATCGGCCGCAACCCCAACATCGCGCCGATGAGCGCCCTGATGGCCGACGAGGGCCGCCCCGACGACTCGACGTCCGGGCCCGTCGACCGCACCGACACCCCCGCCCAGGACGCCGCCGCCGCCTTCGCCGCGCTGCTGCGCGAGCGCGGCATCACCGTCACCGGGGCCCCCGCCCGCGCCAAGGCCCCGGCCGGGGCCCAGGCCCTGGCCACCACCTGGTCCACCCCGGTGGCCGGCCTCGTCGAGCGGATGCTCACCACCAGCGACAACGACATCGCCGAGGCCCTCGCCCGGCAGACCGCCGTCGCCGCCGGCAAGCCCGCCGACTTCGAGGGCGGCGAGAAGGCCGTCGCCGAGAAGCTCGCCTCCCTCGGCCTGGACCTCACCGGCACCCGCTTCGCCGACGGCAGCGGGCTGAACCGCGCCGACAAGGTCAGCTCCGGCCTGCTGACCGCCCTGCTCGCCAAGGCCGCCGAGCCCGGCCGGCCCGAACTGCGGCCCGTCCTCACGGGCCTGCCCGTCGCCGGTTTCAACGGCACCCTGCGCGCGCGCAACGCCGGCTCCTCCCCGGCCGCCGGCCTGCTGCGGGCCAAGACCGGCACCCTGTCCGGGGTCAACTCGCTGGCCGGCACGGTCGTCGACCCCTCCGGACGGCTGCTCGCCTTCGCGTTCCTCACCGCCAACACCCCCGGCCCGGAAGGCGCCGAGAAGGCCCTCGACAAGCTCGCCGCCGCCGTCGCCACCACCTCCCCCGGCGGTTCCTAGCGTTTCCGAGGGGATCCGTCCGGGGGCCGGTCCACGTACGGTTGACGCATGACGAGCATCGGTGGTGCGGAGATGGTCGACTGGAACCTCGCGGTGGCGACCGCGACCCGGCTCGTACGGCCCGGCCCGGAGGTCGGCCGGGACGAGGCGCGGGCCGTCGTCGCCGAGCTGCGCGGGCACGCCAGAACCTCGGAACGGCACGTGCGCGACTTCACCCGGATGGTGCCCGAGGGCGCCGCCGTGGAGGACACCCCCGTCCTGGTCGTCGACCGGGCCGGCTGGGTCAGGGCCAACGTGGCCGGCTTCCGCGAACTGCTGGGGCCGCTGCTCGGCAGGATGCAGGAGCGACGCGGTGCCACCCCCGGCGGGGCCGTGCTCGGCGTGGTCGGCGGCAAGGTCACCGGCGTCGAGCTGGGCATGCTGCTCAGCTTCCTGGCCTCGCGGGTGCTGGGCCAGTACGAGACCTTCGCCCCCGTCGCCCGCGACCTGCCCGGCGGCTCCGGCGGCGGCCGGCTGCTGCTCGTCGCGCCCAACGTCGTGCACGTGGAGCGCGAACTGGAGGTCAGCCCGCACGACTTCCGGCTCTGGGTCTGCCTGCACGAGGAGACCCACCGCACCCAGTTCACCGCCGTCCCCTGGCTGCGCGACCACCTCCAGGGCGAGATCCAGGCGTTCCTCGGCGCCACCGACATGGACCCCATGACGGTCCTGGAGCGGCTGCGGGAGGCCGCCCAGGCGCTGGCCGGCGCCCGCCCCGACGGGGAGCGCGGCGAGGAGGGCCGCTCCCTGGTCGAGCTCGTGCAGACGCCCGAGCAGCGCGAGATCCTCGGCCGGCTCACCGCCGTCATGTCCCTGCTGGAGGGGCACGCCGACTACGTCATGGACGGCGTCGGGCCCCAGGTCGTGCCCTCGGTCGCCGAGATCCGCGAGAAGTTCCAGAAGCGCCGGGCCACCGGCGCCGGCCGGCTCGACGTCGCGCTGCGCAGGCTGCTCGGCCTGGACGCCAAGCTGCGCCAGTACCGCGACGGCGAGCGCTTCGTACGGGCCGTCGTCGAGGACGTCGGCATGGACGGCTTCAACCGCGTGTGGACCTCACCGAACACCCTGCCGACGAAGGCGGAGATCGCCAGGCCGTCGGACTGGGTGGCCCGCGTCCACCGCAAGGGAACCGAACAGGGGTGACGGCGGAGGCGTAAACATGTCTCACTGGGGGAAGCAGCATCACCCGTCCGAGGGACCGTGGGCCGTGGAAGGGCGTGCGATGCTCGGGGAACGGCTCGGTTCTGTCACCATCGACGCACTCTGAGTGACATTCCCGGATACCGAGCGAGCACCTCCCGAGCACCTCCGGCCTCACCCACCCCACTCCAGCGAAGGGCAGCTGACATGGGTCCCCATCCTGCGGTCGCGGCGATACGCCTGGCGGTCCGCCGCGTACTCCACGACGTCCTCACCGGCCTCACCGAAAGTGACGGGCGGCACCGGCCGCTCGTCCTCGTCGCCTGCTCCGGCGGCGCCGACTCCATGGCGCTCGCCTCGGCGCTCGCCTTCGAGGCCCCCAAGCTCGGCGTCCGGGCCGGGGGCATCACCGTCGACCACGGCCTCCAGGCCGGCTCCGACCTCCGCGCCGCCGAGGTCGTCACCCGCATGACCGCACTCCGCCTGGACCCGGTGGAGTCCGTCGCCGTGCGCGTCGGCCGGGACGGCGGGCCGGAGGCCGCCGCCCGCGACGCCCGCTACGGCGCCCTGGACGAGGCAGCCGACCGGCTCGGAGCCGCCGCCGTGCTGCTCGGCCACACCCGCGACGACCAGGCGGAAACCGTCCTGCTGGGGCTCGCCCGCGGCTCCGGCATCCGCTCCCTGTCCGGCATGGCCGAAGTCTCCGGCGGCCCGGGCCGCTCCGGCCGCTACCGCCGGCCCTTCCTCCACATCGACCGGCAGACCGCCCGCAAGGCCTGCATGGTCCAGTCCCTCGCCGTCTGGGACGACCCGCACAACATCGACCCCGCGTACACCCGCTCCCGGCTGCGCCACGAGGGACTGCCCGCCCTGGAGAAGGCGCTCGGCAAGGGGGTCGTCGAGGCGCTCGCCCGGACCGCCCAGCTCTCCCGCGACGACGCCGACGCACTCGACTCCTGGGCCGCCGAGGCCGACGACGCGGTACGCGACGAGCTGGGCCAGCTGGAGTGCGCCAAGCTGTACGCCCTGCCCCCGGCCGTCCGCCGCCGGGTGCTGCGCAGGGCCGTCGTCGCCGCCGGTTCCCCCGCTGGTTCGCTCTTCGCCCGGCACATCGAGGAAGTCGACCGGCTCATCACCGGATGGCGCGGTCAGGGCGCCATCAACCTGCCCGGCCGCGTCGAGGCCCAGCGGCAGGGTGGCAGACTTGTCATCCGGCAGGGCTGATGGTGCTGAAACACGGCTGAGTCCTCCGGGGAGCGACCCCCGGAGCCCCGGCCGACAACGAAAGTGATGCGGGTGGACGAGAAGGACATGGGCAGCGACCTGGCGTCGGTGCTCATCACCAAGGAAGAGATCGACGCGAAGCTGGCCGAGCTGGCCGCGAAGATCGACGCGGAGTACGCGGGCAAGGACCTGCTCATCGTCGGTGTCCTCAAGGGCGCCGTGATGGTGATGGCGGACCTGGCGCGCGCCTTGTCCACCCCCCTGACCATGGACTGGATGGCGGTGTCCTCCTACGGCGCCGGGACCCAGTCCTCGGGCGTGGTCCGTATCCTCAAGGACCTGGACACCGACATCAAGGACAAGCACGTCCTGATCGTCGAGGACATCATCGACTCGGGTCTGACCCTGTCCTGGCTGCTGTCGAACCTGGGCTCCCGCCAGCCGGCCTCCCTGGAGGTCGTCACGCTGCTGCGCAAGCCCGACGCCGCCAAGGTCGCCATCGACGTGAGGTGGGTCGGTTTCGACATTCCCAACGAATTCGTCGTCGGCTACGGCCTGGACTACGCGGAGAAGTACCGCAACCTGCCGTTCGTCGGCACGCTCGCTCCGCACGTCTACGGCGGCTGAACCCCCGGCCCACGGCCCCAGGCGAACCCGGCACCGGTCCGGGGAACCCTGGGGCCGTTCCCGCCGTTGGAAGGTCGAAGGCGGGTTTGTCAGCCGTCCCATGGGGCACGGGGTGACAATTCAGGGGTACATTCCGAAGAACAGTCTTTACTCACAGCAGCATTTACCTACGGGCAGGAGGGACGGGGCGATCACCGCCCCGTATGGATGGACGTGAAGCGATACTTCCGTGGGCCGGTCATGTGGATCGTGCTGGCCGTCCTCGCCGTGGTCGTGTTGATGAACGTCGTCGGCTCCGGCGGCGGCTACAAGTCGGTGGAGACCAGCGAGGTCATCAAGGCGATCAGCCAGAACCAGGTGGAGAGCGCCAAGCTCACCACCGGTGACAGCCAGATGATCAAGATCGAGCTCAAGAACGGCCAGAAGCTCGGCAAGAACGACGGCACCAAGTTCCAGGCCAACTACATCGGGGACCAGGGCGTCTCGGTCGCCCGGGACCTCCAGACCAAGTACGAGGCCGGCCAGATCCCGGACGGCTACTCCGTCACGCCGGACAAGACCAGCCCGTTCCTCAGCGTGCTGCTCTCCCTGCTGCCCTTCGTCCTGATCGTCCTGGTCTTCCTGTTCCTGATGAACCAGATGCAGGGCGGCGGCTCCCGTGTCATGAACTTCGGGAAGTCCAAGGCCAAGCTGATCACCAAGGACACCCCGAAGACGACGTTCGCGGACGTCGCGGGCTCGGACGAGGCGGTCGAGGAGCTCCACGAGATCAAGGAGTTCCTCCAGGAGCCGGCCAAGTTCCAGGCCGTCGGCGCCAAGATCCCCAAGGGTGTGCTGCTGTACGGCCCGCCCGGCACCGGCAAGACCCTGCTCGCGCGTGCCGTCGCGGGCGAGGCGGGCGTCCCGTTCTACTCGATCTCCGGTTCCGACTTCGTCGAGATGTTCGTCGGTGTCGGTGCCTCCCGTGTCCGTGACCTGTTCGAGCAGGCCAAGGCCAACGCCCCGGCGATCGTCTTCGTCGACGAGATCGACGCGGTCGGCCGCCACCGTGGCGCCGGCCTCGGCGGTGGGCACGACGAGCGCGAGCAGACCCTGAACCAGCTGCTCGTCGAGATGGACGGCTTCGACGTCAAGGGCGGCGTCATCCTGATCGCCGCCACCAACCGCCCGGACATCCTCGACCCGGCGCTGCTGCGCCCGGGCCGTTTCGACCGGCAGATCGCGGTCGACCGTCCGGACATGCAGGGCCGTCTGGAGATCCTCAAGGTCCACCAGAAGGGCAAGCCGGTCGCTCCGGACGTCGACCTGTCGGCCGTCGCCCGCCGCACCCCCGGCTTCACCGGCGCCGACCTGTCGAACGTGCTGAACGAGGCGGCGCTGCTGACCGCCCGCTCGGACCGCAAGCTCATCGACAACCAGATGCTCGACGAGGCGATCGACCGTGTCGTGGCGGGCCCGCAGAAGCGGACCCGGATCATGTCGGACCGGGAGAAGAAGATCACCGCGTACCACGAGGGCGGACACGCCCTGGTCGCGGCGGCCTCCCCGAACTCCGACCCGGTCCACAAGATCACGATCCTGTCCCGCGGCCGGGCCCTGGGCTACACCATGGTCCTGCCCGACGAGGACAAGTACTCCACGACGCGCAACGAGATGCTCGACCAGCTGGCCTACATGCTGGGCGGCCGCGCGGCCGAGGAGCTGGTCTTCCACGACCCGACCACGGGCGCCGCGAACGACATCGAGAAGGCCACGGCCACCGCCCGCGCGATGGTCACGCAGTACGGCATGACCGAGCGGCTGGGCGCGATCAAGTTCGGCGGCGACAACACCGAGCCGTTCCTGGGCCGCGAGATGTCGCACCCGCGGGACTACTCGGAAGAGGTCGCGGCGCTGGTCGACGAAGAGGTCAAGAAGCTCATCGAGACCGCGCACAACGAGGCCTGGGAGATCCTCGTCGAGAACCGTGACGTCCTCGACAACCTGGTCCTCGCGCTGCTGGAGAAGGAGACGCTGGGCAAGGAGGAGATCGCCGAGATCTTCTCGACCATCGTCAAGCGCCCGGCCCGCCCCGCGTGGACCGGCTCCTCCCGCCGCACCCCCTCCACCCGTCCGCCGGTGCTCTCTCCCAAGGAGCTCCAGCTGACGAACTCGGCGAACGGTACGAGCGCCGCGTCCGCCACCACGGACACCGGCCTCGAGATCGCCCCGGAGGACCGCTCCGAGTAACGGCGGACCGGTCCGTCCGATCCGGAATGGATGCCGCGCCCCCCAGGTTCTAGCCTGGGGGGCGCGGCACTTTTCTCACGGCCGTGAGCGCACACAGGAACGAGGCACAGATGACCGACCCAGTGACCCTGGCCGGCGAGGGCACCATCGGCGAATTCGACGAGAAGCGCGCCGAGGCGGCCGTACGCGAGCTCCTCATCGCCGTCGGTGAGGACCCGGACCGTGAGGGCCTCCTGGAGACGCCGGCCCGGGTGGCGCGCGCCTACAAGGAGATATTCGCCGGCCTGTACCAGCGGCCGGAGGAGGTCCTGACGACGACCTTCGACCTCGGTCACGACGAGATGGTGCTCGTCAAGGACATCGAGGTGCAGAGCGTCTGCGAGCACCACCTGGTGAGCTTCCACGGCGTGGCGCACGTGGGCTACATCCCGTCCACGGACGGCAAGATCACCGGCCTGTCGAAGCTGGCGCGCCTCGTCGACGTCTACGCCCGTCGGCCGCAGGTGCAGGAACGACTCACCACGCAGATCGCGGACTCCCTCATGGAGATCCTGGAGCCGCGCGGCGTGATCGTGGTCGTCGAGTGCGAGCACATGTGCATGACCATGCGCGGGGTCCGCAAGCCCGGCGCCAAGACCATCACCTCGGCCGTCCGCGGCCAGCTGCGCGACGTGGCGACCCGCAACGAGGCGATGAGCCTGATCATGGCCCGTTGACGCCGCTCGGCTGAAACCCTCGGCGCCCCTGCCCACGGGGCGGGGGCGGGGGCGGGGGCGGTCAGGCCCGGGCCGGGGCCTTGCCGGGGTCGTCGTCCTCCGGGAGCTTGCAGACGTGCTCCAGGAACAGGGCCGCCGCGACGACCGCAGCGCCCGCCAGGACCGAGAAACCGGCGTACCAGGCCTGGGCGCGGCGGGCCGGGACCTCCAGGGCCTCCAGGACCAGGAAGAGCCCCACACCGCCGTACATGCCCGCCACGAGGGCCGCGACCAGGGCGCTGGCCTGCGCGAAGACCACCGCGCGGGCCGCCATCAGGGGCTCGACCCCCTTGGCGCCGGGGCGGCGCTCGCGCTGCGCCTTCAGCCGGGCGCGCAGGGACAGGGCCGTGGCCAGCAGCACGGCCGCGATGGCGGCCAGCACGATGGGCGCCGCCAGCGGAACGCCCGGCAGGGTGCCGTACCCGTTCCACAGCCGGGCGCCCGCCCAGGACAGGACCCCGGCCACCACGAAGATGCCCGCCAGGACGCCCAGCCGAAGTTGCTTCACGTGCCCGCTCCCCGTTCCTCTACCCGATGGCGCAGCTCACAGGCTAACGACTACTCCGGGAGCCGGAGTTCCAGGTCCGGGCGCGGCGTGACGCCGGTGAGGCCGATTTCGGCCAGCAGCGCCGCGACGGCGCCGTGGCCGGGCAGCTGCGCCTCGGGGTCGACGTCGTGCCACGGGGCCAGGACGAAGGCCCGCTGGTGGGCGCGCGGGTGCGGCAGGGTCAGGACCGGGTCGTCGGAGACCCGGTCGGCGTACGCGACGATGTCGACGTCGATGGTCCGGGGCCCCCAGCGCTCCTCGCGGACGCGGTCGAAGGCCTCCTCGACGGCGTGCCCGCGCTCCAGCAGCGAGGACGGCGGCAGCGTGGTCTTCACGAGGACGACCGCGTTGAAGTACGAGGGCTGCGAGCCCGGCTCGACGCCCCACGGCTCGGTCTCGTAGACCGGCGAGACGGCCTTGACCCGCAGGCCGGGGGTGTCCTCCAGGGCGTCGACGGCACCCTGGAGGGTCTCCAGGCGGTTGCCGAGGTTCGAGCCGAGGGCGACGACGGCGAGTTTGGGGTTGGACAGCGTCGTGTCGGCGGCGTCGACGGCCTCGACGACGGACGCGGGGACGGGCTGCACGGTGGGGTCGCTCTGGGTCTGGTTCATACGCGGCTCCGGGTGATCGTGATGGTCACGTCGTCGAAGGGGACGGTGATCGGCGCGTCCGGCTTGTGGACGACGACCTCCACCTGGGCCACCGCCTCGTGCTTGAGACAGCTCTGGGCGATCCGTTCGGCGAGCGTCTCGATCAGGTCGACCGGCTCGCCCTGGACGACGTCCACGACCTCCTCCGCGACCACGCCGTAGTGGACGGTCTTGGCCAGGTCGTCGTCGGCCGCCGCGGAGCGGGTGTCGAGGTGCAGCACCAGGTCCACGATGAAGGTCTGGCCCTCCTCGCGCTCCCGGGGGAAGACGCCATGGTGCCCGCGGGCCTTGAGGCCGCGCAGCGCGACACGATCCACGCGAATCACTCCTGCTTTCGTAGGTGCTTCCGGCGCAGGGGCTCCCCGGCGCCATGGGCCTGCGCCGAGTGCGGTCGGCGTCGTCCACCTTCGAATTTACCTGCGACCGACCGGCTGCCCCGCCGACGGGGTCACGACGAGTCCTCCTCCTCGTCCTCGTCGGACTCCGTCAGGACCGGAGAACCGTGGTGGGACCAGAGCCGCCAGCCCTCGGATGTGCGTCGGAACACATTTGTGGCGACCACCAGCTGGCCGACGAGCGGACCGAGGTCCTGGCCGTCCTCGGCGGGCCCGCCGCTGAGGATGTTCTCGGTGCACGTGACCACCGCCGTGTCCCCGATCACCGCGACCTTCGTGTCGGTGAGGAAGAACTGGATGTACTCGGTGTGGGACATGATCAGCGCGTACGAGCGCAGGACCTCGCCGCGTCCGCTGAGCACCGGCCAGCCCGGGTGCACGCAGGAGACCTCGTCGTCGAGCCAGAGCGCCGACAGCGCGTCGAAGTCCCCCTGTTCCATGGCCTCGTAGAAGGCCGTGTTGATCTCTTCGACCGCCTCGATGTCGGTTCTGCTCACGCTGCTCCTCCCGGCGGCCCCCCGGCCGTCGTCACAGGGCTCCTTCCACGGCGCGCGCGACCCGAACCGCGTCGGCCGTGGCCCGTACCTCGTGGACGCGCACCGCCCAGGCGCCCTCGTGGGCGGCGATGGCGGACACGGCCGCGGTGGCCGCGTCGCGTTCGCGGGCCGGCGGCGGGGCGGCGCCGTCGGGGCCGGCCAGCACCCGGCCCAGGAACCGCTTGCGGGAGGCGGCGACCAGCAGCGGGTGGCCCAGCGCCCGTAGCTCGCGCAGGTGGGCGACGAGCGCGAGGTCGTGCTCGGCGTTCTTGGCGAAGCCCAGGCCCGGGTCGACCACGAGCCGTTCGGGCGCGATACCGCCGGCCACGACCGTCTCGATCCGGGCCCGCAGCTCCGCCGTGACCTCGGCGACCACGTCCTCGTACACGGCGAGGCTGTTCATGCCGGCGCTGAAGCCGCGCCAGTGCATGACCACGAAGGGCACCTCGGCGGCGGCCACGGCGGGGATCATCCGCGGGTCGGCCAGGCCGCCGCTGACGTCGTTGACCAGCACTGCGCCCGCGGCGACGGCCTGCTCGGCGACGGCGGCGCGCATGGTGTCCACGGAGACGGTGACGCCCTCGGAGGCCAGGCCCCGTACGACGGGCACGACCCGGCGCAGCTCCTCGTCCTCGTCCACGCGGCTGGCGCCGGGACGGGTGGACTCGCCGCCGACGTCCACCAGGTCGGCGCCCTGCTCGACGAGGTCCAGGCCCCGCTTGACGGCGGCGGTGGTGTCGAACCAGCGGCCGCCGTCGGAGAACGAGTCGGGCGTGACGTTGACGACGCCCATGACCGCGCAGCGGTCCCATTCCGGCAGGCCTGTGACTCGACCCCTGGCGGCGGGTCCGCGCATCGTGTTCATGGCTTCCAGGGTAGAGCTGGTGTACGTACGCCACGGCCCCGGCCGCTGTGAGCGACCGGGGCCGTGGGCACCGTACGGGGCGGGGAGGCGGTTACGCCGCCTGGACCTCGCGCTCGGCCTGGGCCGGCACGGGGGCCACGCCGTGGTTGTGCGCGCAGGCGCGGACCGGCTTGGGCCGGCGGCGGGAGGCGAACAGGCGCGGCAGGGCCAGCGTCACGAACCCTTCCGCCTGCATCGCCGCGAAACCGATGCGGGGCAGGTCACGGGTGGTGCGGAAGACGACGAATCGGGGCTCCCAGCGGGGGCGGAACTTCGCGTTGAACTTGTACAGCGACTCGATCTGGAACCAGCGCGAGAGAAAGACCAGCAGACTGCGCCAGGCGCGCAGGACCGGGCCGGCGCCGATCTTCTCGCCGCGGGCGAGCGCGGAGCGGAACATCGCGAAGTTCAGGGAGACCTTCTCGATGCCCAGCGCCGGGGCGGCCTCCAGGGAGGCGACGATCAGCAGCTCGTTCATGCCGGGGTCGGCGCCGCGGTCGCGGCGCATCAGCTCCAGCGACATGCCGTCCTTGCCCCACGGCACGAAGTGCTGGATGGCCTTGAGGTCGCCGAACGGGCTGGTGTCGCCCTCCTCGACGCGGTGCGCGGTCGCGATGATGCAGTCCCCGTCGCCCGGGTCGCCGACCCGGCCCAGCGCCATGGAGAAGCCGCGCTCGGTGTCGGTGCCGCGCCAGGCGTCGGAGGCGCCGCGGACGGCGGCCAGCTCCTCGTCGGTCAGCTCGCTGACCCGGCGGACCTTGGTGGTGTAGCCGTTGCGCTCGATGCGCTTGACCATCTGGCGGACGTTGCGCATGGCGCGCCCGGAGAGGGAGAAGTCCTTGACGTCGACGATGGCCTCGTCGCCGAGCTCCAGGGCGTCCAGGCCGGTCTCGCGGGTCCACACCTCGCCGCCGGTCTCGCTGCAGCCCATGACGGCGGGGGTCCAGGAGTGGGCCTTGGCCTCCGCCATGAAGCGCTCGATGGCGCCGGGCCAGGCCTCGACGTCGCCGATGGGGTCGCCGGAGGCGAGCATCACGCCGGAGACGACGCGGTAGGTGACGGCGGCCTTGCCGCTGGGGGAGAAGACGACGGCCTTGTCGCGGCGGAGCGCGAAGTGGCCGAGCGAGTCGCGGGCGCCGTGCTTGGCCAGCAGCTCGCGCAGCTTCGTCTCGTCGTCCTCGGTGAGCCGGGCCGCCGGGTGCTCGGGGCGGAAGGCGAGGTAGATCGTGGTGAGCGCGGTGAGCATGCCGAGGGAGCCGAGCGAGTAGCCGACGATCCAGTCGGCGCGGCCGCCGGAGTAGGCGACGGGGCCCTCGATGCCGAAGAGGCCGTAGATCACGTGGGCGATCTGCTCGTACAGGCCGGGGTTGCCCACGACCTTGTTCGGGTGGGCGTTGACGATGATCAGGCCCAGCCCGATGGAGCCGGCACCCATCAGGACGAAGTTCGCCAGCGCCTTCCAGCGGCTGCGCGGGTCGGGCAGCGCCTTGAATTCACCCTGATGACGCAGCAGCACCGCCAGGAGTACGGCCGCGATCACCACGCCGATGTAGGAGTGGCGGTAGGCGAACTGCGCCACGGCGCCGACCGGCAGCAGGAAGACGGCGGCCCGCCAGGCGCGGCGCTTGCGGCGCTTGAGCCCGTGGGCGAGCAGGAGCAGCAGGACGCCCGCGCAGATGGTCACGGCGGCTGCCATGGGCCGGGTCGAGCCCGGGATCACCTCGGCGGCGGCGTGGATCCGGCTGTACCGGAACCGCGGGAAGATGCCCGCCGCGAGGTCGAGGAGGCCGACGATCGTGACGGCCGTACCGATCAGACTGGGGACGCGCTCAGGTCGTGGGCCACTGAGGATTCGGCGGACCCGGCTTGGAACCTGTCCCGACTTATCGCCATCTATCCTGCTAGACATCGCTTCCCGTTGCTCCGCGAGAGATCATGTGGCCGAAGGCCGCACCAGCCTCCGGAGTGTGCGTCCAGTAGGACGACATCGGGGGACAGCGGGTTCACTCTTCGCCCGGAAAAAAATCGGCCTGCCACGAGAAAGTCGGCTAACTGCTCATGGGTCTCACCAGTAATACGGTCTTGGCGCTGGCCATCGTGGCCGGAGTGCTGCTCTTCGCGGCCACGGTCTGGCTCTGGCCGCGGTTGTCGGGCCGCACGTGGCGCGCGGTCCTCGGCCGGGTCGGCCTCCTGATCGCCACCCAGCTGGCGCTGTTCTCGGCGATCGGCCTGGGGGCGAACAAGTCCTTCCTCTTCTACGGTTCCTGGGCCGACCTCTTCGGCCAGCAGACCGAGATGGGCAAGGTCGTCGACCACTCCATGAGCAGCAAGGACATCAAGGTCGTCGACAAGCAGCACCTCGACGTGCCGGGCGGGACCAAGCCGCAGGTCGCCGGTCAGATCCTCAAAGTGGCCATCACCGGGCAGAAGTCGAAGATAACCAGCCCCGGCTACGTGTGGCTGCCGCCGGAGTACTTCCAGCCGCAGTACAAGGACAAGAACTTTCCGGCGTCGATCGTCCTGACGGGTTACCCGGGTACGGCCGAAAACCTGATCAAAGGGCTGAATTACCCCATGACGGCCTTCAAGCAGGCCAAGCAGGGCAAGATGAAGCCGATGATCCTGGTCATGATGCGCCCGACCGTCGCGCCGCCGCGCGACACCGAGTGCGTCGACATACCCCAGGGCCCGCAGACCGAGACCTTCTTCGCCACCGACCTCCCGCAGGCGATCACCTCCACCTTCCGGGTCGGCAAGAAGCCCGAGAACATGGGCTTCATCGGCAACTCCACCGGCGGCTACTGCGCCCTGAAGATCGCCCTGCACCACCCCCAGACCTTCGGCGCCGCCGCGGGTCTTTCGGCGTACTACGAGGCCCCGGACGACCCGACCACCGGCAACCTCTTCCACGGTGACGACAATCTCAAGAAGCGCGCCGACATCCTGGCCAGCCTGGAGAAGCGCACGCCGACCGGTACGTCGTTCCTGGTCACCACCAGCGAGATCGGCGAGCCGAACCTCGCCGACACCCGCAAGTTCATCAAGGGGGTCAAGGGCCCGGACCGGGTCTCCTCGATCGTCCTCGACAGCGGCGGCCACAACTTCAACACCTGGCGCCGCGAGATCCCGCCGATGCTGACGTGGATGAGCGGCCGCATCCACGCGTGAGCCGTGGGCCGGGCACAGCCCGGGCATGAACGACGCGAGGACCCCCGACCGGCACCGGTCGGGGGTCCTCGCGCACGAGCCCGGTCAGGCGGCGTCCTGGAGGTGGGCCCGGCGCAGCGCCCGGTGCACCGCCTCCGGGGTGAGGACGCCGGCCGGTGCGCCGGTGGCGGGATCCGTGACCGCGATCCGGCCGGAGTCCTCCTGGAGCAGTACGGCGAGCGCCTCGCGCAGCGAGGCGCCCAGCGCCACCGACGCGGTGGGCGCGGCCGTACCGGAGCCGTCGCCCCCGGCGGCCGTGTCCGGGCCCGCCGGCTCCAGGTCGGCCCGCTCCACCGGGGTGACCGCGAGCCGCTTCAGGCCGCGGTCGGCCCCGACGAACGAGGCGACGTACTCCGTCGCCGGCGCCCCGAGCACCGCGGCCGGGGACGCGAACTGCTCGATGGTGCCGTGCCCGTAGACGGCGATGCGGTCACCGAGCCGGACCGCCTCCTCCAGATCGT
Organism: Streptomyces sp. NPDC090022; assembly: GCF_044748145.1. Taxonomy (NCBI): domain Bacteria; kingdom Bacillati; phylum Actinomycetota; class Actinomycetes; order Kitasatosporales; family Streptomycetaceae; genus Streptomyces; species Streptomyces sp. NPDC090022. Next base: position 585,802 of record NZ_JBIVFN010000002.1, read on the forward strand.
GCGTGACCAGCAGGATCGTCTTGCGCACCGACCGCTGGAGCGCCAGGAACTCGTTCTGCAGCCGCTCGCGCACCACCGGGTCCACCGCGCCGAACGGCTCGTCCATCAGCAGCACCGGCGGGTCGGCCGCGAGCGCGCGGGCCACGCCGACGCGCTGGCGCTGGCCGCCCGACAGCTGCTCCGGATAGCGGCCCCCGTACACGGCGGGGTCCAGGCCGACCAGGTCGAGCAGTTCGGCCGCCCGGGCCCGGGCGGCCGCCTTGGGGGTGCCGATCAGCTGCGGGACGGTCGCGGTGTTCTCCAGCACCGTCTTGTGCGGGAACAGCCCGACCTGCTGGATGACGTACCCGATGCGGCGGCGCAGCTCGACGGGGTCGGCGGCCGCGATGTCCTCGCCGCCCAGCAGGATCCTGCCGGAGGTCGGCTCGATCAGCCGGTTGACCATCTTCATCGTGGTCGTCTTGCCGCATCCGGACGGGCCCACGAGGGTGACCAGCTCGCCCTCCGCCACCTCGAAGGACAGGTCCTCGACGGCGGTCGTTCCATCGGCGTAGCGCTTGGTCACATGCTCGAATCGGATCACCCCACCATCTTTCCCTATGCGGCGTGGGTGAAGTGTGACGTAAGTGTTACCCCTGTGCGAAGGGATCCGACCCCGGGCGGCCGTGCGGGTTAGGGTCGCTTCCGTACGAACGTCTGCACGGATGTTCGGGACTCCGGCCGGCGCCGGGATCCGGTGACTCGGGGTGAGGAGCGGCATGGCCGGGCGCGAGAGCTGCCTGGTGGCGAACGACTGGATCTGCTGGGAGTACGTCACCTCGCGGAGCCAGGAGCTGACGGACGCCACCCTCCAGCACGTCTGGATCACCGCGGTGTCGGTCCTGACCGGGATCGCCGTCTCCGTGCCCCTGGCCCTCCTCGCGCGGCGCGGCCGCCGCTGGGCCGCCCCGGTGCTGGGCCTGACCACCCTGCTCTACACCATCCCCTCGCTGGCCATGTTCTCGCTGCTGCTGCCCGTCTTCGGGCTCTCGGCGGCCCTGGTGGTCACCGGGCTGGTGCTGTACTCGCTGACCATCCTGGTGCGCAACGTGATGGCCGGGCTGGAGGCCGTACCGGAGGACGTGCGCGAGGCCGCGCGCGGCATGGGGTACGGGCCCGGGCGGCTGCTGTGGCAGGTCGAACTGCCGCTCGCGCTGCCCGCGCTGCTCGCCGGCGTCCGGATCGCCACGGTCTCCACGGTCGCGCTGACCACGGTCGGCGCCATCGTCGGCAAGGGCGGCCTGGGCAACCTGATCGCCCCCGCCGTCACCAGCTCGTTCAAGGCGCAGGTGCTCACCGCGTCCGTCCTGTGCGTCCTGCTCGCCCTGGTGGCGGACCTGCTGCTGCTCGGCGTGCAGCGGCTGCTCACGCCCTGGACGCGGGCCGCGGCGAAGGGGATGTGAGGGCCGTGGACACCGGAGTGCTGGGCGGTACCTGGGACTGGCTGAGCGACGGGGCCAACTGGTCCGGCGAGAGCGGGGTCTGGCACCGGCTCGCGGAACACGCGTACGTCAGCGGGCTGGCCCTGGCCATCGCCTGCGCCGTGGCCCTGCCGGTCGGCCTGTGGCTCGGCCACCTGGGCCGGGGCGGCGCGCTCGCCGTCAACATCTCGAACGTGGGACGGGCCGTCCCCGTCTTCGCGGTCCTGGCGCTGTTCATGGTCTCGCCGCTGCGCAACGCCGGCTACGTGCCGACCGTGGTCGCCCTCGTGCTGTTCGCGGTCCCGCCCCTGCTGACCAACGCCTACGTCGGCCTGCGCGAGGTCGACCGCTCGGTGGTCGAGGCGGCGCGGGGCATGGGGATGTCGGGCGGGCAGCTGTTCTGGCGGGTGGAACTGCCCCTGGCGTGGCCGCTGGTGATGACGGGCCTGCGCTCGGCCTCCGTCCAGGTGATCGCGACGGCCACGATCGCCGCGATGGTCGGCCAGGGCGGGCTGGGCCGGATCATCACGGCCGGCTTCAACACGTACAACACCCCGCAGGTCGTGGCGGGTGCCCTGCTGGTGGCCCTGCTGGCGCTGCTGGTCGAGGGCGCGCTGGTGGCGGCGGACCGGCTGCTGTCACCGGCACGGGCGACGGGCGCGGCCGGTCCGGCCGGCCCGGACAACGTTGGGAAACGGAGCAGAACATGAGCAAGAGCACGCGCGTCCTCGGCGCGTCCCTGGGTGCGCTGGCCCTGACCGTGTCGCTGGCCGCGTGCGGCGGCGACAGTCTGGAGAAGTCGAAGGACGGCGGCGGTTCCGCGGCCTCCGCCGGCTCCGGCACGGGTTCGGGGTCGGGGTCGGGGGAGAAGGGCAAGCTGGTGATCGGCGCGGCCGGGTTCACCGAGTCCAACGTGCTGGCGGAGCTGTACGCGCAGGTGCTGCGGGCGGAGGGCTACGGCACGTCCGTCACGACGGTCAACAACCGGGAGCTGTACGAGCCGGCCCTGGAGAAGGGCGAGATCGACGTCGTACCGGAGTACGCCGCCACGCTCGCCGAGTTCCTCAACGCCAAGGTGAACGGCCCGAAGGCGCCGGAGGAGAAGCCGGTCGCGTCCAGCGATGTGACGGCGACCGTGGCGGGGCTGGAGAAGCTCGCCGCCCCGCTCGGGCTCAAGGCGCTGGCGGCCGGCGGCGCGGTGGATCAGAACGCGTTCGCCGTGAGCAAGGAATTCGCCCAGAAGAACAACCTGAAGACCCTTTCCGATCTTGGTAAGTCGGGACTGAAGGTGAAGATCGCGGCGGGCGACGAATGCACCGTCCGCCCCTTCTGCGCACCGGGTTTGAAGAAGGCGTACGGAATCGACGTTTCCGGTGTCGATCCGAAGGGCGTCGGTACGCCGCAGGCCAAGCAGGCGGTCAAGGACGGCGTCGACCAGCTGGTGCTGACCACGACCACGGACGCCACGCTCGACAGCTTCGGGCTGGTGCTGCTGGAGGACGACAAGAAGCTCCAGAACGCGGACAACGTGCTGCCGGTGGTCAACGCCAAGGACGCGGGCAGCCCGGAGATCGCGGCCGCGCTGGACAAGCTCACCAAGGTGCTCACGACGGCCGACCTGGTGGATCTGAACCGGAAGGTGGACGCGGAGCGGGCGAAGCCGGCGGACGTGGCGAAGGCGTACCTGGAGTCGAAGGGCCTGCTGAAGAAGTAGGGCGAGCAGGAGGGCGGGCACGGGAGAACGCCGGGGAACTCAAAGGATTCCGGGTTCATACCGGATTGAGGCGTAACCGCCCGGCAACAGATTGCCGGGCGGTTACCCCATCGGGTGCCTACGCCCTGTAAATTTCGGGCCATGCCCCGTGGACGCCACCGCAATCCCGAACCGCTGCACCGGCTGCTCACCCCGACGCTCGTCGCCGGTGTGTCCATATCCAGCGCCGGGGTCGCCTGGTTGCTGGCAGAACCGATTCCGCTGCGGCTGCTCGTGGCGCTGACCGCGGCCACCGGCGTGGCCGGCGCGGCCCTCATGCGGTCCTGGGACCGCTCGGCCGGGCGCCGGGTCGCCGAACTCGCGCGCGAGCGCGTCAAGGACGAGTGGCGCACCGAGGAGCGCATCGCCGAGCTGGAGAGCGACCTGGAGGAGGCCCGGGTCCTGCGCGCCCGGCTGGACGCGAAGCTGCGGGCCAAGCGGGTCGAACTGGCGGGGCTGCGCGGGGAGCACGCGGCACTGCTGCGGCGCTACGCCACCGCCGAAACGGAACGCGCCACGGCGCTGGAGAAGCGCCGCCTGCTGGCCATCGAGGCGTCGGCGGCCACGGCGCCCCCGAAGGAACTCCCGGCGGTGTCGGAGGAGCGTACGTCGAGCGGCGCGCCGACGTCGGTGGGCTACGCCCGCGCGAACGTGGCGCTGGTGGCCCTGGGGCGCCGGGCGGAGGTGCCCGGCCCGTCCGGGGACGGGCCGTCCGGAGGTCAGCCGTCCGGGGACGGGCCGTCCGAGGGGCAGCCGTCCGGGGACCGGCCGTCCGAGGGGCAGCCGTCCGGAGGGCAGGCGCCTGCGGGCCGGCCGTCGGCCGTCCCGGCCCGCCGCCTGGCGGCGGCGGTCGCGCCGTACTCGCCGCCGCGCCACTCGGCGTCGCGCGTCGAGGGCGGCTTCGACTTCTTCGGTACGAAGACCGCGGCGCAGGCGCGCGCGGCGATCGAGGCGGTCCAGAACGAGGACCTGGCGGACGTCGTCGGGGCGGAGGCCCTGGCGGCCCACAAGGCGGAGGCGACCTCGCCGGAGGGCGCCCCGGAGTTCAAGCCCGCCACCCCGGAACAGCGCGCGGTGGGCCAGGTGATCGACCTGACGGCGCACGACGAGACGGAACCGATCCGCGTGGGCAAGCTGCGGACGGCGATCTCGTAGGGGCGTTGATCCCGTAGCGACGGCGGTCCCGCAGGGGGCGCAGGGCTTCGGCGGGGATGGGGGTCCGGGACCGGCGCACCTGGGCGGTCATCTCGGCGTCCTCCAGGGTGTTCACCACCATGACGGCCGACCGTCAGCAGCTCCGCGAATTCCTGGTCTTCCTGGTCGCCGAAGCGGATCGCGGCCACCGCCAGCTCCTGCTTGCCGCCGGGGAAGAAGTGGTACAGCGAGCCGAGGGCGTGCTCAGAACGCAGGCGGGCTCAGAACAGCGGCAGCTGGCCCGGGACGTCCGGGAGGACGAAGCCGTCCAGCGTCGGTGCCGTCGCGCCCAGCACCACGCGGGCACGGGAGCCCGGGCAGGAGATCAGCTCGCCCGTGCCGCGCGGGCGGCCGGGCGGGTCGTGGCGGGCGATCCGGCCCGCGGTGACGGCGCAGTCGCGGCCGCAGGCGGGGCAGGCGCGGCGGGGGGAGTGGGACATGGCGTCAAGTCTGCCCGTTCCCGCCGACATTCAGGGGGCCGGGCGGCCCGGCCGCCGCTGACGGGGACGCCGACCGGTGCCACAGGCGGGCCCGGTCCGGCTCGGTCAGGTCGTCCAGTGCGCGGCCGAAGACGTGTGCGATGACCTCGTCCAGCTCCTCCCGCGAACCCAGCTCCCGCTTGTCCGTGTGCCAGCCCTCCGGCCCGCCGCGGCCCGTGGCGCGGCTCAGGGTGCGCCCGCGCAGGGCGTCGACGCCGTCCCGGTGCCGGCGCAGCAGGGCCAGGGTGCGGACGAAGCCGGAGTCCTCGGCGGTGGAGAGCCGGACGTGTTCGGCGGCGAAGTCGGCCATCGTGGCCGGGGCGGAGCGGAAGTCGACCACCGGGCACGGTCCGCCCTCGTTGTGGAAGGTCCAGCCCCCTCCGTCGGACAGCGGCGCCATGCGGTACGTGAACCCGCCCTGGCGGTAGGTCCCTTCGCGCAGCGGCAGCGGTTCGTAGGGGCCGTCGCCGAGTCCGGTGTCCACGAAGTACGCCGTCCCGTCCACCCGGACGGTCAGCACCAGGTGGTTTCCGTTGACCTGCGCGGCCGTGCGCTCCGCCCCGGTGTCCGCGTCGCCGCCGCACACACCGCCGATGTGACGCGTGACGTCGTACCCCAGGGCCTCCAGCAGCAGCGCGAACGCGCCGTTGAGGTGGAAGCAGTACCCGCCCCGCCCGGCGGCGATGCGGCGCGCCGATCCGACCGGGTCGATGCCCGGCGGCCGGCCCAGCTGGATGTCGATGTTCTCGTACGGGACCCGCTCCAGATGGGCCCGCTGGAGGGCGAACAGCCCGGCGCGGGACGGCGCTCCCGGATTCCCGGTCCCCAGCCGGCGCAGGTAGGCGGACAGCAGCGCTGCGCGTGTCGTCGCGGTCATGGGCCAGCCTAGGCACGGCCCCGCCCGGACGCGCCGGGAAACCGCCCCGGCCCGCGCCTACTTGTCGATGTCGCCCACGACGAAGAAGAGCGAACCGAGGATCGCCACCATGTCCGCCACCAGCGTGCCGGGCAGCAGTTCCGTGAGCGCCTGGATGTTGTTGAAGGACGCGGAGCGCAGCTTGAGCCGGTACGGGGTCTTCTCGCCCTTGGAGACGAGGTAGTAGCCGTTGATCCCGAGCGGGTTCTCGGTCCACGCGTACGTGTGGCCCTCCGGCGCCTTCAGCACCTTCGGCAGCCGCTGGTTGACCGGGCCGGGCGGCAGCTCGGCCATCCGGTCCAGGCAGGCGTCGGCGAGGTCGAGCGCGTTGTGGGTCTGGTCGAGCAGGCACTCGAAGCGGGCCAGGCAGTCGCCCTCCTCGCGGGTGACCACCTTCAGTACGTCGGCCAGCTCGCCGTACGCGAGGTACGGCTCGTCCCGGCGCAGGTCGAAGTCGACGCCCGAGGCGCGGGCGATCGGCCCGGAGACGCCGTACGCGTGCACGGCCTCGGCGGAGAGCACGCCGACGCCGCGCGTGCGGCCGCGGAAGATCTCGTTGCCGTGGACCAGCTTGTCGTAGACGTCCATGCGGGAGCGGACGTCGGCGACGGCGGCGCGGGCCCGGCCGAGCCAGCCGGCCGGGAGGTCCTCCTTGAGGCCGCCGACCCGGTTGAACATGTAGTGCATCCGGCCGCCGGAGATCTCCTCCATGACGGCCTGGAGCTCCTCGCGCTCGCGGAACGCGTGGAAGATCGGGGTGATTCCACCCAGTTCGAGGGGGTACGACCCGAGGAACATCAGGTGGTTCAGCACCCGGTTCAGCTCGGCGAGCAGCGTGCGCATCCACACCGCGCGCTCGGGGACCTCCATGCCCAGCATCCGCTCGACGGCCATGACCACGCCGAGCTCGTTGGAGAAGGCGGACAGCCAGTCGTGGCGGTTCGCCAGCATGATGATCTGACGGTAGTCGCGCGCCTCGAAGAGTTTCTCGGCACCACGGTGCATGTATCCGATCACCGGCTCGGCGCTGGTGATCCGCTCGCCGTCCAGGACGAGCCGCAGGCGCAGCACGCCGTGCGTGGAAGGGTGCTGGGGGCCGATGTTGAGCACCATGTCGGTGCTCTCCGCCGCACCGCCGATGCCGACCGTGGTCTCCGTCATGGCCGCATTGTCCCACCCCGACGCCTGATCTCGTCCTTTGGTCTCTACAGGCGGATCGGACCGGCACCTAGGGTGGAGGGATGGATACGGGGACGGGCGCGAGCGCGCGGTTCGAGGCGGCGGAGGCGGCGGACGGGCCGCGGTGGGTGGGGCTGCCCGGCGGTCTGCTCACGATGCGCCGGCTGCTGCTGGTGGTGTGGATGACCGTGCTGGCGGTGGTCACCGGTGTGCTGCTCGGCGCGTTCGTCGGGCCGGCGTGGGCGGCGCTGGGCCTGTTCTGGGTGGCGGTGCTGTTCTGGGGCTGGGTGCTGCTCGCCCGCAACTGGCGCTCGTGGCGGTACGCCGAGCGCGCCGACGACCTGCTGATCAGCCGGGGCGTGCTGTGGCGGGAGCAGACGGTCGTGCCCTACGGGCGGATGCAGCTGGTCGAGGTGACCTCCGGGCCGCTGGAACGGCGCTTCGGGCTGGCCTCCGTACAGCTGCACACGGCGGCCGCCGCGAGCGACGCCCGCATCCCGGGCCTGGTCCCGGCCGAGGCCGAGCGGCTGCGCGACCGGCTGACGGAGCTGGGCGAGGCAAGGTCGGCGGGCCTGTGACCACGGCGCACGACCCGGCGCACGACCCGGCGCAGGACCCGGCCCGGGACCCGGCCCGGGACCCGGACCCGGCCTCGGGTCCGCCCCCGGACCCGACCCCGGCCGCGGACCCGACCCCGATGCCGGACCCGACCCCGATGCCGGACCCGGCTTCCGACCCGGCCGCGGCCCCAGCTGCCGTGCCCGGGCCGTCGGCGGAGCGGCGGCTGCACCCCTTCACCCCGCTGCGGCGCGCCTGGGTCCCGATCAGCATCGGCATCGGCATCGTCGCCCAGCAGGGCGAGCGGGCCCAGGAGTGGGCGCGCGGCGTGGGCAGCGGTCTCGGCGCGCTGATCCTGGCCGCCCTGGTCCTGGTGGCCGGCGTGTACGGGTTCCTGAGCTGGCGGTTCACCTCCTACGCCGTCACGGCCACCGAGCTGCGGATCCGCACCGGGCTGGTGTTCCGGCGCACCGCGCACATCCGGCTGGACCGGCTCCAGGCGGTGGACGTCACCCAGCCGCTGGTGGCCCGGATCGTCGGCGTCGCCAAGCTCAAGCTGGACGTGATCGGCACCGAGGAGAAGGACGAGCTGGCCTTCCTGGGCGAGGCGGAGGCCCGGGAGCTGCGCGCGGAGCTGCTCGCACGGGCGGCCGGCTTCGCCCCGGAGGAGGCGGCCTCGGTCGGCGAGGCGCCCGTACGCACCCTGCTGCGGCTGCCGGCCGGACAGCTGGTGACCTCGCTGGCGCTGAGCCTGGGCACGTGGGCGGCGCTGGCGGCCGGACTGGTCGTGCCGCCGCTGGTGTGGTGGTTCAGCGACAGCCTGTGGGCGGCGCTGGCGATCCTGGTGCCGGTTCTCGGCGGCGTCTGGGCGGGCAGCGTCGGCCGCTTCCTGACCGAGTACGACTGGACGGTCGCCGAGTCCCCGGACGGTCTGCGCCTGGACCACGGGCTGCTGGACCGCTCCCACGAGACGGTGCCGCCGGGGCGGGTGCAGACCGTACGGATCGTGGAGCCGCTGCTGTGGCGGCGGCGCGGCTGGGTCCGGGTGGAGCTGGCGGTGGCCGGCTCGGACAACAACGTGCTGGTGCCGGTGGCGGCGCGCGCCGACGCGTACGCCGTGATCGCGCGCGTCCTGCCGGACGTGGACGTGGCGGCGCTGGCCTTCGCGCCCTCGCCCGAGCGCGGGTCGCGCTGGGTGGTGCCGGTGTGGTGGAAGGGCTACGGCCTGGCCCTGTCGGACCAGGTCTTCGCGGCGCGCCACGGGCGGCTGTGCCGGCGTACGCAGATCGTGCCGCACGCGAAGGTGCAGAGCGTACGTCTGTCGCAGGGGCCCTGGGAGCGGGCCCGGGGCGTGGCCGACCTCCACGTGGACACGGGGGCCAACGGGACGGTCACCGCGCGGCTGCGCGGGGCGGCCGAGGCCGTGGAACTGCTGTGGGCGCAGGCCGACCGGTCCCGTACGGGGCGCGCGGACGCCCGGCCGGACCGCTGGATGACGTGACGTCCGGAACGCGCGGGGCGCCGGGGTCAACCGAACGGGTCCGTCCGGCCGTCTGGTGGGATGAGACGGTGCGGACGCCGGACGCCGGACGCGCGTGAGCCGTGGCACGCAGTAAGGAGAGAACAGTGCTGATCAGGGGGAACGAGGCCGAGGCGATCGCGCTGACGGAGGCGCTGGCGGCGGACCGCGGGGTGCCGGGCCGGCTGGTCCTGCCCGCGGACCCGGCGGCCGCCGGGCACCTGCGCGAGTGGGTGGCGGGCGGCACCGGTGGCGGGCTGGACGTGATCGGGCTCGACCTCGGCGGCGCGGAACTGGCCGGCGGGGACTTCTCCTCGTCGTGGTTCATGGACGCCCGGCTGGTCGAGGTCCGGCTGGCCGGGGCGTCGTTCTACCGGGCCGACCTCCAGGGCGCGGACCTGACGCGGGCCGACCTGAGCGGGGCGTGCCTGGTCCGGGCGAACCTCGACGACGCGGTGCTGCGGGACTGCGTGCTGGCCGGGGCGGATCTGGCGAAGGCCTCGCTGTACGGCGTGGACGCGCGCGGCGCGTCCTGCCGGGGCACGCGCTTCCAGGGCGCGTCCCTGCTGGACGTGGACCTGCGGGGGGCGGATCTGCGCGGGGCGGAGGTCCGGGAGAACACGTTCCAGGTGCGGGTGGACGAGCGCACGCGGCTGAAGGGGCTGACGGGGTCGGTGTTCGGTCCGGTGGAGGTGACGACGGCCGCCGGCACGCACCGGCTGTCGGGGTCGGCCCTGGAGGAGTGGCTCCACGCCCACGGCGCAAAGGTCCAGGTCCTCCAACCGGCAGGCACGGCCCCCGCCCCGACGGACGGCTAAGCCCCCGGCCCCGGCGGCCCCGGGCCCACGGCCCGGTGGGCCCGGCGCTCGGTATCCGCCGACCCGGGCGCTTCGCGCCGGGTGCGCTCAATCGCCGCGCGGGCTGGATATGTGCCCGGTGGTCCGGGGCCCGCGCGGGTTGGATGTGTGCCCGGTGGGCTCAGCAGCGAACCGGCCGGGCTCGACCCGGCCCCGCCGGCGTTTGGGTGCAGGGCCTGGGGCCCGGCCTATCCAGCCCCGCCGGCGTTTGAGGCGCGGGGGTGCGGGGGCGGAGCCCCCGGAACGGGGCCCGGCCGGGGTCGCGCGAGCTCACGCGGTCCGCCGGCGTTCAGGGCGCAGGGCCTGGGGCCAGCGCTATCCAGCCCCGCCGGCGTTTGAGGCGCGGGGGTGCGGGGGCGGAGCCCCCGGAAGGGGCGCGTGGCCGGGGTCGCGCCAGCCCACGCGGCCCCGTCGGCGTCTGGGCGCAGGGCCTGGGGGCGGCCCCGTCCAGCCTCGTCGGCGTTTGAGGCGCGGGGGAGTGGGGGCCGGCCCCCGGAGCCCCGCGTCCGTGGGGTTACGCCTGGCCGCCGCCGCCCGCGCGGACCATGCCCGTTTCGTACGCCAGGACGACCACCTGGACGCGGTCGCGCAGGCCCAGCTTGGTCAGGATGCGGCCCACGTGGGTCTTCACCGTGGCCTCCGAGAGGACCAGACGCGCGGCGATCTCGCCGTTCGAGAGGCCCTGGGCGACCAGGAGCATGACCTCGCGCTCGCGGTCCGTGAGGCGCTCCAGTTCCTTGTGCTGCGGCTCCGCCGTCGTCGTCGGCAGCATCGGGGCAAAACGGTCCAGCAGCCGCCGCGTCGTGGACGGCGCCACCACCGCGTCGCCGCTGTGGACCGAGCGGATCGCGGCCAGCAGCTCCGCCGGCGGCACGTCCTTGAGCATGAATCCGCTCGCGCCCGCCTTCAGGCCCGAGAAGGCGTACTCGTCCAGGTCGAACGTGGTCAGGATGATGACCTTCGGGTGCTCCTCCGGCTCGCAGATCCGCCGCGTGGCCTCGACCCCGTCGAGCCGGGGCATCCGGACGTCCATCAGCACCACGTCGACCTTGGTCGCCCGCAGCACCTCCAGAGCCTCCAGGCCGTCGCCGGCCTCGGCGACGACCTCCATGTCCGGCTGGGCGGCGAGCACCATCCGGAAGCCCGTGCGCAGCAGCATCTGGTCGTCGACCAGCATCACTCGGATGGACATCAGTTACCTCGACCTCGTCGTCATTTCTTCTTGAGCGGGAGAAGTGCGCTGATCCGGAAACCGCCGCCGGGCCGCGGCCCGGCGTCCAGGGTCCCGCCGACCATACCGACCCGCTCCCGCATGCCGATCAGGCCGTGCCCGGCGCCGTCGGCGCCGCCGTCCTCGTACAGTTCGTGCGCCGCCCCCCGGCCGTCGTCCTCGACCAGCAGCCCGAGGCCGTCGTCGAAGTAGACCAGCCGGACGCTCGCCCGCGCGTCGGGCCCCCCGTGCTTGCGGGTGTTCGTCAGCGCCTCCTGCACGATCCGGTACGCCGTGAGCTCGACGCCGCTGGGCAGCTGGCGCGGGGCGCCCTCGACGGTGAAGTCGACCGAGAGCCCGGAGCTGCGGACCTGCTCGACGAGGACCTCGATCTGCTCGACGTCGGGCTGCGGGACGTAGTCCTCGGACTCCTGCGGTTCGCCGGTGCGCAGCACGCCCAGCAGGCGGCGCATCTCGGCGAGCGCCTGCCGCCCGGTGCCGGAGATGGTCTGCAGGGCCTCCTTGGCCTGCTCGGGGGCCACGTCCATGACGTACGCGGCGCCGTCGGCCTGGACGACCATCACCGAGACGTTGTGCGCGACGACGTCGTGCAGTTCGCGGGCGATCCGGGCGCGCTCGGCCGCGACGGCCACCTTGGCCTGGGCCTCGCGCTCCTTCTCCAGCCGCTGATTGCGCTCGATGAGCTGGGCGTAGTACGCCCGGCGGGTGCGCAGGGAGTCGCCCAGCACCCAGGCGAGGGCGAACGGCACCATCATGAACACCACGAACAGGGCTTCCTCGACGCTGCTGGCGCTCTTGTCCACGGGGAAACGCAGGAAGTACAGCGGCGACGCGGCCAGGCCGACGCCGAGCGCGGTGCGCGAGAGCCGGCGCGGGACGTCGGCGGCGGCCACCGTGTAGAGGATCACCAGCATCGCGAAGTCGCCGAAGTGCGCCGGGACGGACAGCAGCAGCTGGTAGCAGCCGCTGGCCACGGCCACCCAGAACATCGTCATGGTCCACCGGCGGCGCAGGGCGACGACGGCCGTCATGCCGAGCACGGAGGGGACGGCGATCAGCCGCTCGCGGGCGGTGTCCACGCTTCCGGCGACCTGCAGCATGGAGATCCCGAAGAGCATCACAGCCCAGAAGCTGTCGACGCCCGTCGGGTGTCTGCGGAGGAAGTCGTAGAGGCGCTGCACGTAACCCAGAGTAGGGAAGGGGGATAGGTGCTGGAGTCAACCACAGGGGCGATCCGGGCGGAGGGGGACTACTCCCCAAGGTGGAGGGTGAGCTTAGCCTTCTGGGGATGAACGCTGTGGAAGACGTGGGTGACGGGGCCCTGCCGGTCCGCTGGGGCGAGGCGATGGAGGCCGCGCTGTACGGCCCCGGGGGCTTCTACGTGCGCCCGGGCGGGCCCGGGCCGGCCGGGCATTTCCGCACGTCGGTGCATGCGTCGCCGCTGTACGCGGGGGCGGTGGCCCGGCTGCTGCGGTGGGTGGACGGGCAGCTCGGCCACCCGGAGGGGCTGGACCTGGTCGACGTCGGCGCCGGGCGCGGTGAGCTGGTCGCCGGGGTGCTGCGGGCGTTGCCCGTGGAGGTGGCGGTGCGGGTGCGGCCGTACGCGGTGGAGCGGGCCGCGCGCCCGGAGGGCCTGGATCCGCGGATCCGGTGGGTGGCGCGGCCGCCCGAGGGCATGACGGGGCTGCTGTTCGCCAACGAGTGGCTGGACAACGTACCGCTCGACGTCGCCGAGGACGGCCGCTACGTGCTGGTGGGCCGCGACGGCACGGAGTCCGTGGGCGGGCCGGTGTCGCCGGCCGACCGGGCGTGGCTGGAGCGGTGGTGGCCGGGGCCGGGCCGGCGGGAGATCGGCCGGCCGCGGGACGAGGCCTGGCGGCGGGCGGTCGCCGGCGTGGACCGGGGGCTGGCGGTCGCCGTGGACTACGCGCACACCGCCGCGGACCGGCCCGCGTTCGGCACGCTGACGGGGTTCCGGGCGGGCCGTGAGGTGCCGCCGGTGCCGGACGGTACGTGCGATGTGACCGCTCACGTGGCCCTGGACGCGTGCGCCGGGCCCGGCGCGGTACTGCTGACCCAGCGCGCGGCGCTCGGCGCCCTCGGGGTCTCGGGCGCCCGGCCGCCGCTGGCGCTGGCCTCGTCGGACCCGGCGGCGTACGTCAGGGCGCTCGCGTCGGCGGGCGAGGCGGCGGAACTGACGGCGCGCGGCGGGCTCGGCGACTTCCGCTGGCTCGCCGAGCCGGTGGGCCTGCCGGCCTGGCCGGAGCCGGGGGCAGGGCCGGGGCCGGCGGCGCCTTCCGTGTGACGCCGGAGGGCCGGGTCCCCCGGGCGGGGGACCCGGCCCTCCGGGTCACATCGGATCGGCGAGGCAGTACGTCACTGCGTCTCGTGGTCGTGGCCGTCGTGCAGACCGCCGCCGCTGCCGGAGCCGTCGGACGGCTGCGAGGTCACCGGCTGCGACAGCGGGGCCAGGTCGTACGCGTAGTGGCCCACCGCGTTGGCGATGATGTCGACGTTGATGTCGAGCGCCTTCTGGTCGATGTTCGCGAGGGTGTCACCGGCGCCGTGGTAGTTCACGTCGTACGCGACACCCGCCTGGCCGCCGAACTTCGCCGCCTGCGCCTCGGTCTTGATGCCCTCGGCGCCGGTGAAGGTGCCGCCCGACGGGATGCCGACCGCGATGAACGGCCCGTAGTCGGAGCGACCGCTGAAGTCCGTGCCCTCGTGCGGGATGTTCCTGGAGTCGAGGAAGTCGGTGATGCCCCGCTCCAGCTGGGCGGAGCCCTCCGGGCCGGGACCCGCGCCGACGCCGTCGGAGTCGTCGCCGTCGTAGACGAAGTACGCGGCGTTCGGCGAGGCGATCATGTCGAAGTTCAGGTAGAGCTTGATCTTCTTCTTCTGGTCGTCCGTCAGCGACGCGACGTACGCCTCGGAGCCGAGCAGGCCGAACTCCTCCGCCGACCACCAGGCGAACTTGACCTTGTTCTTGATCTTCTTCTGGTCGCCCGCGAGCCGCTGGGCGACCTGGAGGATGCCCGCCGAGCCGGAGCCGTTGTCGTTGATGCCCGGGCCGTCCGCCACCGAGTCCAGGTGCGCGCCGAGGAAGACGGTGTTGTTCTCGTCGCCGCCCTTGGTCTCCGCCACGACGTTGTACGTCGTGCGGTTCTCGCGCAGTTCCCGGATGTCGAGGGTGACCTCGACCGGTCCGGCGGTGGCCTCGGCGGCCAGCTTCTCGCCGTCCTCCTGGGTGATGCCGCCGGTCGGGATCTTGCCGGCGGCCGGGTCGCCGAGGGTGCCGTTGAGGGCGCCCGCGGTGTTGTTGTAGATGACCGCGCCGACCGCGCCGGCCGCCGCCGCGTTCTGCTGCTTGACGGCGAAGGTGCAGCCGCCGCGCTTGACCAGCGCGATCTTGCCCGTGAACGCGCCGGCGGCGAAGTCGCCGGGCTCGCAGCCGTTGGTGCCGTCGGCGTCCACCGGGGCGGCGGCGACCTGCGCGGTCACGCCTCCCTCGGGGCTGCTGGCGGTGTACGTCATCAGCTTGACCGGGACGTCCCGGCCGCCCGCGCCGTTGACCGACAGCTTTTCGGCGAGCGTCTCGACGTAGACGAAATCGAATTCGTGCCGGCTGACGTTGTAGCCGGCCGCCTTCATGACCGCCTCGACGTACTGCGCCGACTGCACGTGGCCCTTCGAACCGGCCACGCGGGTGCTGTTGTTGTAGTCCGCGATGGACTGGAAGACCTTGAGGTGGTTGTACGCCCCCTTGCCCGTGGCGTCCTTGACGAGTTTCCTGGCCAGCGCGTCACCCTTCGCGGCGTCGCTCTGCGGGCTTCCGGTGGCACCGGCCGGTCCGGCGAGCAGCAGCGGTGAGACAAGGGCCGCGGCGGCCAGGGCGGCGACTGCGGCTATACGGCGAGAGGGCATGAAGGTCCTTTCACGACAGAGCAGACATGAGCAGGCGTGCGGACGTGCAGACGCGGTGTGCGCCGTGGGGCGGAACGGTGGACGCACGTTAAGCAGCCAGAGGCCACTCTCGCCAGAGTTTTCACTGATTCCGGTTTATGAATTCCGTATATCGGTAAGCGCGAAAGGGCGAGAACCGGACAACCGGGCAACCGGGCAACCGGGCAACCGGACTGCCGGACCGCTCGGGGCGCTCGGGGCGCTCGGGGCGCGCCGGGTCAGCGGAGTATGCCCTCTATGAAGTCCGAGCCGATCCGCGCGACCGCCGTCAGGTCCAACTGGTGCTGGACGTAACGCCCGCGGCGCCGCGTGTGCAGCAGCCCGGCTCTGCGCATCACCGTCAGGTGCCGGGACACCTCGGGTGCGGTGATCCCGTGCACGGTGGCCAGCTCGCTGGTGGTGTACGGCGCCCGTGCGAGGCTGCGGCACAGCATCATCCGCAGGGGGTGGGCCAGCGCCTCCATCCGGCGCTGGAGCAGTTCCACCGAGCCCGGCTCCCTGGCCAGTTCGGGGAGCGCCAGCGGATAGTGCACCACCGGCCGCCAGCCGGGCGCGTGCAGCACCAGCAGGTGCGGCCAGCCGAAGTGCGTGGGTATGAAGACCAGCCCCTCGCCGACGGCCGGATCGGTGGCCGTGGCCGTCCCGTTGACCATCTTGTCGACGGTGATCCGGGTCCGGGCCTCGTCCACGGACAGGGCCGGGGAGATCTCCCTGAGCAGGGCCGGCAGGCCCTTGCGGCGCAGCACCTGCGTCTTGTGGCGGGCGTCGGCGCTCTGCTCCGGCTCGATGCGGCGCCAGGTCTCGGCGAAGAAGGCCTCGTCGCAGTCCTCGATCAGGGTCCGCAGCCAGCGCCGTACGGCGGTGGGGTCGTCCAGGAGCCGGATGGAGAACTCCAGTTGGCGCGGGCCGCGCGCGGCGGCCGTCTCCAGGGCCTTGGCGCGGGCCGCGGGGTCCTTGAGCGGGTGCGGGCCGCCGCCCTCGTTGTAGAGGGCGAGCCAGCAGTGCTCCAGCGCGGCCATCACGAACCGCTCGTCGTCGAGGCGGTCCAGTACGTCGAGTTCCGCGGTGAGGGTCGTGGCGGGCAGCCCGCTGCCACCGGGCACGCCGGCGAACGGCATGAACACGTCCGCGAAGGATGCGCGCCACATGAAGTCCGCGTCCAGCAGCCGGTCCGCGAGGCACGGATCGAGGGCGGCGGAGGTGGCGGAGGCCCAGGTGGTGAGCCCGGGGTGGTGGGCGGGCTGGGACAGCGCGTGCAGGGCCATGCAGAGCTCGGCGAGGGGCGAGGGCGCGATGGCGATCCGCTCCTCGCCCAGCCCGGCGATGTCGATGCTCACACTCATGGGTCCATCTTCACCGGCGCGCTGTCCGCCCGGCCGCCCGGGGTGCGCCGCGCGGGTGGGCGCACTGCGCTGAACAGGGGGTTCGCCGGTCGATTGACGGGGGCCGTCAATCGACGGGCGGGGCGGCGCGGACGGGTCCAGTGTGGAGACATGACCGCGATCGAGCAGTACCTCATCGACACGTACCGGTCCGCGCAGCACGAGGACCCGCCGCCGCCCCCGCCGGGGCGCGACGACGTCGCCGTGCTGCGGGCGGCCCGCTCGTACGGCCAGTTCCAGGCCGTGCTGGAGGGGCGCCCGGCCAACCACCCGTGGCGAGCGGCCCTCCGCCGACTCCTCGCCCGCCACCGCACCTGCCAGTGACCCCGGCGCCCGCCGCCCGTGGGACCCGGCCGGGGGAGACGCCCGGACCCCGCGGGCCGGCGCCGGACCGCGGGCCACGGCCCCGGGCCCATGCCACCGGCCCCGTGCCACGCGATCCCGGGCACCGTCTACGCGCGGCCTGCGGCCTGCGGCCTGCGGCCTGCGGGCCCAGTGGTTTTGCCGTCAGTTACGCCGTCACGCGGGCCACGAAGTCGGCGGTTGCCGTGGCGACGTCCGCCGGGGTCCAGGACAGGCCGTCCGAGGTGATCGTCAGTTCCGTCACCGCCAGTCCCGGCGGGCTGTCCGGCGACCAGGTACGGAACAGGCATGTGCCGGTCTCCTCGGCCTGCCGCACGGCTGCCCAGGTCAGCCGGTCCGGCTCGTACGGCAGCCAGACCTGGAACTGATGGGTCTGCGGAACCTCCGGGTTGATCCGGAACCACGGCACGGCCGAGGCCTCGAGCGCCTGGGCGAGGGCCGCCGCGACCACGCGGGCCTGCGCCACGTACGACGGCAGCCGCGGCAGTTCCCGGTCCAGCCCGGCCAGCGCCGACAGCACCTGCGGGAACTGGCGGAAGACCTGGCCGCCGTAGCGGTGCCGCCAGACGCGCGCCTCCTCCACCAGCGCTACCGGACCGGCCAGCGCCGCGCCGCTCAGCCCGCCCAGCGACTTGTAGAAGGAGACGTAGACCGAGTCGGCCAGGCCCGCGATCTCCGGCAGCGGCCGGCCGAAGTGGACGGTGGTCTCCCACAGCCGCGCGCCGTCGAAATGGACCACCGCGTCCCGGTCCCGGGCCGCCTCGACCAGCTCCGTCAGTTCTTCCCAGGACGGCAGCAGGAAGCCGGCGTCGCGCAGCGGCAGCTCCAGCATCAGCGTCCCGAAGGGCTCCGCCAGGCCCCGGACCTCCTCGGCGGTCGGCTGGCGCGGCGCGGTCGTCGGGTGCACCGTGCGCAGCCCGGAGACCGCCGACAGCGCGCCGCCCTCCCACCGCTCCGGGTGGCTCATCGGATGCAGCGCCACCACCGGGTTGCCGGTGCGGCCCGCCCAGCAGCGCAGCGCGATCTGCTGGGCCATGGTCCCGGACGGGAAGTACGCCGCGTCCTCCGCACCCAGCAGCTCCGCCACGCGCTGCTCCAGCCGGGCCACGACGCCGTCGCCGTAGACGTCCGCCGGTCCGGCCGCCAGGTCCTCGGGCAGGCCGTCCGCGAACCCCGCCAGCAGCTCCCCGACGCTCGCCTCCCGCACCCCGCGCGTCAGCCGCCGCCGGGCCGCCCGCCAGGCGGCGACCGCCCGCGCGTCCCGGTCCTCGTCCTCCCCGTCGGCCCTGTCGGCCCTGTCAGACCCGTCAGCCTCTGCCGCCCCGGACACCTCGACAGCGCCCCCCGCCGACACGGCCCCGGGCACCCCAGACACCCCCGGTTTCCCGGAGGTACCAGGCCCCCGTGCCGTCCCTGGCATCCCTTCCGCCCCGGGCACCCGCGCCGCCTCTGCCGTCTCGGTTGCCACCGGCATCCCTGGCGTCTCGGCCGCCACCGCTGCCTCTGGCGTCCCTGCAGCCTCCGGTGTCCCGGCCGCCCCGGCCGCCATGGGTGTCCCGGCCGCCACGGGCCTCCCCGCCGCCTCCGCCATCCCCGTCACGTCCCGTGCGTCCCCCGGGTGCCGGCCCTGGCGCGGGCCCACGCGCCGGCCCTGGTGCTGCCCCGGATTGCGGTCGTTCTCGTCGCTCATGGCACCGATCATGGCCCGCGCCACGCGGGCAGGGCCACGGGGCTAGCATGGCGACGTATCGTCCGGTACCCCCCGCGGACTGGAACGGAAGGCCCGCCCCGCGTGAACCCAACACAGCAGCCCCGCCCCGCCCGGCTGACCGTCGGCGTCGTCGGCGCAGGCCGCGTCGGCCCGGCGCTCGCGCGTGCGCTCCAGCTCACCGGGCACCGCCCCGTCGCCGTGTCCGGCGTCTCCGACGCCTCCGTACGGCGGGCCTCGGACATGCTGCCCGACGTCCCCCTCGTGCCGCCCGCCCAGGTGCTGGCGCTCGCCGACCTGGTCCTGCTGACCGTGCCCGACGACGCGCTGCCCGGCCTGGTCCAGGGGCTCGCCGAGACCGGCGCGGTCCGCCCCGGGCAGCTGATCGTGCACACCTCCGGCCGGTACGGGGCCGGCGTGCTCGACCCCGCCCGCCGGGCCGGCGCGCTGCCGCTCGCGCTGCACCCCGCCATGACCTTCACCGGCACGATGGTCGACGTGCAGCGGCTGGTCGGCTGCTCCTTCGGCGTCACCGCCCCCGACGAGCTCCGGCTGGCCGCCGAGGCGCTGGTCATCGAGATGGGCGGCGAGCCCGAGTGGATCGCCGAGGACGCGCGTCCGCTCTACCACGCGGCCCTCGCCCTCGGCGCGAACCACCTGGTCACCCTGGTCGCCCAGGCCATGGAACTGCTGCGCACCGCCGGGGTCGAGCACCCCGACCGGATGCTCGGCCCGCTGCTCGGCGCGGCCCTCGACAACGCCCTGCGCTCCGGCGACGCGGCCCTGACCGGCCCGGTCGCCCGCGGCGACGCCGGTACGGTCGCCGCGCACGTCGCCGAGCTGCGCCGGCACGCCCCCGGCACGGTCGCCGGCTACCTCGCCATGGCCCGCGGCACCGCCGACCGCGCCCTCGCGCACGGGCTGCTCAAGCCGGAGCTGGCCGAGGACCTCCTCGGCGTCCTCGCCGACGACGGCGACACCAGCCCGGGCGGCCCGGGCGGCACCGGCGGCCCGGGCGGCACCGGCGGCACCACCCCCGGCACCGGCGGCCCCGGCACCGGTCCCGCCCCCACCGACGAAGGAACCCCGGGAGGGGAACGATGACGGACCTGCTGTCCACCGCCGAGGCGCTGCACAAGCTGCCGCGCAGCGGCGGCCCCCGCGCCGTCGTCATGACCATGGGCGCGCTGCACGAGGGCCACGCCACCCTCGTCCGTACCGCCCGCGAGCGGGCCGGCGCCGACGGCCAGGTCGTCGTCACCGTCTTCGTCAACCCCCTCCAGTTCGGGGCCGACGAGGACCTCGACCGCTACCCGCGCACCCTCGACGCCGACCTCGCGCTCGCCGAAGCGGCCGGCGCGGACGTGGTGTTCGCGCCGTCCGTCGACGAGGTCTACCCGGGCGGCGAACCGCAGGTACGGGTCTCCGCGGGCCCCATGGGCACCCGGCTGGAGGGCGCCACCCGCCCCGGCCACTTCGACGGCATGCTCACCGTCGTCGCCAAGCTGCTCCACCTCACCCGGCCCGACGTGGCGTTCTTCGGACAGAAGGACGCGCAGCAACTCGCCCTGATCCGGCGGATGGTGACCGACCTGAACTTCCCCGTGGAGATCGCCGGCGTGGCCACCGTCCGGGAGGACGACGGGCTCGCGCTGTCCAGCCGCAACCGCTACCTCTCGGACGGGGAGCGGCGTACCGCCCTGGCCCTGTCCCGCGCCCTGTTCGCCGGCCGCGACCGGCTCGCCGCGCAGTCCGCGCTCGCGGCCCGCGCCGAGGCCACCGCCGCGCCCGCGGACGACAGCCGGGCCGACGGGCTGGCCAAGCTCGGCGAGGCCCGCGCCTCCGCCGACGCGCACGCCGTCTCGGTCGCCGGCTCCGGCCTGCCCGACGCCGTACGGGCCGCCGCCCGGCACGTCCTGGAGGAGGCCGGGCGGGCGACCCCGCCGCTGGCCCTGGACTACCTGGCGCTGGTGGATCCCGCGGACTTCACCGACGTGGGCCCCGCCTTCGCGGGCGAGGCCGTGCTGGCCGTCGCCGCGAAGGTCGGCACGACCCGGCTGATCGACAACATCCCATTGGACTTCGGAGCACACTCGTGACCACCTCAGGCAGCGCCACCGCCACCGGTACCGACGCCGGCACCGGCACCGGCACCGGCACCGGAAGCGGCGTGGCGGCCGGTACGGGCATACGGCTGCACGCCCCCGCCCCCGGCTGGGCCCTGGACGCCGACGTCGTGGTCGTCGGCTCCGGCGTCGCGGGCCTGACGGCCGCGCTGCGCTGCGCGGCGGCGGGCCGCCGTACCGTCGTGGTCACCAAGGCCCGGCTCGACGACGGCTCCACCCGCTGGGCGCAGGGCGGTATCGCCGCCGCGCTCGGCGAGGGCGACACCCCCGAACAGCACCTGGACGACACCCTGGTGGCGGGCGCGGGCCTGTGCGACGAGGCGGCCGTACGGCTGCTGGTGACCGAGGGCCCCGACGCCGTACGCCGCCTCATCGCGACCGGCGCGGTCTTCGACACCTCGGCCGAGACCGGCGAGATCGAGCTGACCCGCGAGGGCGGCCACCACCGCCGCCGGATCGCGCACGCCGGCGGCGACGCCACCGGCGCCGAGATCAGCCGGGCGCTGGTCGAGGCCGTCCACGCGGCCGGCATCGAGACCGTCGAGAACGCGCTCGTCCTGGACCTGCTCCAGGACGCCGAGGGCCGTACCGCCGGCGTCACCCTGCACGTGATGGGCGAGGGCCAGCACGACGGCGTCGGCGCGGTGCACGCGCCCGCCGTGGTCCTGGCGACCGGCGGCATGGGGCAGGTCTTCTCCGCGACCACCAACCCGTCGGTGTCCACCGGCGACGGCGTGGCCCTCGCGCTGCGCGCCGGCGCCGAGGTCTCCGACCTGGAGTTCGTCCAGTTCCACCCGACGGTGCTCTTCCTCGGGCCGGACGCCGAGGGCCAGCAGCCGCTGGTCTCGGAGGCCGTGCGCGGCGAGGGCGCCCACCTCGTCGACGGCGACGGCGTGCGCTTCATGCTCGGGCAGCACGAGCTGGCCGAGCTGGCACCGCGCGACATCGTCGCCAAGGGCATCATGCGCCGTATGCAGGAGCAGGGCGCCCAGCACATGTACCTGGACGCCCGGCACTTCGGCGCCGCGATGTGGGAGCAGCGCTTCCCGACCATCCTCGCCGCCTGCCGCGCCCACGGCATCGACCCGGTGACCGAGCCGATCCCGGTCGCGCCCGCCGCGCACTACGCGTCCGGCGGCGTCCGTACCGACCTGCACGGCCGCACCACGGTGCCCGGCCTGTACGCGTGCGGCGAGGTCGCCTGCACCGGCGTGCACGGCGCGAACCGGCTGGCCTCCAACTCCCTCCTGGAGGGCCTGGTCTTCGCCGAGCGGATCGCCGCCGACATCGCCGCGCGGCCGCCGGCCGGCAGCGGCCCGGGCATACCGGTACCCGCCACCGGTCCGCTGCAGCCCGCCGAGGCGCGCTTCGAGGTCCAGCGGATCATGACGGACGGCGCGGGCGTGCTGCGGTCCGCCGGCTCCCTGCGGGCGGCAGCCGAGGCCCTGGAGGACCTGTACGCGGCCGCCCTGACCGATCTGGAGACGCACGGCAAGACCGCCGAACCGGGTGTGGACACCTGGGAGGCCACCAACCTGCTGTGCGTGGCCCGGGTCCTGGTCGCCGCCGCCCTGCGGCGCGAGGAGACCCGCGGCTGCCACTGGCGCGAGGACCACCCCGACCGCGACGACGCGGACTGGCGCCGTCACCTGGTCGTCCGGCTGTCGTCGACGCGCCGGCGCGCCCTGGTCGTCACCCCCACCGCCGGCGCGGACCTCCCGTCCGTCCGCCATCCGCTTCGGACCGCCGAGTCCCCGAGCCAGGAGCAGTAACCGTGAGCACCCCCGAGCACCCCGAGCACCCCGAGCTTTCCCTGATCGAGCAGAACGAAGGCGGCTGCGGCGACGACTGCGGCTGCGGCGACGACGAGAGCGGCCTGGACCCGGCGCTGGCCCAGCTGCTGGCGGACGCCGGCCTGGACCCCATCGAGGTCGAGGACATCGCGCACATGGCGCTGTCCGAGGACCTCGACGGCGGCGTGGACGTCACCACCGTCGCCACGGTGCCGGAGGAGGCGGTCGCCACGGCCGACTTCACGGCGCGCGAGGAGGGCGTGGTGGCCGGCCTGCGGATCGCCGAGGCCGTGCTGTCCATCGTGTGCACCGAGGCGTTCGAGGTGGAGCGGCACGCCGAGGACGGCGACCGGGTGGCGGCGGGCGAGGTCCTGCTGTCCGTCACGGCCCGCACCCGCGACCTGCTGACGGCCGAGCGCAGCGCCCTGAACATCCTGTGCCGGCTCTCCGGCATCGCGACCGCCACCCGCCGCTGGGCCGACCTGCTGGAGGGCACGGGCGCCAAGGTCCGCGACACGCGCAAGACGACGCCGGGGCTGCGCGCGCTGGAGAAGTACGCGGTGCGCTGCGGCGGCGGCGTCAACCACCGCATGTCGCTGTCGGACGCGGCGCTGGTCAAGGACAACCACGTGGTGGCGGCGGGCGGTGTCGCGCAGGCCTTCAAGGCGGTACGGGAGGCCTTCCCCGACGTCCCGGTCGAGGTCGAGGTCGACACGATGCACCAGGTCCGCGAGGTCGTGGACGCGGGCGCCGACCTGATCCTGCTGGACAACTTCACGGTGCCGGAGACCGAGGAGGCCGTCACGATCGTCGCCGGCCGGGCGCAGCTGGAGTCCAGCGGCCGGCTGACCCTGGAGACGGCCCGCGCCTACGCGCAGACCGGCGTGGACTTCCTGGCGGTGGGCGCCCTGACCCACTCCTCGCCCATCCTGGACATCGGCCTCGACCTGCGCGAGGAGCGGTAATGCTCCTGACGATCGACGTCGGCAACAGCCAGACCGTCCTCGGCCTGTTCGACGGTGACGAGATCGTCGAACACTGGCGGGTCTCGACCGACCCGCGGCGCACGGCCGACGAACTGGCCGTGATGATGCAGGGCCTGATGGGCATGCACCCGATGCTCGGCAACGAGCTGGGCGACGGCATCGACGGCATCGCGATCTGCTCGACGGTGCCGGCGGTCATGCACGAGCTGCGCGAGGTCACCCGGCGCTACTACGGCGACGTACCGGCGGTGCTGGTGGAGCCGGGCGTCAAGACGGGCGTGCCGATCCTCATGGACAACCCCAAGGAGGTCGGCACCGACCGCATCATCAACGCGTGCGCGGCCGTGGAGCTGTACGGCGGCCCGGCGATCGTCGTCGACTTCGGCACGGCGACCACGTTCGACGCGGTGTCGGTGCGCGGGGAGTACGTGGGCGGCGTGATCGCGCCGGGTATCGAGATCTCGATGGAGGCGCTCGGCGTCCGCGGCGCGCAGCTGCGCAAGATCGAGCTGGCCCGGCCGCGCAACGTGATCGGCAAGTCGACGGTCGAGGCCATGCAGGCGGGCGTCGTCTACGGCTTCGCGGGCCAGGTCGACGGGGTGGTCACGCGGATGGCGCGGGAACTGGTCGGCCCGAAGGGCGACCCGGCCGACGTCCACGTCATCGCCACGGGCGGACTGGCCCCGATGGTCCTGGGCGAGTCCTCGGCGGTCGACGTCCACGAGCCGTGGCTGACGCTGATCGGCCTGCGCCTGGTGTACGAACGCAACGCGCCGAACTTCACCTGAGGGGCGGGCCGGGGCTCCGGGCTGGCCGGGATCTCGGCCGGCGTGGCCTACGTTTGGCGCTCCCGGTCGGGGGCTTTAGGGGTGGGCCGGGGTACGGAGCGTGCCGGCCGCCTGCTTCAACCCCCGCCGGTCGGGCGTTGCCGGGCCCTGGGTTGCCCACCGCCCCCACGGGCGGGCGTGGGGGCGGGGCGGGTCGGCCGGGTTGGGCCGAGGCTTCGCAGGCCGGCCGGGATCCCGGCCTGCGTGACCGACGTTCGGTGCTCCCGGCCGGGACTTCGAGGTGGCCGGGTGCTGCCCGGCCCGAGATCGCCGGCCAGTGGCAGGCCGCGGCCGCCACGGTCTCCCGCGCCTTGCAGGCTCTCCAGGTGGAGAACTTCATCCGCACCACCCCCCGGGGTACGTACGTCGCCGACGATCCGCGCTGGACGCTGTCGGCGCGGGACCGCCTGGCCCGGGTCCAGCGGGTGAAGTCGTTCCTGGCCGAGGGCGAGACGAGCCGGGTGACGGCCGCGGAGCTCATCGTCCCGCCGCTGTATGTGGCGGAGGTCTTCGATCTGGAGGCCGGGGATCAGGTGGTCCGGCGCGAGTGGCTGGCCGGCCGGGGCAAGACCCGGACCGTGTTCGCCGTGACGTGGTACCCGGCCCCGTTCGCCGCCCTCGTACCGGATCTGCTGAACACCGCCCCCGGCCGCAATCACGGACTGTCCGCCCGGGTGCTGGAAGCCACCGGACGCACGATCACCCACGCCCGCGACGACATGCACGCCCGCCCCGCCGACGCCCGCGAGGCGAGTGCCCTCGGCCTGCCGGTCGGCTCCCCGATCCTGGCCGGCGCCCACCGCTGGTCGGACGCGGAGGGGATCATCGAATACGGGGAGTGGTGCCTGCCGCCCCGGTTCACCATCGGCTACGCATACCAGCCCTGACCGAGCGAGAGCTCTGCCGGCGTCCACGCGCACCGTGGTGCCAAGGGCGGGTCCTCAGCGCCCGCGTGAGGCCAGGTCCTGTACCGCGGCATAGCCGGGGATTGCGGGCGTCTGCGGGAACACACCGCTCGCGCGCAGGCCGACGGCGGTGTCCACGGCCGCACCGAGGGCGAGCCGGAACAGCAGTGAGCCGAGACTGACCCGGCGCACACCGAGGTCGGCCAGGCGGGCGAGAGGTGGCCCGTCCGGTGTGGCGAGGACGTTGAGCGGCAACGCGGTCGCGTCCACCGCCGCTGCGATGGACGCCGGATCGGTCAGACCCGGCACGAAGACGCCGTCCGCGCCCGCGTCCTGGTAAGCCGCCAGGCGGGACGCTGTCTCCGCCTCGTGTCCCCCGCCCAGCCAATGGGTGTCGGTGCGGGCATTGACGAAGAGCCCGCGCACGGCTGCCTTGACCGCGGTGATCTTCGCCGCGTGCAGGCGCGGCGGGGTGAGACCGCCGTCGGCGCGGCCGTCCTCCAGGTTGATGCCGACCGCGCCCGCCTCGGCGAGTTCCGCCGCGAGGCCGGCGACCTCGGCCGGGTCGTCGCTGAAGCCGCCCTCGACGTCGACGGAGAGCAGGAAGGGCCCGCTGCCGAGGAGGCGCGCGAGCCGCAGCGTCTCGGCTCGGGTCCGGCCGACCCCGTCCGGCAGCCCGGCCGCGGCGGCGACACCCAGGCTGGTGGTGCCGACGGCGGGGAAGCCGGCCACGGCCAGCGCGGCTGCGGAAGCGTGGTCCCAGGCGTTCGGCAGCAATATCGGCGCGCCGGGGCGGTGGTGCAGTTCACGGAAGGCGATGGCGGCGGAAGCGCTGACCGTGCTCATGCCCGCTCCTCGGGGTCGGCAGCGGTGCCGAGAGGGCCGACGGCCCCGGCGTAGTAGTCCAGCGAGCCGGCGACGTGTGCGGCGAGCAGCCGGAAGGACCAGCCCTGGCCGGGCGAGCGGTCCAACTGTGCGTCGCTCAGCGCCCGGAGGCGGTCGGCCCAGATTCTGCCGAGCCGGACCAGGCGGCTACGCGCCTCGTCGAGGTCTCCCGTGGTGAACGGCGCGAGGTCGGCCGGTGTGGTGATCGCCGATGCCCGCCAGTGGTCCGGCTGCGGCTCCTGGCCGGCCAGACGGGCCTCCAACTCGGCCAGGTGGTCGACCAGATGGTCGGCGACCCGGCGGATTGCCTTGTGCGGCGTGTAGACGCGGTCGTCCACCGCCAGCGGTAGCCCGTCCCAGGCGGTCCAGGTCGCGGCGAGGTTCAGCACGCGTGCGACCGCGTCCGTGACCTGCGCGGCCGGGTCGTCCCGTTCCAGTATTCCGGCGGCGAGCGCCAGTGCCTGGGCCTGCCCCGGGCACCGGTGCGGCCCCGCGCCGAAGGCGAGAGGGGCCGGATCGTCGTCGGAGCCGATGTCCGGATCGGACGGGGCGCCGCCGGCGGGGGTGCCCCGCTCCACGGCGGTGACGTCGATCAGCACCACCTCCCCGGCCCGGAAGTCCAGCGCGCCCACGCGGACGTCCGCCGGCGCTCGTCGGCGCAGCGCGGTCACGGGTGGGTCCTGCCGCAGCACCTCGGCGAGGAGGGCGTCCGCGCCACCTGGTGGGAGTCCGTCCGGCGCGGCCCGGCGGGCGTGCTCGACCCATCGGGCGGTCGCGTCGCACGCCTGCACCAGCAGCCCGATCCGCTGCGCGGCGGCCTCCAGGTCCGCCACGCCGTCCCCCTCGGCGGTCCGGGCGAGCAGTGACGCGACGGCTTCGTCGGCGGTCTTCTCCTGGGCGGGCGTCAGGTCGCTGCCGAAGTATCCGGCAGAGACGGTCATGACCGCGTCGGCCACTGCGTCCGGGCCCGCCAGACCCAGCTCCTCGGCCAGGATGCGTACGACAGTGTGCCGGTCGTCCGCGCCGACCACCGAGCCGGCAGCCGCCTGGCGCAGTTCGCGCGGGTCCAGGCGAGCAAGCGCCAGCACCGCGTGGGCGCGCCGACGGGCGTGCGTCTGCGCGTCGCCGGTGAAGCGGGCGACAGTGGCGCGCAGCCAGGCCAGGGAGCCCGCGGGCGCATCCACCGCGTCAGCAACGGGTTCGGGGACCAGCAGCGGCTGGTCGAGCACGGCACGGGCGTCCGCGTACGCGGTGACACGGGAGGAGCGGACGGACGGGTCGGAGGTCGTCATGCGCCCCACGCTAGGTGCGGGAGACTTCGGCGCCCGCCGAACTGTGGCCGGGGCATGATGGGCCCATGTCCGAGCAACCCCTGGCCCGGCTCGCCGGGCTGCTGGCCGACCCCACCCGTGCCGCGATCTGCCTCGCGCTGTTGGACGGCCGTGCCTGGACCGCGAGCGAACTGGCCCACCACGTGGGCATCGTGGCGTCGACCGCGAGCGAGCAGCTGTCCCGGCTCGTCGCCGGCGGACTGTTGGCCGAGGAGCGCCAGGGCCGTCACCGCTACGTGCGGCTGGCCGGGCCCGGGACCGCCGCGCTGGTCGAGAACATGGCAGCGTTCGCGGCGGAGTCGGGTTCCGCGCCCGTGCCACGCAATCTGCGTGACAGCGTCCGCCGCAGCGCCGAGGCGCGCGCCCGGACGTGCTACGACCATCTCGCCGGCCGCCTCGGCGTCGCCCTGGCGGACGCCCTGCTGGCACGCGGCGTCGTCACGGAGGACACAGGTCTGGCCGTGACCGAACCGGGCCGGGCCTGGCTGGTCGGCATCGGCATCGACATGGACACGATGCGCCGCGGCTCCCGCCCGCTGGTCCGCAGCTGCCTCGACTGGACCGAACGCCGACCCCACCTCGCCGGCGTCCTCGGCACAGCGCTCCGCGCGCACGCGATGGACACCGGCTGGCTCGAACCCATCGGCACCGGCCGCGCCCTCCGGGTAACCCCGTCCGGCGCCGACGCCCTTCACGACCTGTTCGGCATCAGCCTCGACTGAAGGCGCCGGGGCGCCCCCCGCCCCGGGGGCGCCCTCGGGGTCAGACCGGGGGGCGGCCCGGGGTGGGGGTGGGTGGGGGGTTCGGGAGCGGGGGGCCCGGGTTGGGCGGGGGTTCGGGGTAGCCGGGGTTGCGGTGCTTCTCCATGGTCACCATCGACCAGGTCAGCCGGTAGACGCCCAGGGGCGGGAAGAGGTCGACCCGTACCGGGTAGCCCTGTTCGGCGCAGGACGCGCAGAGCAGGTCGCGGGCCGGGCCGGCGCCGGGGGTGCGGACCGCCTGCACCGGCTCCTTCCAGCACGCCTCGCACGTCACGACGTCCGTCGGGCTCGTCGCGAACTCGGCTGTGATCACTCGTTCACCTCGCTTCGATCGATCTCGACCCACACGGTGTCGCCGCCGCCGTGGGTCCGCTGATGGCCGTACCGAGCGCCTTGCGCGAGCGCGCTGAGGATCGCCGCCTGGGGTTCGGGGCCGAGGTCCTCCGGGACGTCCGCCTCGATCCGGATGCGGTCGGAGGTCGCGTGGAGCCGGGGTTCGCCGCCCGTCGCGGCGGCCAGCTGCGCGGCCACGGCCGCGGCGTGGGTCTCGGCGTGGGTCTCGGCGGAAGACACCAATCCTCCTCAGGGTGAGCGCGACGTCGCTCATGGTAATGCTGAAGATTCAGCTTCGACCTGATGAGTTAGCTTGTCAATCTCCGACGGACAGGCACAGGACGGCCCAAATGCCCCGTGAGAACGCGTACTTGCAGGTGGCCGACGCACTCCGCGCCCGTATCGAGGCCGGGGAATGGCCGATCGGCGCGAAACTGCCGTCGCGCGCCCGCTTCGCCGAGGAGTACGCCGTCGGGCAGAACGTCGCGCAGCGCGCGATGGAGCGCCTGATCATCGAGGGCTTCCTGGAGGGCCGGGCCGGTTCCGGTACGTACGTGCGCCGGCCCCGCAAGCGGCTGCGTCTGGTGCGCTCGCGGCAGCGGGCCGCGCGCGCCGGCAGTCCCTTCCACGCCGAGATGAAGGACCAGGGCCAGTCGGCCAGCTGGGACTCGCGCTCGCAGGCCCGCGTTCCCGCGCCGGAGGACATCGCCGCGCGGCTCGCGATCGAGCCCGGGGACCCGTGCGTGCTGACGCATTACGAGTTCCTGGCCGACGGGCAGCCCGTGCAGCTGTCCACGTCCTGGGAGCCGATGGCCGTCACGGGCGGGACCCCCGCCGAACTTCCGGAAATGGGCCGGCTCAAAGGCGTGGGCGTGGTCGAGCGGATGCGGTCGATCGGGATCGACGTCGCGAGCGCGCTGGAAGTCCCCCGCCCCGCCCGTGCCACGCAGGCGCAGGCCAACCTGCTCGGCATCAGCATCGGCGATCTGATCACCGAGATCGAGCGCACGTATTACGACCGCGAGGGCCGGCCGGTGGAGACCGCCGACATCGTGGTGGCCGACATCCGCTCCGAGATCGCCTACGAATTCCGCGTCGACTAGGTCCCGGTTCCGGCCCCGGTCCCGGTCCTGTCCTGGTCCGGTCCGGCGCGCGCCGCGTGCGCCGCGCCGGGAGGGGTGGGGTCGGGGGATTTTGTCCGATTAGCGCGTATCTTCTGGCCATGCCCACGCCCTACGGATCCCGCGGCGGTATGGCCTTCAGCGCGGCGGAGCTGCACGTGCTCCGGCGGTCGCTCGCCCACGCCCTCCAGTCCTCCACGGCCCCCCTGCCCGCCACCGCGGTCCAGGACTGCCTGCGCCTGGCGCAGGCGGTGGACGAAGCGGTGCGTGAGGCGGGCAGGCTCAGAGCGTTCCTGGCGGAGGACCTGGGGCGGTACAGAGCGGCGCTGCCGGGCAGCCTCGTGGGGTATCTGGAGCTGCTGCGGGAGGCCCTGGCGGGCGGGTACGAGCCCGTCGCCGACGATCTGGCCGCCCTGCGGGCGCTGCGCGGGAACCCCGGCGCCGCCGCCCTGCTGGCGTCCGCCGAGGAAGCCGTGCACGAGGCCGCCCAGGAGGCCTCCGGGTGCGGCGTACGGCCGTGGCCCGGCGCCGGCGGTGCGCCGCGGGCCCGGCTGCTGGCCCTCGCCGGCGGCAAGGCGGCGACCGTGCACCGGAGCGCCGGCACCGGCGGCCGGGGCGGGGACCGCGACGCCGGTCAGGGCGGCGGTCGCGGGGGCGGGCGCGGCGGGCGGGAGCGGAGTGACCGGGGCAAGGACAAGGGGGAGGAGCCCAGGCCCGTCCCGGCCGAGCCGAAGCCCGCGCCCGAACGCCCGATCCCGACGCCCGGCGAGGTGTTCCCGCCGCGCCGCAAGCCCACTCCGCCCCCGGCGGCCCGGCGCGCGGCCGGGTAGCTACGCTGGACGCCATGGACTACGTATCCGCGCTCGTGCCCCCCTTCGTGATGGCCGTGTTCTTCATCGCTCTCGTCGTGACGATCGTGAAGAGCCAGGGCGGTGCCAACAAGGCCAAGGAGGACGCGGTCGTCGACGCCGCGATCTCCCGCGCCGAGAGCGGCCAGCCCGTCAGGGATTGACGTGACCGGACGGCCGGCCCACTGGGCCGGCCGTCCGATTTTGTTGTGCGCCCCGACCGAATGGCCGGGAAATTCGGGACATCCCGCACTATCGTGCTGTTGTGCCTCGCCCCCTGGGAGAACTCGAAGACGCGGTCATGACGCGGGTGTGGCAGTGGAACCGCCCGGTCACTGTCCGGGAAGTGCTGGAAGACCTCCAGCAGGAACGGTCCATCGCGTACACCACGGTCATGACCGTGATGGACAATCTCCATCAGAAGGGCTGGGTCCGCCGGGAGGCGGAGGGCCGCGCCTATCGCTATACGGCCGTCTCCACCCGCGCCGCCTACTCGGCCGCACTGATGAACGAGGCCTGGTCCACCAGCGACAACCCGGCGGCCGCCCTCGTCGCCTTCTTCGGGATGATGTCGCCGGAACAGCGCGAGGCGCTGCGCGACGCCGTCCGGATCGTCCAGCCCGAGGCCCCGGACCAGGCGCGCGACGCGGAAGAGGACACCGACGAGCCGCCCGCCGACGCGGGGCGATAGCGTCCGGGCATGGCAGCCGATTCACCTTCCTCCGCGCCCGGTGCGAATGCAAAAGCCGTGACGATCCGCCGGGCCCGCACCGGGGATGTTCCCGCACTGCGCAGGCTCCTCGACCAGTACGTGCAGCAGCGGATCCTCCTCGACAAAGCACCGGTGACCCTTTACGAGGACATCCAGGAGTTCTGGGTCGCGGAACGCGACGCGGACGGCCGGGTAGTGGGCTGCGGGGCACTTCACGTGATGTGGGAAGACCTTGCCGAGGTACGCACGCTCGCCGTCGACCGCGACTTGAAGGGCGGGGGCGTGGGGCATCAGGTGCTGGACAAGTTGCTCGCCACCGCCCGCTCCCTGGGTGTGCGCCGGGTATTCTGCCTGACCTTCGAAGTGGACTTCTTCGCGAAGCACGGCTTCGTCGAGATCGGCGAGACCCCGGTGGAGACCGATGTCTACACCGAGCTCCTGCGTTCCTATGACGAGGGCGTCGCCGAGTTCCTCGGTCTCGAACGAGTGAAGCCGAACACCTTGGGCAACAGCCGGATGCTTCTGCACCTCTGAACGATCAGCACGGCTTTTCCGGCCCCCCGCCCCCCTGTGGCCTATGTCCGAATCGCGCACGTTTCCCGTCCTGTTGCGGTCCTGAACCTCTCCCCGGGGGTTTGTGTTTTTCAGGCAAAAGCGGTTTCCTTTCCGCGTACTGCATTTTCGATGAAAGGAAATCCGGTGGCACAGAAGGTTCAGGTCCTTCTTGTCGACGACCTCGACGGTGGCGAGGCGGACGAGACCGTGACGTTCGCGCTGGATGGCAAGACCTACGAGATCGACCTCACCACCGCCAACGCGGAAAAGCTCCGCGGCCTGCTCGAGCCGTACACCAAGGGCGGCCGCCGCACCGGTGGCCGGGCGGCCGCCGGGCGTGCCAAGGGCCGGGCCGCCGTGAGCTCCGGCAACCCGGACACCGCCGAGATCCGCGCGTGGGCCAAGGCCCAGGGCCTGAGCGTCAACGACCGCGGCCGCGTGCCGCAGGAGATCCGCGAGGCCTACGAGAACGCCAAGGTCTGACCGGGACCGCAGGCGCGGGCGGCGTACACCGGCGCCGCACGCGCCAGGCGGGCCCGGTGGCACTGGGTCGCCGCCGCACCGACCAGCCGGACCAGGTCGGGCCCCCGCGCGGGCCCGGCGGCCCGGCTGCCGCCGCCGTCGGCGGACAGGGCGGGCAGGGACGCCTCGCACCCCGGCTCGGGGGGCCGCAGCCATACGGCGGCCTCCTGGGAACCGCCGCACCAGCCCGGGGGCGCGGGAGCGGTGATCCGGCCCCCCGCACCCAGGGCGGTCAGGTCCAGGGCGACCCCGCCCCATTCCAGCCAGTCGAGCAGCCCCGGCAGCTCGTCGGCGGACCCCGCGGCCACCAGGAACCGCATCCTGCGCCCCATCCGGGCCACCGGACCGGTGGCGACCGGAGAGCACAGCAGCGCCGCCCCGGCGTCGGCGGGCACCTCCAGGACGTCGAAGTGCGTCCCGGTGACCAGCTGGACCGGCGGACCGCCGGCCACGGGCCAGCCCATGACCTGCGTGTACCAGGGGGCGTACGCGCTCTCGGGTGCGACGCGGGGGAGCGGCACGGTGGGGGCCATGCCCGGAGCAACGGCGTCCGGCACGCCGCGGTTACGCGCCGTTCCGGCATACATGCGAAACGTGAAGATCAGGGACGCAAGCTTGTTCGCCCTTAGCGGAGCAACACCGTGCTGAGGGCATGGACTGTCCGCCCTTACGGGTAGGACATTCCTAGGGGCCCCAGGGCCGACACGCTGTTTTGACGGGTGCCGTTCGCCGTCGGCGTACACGTGTGACGGGTATCTGCCTGGCCTGCGGGAACATCGTCTCCCACTATCGGGTTGGAGCAGTTGTCGGCTGTTCAGGCCGGTTTTTCCTCACCGACGTGGGGGTGAGCCGCGGTGGATGTCGGCAGTTGGAATGAGCTGTCCCGTCCTGCGGGACTAGCATGCGGAAGGACAGGGAGGGGACCGCCCCCTTACTGCCCGACCGCTCTGAGGAGCGATTAACGATGTTCGAGAGGTTCACCGACCGCGCGCGGCGGGTTGTCGTCCTGGCTCAGGAAGAAGCCCGGATGCTCAACCACAACTACATCGGCACCGAGCACATCCTTCTGGGCCTGATCCACGAGGGTGAGGGTGTCGCCGCTAAGGCCCTGGAGAGCCTCGGGATTTCGCTCGAGGCGGTTCGCCAGCAGGTTGAGGAGATCATCGGCCAGGGCCAGCAGGCTCCGTCCGGTCACATTCCCTTCACCCCGCGTGCCAAGAAGGTCCTGGAGCTCTCGCTCCGTGAGGCCCTCCAGCTCGGCCACAACTACATCGGCACCGAGCACATCCTGCTCGGCCTCATCCGCGAGGGCGAGGGCGTCGCGGCCCAGGTCCTCGTGAAGCTGGGCGCCGATCTCAACCGGGTCCGGCAGCAGGTCATCCAGCTGCTCTCCGGTTACTCCGGAGGCGGCAAGGAGGCGGCCACGGCCGGCGGCCCGGCCGAGGGCTCGCCCTCGACCTCGCTCGTCCTGGACCAGTTCGGCCGCAACCTCACCCAGGCGGCCCGCGAGTCCAAGCTCGACCCGGTCATCGGGCGCGAGAAGGAGATCGAGCGGGTCATGCAGGTGCTGTCCCGCCGTACCAAGAACAACCCGGTGCTCATCGGCGAGCCCGGCGTCGGCAAGACCGCCGTCGTCGAGGGCCTGGCGCAGGCGATCGTCAAGGGCGAGGTGCCCGAGACCCTCAAGGACAAGCACCTCTACACCCTCGACCTCGGCGCCCTGGTCGCCGGCTCCCGCTACCGCGGTGACTTCGAGGAGCGCCTGAAGAAGGTCCTCAAGGAGATCCGCACCCGCGGCGACATCATCCTGTTCATCGACGAGCTCCACACCCTGGTGGGTGCGGGTGCCGCCGAGGGCGCGATCGACGCCGCCAGCATCCTCAAGCCCATGCTGGCCCGCGGTGAGCTCCAGACCATCGGTGCGACCACGCTGGACGAGTACCGCAAGCACCTGGAGAAGGACGCGGCCCTGGAGCGCCGCTTCCAGCCCATCCAGGTCGCGGAGCCGTCGCTGCCGCACACCATCGAGATCCTCAAGGGTCTGCGCGACCGGTACGAGGCCCACCACCGTGTGTCCATCACGGACGAGGCCCTCGTCCAGGCGGCCACCCTGGCCGACCGGTACATCTCGGACCGCTTCCTCCCGGACAAGGCGATCGACCTGATCGACGAGGCCGGCTCCCGGATGCGCATCCGCCGGATGACCGCGCCGCCGGACCTGCGCGAGTTCGACGAGAAGATCGCGGGTGTGCGCCGCGACAAGGAGTCGGCGATCGACTCCCAGGACTTCGAGAAGGCGGCTTCCCTCCGGGACAAGGAGAAGCAGCTGCTGACGGCGAAGGCCAAGCGCGAGAAGGAGTGGAAGGCCGGCGACATGGACGTCGTCGCCGAGGTCGACGGCGACCTGATCGCCGAGGTCCTCGCGACCGCGACCGGCATTCCCGTCTTCAAGCTGACCGAGGAGGAGTCCTCGCGGCTGCTGCGCATGGAGGACGAGCTCCACAAGCGCGTCATCGGGCAGAAGGACGCCATCAAGGCCCTTTCGCAGGCGATCCGCCGTACGCGGGCCGGCCTGAAGGACCCGAAGCGTCCCGGTGGCTCGTTCATCTTCGCCGGCCCGTCCGGTGTCGGTAAGACCGAGCTGTCCAAGACGCTCGCCGAATTCCTCTTCGGCGACGAGGACGCGCTGATCTCCCTCGACATGTCGGAGTTCAGCGAGAAGCACACGGTTTCCCGCCTCTTCGGTTCGCCCCCCGGCTACGTGGGCTACGAAGAGGGCGGCCAGCTCACCGAGAAGGTGCGCCGCAAGCCGTTCTCCGTCGTCCTCTTCGACGAGGTCGAGAAGGCCCACCCGGATATCTTCAATTCCCTTCTCCAGATCCTGGAGGACGGTCGCCTGACCGACTCCCAGGGCCGGGTCGTGGACTTCAAGAACACGGTCATCATCATGACGACCAACCTGGGTACGCGGGACATCTCGAAGGGCTTCAACCTGGGCTTCGCCGCCCAGGGCGACGTCAAGACCGGGTACGACCGGATGAAGGCCAAGGTCAACGAGGAGCTGAAGCAGCACTTCCGCCCCGAGTTCCTCAACCGTGTCGACGACACGGTGGTCTTCCACCAGCTGTCGCAGGAAGACATCATCCAGATCGTCGACCTGATGATCGCCAAGGTGGACGAGCGCCTGAAGGACCGCGACATGGGCATCGAGCTCAGCGGCGAGGCCAAGCTCCTGCTGGCCAAGCGCGGCTACGACCCGATCCTGGGCGCCCGCCCGCTGCGCCGCACGATCCAGCGCGAGATCGAGGACATCCTCTCCGAGAAGATTCTCTTCGGTGAGCTGCGCCCCGGTCACATCGTGGTCGTCGGCACGGAGGGTGAGGGCGAGACCGCCAAGTTCACCTTCCGCGGCGAGGAGAAGTCGGCGCTGCCGGACGTTCCCCCGATCGAGGCGTCGGGCTCCGGCCCGGACCTGAGCAAGGGCGCGTAACCGCGCCGGGCAGCATCCAAGGGGCGGCCCCGGGACCACGAGTCCCGGGGCCGCCCCTTTTCCGGCCCCCCTTTTTTCCGGCTCGGCCCGGGGCGCCTACTCCTCCACGTAGACGCTGGAAGGCAGCAGCCTGATGTACGCGGGGGAGTGCGCCACCAGGTTGAGCTGGAGCGTGCGCAGGGCGGGGAAGAGCTGCGGGATCCGCTTGATCACCGCCTTGGGCGGCTCCTTCGACGACGCGAACCGCAGGGTCATCACGCCGCTGAGCTCCAGGCCGCGGGGCGCCGTGGCCAGGTCGGGGCCGGCCACCATCAGGTCCCCGAGGTGGGGCAGGCCGGCGATCTCGTTCCAGTCCACGGCCGACCGCGGGCCCGTGGTGTCGTCCAGGTGCAGGGTGTGCAGCTCCTGCTGCCGGAGGAGTCCCTTGAGGACGCGCCCCTGAGGGCATTCGCCCAGGCCGAGCTGGTGGAGCCGGATCGAGGGGTCCAGGTGGGACGGGGACCAGGCCCGCAGGGGCGGGCCCGACAGGGCCAGCAGGCGCAGGCCGTGCCAGGTGCTCACGGCGTACAGGCTGTCGGTGACCTCGCCGAGCCCGAGCCACGCCGTGGTGATGCCCGCGTGCTCCAGGCCCCGCAGATCGCGCAGCCGGTTGCAGGCGCGGAAGGAGACGTGGGTGAGTTCCTCGTGCCCGCGCAGGAATCCGACGCCGGTCATGTCCCAGTTGTCGGACACGGTCAGCGAGCGCAGCGGGACACGGTTCGCATAGGCGGCGATCGCCGCCTGGGAGACGTACCCGCGGACGGTCAGGGAGGCCTGCGGAGCCACCTCCGCCAGGACCTCCAGCTGCGCGTCGGAGGTCACGGTGAACGTGACCCCGTCCGGGTCGAGACGGGCGAGCACCTCCTCCGCGTACCGCCGGGCGTCGAAGTGCTCCCACGCGGCCGCGAGCGCGGTCCGGGCGGCCGGCGACGCCTCCTGGCAGAACTGGGTCAGGTAGCCCATGGCCCGGTCGGTGCCGAGTTTCGCCGCGGCCTGGATGACGTACGGCAGGTGGTGCAGTGCCACGTCGTCGGGTCCGGGGAGCAGGCCCAGGACCAGCGGGCCCGCCGACGCGAGAGCGCGGGCCGCGTCCGCCGACTGGGGCGGGATCAGCTGCTGCACGGCCTTCTGGACCTCGGCCCTGACGTCCGGGGCGATCTCGGTGGCGTCCTCCAGGCTGGCGAAGGCCAGCAGGGCGGCGCGAGGGGTCTTGCGGGCGAGCAGCTCCTTGAGGAGTTCCCCCAGCTCGCGGGGGCGGGCCTGCGCCACGGCCATGCGGATCACGTCCTCCCACAGGTCGTCCTCGGCGTGCAGGGCGAGCTCGCGCCAGCCGCTCTCGTCCACCAGGGCCCGGGCGCCGAGGAAGTCCTGGAAGGTGCGGTGGATGAAGTGGACCGAGCCGGGCGCCGGCTCGCGCAGCAGGCCGGTGCGCTCCAGGAAGCGGGTGAACACCGCCCGGGCGTCGCCGAGGGCCTGGAGGGAGGGCAGGGAGGGCAGGGCCTCGCCGATGACCGACTCGGCCCGGCGCCGGTCCATCTCGGAGGCCTTGTTGCGGATCAGCCAGACCGCGAGCCGCTGGAGGGCCTGGATCTGGGGTTCGTCGCGCAGCTGCGGGCCCGGCACCTTCCGCTCCCGGTCGCGGCGGGAGAGCAGCATGGACAGGGCCGCGGTGTAGAGGTCCTTGCGGCTCAGGGGCAGGAAGCCGTGCCGGTCCCGGTGCAGTGCGCAGATCAGGCCGCACAGCAGCGGGTTGGTGGCGAGCCGGCCGACGTCCTCCTTGCTGCGCAGCGCCTTCAGCAACTGTTCCTCGTACGCGGGCAGCTCCTCGTCCTCGGGGGTGCCGGTGCGGGCCGCCGTGTGCCAGCGCCGGACGAAGGCGGCCACGTCGGAGGGGGTCATCTCGGAGAGGGTGAGCGCGGCGAAGCGCTGTGCGTCCAGCCATGCGGCGGGTACGGCTGAGGGGCGCGAGGTGATCAGCCAGCGGTTGTCGGGGTACTCGCCGATCAGGCCGGCGAGCCAGGCGTGGGCGTGCTCCCGGACCTCCTCGGAGACCTCGTCGATCCCGTCGACCAGGACCAGGCCGCGGCCGGCCCGCAGGACCCGGTCGGCCCAGCCCACGGGCTGGTCCCCGGCCACCGGCGCGCCGACGGCGTACAGGAAGTCGGCGGGCTCGGGCAGTCCGCCGGGCCGCCGGGCGAGCGTGCGCAGGGGCAGGACGAAGGGGACCAGGCCGCTGACGTAGGTCATCCGCTCCTCGGGGTCGGGGCGGGTGGCCGAGACGGCCAGCCACTGGATCAGCGTGGTCTTGCCGGAACCCGCCTCGCCGCGCAGCAGGACGCGGCCGTGGCGGGCGAGGACCTGGTCGGCGGGGCCGGGCTCGGCGGCCTCGGCGTAGCCGGTCAGCCGCAGGTTCAGCTCGTACTCGCCCGTGGCCGGGTTGAGCACCCAGGCGTCCGCCGGGTCGGTGACCCGGGTCGCCGAGGTGTCGGCGGCCTCCAGGGTCATGTAGGCCGCGTCCAGCGGCCATTTCGCCGGGGACCGGGTCAGATCGATGCCGAAGATCGTCAGCTCGCTGTACCGGGACACGATGTGGTCGCGGTAGCGCCGCTCGAAGGCGGCGTCGGAGGCGTCGGGGCGGGGGAGGCGGGCGGCCGCCGCGTCCGCCGCCGCCACCTGCTCGGCCAGCAGGAGGGTCTGGCGGGGTACGCCGGCCCGCACGAAGGCCGAGCGCCGGGCCAGTGCGTACAGCACGTGCAGGCAGACGGTGGTGAGCAGGCGGTCGTGAAAGGACGAGGTGTCGGGCGAGAGGAAGTGCAGGTAAACGTCCGCCTCATGCACGGCGCGGGCGAGGGCCTCGTGGCCGTTCTGCACGGCCCCGAGGTCGTGCACCTCCAGGCCGCCGAGCGCGTTCAGGCTCTGGCTGAGGGCGTCGGCGGCGCGTGCCCGGCCGCCGACGGGCAGCGGCCGCTCGCCCGCGACCGCCAGGGCCGCCTCGACCAGGGCCTCGGCGATCTCCTGGAGCTCGGCGCCGGCGGGCCTGCGTCCGTCGTCCAGGGCCAGGTAAGCGGAGAGACGGACGGGTGCTTTGCCGGCGGGCCAGTCGTAGCCGGGGCCGCGCCGTAACAGCCTCTCGATGATCGGGCCGATGACTCCGGACGGGATGAGGATGCCGTTGGGCGCAGCTGGGTCCACGGTTCGAGAGCGTATCGACGGCGGCGGCGCCGCGATCCGGAAACGGGCGATCAGGGGCCGGTCGCGGTGACAAGCACCACGGGGCAAATCGGACCTACGAGATGAATTCGTAGATCCAATGGGCGAACGTGCGAAGTCGGGCCGGTCTCCGGCGCAGAACGGGCGCGTCAACGTGATGCGCAGCACGTCCGACCGCTACGAGCTCGGGTAGTAAGGGGGGTGTTTGGGGGATTCGCGGACCCCGGGTTACCAAGGATGAGCAAGCGAGCCCGGCACGAGCCAGAAGTGCCGGGTCACTTCATTCCCCCGCAGCCTGCCGAGAGGTCACCCATGTCCGCGAAGCGCGTCAGCCCCCGTCGTATCCGTACCGCCGTCGTCGCCGCCGGTCTCGGCGCCACCGTGGTGCTCGGGGCGGGGACCGCCTTCGCCGCCGAGGCCCCGGCCTCCGCCACCGCCACCGCCGAGCTGGTCGCCCAGCAGGCCGCCGTCCAGGCCGCGAAGGCCGCCGAGGCCGCCGATGCCGCCAAGGCCAAGAAGTCCGCCTGGCAGGCCCCGCTCGCCAAGTACACGCTCTCCGCCACCTACGGCAAGGGCGGCTCGATGTGGGCGAGCAAGCACTCCGGCCAGGACTTCGCGGTGCCCTCCGGTACCCCGGTCAAGGCCGTGTCCGCGGGTGTCGTGGTCAAGTCCGGCCCCAACGGCGGCGGCGACGGCCCGGCGTACGGCAACGCCGTCGTGATCAAGCACGGCAACGGCATGTACTCGCAGTACGCGCACCTGTCGAAGCTCCAGGTCAAGATCGGCCAGAAGGTCGCCAAGGGCAAGCAGATCGCGCTGTCCGGCAACACCGGCAACTCCAGCGGCCCGCACCTGCACTTCGAGATCCGCACCACCCCGAACTACGGTTCCGCCGTCAACCCGGTCGCCTTCCTGCGCACCGCGGGCGTCACCCTCTGACGAAACGTTTCGAAAGTCGCTGACCAGGGCATTCCGGCCGGAACCCGCCGATCCGGAGCGGCCGGGGCCCTTGGCTTAGGCTGTCCCCCATGGTGGGGCATTCAAGCAAGCGGCAGCGGTTGGTCGTCGCCGTGGTTTCCTTCGTCCTGGCGACGGTCGCGACCGTCATCGCCGCGTCCTCGCCCTCCGGTTCGGCCTCCGAGACCGACGGCGGCTCGAACGGGCCGACGCACCGCCCGCCGGAGCCGCCCAAGGAGCACGACCTGCGCCTGGGCCTGAGCTACGGCGACACCCTCACCTGGAAGTCCGACGAGGGCCTGGCGGCCGCGCTCAACGACGCCGTGGGCCTGGGCACCAAGTGGATCCGGGTCGACCTGTCCTGGAACAACATCCAGCCCGACAGCCCCGCCGGCTACAACTGGCAGCGCTTCGACCGGGTCGTCAAGGCCGCCCGCGAGCGGAACCTGGACGTCCTGGCCACCGTCGCCTACACCCCCAAGTGGGCCCGCGGCGCCTGCAAGGACTCCCGCCCGACCTGCCCGCCGGCCGACCCCAAGAAGTTCGCGGCCTTCGCCAAGCTCGCGGCGCAGCGCTACGCCCCCCAGGGCGTGCACACCTGGGAGATCTGGAACGAGCCCAACATCCCGCAGTTCTGGTCCCCCAAGCCCGACGCCAAGGCCTACACCACCCTGCTCAAGCTGACCGCCAAGGCGCTGCGCGAGGGCGACCCGAACGCGTACCTGATGATGGCGGGCCTGGCCGCCGTCGGCACCTGGGAGCCCATCAAGTACGTCTCCCACCTGGACTACCTCGAACAGGTCTCCAAGCTGGGCGGCAACAAGGTGGTCGACGCGCTCAGCTACCACCCGTACGCCTGGCCGCAGCTGCCCAAGGACGGCAAGGTCTTCAAGGAGATCAGCAGCGCCAGCGAGAACCTCGTCGGGATCGCCGAGCGCCACGGGACGCCCAACATGCCGGTGTGGCTCACCGAGACCGGCGCGCCGACCAACGGCCCCGGCACGGTGGCGCAGAACGAGAAGGCGCACGGCAAGGACATCACCCACGTCACCGAGGAGTTCCAGGCGCGGATCGCCACGGACACCGTGCCGACCGCCGCCCAGGACAAGTACGTGGCGGGCATGTTCTGGTTCGCGCACCAGGACTCGGCCACCGGCGCCGACAAGGCCCACTCCAAGTACTACGGGCTGCGCCGCTACGACGGCACGCCCAAGCCCGCCTTCGCCGCCCTGCGCACGGCCATCGAGGAGTACAAGAAGAAGCACCCGAAGTGACCCCCCCCGGAAGGGGGGGGCGCGGCCGGGCGGCGTCACAGCGAGCGGAACAGCTCCACGTAGCGCGCGGTCAGGGTGTCCCACGCGTAGTGCTCCTCGGCCCGCCGCCGTCCCGCGGCGCCCAGCCGGTCGGCGAGCTCCGCGTCGTCCAGCAGCCGCGCGCAGGCCGCCGCCAGCGCCTCCGCATCCCCGGGCGGTACCAGCAGTCCGCTCTCGCCGTCCTCGATGACGTACGGGATGCCGCCGACCGCCGAGCCCACCACGGGCGTACCGCAGGCCATCGCCTCCACCAGTGCCATCCCGAAGGACTCCGACGCGGTCAGCGAGGGCAGCGCCAGTACGGCCGCCCCGCGCACCGCCGCCACCAGCGCGTCCCCGGTCAGCTCCCCGGCCGCCTCGACCCGGTCGCCCACCCCGAGGTCCGCGGCCAGCGCCAGCAGGTCCGCCACCATGTCCCCGCCGCCCACCAGCCGCAGCCGGGCGTCCGGCACCCGGGCCAGGGCCCGCACCAGCACGTCGACGCCCTTCCACGCGGACGAGCGGTCCATCCGGCCGACGTAGAGCAGGGTGCGCCCGCGCCCGGACGGTGGGCCGCCCGGCGTGAACCGCGCGGTGTCCACGCCGGGGGTGATCTCCACGGCGTGCGGCTGACCGGCCGCCAGCGACACCGGGGAGACGGCGACCAGCGCCCGGGCCCGCCGGAACACCCGGGGCAGCACCCGCCGCTCGTACGCCCCGATCAGCCGGTCGGCGGCGCCGCTGCCGGGCAGGCCCTTGTGCATCGAGCCCGCGTGGTACGTCAGCACCGCGGGCCGGCGGCGCCCGGCGAGCGCCACCGCGAGGTCCCCCAGCCCCGGCACCGGCGCGTGGGCGTGCACCACGTCGGCCCCGGTGCGGCGCAGCCAGTGGCGCAGTTGCAGCGGCCACAGGGGGCTGAGCGGGGTGTTGGACAGCCGCAGCCACACGCCGAGCCGGACCACCCGTACGCCGTCCTCGGTGCTGACGGTGGTCCGCAGCCCGCGCGGGGCGGTGGTCAGGACGACGGCGTCCAGGCCGGGTGCGGCGGCCACGGCGCGCGCGACGCGGGCCGCGTAGTGCTCGACGCCGCCGATGTGCGGGGGGTAGTAGGGGGTGACGACGGCCACCGTACGGCGCTTCACGCGGCGCTCCGCGGCGCCGTACGGGCGGGCAGGGCCCGCAGCATCGCGGGGAGGCGCTCGGCCTCGGCGAC
This sequence comes from Streptomyces sp. NPDC090022, assembly GCF_044748145.1. Classification (NCBI taxonomy): domain Bacteria; kingdom Bacillati; phylum Actinomycetota; class Actinomycetes; order Kitasatosporales; family Streptomycetaceae; genus Streptomyces; species Streptomyces sp. NPDC090022. The sequence continues at coordinate 628,270 of NZ_JBIVFN010000002.1, forward strand.
GTAGCCGGGCAGCCGCGCGGCGAGTTCCGTCCGGTAGCCGGTGTCGTCGGCCAGCAGCGGTTCGACCAGGGCCCACAGGCGGGTGTGGGTGACGTCGGCGATGGGCAGGACGTACGCGCCGAGGCCGAGGTCGGCCATGATGCCGCGGGTCTTGTGCTCGTACTCGATGGCCACGCAGGGGACCCCGCTGGTCAGCGAGAAGATCACCGAGTGGAAGCGGGTGCCGATCAGCAGGGCGCACTCGCCGTAGACGCCCTTGAGGTCGCGGTAGTCGACGCGCTCGTCGATCAGCAGCGGTGCCGAGGCGCAGTGGGCGGCGATCCGGCGCTCCACGATCCGGTCGTCGTCGCCCAGGTAGTCGGTGCTGACCTGCGGGATGAGGACCACGCGGGCCCCGGTGGCCTGGACGGAGTCGATGGTGGCGGCCAGCGCCCGCTCGTACGCCTCCTGGGCGGCCGGGGCGAGCCAGCGGCGGGCGGTGACGCCGACCAGCCGCTGCCCGGGGGCGACGCCGAGGCGGGCCCGCCAGTCGGAGGTGACGGGCGGGTCGAAGGCGAACCCGGAGTCCACGGCGCGCGTGATGCGTTCGGCAGGCAGTCCGCAGGAGCGCAGCTGGCCGACGCTGACGTCCTCGCGGGCCAGGACCAGCGGGGAGCGGCCGAGCGCGCGGCGGACCAGCCGGCGCTGGGCGGCGGCCGGGAAGGGCCCGTACGACTGGGGTGCGAAGACGACGGGGACGCCGGCCCGCTGGGCCAGCAGGACCGGCAGGAGCACGAAGAAGACGTTCTGGTGGCCGTCGAGCCCGGGCCGGGCCAGGACGTAGGCGCCGCCGTTGGACACCACCAGGTCGGCGGCGGCCAGCGCCTCGGCCTCGCGCCGGGCCTCGGCGGGCAGCGCCCGGCGCAGCAGGGCGGCGGCGGGGCGGGGCAGCAGGAGCAGCCCGGCGCCGAGCGTGCCGACGACGAGCTTGCGCAGCAGCCGCCGGGGCAGCGAGACGGTGCCGTCGGCGACGTGGCGGCGCAGCGAGCCGAGGTTGGGGGCGTCCTCGAAGTCGGGGTGGACGGCGGGGTCCTCCATGCCGGCGACGCTGACGTGGGCGCCGGGGAACGCCTCCCGTACGTGGCGCAGGCAGACGGACAGGAGCGCGGCGTCGCCGGCGTTCTCCCGTACGTACGCGTTGATCACCACGATCTTCATGGGTACCTCTCGGCGTTCTCTGGGTCCGGATGCGACGGATGCGACGGATGCGATGGATGCGACGGGTGCGACGGGTGGGGCAGGCGGACGGCCCGGAGCTGGATCGTGTCGACGGGGGACCAGGCCGGCCCCGGATCGACGTCCGGCTCCGGCGGGCGGGGCGCGGACGGCCGCCCGCGCAGCAGCGCGACGGTGGCGAACAGCCCGGCCGCCAGGTTGCCCGCGCCCCAGGCGTACCCCACCCAGACCAGCCCGCGCGGCGCCCACACCGCGGCGAGTCCGATGGTGGTGGTCGCCAGGATGACGTTGGCGGTGATGAGCCGTTTCATCCGCTGCGCGAGCTTGAGCCCGAAGCAGGCCCAGGTGTTGAGGGCGACGGGGAGCGCGGCCACGGCGAGGACGGTCAGCAGGCCTTGGGCGCTGGCGGCGTAGGTGCCGCCGAACATGCGCAGCAGGAGCCCGCTGCCGAGGGCCACCACGGCGACGGCGGGCACCTGCACGGTCGCGATGATCCGCGCGGAGCGGCGCAGCAGCTCCCCGAAGCGGGACTCGTCGGAGGAGACCTCGGCGAAGACGGCCTCGCCGACGGCGGTGGACACGGAGTTGAGCAGGGCCGCTATCTGGAAGGCCACGAAGTAGTAGCCGGCCTCGGCGGCGCCCAGCATCTGGAGCACGATCAGCGGGGTGACCAGCACGGGGGCGAGGTTGATCAGGCTGGAGACGTAGCTGGCCAGGGAGAAGCGCAGCTGCTCGCGCAGCCGGGTGCCGCGGGTGCGCACGTCGAAGCGGAAGGCGAGGCGGCGGCGCATCACCAGCAGGGCCGCCGCCACCGCGACCGCGTAGCCGACACCGGCGGCGCCGACGATGCCGACGGCGCCGAAGCCGACGAGGGCGACCGGGGCGGCGATCTTGGCCAGGCCCTGGAGCAGCCCGTCGACGAGGACGTTGTACTGCGCCATGCGGGCGCTGATGAACACCGACTTGACCAGCAGGTTCACCGCCGCGCAGACGCAGAACAGCACGAAGAGCACGGGCAGCTGCGGATGGTCGCGGATGAACAGCAGCTTGTGGCCGTACCAGGGCAGTCCGGCCAGGTAGACGGCCGCGGCCACGCACGCGACCAGCACCACCACCGCCATGGACTGGGTGATCTGCCCGTTGCGGGAGGCGTCGTCGGCCGGGAAGCGGATCAGGGTGCTGTTGAGGCCGCACATGCTCAGGTAGGCCAGCAGGGAGGTGGCCGAGATGAGGGAGGTCGCGAGCCCCACCTGCTCGGGGGAGTAGAAGCGGGCGACGACGACCCAGAAGAGGAAGCTCAGGCCCGCCGTCGTCACCGTGGACGCCAGCAGGAAGAAGGAACTGCGGAACATCTGGTCCGCAGGACGGGCATGCCTACCCACGGCGCGCGGTCCCACGGCGGACGGCTTCGTAGTGGCCCAGCAGCGCCGTCACGTGGCGGTCCCAGCCGAAGGACCCGACCGCCAGTTCCCGGGAGTACGCCGCCATCTCCGCCCGCCGGGCGGGGTCCGCGACCAGCGCGTCCAGAGCGGCGCGCAGCGTGGCGGTGTCGCGCTCCAGCAGCAGGACCCGGGCCGGGTCCAGCCCGTACGGGGCGTAGCCGGGATCGTCGGTGGTGACCACGGGCAGCCCGCCGGCCATGGCCTCCTGCACGGTCAGCGGGAAGCCCTCCGCGGTGGAGGGCAGGGCGAAGACGTCGCAGGCCCGGTAGGCGCGGGCCAGGTCCGGCGCGGACAGGGTGCCCAGGTGGTGGACCCCGCTGCGGCCGGCCAGTGCGGCGCTGTCGCCGTCCCCCGCGAAGACGAGGTCGTAGCCGCCGGCGCCGCCCGCGTGGGCGTCGAGCAGCAGGTCGTAGCCCTTCTTGGGGACCAGCCGGCCCGCGAACAGCACCAGGGTGCGGTCGGCGGGCAGCCCGAACGCCTCGCGCGCCCGCGCCCGCTCGGCCGCGTCGGCGGCCGGGTGGAACAGGCCGGTGTCGACTCCGTTGGCGAGGTGGCGGTGGGCGTCGGGCCGGGCTCCCAGGCCCTGTACGAACGCGGCGACCGAGGAGTTGAGGGTCAGCACCCGGCGGGCCCGGCGCAGCAGGGGCCGGCCGGCCACGCCGTACACGGCCCGCTGGACCCCGCGCACCAGCGCCGAGGGGTGCGCGACGAGCGCGACGTGCTGGGTGACGACGAGGGGTGTGCGGGTCAGGGCGGCGGCGAGTCCCGCCGCCCAGGAGGAGGCGTACAGGCAGTCGTGGACGTGCACCACGTCGGCCCGGCGGGCCTCGCGCAGGGCGGTGGGCAGCAGGGCGGGGGAGAACAGCGGGAAGGGCACCCCGGCGCGGCGCTCCACGGCGGCCGAGGCGGCGACGCGTACGACGCGCACCCCGTCCTCCTCGGTGACGGAGCCGCGCGCGTCGCTGGTGAGGACGGTGACGTCGGCGCCGCGGCGGGCCAGGTGCACCGCCTCCTGGCGGACCACGTTCTCGATCCCGCCCAGGTGCGGCGGGTAGTAGTGGCTGACCAGCAGGACCTTCGGCGGCGTGCTGTCGGTGCTCATCGGTAGACCACCGCGCCCTCGCTGCTGTAGATGAGGTTCCGTGTCGTGTCGAGCAGGCCGCGCGGGTAGCGGTAGGTCACCAGGTCGCCCCGGAAGAACAGGGTGACCTCGTCCTTGCGGGTGGGCGTGGAGCCCAGCAGGACGTAGGACTGCGAGCGCAGGACGGTGGGGTGGATGCCGTCCTGGGTGCGGCCGGTGAGCAGGGTCTGGAGCCGGCTGAAGGAGTAGCGGTCGGTCTGGACGACGCCGTCGTCGCCCGCCGCCCGCTGGTTGAGCCACATCGCGGCCCGCCGGTCCTCGGTGTGCGGGTAGTAGATGTCGTAGTACGGGCCGGAGTTGCTGAGGGCGAGCTGGGCGGGGTAGCCGCCGAGCGTCTTGGGCACCACGCCGGTGAGGTCCAGCATCAGGCCCGCCACCAGGACGCACACGACCGGTACGGCCCGCTGCCCGGCCCAGCGCACCGCCCACAGCGCGCCGGCCGCGATGAACGGCGCGAAGAAGATCAGGCCCTGCTGGAAGGCGCGCAGCACGCTGTAGTCCACCGACAGCTGCGGCACCAGCGTGAACAGGGCCATCATCGCCAGCGAGCCGACGGTCAGGGTGACCTGGTCCCGTACCGGGGTGAAGGCGCTGTTGCGGCCGCGGACGGCGACGACCAGGCCGATGAGCACCAGCAGCTGGAGCAGCAGGGCGGCGGCCTGCCGCAGCACCCCGTTGAGGCCGGGCACGCTCACGCCGGCCGCGTCCAGGGCCCGCCCGGCGGCGGTCAGCGGCATGTTCGCCTTCTCGACCGCCGGCGTCGGGTACGCGGAGAGGGACTTCAGGGGCGGGAACTTGCCGGCGGCCCGGTCGGCCTCGGTGTACCGGACGGTGTCGGCGCTGTAGTCGGCCAGCCGCTGCTCGGGGGTGACCTCGGCGCCGCCGAACAGGCTGTAGCGGGTGTCGGAGGAGCCGCCGCGCTGGCCGCCGGCCCCGAACAGGTCCTGCGAGACCACCTTCAGGGTGCTCTGGAGCTGTCCGCCGGTGTGCGTCAGCGGGCCCGCCCACAGCAGCGCGAGCACGGCGGGCACGGCCACCATCCACCAGGTCAGGAAGGTGAACATGCGGTCCTGGCCGCGCTTGCGGCGCGGGTTGCCGCGGCCGGGCCGGGACAGCAGCCGCCACGCCTTGTCCACGGTGAAGGCGGTGCCCAGCGCCCCGACGACGACGTAGATCGTCGAGTAGTGCGAGAGCACCACCCCGGCCAGCAGCACCGTGAACACCACGCGCCGCAGCCGCAGGGACCGCCGGGAGTCGGTCAGCACCAGCATCGCGCAGCCCAGCAGCAGGAAGGCGATGGCCTGCCGCCCCAGGAACGGCATGTCGGTGAAGAACGTCGGGAACGTCATGAAGAACACCGCGGACAGCAGTGCGACCAGCGGCGGCGCGATCGCACGCACGGCCCGGTGCACCAGGACCGGGGTGAGGGCGAACAGCAGCGGCAGGACGGCCTTGAAGACGTAGAGGTCGGGGATGCCGGTGAGGCGGAAGACGCTCACCGGGAGCAGGGTGATGCTCAGGCACGCCATGTAGGGGTCGGTGTAGGCGGAGATGTCCCAGTACTCGCCGCCGAGCGTGAGCCGGAAGAAGAGGTACTCGCGCTGGATGTCGTGGCCGGTGATGTACCAGCCGCGCAGGGAGGTCAGCAGCAGCAGGGCGGCGGCGGAGGCGTAGACGCCGAGGTCGAGGACGGCCGGGGTGTACCGCTCGTGGCGCAGCAGCAACAGCACCAGCAGGCCGGTGACGACGACCAGCGCGAGGGTGCTGACGGTGCCGCCCAGGCCGTTGTTGAGCCGGGTCGGGCCGGCCACCGACAGCAGCAGCGCCGCGGCGCCCGCCCAGGCGACCGGACGCAGGCCCCGCCGGCCGCCCCGCCGGCGGGTGCCGGCCTCCCGCGCGCCGGTGGGCGTACGCACGACCAGCGGACGGGTGGGTTCCGGCAGCAGCACGCCGAGGACGAGCAGGACGGCGGTGGTCGCGGCGGTGAGCACGAGCCGGGTCAGCGGCCGCTCCACCCCGGCCAGGGGCAGCAGGGTGTTGACGCCCAGCGCGACCGCGATGTCCAGCAGCACGGTCAGGCCGACGGCGAGGAGCACCGAGCCGGCCCGGGTGGCCACCACCCGGTCGGTGGAGCCGCGCAGCAGCAGGACGGGCGCGCCGAACAGCAGCCACAGCCCGACGAGGGCCCGGAGGACCCCGGGCAGGCCGGGGAGCATCTCGGCGGCGCAGGCCGGGCCGATGCTCAGCAGGACGCCCAGGCGCCCGCGGACCAGTTGGCGCGGTGTGATGCCGGCCGGGAGCCGTAGGGCGGGACGCCTCGTATCCCGCCTCATATCCCGGCCTCCCGGTAGACGTCCTCGACGCGGCGGGCGACTTCGGCCCAGGAGTGCCGCCGGGCCCGGGCGGCACTGGCCGCGGCCAGCTCCGCGCGCAGGTCCGCGTCGGCGGCGAGCCGGTCGACGGCGGCGGCGAGCGCGGCCGGTTCCGGGGCGGCCAGCAGGCCGCTCCCGCCGAGCAGTTCGGCGGTGCCGGGGACGTCGGTGGCGACCACGGGCAGGGACGACGCCATGGCCTCCAGGACGACCAGGGGCATCCCCTCGCGGTCGGAGGGCAGGACGAAGGCGTCGGCGTCGGCGTACGCGCGCACCAGCGCCTCGCCGTGCAGGCCGCCGCTGAACTCGACGTGTCTCAGGCCCAGCCGGGCCGCCCGCGCCGTGAGTTCCGCGCGCAGCTCGCCGTCGCCGACGATCCGCAGCCGGACGGGGCGGCGCACCAGGGCCATCGCGTCGAGCAGCCGGGCCACGTTCTTCTGGGCGCTCAGCCGCCCCACGAAGAGCAGCTCCAGCGGCCGCCCCGCCTCGGTCTCCCCGGGCGCGGTCCGCGGCGGCCGGAAGAACTCCGGGCCGACCCCGTTGGGCACGACGAACACCTTCGCGGCGGGCACCCGGTAGGTGTCGCGGACGAACGCGGCCTGCTGCGGCGTCAGGACGACGACCGCGGCCGCCGCCCTCATGACCCGCCCGAACACGTGCTTCTTGTAGGCCGGCAGCAGTCCGCCGAGGCGCCCGCTGGCGTCCACGTCCAGGTGGAAGTGGAGGACGAACGGCTGCCGCTTGACGCGCGCGGCCAGGGCGACCATCTCCGGCAGCAGGGCGTGCGCGCAGTGCACGTGCAGCACCGCGTCGCGCGGGGCGGCCAGCAGGGACAGCGCCAGGCCGGGCGCGACGGCGGTGTGCGCGACCTCGGCGGCCCGGTGGCGGCGTACCCGCACGCCCTCCTCGCGGGCGCGGCGCGGCGCGCCGCCGGAACCGAGGGAGGTGGTGAGCACCCGGACGTCGTGGCGCGCGGCGAGCTCGTGCGACAGGCGCAGCACGACGCGTTCGAGGCCACCGAGGTGGGGCGGGTAGTACGGGGTGATCTGCAGGACGGTGCGCATCAGAGTTCCGGGGCCTGGCCGAAGCGGAAGTGGAGGGTCTGGGGGTGTCCCACCAGGGCGAGCCGGACCTGTGTGACGTCCCCGCCCTTGGCCTTCAGCCGCGCCGACACCGGCACCGCCGCGCCCTGGTGGGGCTTGACCTGGTAGGTCTGGGCGGCCAGCGCCTTGCCGTCCTTGCCCTCGACGGTCAGCTTCACCTCCAGCGAGCGGGCGCCCGAGCCGTGGTCGTTCACGGCGAAGGGGACCAGGACGCTGGCGCCGTCGAAGCGGGGGTTCTCGGTGAAGTACAGCTCGATGAAGGGCTGTTCCTGCCGGGTGAACGATTCCAGCAGCACCGTCCGTACGGGCGGCAGCGACCAGGCGCCCGCGCCCAGGCCGGTGGCGAGGACGAGCGCCAGAGCGGCCCTGCGCAGACGGTTCTTCATGCCGCGGTACGCCGCTGTTCGAGGCGCGAGGCGGCGGCGGGGGCGGCGCAGCGGCGGAAGCGGTGGGAGAAGAGCTGCCGGAGGTTGGCCATCCCGTCCGGCAGGGCGTTGAGCTTCACCTCGCCCTGCCGGTTGCGGTACTCGATGGGCACCTCCAGGAAGCGGAAGCCCGCACGGGTCGCCGCGTTCTTGATCTCCTGGGAGAAGGCCATACCGGTCGAGCGTACGTCGATCACGTCCCAGACGTAGCGGCGGAAGATCCACATCCCGGACTGGGAGTCACGCAGCCCGTTGCGGAACAGGGCCCGGCTCAGCGCGCTCAGGACGTGGTTGGCGACGGTGTGGGAGATCTTCATCGCGGAGCGGTTCTCGCGGCGGAGCCGGTCCGTCGTCATGAACTCGATGTCCCGCTCGGTCAGGGTGCTGAGCAGTTCGGGCAGCGAGTCGAAGGGGTACGTGCAGTCGGCGTCGCCGGTGGCTATGACGTCGCCGGTCGCGGCGCGGAACCCCGCGTGGTAGGCGTTGCCGTAGCCGCGGGCCGGCTGGGACACCACGGTGGCACCGAGCGCGGCGGCGACGGCCGCCGTGTCGTCGGTGGACGCGTTGTCGACGACGATGACCTCGGGATCCCATCCCATGGCCCGCAGTTCGGCCGTCGGAACGGAGTCCATGACGGTCGGCAGGTTGGGCGCCTCGTTGAGCGCGGGAATCACGATGGACAGCGTGTTCAATTCATCCCCCGGGGCCGACGTGCCATCGGATCTCGGCCGGACCCGATGCCGGGCCGTGTCGTGAGTGGTTCGGATGGCTGCCCTGGAAACGGAGTTCCGGGGCAGCCGCGACCCTAGTCCACTCGTGTGCCGGGCTTCCAACCGCCGTGACCTCGCCGTGATCAAACGGTCGGACAAACCGGGTCATCCGGGGGTGAGTTCACCCCCGATGTCGCCCCCGTCACGGTCCGGGCGGCGTCAGCCGACCAGCCAGGAGCCGACCGGCTTGATGCTCTTGTCAAGCTTTCCGCCCTTGAGCGCGGCGACCTGATCGGCGCTCAGCGGCTTCTCCCACACCAGCACGTGCCCGATGACCCCGGCCCACGGGCCCGTCCAGATGCCGTGGTGGCGCGAGCGGCCCAGCTGCAGCGGCCCCGGACCGTTCCAGGCCGTCGGCACCGCCGCCTGGCCCGCCGGCTTGCCGTCCACGTACAGCACGATGGTCTTCTTCTCGGCGTCGTACACACCCGTCAGCTGCGCCCAGGTCCGCACCGTGTTGAGGTTCTCGGACTGCGCCGCCACCGCCGTCGAGGCCGCGCCCTTGTCGTTGGTCTGCATCCGGAACACCCACGACTTCTTGCCGTTGGCGTCCTCGCGGCCCAGCTCGAAGGAGTACGAGGTGCCGTCCCCCTGGCTGAGGGCGAACCGGGAGCCGCCCTCGGCCTCGTTGTAGACCCAGGCCGAGACGGTGAAGCTCTTGGAGGCGTCGACGACCTGGTCGGCGGCCTGCGCGTAGGAGTTGCCGTTGCTGCGCAGCCGCAGCACGTTGCCGTTGTCCACCTTGCCCAGGACCGCGTCCGGGCCCAGCGCGATGTTGACCTGGCCGCTGCGGTCGCGCAGCAGCTTCGGATCGCCCGGCACGGTCGGCGAGTTGTCGTCCGGGCTGCCGCTGGCGCCGCCGCCCGGCCCGTCGGGGCCGGCCGACTGGGTCGGTCCCGCCTCGGGCTTGTCCTTCTTGCCGGTCTTCTCGATCACGATGAAGCCCGCGCCCACGCCGAGCAGCGTGGCCACCACGGCTATCGCGATGGTCCACGTCCGGCGGCGGGTCCGGCGCTGGGACTCCGAGCGGTCCGCCATCGCCTCCCAGTCGGGCTGCGGGGCGGGCGTGAAGTCGGGCAGCGGCTGGCGCTGCGCCTGCGGCGGCAGACCCGCGGCCCACGGCTGCGGCCCCGGCTGCGGCTGGGACTGCGGCCCCGGCTGCGGCCCCGGCTGGGGCTGGGACTGCTGGTACGGATTGGGCTGACCCGGCTGCGGATAGCCGTACCCGCTCCCGGGAGTCTGCCCCGGCGGGAATCCGTAGCCGCCGTTCCCGTTCCCGGGAGTCGGCTGGGGGGTGTGGGGGCGATCCGTACCGTCAGTCATGGCACGGATGCTAAGACATCGGCCGCCCGGAACGAACGGCCGATCACGGGGTGATCTCCCGCCCGCCCGCCGCCGGCTCCGGCTCCGCCCGCCGCAGGAGCCCCAACAGCCCCTGGACGCACTCCCGGTGGCCCCGCCCGGCGCACGGGGCCGCGCTCCGGCCTCAGCCGGCGCGAGGGGCCACGCTTCCGGCCTCAGCCCGGCAGCTGGACCACCGGGAAGCTGCCGGTCGCCGTCGGCGCGTGCTCCGGCAGCCACAGGACCGCCACCGCGCCCGCCGCGCGGCCCTCGCGGTCGATGCCGCCGGGCGCCGCCACGTTGCGGAACGTCAGGCGGGCGCCCAGCACCCGCGCCTGGCCCGCCGCGATCGTCAGCCCCAGGCCGTGCCCCACGCCCGCGCGGTCCGTGGAGCCCGTACGGAAGCGGCTCGGACCCTCGCGCAGCAGCGCCTCCGGGAAGCCCGGCCCGTGGTCGCGCACGCGCACCACGCGCCCCTCCACGTCCACCTGGACCGGCGGCCTGCCGTACCGGGCGGCGTTCGCCAGCAGGTTGCCCAGGATCCGCTCCAGCCGGCGCGGGTCGGTGCTGACGATCTCGTCGGCAACGATCCGTACGGACGCCTCCGGCATCAGCGAGGCGACCCGGCGGCTGACGAACTCGCCCAGCGCCACGTCCTGGAGCTCGGCCCGCTCCGACGCGCTGTCCAGCCGGGCCACCTCCAGGACGTCCTCCACCAGCACCCGCATCGCCTGCGCCCGGTCGCGCACCAGCTCCGTCGGCCGCCCCGGCGGCAGCAGCTCGGCGGCCGTCAGCAGCCCGGTCACCGGGGTCCGCAGCTCGTGCGCGATGTCGGCGGTCACCCGCCGCTCGGCCTCCAGACGCTGCTGGAGCGCGTCGGCCATGGCGTCCACGGCGCGCGCGAGGTCGTCGGTCTCGTCGCGTACGACACCGCCGACCGCGTCCCGCACCCGCACGTCCGGATCGCCCAGCGCCACCTTCTCGGCGGCGGTGACGGCCTTGCGCAGCCGCCGCGAGATCTGCCCGCCGATGAGCACGCCGAGCGCGGAGCCGCCCAGCACCACCGCGAGCGAGCCGATCGCCAGGGCCCGGTCGAGGTCGCGCATCATGTTGGCGCTCTCGCGGAACTGGCTGTGCAGCGACAGCACCTGCCCGTTGCCCAGCGGCACGGCCGCCCAGACCTCGGGCAGCCCCTTGGGCTTGTTCTGGATGAAGGTGCCCAGCCGCCCCGAGAGGGCCTTGTCGCGCAGCTGCTGCGGCAGATCGGGGTCGTTGAGCTTGGCGCCCATCGGCGGCTTGCGGCCGGCCTCGGCGTTGCGGGCGATGTACTTGACCCGCTCCAGCTGGGTGTCGCGCTGGCTCTCCAGCATCGACGTACGGGCAGCGCTGTGCACCACCAGGCTCAGCGCGAGCGTGATGAGGGCGCCCACGGCGGCGATGGCGATCGTGATCTTCCAGCGGATTCCCGTGCGCAGGGTGAACCGCTTCATGCCTTGAGCTTGTATCCGAAGCCCCGCACCGTCTCGATGCGGTCCTGTCCGATCTTCGTGCGCAGCCGCTGGACGTGGACGTCCACGACCCGGGTGTCGCCGCCCCAGTCGTAGTCCCACACGCGCTCCAGCAGCCGGTCGCGGGAGAGGACGGTGCCCGGCGCGGAGGAGAACTCCAGCAGCAGCCGCATCTCGGTCGGGGTCAGGGCCACCGGGACACCGCCCTTGCGGACCTCCATGCCCTCGGTGTCGACCTCCAGGTCGCCGAAGGAGAGCACACCGCGCTCGGCGGCCGGCTCCTCGCCGCGGCCGCCGCCGCCCGCCCCGCCGTTCGGGCCGCCCGCGTGGCCGAAGCGGCGCAGCACCGCGCGGATCCGGGCCACCAGCACGGAGCCGTCGAACGGCTTGGTGACGTAGTCGTCGGCGCCCGCCTCCAGGCCGAGGACCACGTCGATGGAGTCGGCCCGCGCCGACAGCATGATCACGGGCACGGTCGACTCGTCACGGATACGGCGGCACAGGCTCACTCCGTCCATGCCCGGCACCATCACGTCGAGCAGGGCGATGTCGGGCCGGTTCGCGCGGAACGACTCCAGCCCCGACAGGCCGTCGGGCATGGCGGTGACGACGAACCCGTCGCGCTCCAGCGCCAGGGTCGTGGCCTCGCGGATGACGTCATCGTCCTCCACGAACAGGACATGGGTCTCGGCCATGCGGGAAGCCTCGCCTCTAGTTCTTGTCCGACGTGGCCGGGGCGGGCTGGGCCCCGCCGTCGACCACGTTGCTGTACTCCGTGTGCACCCGGTCGTGCTCGATGAACTTCTCACCGTTCCAGCGGTACGTGATCACGTCCTCGCCGGAGGGGTAGGCGAGCGCGTCGCTCTTCGCGTACACGGGCTTGGTGACGACCAGGTCCCCCCGGTCGATCTCCGCGTAGACCGGCGGCTGCTCGTCCGAGAACACATTCTCGTACTTCGCGCCGTCCGCGCGGTACACGTACGACCCCAGCCCCACGGCATCCGAGCAGGACAGCACGTTGACGATCACGTCCACCGCGGGACTGCCGGTGACCTTCCCGTAGCTGACGTCGACCGGGTACTCCTTGCCCGTACAGGGCTTCAAGTCCCGCTTGACCGCCTGGCTGACCTTCGGGTCGGCCTTGACCAGCGCCACCGGGTCGACCTTCTTCAGCCCCGGGGTGGACGGCGACGCCGTACCGGCCGGGGCCGTGGTGGTCTTGGCGACCGGGTCGGTACGGGCCGGCCCGCCGTCGCGCAGCCCGGTGCCGCCGTCGGAGCACCCCACCACGAACAGCACTGTGCCGGTGAGGACGACCGTCCCCGCCGACATCAGTACCAGCGAACCTCTTCTGCCGCCGTCGCTCAGGCCTTTCAGGCCGCGCACCGCTCCCGCCCCTCGTACCGCAGCGTGTGGTCGCCGCGCTCCAGCGCCCGCATGTCCAGGTCGCGGCTCTCCAGCTCCTGCCGGAGCCGGGCCAGTGCCCGGTGCAGAGTGCTCTTCACGGTTCCCGCCGACATTCCGAGCGCCGCGGCCGTCTCCTCGGTGCTCATCTGCTCCCAGTGTCGCAGCACGACCACACTGCGCTGCTTGGGCGCGAGCACCTTGAGGATGTCCATCAGCAGCGCGCGGTCGGCGCGCTGCTCGCTGCCGTCCTCGACGCTGGCGTCGGGCAGCTGCTCGGTGGGGACCTCTTCGAGCTTGCGGGCACGCCACCACTCGGTACGGGTGTTGATCATGACCCGGCGGAGGTAGGCGTCGGCCAGGGACTTGTCGGCGATGCCGTCCCAGCGGCCGTAGGTGCGCACGAGCGCGGTCTGCAGGAGGTCCTGCGCGTCCGTCGGGTCCGGCACGAGGCGACGGGCACTGCGCAGCAGGGCGTCCTGCCGGGTACGGACGTACTCTTCGAACTCGAGTACCTCGCCGTGCGCCATCTCAGACCGCCTCCGCTTCCGTCCAACCGCTCACGTCTGGGCTTTACGGCTCCGAAGGTACGGAGGGGTTGTCACGAGGCTGTGCGAGCCAGACCTCGATGGGCGCACGGACATCCATAGGTTGTGTAACAGTGGCCGTGAGCTGCGGTTTCTCCGCCGCAAACGGAATCTTGACGTCAGTTTGCGATCAGCTCATCGGCAGCCGGTACATCGCCCCGTCGAGAGGCTCCACGAGCCCGTCGGCCACCAGTCCGTCCAGCGCCCGGGCCCGCTGCACCGGCTCGTCCCACACCGCGTCGAGCCGCGCCTGCGGAACCGGGCCGGCCGCGTCCCGCAGGACCGCCAGCAGCTTCCCGCGCACCTGCCGGTCCGTCCCCGCGTAACTCTGCCCGCGCCGCGCCGGCCCCTCGTGCGCCGGCTTGCCCGCCAGCCGCCACGCGCACAGCCCCGCGACCGGGCAGCGCCCGCACCCGGGGTTCTTCGCGGTGCACACCAGCGCGCCCAGCTCCATCGAGGCCGCCGCCCAGCGCGCCGCGGTGTCCTGGTCCTCCGGCAGCAGCGCGCGGGCCAGGCGCCGCTCGGCGGCGGTGGTGGCGTTCGGCGGGTACTCCACCCCGGTGGCCGTCCGGGCGAACACCCGGCGCACGTTGGTGTCGAGCACCGGGTGCCGCTGCCCGTACGCGAAGGAGGCCACGGCCGCGGCCGTGTACTCGCCGATCCCGGGCAGCGCCAGCAGCTGCGCGTGCTCCCGGGGTACGTCGCCCCCGTGCCGTTCCGTTATCGCCACCGCCGCGCCGTGCAGCCGCAGCGCCCGGCGCGGATAGCCCAGCCGGCCCCAGGCCCGGACGGCCTCGCCGGGGGCCTCGGCGGCCAGGTCGGCGGGCCGGGGCCAGCGGGCCAGCCACTGCTCGTACACCGGCAGCACCCGGTTCACGGGGGTCTGCTGGAGCATGAACTCGCTGACCATGACCCCCCACGGGCCCGCCTCGGGGCGGCGCCAGGGCAGATCGCGGGCGTGCTGGTCGAACCAGGCGATGACGGGGGAGTGCAGCGCGCGGGCGCTGTCGGCGGTGACGGAGGCAGAGGCAGATGCAGATGCAGTCATGGCATACGCATCCTGGCACGAATCGCCCCTACCGCGTGGGGCCCGGCCCGGTGAGCCAGAGCGCCGGGCGGACACCGCTGCGGCGTACGGCGGTGATCGTCGCGGTGGCCGCACCGGTGAGCGCCAGCGTGGCGAGTACCGCCACCGAGCCGCCCAGCAGCAGGCCCATCGCCACGTCGTGCGGGTAGTGCACGCCGAGGAACACCCGGGAGAAGGCCATCAGCAGCGCCATCGGGACGGTGAGCAGCCCCAGCCGCGGCACGGCCAGCGCGAGCGCGACCGCGGCGGCGCCGGCGATCGCGGAGTGGTTGCTGGGGAAGGACCAGTCGCCGTACGGGGGACAGGGGACGAGGGAGGCGGCCGCGCCGGCCACCGCCCGGCAGGGGCGCTCCTCGTCGACCGTCGACTTGACGACCTCGGAGACGACGTACGCGACGGCCGTGACGAGGGGGGCCAGGACCGCGACGGCCGCCGTCCGCGCGTCGCGGCCGCGCGCCCGCCACCAGACGGCGAGGAAGAGCACCCCGAAGAGCAGGATCCCGGCCGTCGTCCACACCTCCACGGCGGCCTGCAGCCAGGCGGGCGCGGAACGGGCGAAGTCGGTGATGTCACGATAGAGACCGGAGCTGTCCATGCTCACCGACAGTACTCAAAGCCGATCATATGGAGGATCGGGTGGTGGCCGGTTCCCGCCGTCCGCTGTCCCTCCGCAGGATGATCATCGGCAGAACTCGTGACCTGCGCGGCATGGGGGGCGCGGATCGGGGCGCGGACTCTCGTACAGTTCCGTCCGTGGGATCTCTGCGCAATCCGGTCGGGCCGCTCCCCTCCTCCATCTACTGGCGACGGAGGGCAGTGCTGGCGTCCGTCGTCGCGCTCCTCGCGCTCCTCGCCGTGTGGACCATCACCTCCGGCGGTGGCAGGACCATGGCCAACGGCAAGGGCCAGGACGGCCCCCGCCCGGCCACCTCGATCACCCCCGGCGCCCCCGGCGGCGGGCCGGCGATCACTCAGGCGCCCGGCGGGCGCGACGAGTCGGGCGCGGGCGGCGCGGCCGCCGGCACGGGCCCGGGCGCCGGCGGCACGGACGCCGGGGCGGGCGCGAGCGGCAGCGGCGGCAGCAGTGGCAAGAACGGCGAGTCCGGCGGCGCCGCGGCCGGCGGCGCCGGCACGGGCGGCTCCGGTAACGCGGCGCAGGTGCCCGCGGACTCGCCGCTGCCGACGTGCGCCCCCACCGCCGTCCAGTGGGAGGTCAGGAGCGTCAAGAACGAGTACGAGGCGGGCGAACGCCCCCGGCTCGAACTCGTGGCGCGCAACATCACCGGCTCCACCTGCAAGGTCGATCTCGGCCCGAAGCAGGCCGTGCTGACCATCCTTCAGGCCGGCAGCGGCAAGGCGGTCTGGTCCTCCGCGGACTGCCCGGCCGGCGCCGGGAACGTCTTCTACCGGGTGCCGGCGCAGGGCGAGACGGCCCAGTCGCTGGAATGGGACCGCAAGTTCAGCGCGGCCGGCCAGTGCCAGACGCCGCCTGCGGGCAGCGCGTCCCCGGACACCTACGTGGTCGAGGTCAAGGCCCCGGGCATGCCGGTGGCCCGTACGTCGTTCGTCCTGAAGCCGGAGTGACGGCCGGGCCCCTCCGGCCCTGATCCGGACAACACGCCCCAGCTAGACGTACCGCTCCAGGATCGAGGACTCGGCCAGCCGGGACAGGCCCTCGCGGACGCTGCGGGCCCGGGCCTCACCGACGCCGTCCACCGTCTGGAGGTCGTCCACGCTGGCGGCGAGCAGCTTCTGCAGGCCGCCGAAGTGCTCGACCAGCCGCTCGATGATCGCGCCGGGCAGCCGTGGCACCTTCGCCAGCAGCCGGTAGCCGCGCGGCGAGACCGCCGAGTCGAGGGTCTCGGGCGAGCCCGTGTACCCCAGCGCGCGGGCCACGATCGGCAGCTCCAGCAGCTCCGCGTGGGTGAGCGAGTCCAGCTCGGCGAGGGCCTCGTCGACGGTGCGGGAACGCTTCGCCGTCGGCTCCGGCACGTAGTCGCGGATGACGAGCTCGCGCTCCTGCTCGATCCCGACGGTCAGCTCGTCCAGCTGCAGGGACAGCAGACGGCCGTCGGTCCCGAGCTCCACCACGTACTCGGCGATCTCGGTGGCGATCCGGCGGACCATTTCCAGCCGCTGCGCGACGGCGGTGACGTCGCGCACCGTGACCAGGTCCTCGATCTCCAGCGCGGACAGCGTGCCGGCGACCTCGTCCAGGCGGAGCTTGTACCGCTCCAGGGTCGCCAGCGCCTGGTTGGCGCGGGACAGGATCGCGCCGGACTCCTCCAGCACGCGGCGCTCGCCGTCGACGTAGAGCGCGATGAGCCGCATCGACTGGGACACGGACACGACCGGGAATCCGCACTGCTTGGAGACGCGGTCCGCGGTCCGGTGCCGGGTGCCGGTCTCCTCGGTCGGGATCGACGCGTCGGGCACCAGCTGGACGCCGGCCCGCAGGATCTTGGTGAGGTCCTTGTCGAGGATCAGCGCGCCGTCGAGCTTGCACAGCTCGCGCAGCCGGGTCGCCGTGAACTCGACGTCCAGGACGAATCCACCGGTGCACATCGCCTCGACGGTCTTGTCCATGCCGAGGACGATGAGCCCGCCGGTGTTGCCGCGGACGATCCGCTCCAGGCCGTCGCGCAGGGGCTGACCGGGCGCGACGGCGGTCAGCGAAGCGCGCATCAACGCCTCGTGCTTGGAGCTCGCGCCGGACTTTCCGGGTGCTGCTGCCCCGTCCTTGGCTGCCACTGCACTCCTCCGGTCGCGGGTTGCGCCGCCCGGCCACGGCCGGGCGGACCAGCCCAAAGTCTACCGGCGCCCACTACACCCCCGCCGGACCTTACGACAGCCCCAGGCTCCGGCCGGGCCCGGGCGCCCGCCACATTCCAGCCCGCGCGGCGTTTGAGCGCACAGGGTCCGGGGCGGAGCCCCGGTGACGGGAAGGGGCGGGGTGGGGGAAGGCTCCGCGCAGCGGGACCGGGCCGGACCGGGCCAGGCCGGCGGGACCCGGCGGACCGGACCGGGTCAGCCCTCGGCGTTCGGCTTCGCGGGGCGCCGCGAGCGCGGCAGGACCCGCAGCGCGTCCCCCATGTCCGCGACCTCCAGCACCTTCATGCCCGGCGGGACCTTGCCCGGATCCCCCGGCACCAGCGCGTGCGTGAACCCCAGCCGGTGCGCCTCCGTCAGCCGCCGCTGGACCCCGGTCACCCGCCGGACCTCGCCCGCCAGCCCGACCTCCCCGATCGCCACGAGGTTCTTCGGCAGCGGCGTGTCCGACGCCGCCGACGCCAGCGCCAGCGCGATCGCCAGGTCGGCCGCCGGCTCCGACAGCTTCACCCCGCCCACCGTGGCGCTGTAGATGTCCCGCTTGCCCAGCGCGCTGATCCGCCCCCGCTGCTCCAGCACGGCCAGCATCATCGACACCCGGGACGTCTCCAGCCCGGACGTCGTCCGCCGCGGCGAGGGGATCTGCGAGTCCACGGTCAGCGCCTGCACCTCCGCCACCAGCGGCCGGCGCCCCTCCAGCGTCACCGTCAGGCAGGTCCCCGGCACCGGCTCCGCCCGCCGCGTCAGGAACAGCCCGCTCGGGTCGGCCAGCCCCGTGATCCCCTCGTCGTGCAGCTCGAAGCAGCCGACCTCGTCCGTCGCGCCGTACCGGTTCTTCACGCCCCGCACCAGCCGCAGCCGCGCGTGCCGGTCCCCCTCGAAGTGCAGGACCACGTCCACCAGGTGCTCCAGCAGCCGGGGGCCGGCGATCGCGCCGTCCTTGGTGACGTGGCCGACCAGCAGCGTCGACATGCCCCGTTCCTTCGACGCCCGGATCAGCGCGCCCGCGACCTCGCGGACCTGCGCCATGCCGCCCGGCGCGCCGTCGATCTCCGGCGAGGCCACCGTCTGCACGGAGTCCAGGATCAGCAGCGACGGCTTGACCGCGTCCAGGTGCCCCAGCACCGCCGACAGGTCCGTCTCCGCCGCCAGGTACAGGTGGTCGCTGAGCGCGTTGATCCGGTCCGCCCGCAGCCGCACCTGGCTCGCGGATTCCTCACCCGTCACGTACAGGGTCCGGTGCGCTTCGCTCGCCGCCTTCGCCGCCACGTCCAGCAGCAGCGTCGACTTGCCCACGCCCGGCTCGCCGGCCAGCAGGACCACCGCGCCCGGCACCAGGCCGCCGCCCAGCACCCGGTCCAGCTCGTCGACCCCGGTCGAACGGGCCGTGGCCTGCCGGCCGTCCACCTGGGCGATCGGCACCGCGGCCGAGGAGACCCGCCCGGCGGCCGTGGTCCGCACGGCGGGCGTGCCCTGCTCCTCCACCGTCCCCCAGGCCTGGCACTCGGGGCAGCGCCCGAGCCACTTGGCGGTCGTCCAGCCGCACTCGGAGCAGCGGTAGGACGGCCGGTCCTTGGCGGATGAGCGAGATGTACGGGCAGCCATGCGCCCCACGGTAGCCGCCGGGTCCGACACCGCCGCACCGGCGCCGGGGACCGCCGGACGGGCGCCCGGGACGCCGGACCGGCGCCGGGGACCGCCGGAGCGGCGCCGCGTCAGGGCGGCTGTCCCCTTTCGAGCGATCTGTTCACCCGTAAGGATTAAAACCGCGTAAGGCTTCCGGGCTGTCACCGGCGCGCCGCCTACCGTCGCCGGGTGAGCAGCAGCGACCAGCTACACCCCACGTCGCGCACCGGCGCACACCGGGCGCACGGGCGCACGCCCCCAGCAGGGGAGCAGCCGCCCCCCTTCCGGCACGAGCCGTACCTGGACGGCCTGTTCACGTACTGCCTGTCGGTGCTGTGCGACCACGACGCCGCCACCGACGTGCTCGGCGAGGTCCTGGCCGTCGCCGAGCGACATCCGGGGCGATGTCCCGACGAGGCCGACCGCCGGGCCTGGCTCTACGCGCTCTGCCGCTGGGCCTGTCTGCACCGGCTCGCCGCGCAGCGGCACGGCAGGGGCGCACACGCCGGACGGCGTACGCCGGTGCGCGCGGGTGCACGTCGTGCCCCGGCCGGTGCGCCCCCCACCGCCCCCGGCTCCGACCCGGCCGACGCCCCGGCGTCCGACCCCGACCGCCCGGGCGACCACGCCCGCGAGGACCGTGACGGCCGCGACGCCCGCGACACGCTGGACGTGTCCGCGTACCGCCGCACCGAGCTGGCCCGGCTCGCCTGGCCCGAGGCCGCCGGCACCACACCCGAACAGCGCGAGGCCCTCGAACTCTCGGTCCGCCACCGCCTCGCCGTCTCCGAACTGGCCGCCGTCCTCGGCACCCCGCCCGCCACCGCCCGCGAGCTGCTGGCCGGCGCCGCCTGCGAGGTCGAGCGCACCCGCACCGCCCTCGCCGTCGTCGAGACCGGCAGCTGCCCCGCCGTCTCCCGGCTGGCCGGCGACAGCCGGCTGCTGCTGTCCACCACCCTGCGCGCCGAGCTGGTCCGCCACGTCGACGACTGCCCGCGCTGCCGCCGCCTGGCCGAGCGCGTCGGCGCCTGCGCGCCGTGGCCCGGCTCCGGCGGCCTCGACACCACCGCGCTGCCGCTGGTCGCGGCCCCCCGGACCGCCGTACACGCCGCGATGCAGCGTCCGTCCCGCCCCCGTACCCGGCGTGCCCGGCCGCGCTTCGACCGTACCGGTTTCCCCATGGACCCCCGTGACCGCGCGGCCCGCCGCGACCGGCTCCGGGCCCGCGCCGTCACCACGACCGTCGTCGCCACCGTGGTCGCCGCGCCCGTCCTGGCGCTGTGGGCGGCGTACCGGGGCGCCCCCGGCACCGGCGAACCGGCGGCCTCCGGCAGCGCCCGGATCTCCGCGAGCGACTCCGAGCTCCCCTCGGACCGCCCCGACGACGGCCGCCCGTTCACCGCGTACGAGAACGCCGGCAACACCGCCCGTACCGGCACCCAGCCGCCCTTCACCGCCGACGCCCGCACCCCCGGCATCTCCGTCGAGGTGATCAGCACCGGCGCCCCGGCCGCTCCGCCGTCGTCCCCCGGTGCGCCCGGCCCGGCGCCCGGCCGGCTCACCGTGGACGCGGTCCCGCACGCGGGCGCCACCTACCTCACCCTGAAGGCCTCCGGTGGCGCGCCCGTCGACTGGCGCCTGTGGTCGGACGCCCCCTGGCTGCGCGCGAGCCGGACCTCGGGCCGCCTGGCCCCCGGAGAATCGGTCACCCTCACGATCACGGTCGACGCCGGCACCGCACCGGCCGGCCCCTGGAAAGCCCACGTAGGGGTGGAGCCGTCGGGCGCGGTCATCGCCATCCAGGGCCACGGCCAGGGCCGCGGCCGCCCCGCGCCGACCCCGCCCGAGCCGACGCCGACCCCGCCGGACCCGGACCCGGACCCGAGCCCGACACCGACCCCCACGCCCACGCCGACACCGACCCCCACGCCGGCCCCGTCGGACAGCCGGCCGCCGTCCCCGCCGACGTCCCCGTCCGAGCCGCCCCCGGCGGGCGGGCCGGACACGCCGTGAGGCTCAGGGCGCCGGGTCCGCCGGATGCGGCGCCATCGGCAGCAGCGACGCCAGCCGGGCCTCGCACAACTCGACCAGGGCGTCGTACCCCTTCTTGCCCATCAGCTCGGTCAGCTCCGCCCGGTACGAGACGTACACCGGGTCGCCCGCGCCGTGCGCCGACGTCGCCGACGTGCACCACCAGTGCAGGTCGTGGCCGCCCGGACCCCAGCCGCGCCGGTCGTACTCGCCGATCGACACCTGGAGCACGCGCGTGTCGTCGGGCCGGTCGATCCAGTCGTACGTCCGCCGGATCGGCAGCTGCCAGCAGACGTCCGGCTTGGTCTCCAGCGGCTCCTGCCCGCTCCTGAGCGCCAGGATGTGCAGGGAGCAGCCGGCCCCGGCCGGGAAGCCGGGCCGGTTGAGGAAGATGCAGGCGCCGTCCCAGCGGCGGGTCTGCTTCTCCCCGTCGTCGTCGAACTGCGTCCACCCGGTCTCGCTGCCGACGTCGTGGAACTGCCACAGCTCCGGCGTCAGCCGGGCCACGTGCCCGGCCACGCGCTTCTCGTCGTCCTCGTCGGAGAAGTGCGCGCCGAGCGTGCAGCAGCCGTCGGAGGCGCGGCCCGCCTGGATGCCCTGGCAGCCGCTGCCGAAGATGCAGGTCCAGCGGGAGGTCAGCCAGGTCAGGTCGCAGCGGAAGATCTGCTCGTCGTCGGCGGGATCGGGGAACTCCACCCAGGCACGGGGGAAGTCCAGCCCCTTCTCGTCCTTCTTGTCCCTGCCCTTGCCCTTGCCCTTGCCCTTGCTCTGGGCGGCCTTGCCCTTGGACTTGCCGGGGTCGTTCGTCTTGGCCTTCTTGGTCTGTGGCACAAACCAAGCGTAAGCGCCCCTCCGGTCACCCCTCCGCGTTCGTGCCAGTAGCGTTTCGCGTATGAGACTCGGTGTCCTCGATGTGGGTTCGAACACGATCCATCTGCTGGTGGTCGACGCGCACCCCGGCGCGCGCCCGCAGCCCGCGCACTCGCACAAGGTGGAACTGCGCCTGGCGGAGCTCCTCGACGAGCGGGGCGCGGTCAGCGAGCAGGGGGTCGAGCGACTCGTCTCGGTGATCTCCGAAGCCGTACAGGCCGCCGAGGACAAGGGCTGCGAGGACGTCCTGCCGTTCGCGACGTCGGCGGTACGGGAGGCCACCAACGCGGACGAGGTCCTGGCGCGGGTCCGCGCCGAGACCGGCGTCGACCTCCAGGTGCTCAGCGGCGAGGACGAGGCCCGGCTGACGTTCCTGGCCGTACGCCGCTGGTTCGGCTGGTCGGCGGGCAAGCTCCTGGTCCTCGACATCGGCGGGGGCTCGCTGGAGATCGCGTACGGCATCGACGAGGACCCGGACGCCGCGGTCTCCCTCCCGCTGGGCGCCGGGCGGCTGACGGCGGGCTGGCTGCCGGGCGACCCGCCGGAGGCGGCCGACGTACGGTCGCTGCGCCGCCACGTGCGCGCCCAAATCGCGCGCGCGGTCGGCGAGATCAGCCGGCTGGGGGCGCCGGACCACGTGGTGGCGACCTCGAAGACGTTCAAGCAGCTGGCGCGGATCGCCGGCGCGGCGGGCTCGGCGGCGGGCCCGTACGTCCAGCGCGACCTGACCCGCAAGTCCCTGGAGGAGTGGGTCCCCCGGCTGGCCGCCATGACCGCCGCCCAGCGGGCCGCCCTCCCCGGGGTCTCGGAGGGCCGCTCGGGACAGCTCCTCGCGGGCGCGCTCGTGGCCGAGGGCGCGATGGACCTCTTCGGCGTCGACGACCTGGAGATCTGCCCCTGGGCACTGCGCGAGGGCGTCATCCTCCGCCGCCTGGACCACCTGCCGGCCTGACCGCCCCCCGACCGCGGGCACCGTCCCGGCCGCCTCGGCCGCCCCCGGCCGCCCCCGGCCGGCCCGGTCCGTACCGTTCCGGACCGGGCCGTACCGGGAAACGGCCTGGCCCTTACCCTTAGGCCGTGGCAGATCCAGTGGTGCGCATCCCCGACGCGAAAGTCGCCCTCTCCACCGCCTCCGTCTATCCGGAGTCCACGGCGACGGCCTTCGAGATCGCCGCGCGCCTCGGCTACGACGGGGTCGAGGTGATGGTCTGGACGGACCCCGTCAGCCAGGACGTCGAGGCCCTGCGGCGGCTGTCGGACCACCACCAGGTGCCGATCCTCGCCGTTCACGCCCCCTGCCTGCTGATCACCCAGCGCGTCTGGTCCACCGACCCGTGGACCAAGCTCCAGCGCGCACAGGCCGCCGCCGAGCGGCTCGGCGCGTCCACGGTGGTCGTGCACCCGCCGTTCCGCTGGCAGCGCCAGTACAGCCGCGAGTTCGTCCGCGGCATCTGGCGGATGGCCGACGAGACCGACGTACGGTTCGCCGTCGAGAACATGTACCCCTGGCGCTACCGCGACCGCGAGATGCTCGCCTACGCGCCCGAATGGGACGTCACCAAGGACGACTACCGCCACTTCACGGTCGACCTCTCCCACACCGCCACCGCCCGCACCGACGCCACCGCCATGGTCGACCGGATGGGCGAGCGGCTCGCACACGTCCACCTCGCCGACGGCAACGGTTCCAACAAGGACGAGCACCTCGTCCCCGGACGCGGCACCCAGCCCTGCGCCGAGCTGCTGGAACGGCTCGCCCGCACCGGCTTCGACGGCCACGTCGTCATCGAGGTCAACACCCGCCGCGCCATGTCCTCGGCCGAGCGCGAGGCCGACCTCGCCGAGGCGCTCGCCTTCACCCGGCTGCACCTGGCCAGCCGCTCCCGGCAGGTGCCGCGCCCGTGACCGCGCCCGAGACCCCCAAGCGCCCCCGCCGCGGCCCCGGGCGCCCGCCGCGCGACGCCGCCGAGGAGGGCCCCGGCACGCAGGAGCGCATCCTGCTCGCCGCCCGCGCCGAGTTCTCCGCGCGCGGCTACGACAAGACCTCCGTACGCGGCGTCGCCAAGGCCGCCGGCGTGGACCCGGCCCTGGTCCACCACTACTACGGGTCCAAGGACGACCTCTTCGCCGCGGCCATCGAGGTCAGCCTGGAGCCCGCCCTGGTCGTCCCGGCCATCCTGGGCGCCGGCCCCGACGGCATCGGCGAGCGCCTGGCCCGCTACTACCTGGGCATCTGGGAGAACCCGGTCACCCGCGCCCCGCTGCTCGCCGTCATCCGCTCGGCCCTCACCCACGAGGCCGCGGCGAAGGTGCTGCGCACCCTGATCCTGCGCAAGGTCCTGGAGCGGGTCGCGGCCGAGCTGAAGGTCCCCGACCCCACCTTCCGCGCCGAGCTCGCCGCCTCGCACATGATCGGCATCGCGATCCTGCGGTACGTCGTCCAGGTCGAGCCCATGGCGTCCGCGGACCCGGAGCAGATCGTCGCCCTGGTGGCCCCGACCCTCCAGCGCTACCTGACGGCACCGTGACGCGCGAGCCCCGGGGGCCGGACCCCCGCCCGCACGGGCAACCGCCCACGGAATGACCACGCCGTCCCGCCATCCGGACAACCTGTCCGCATCCCGATAACCAGGCGTAGCCTCGTACTGAGCCTTATCCGCACTCATGGGGAGTAGACCCGATGCCCGAGCTGAGGTCCCGCACCGTCACCCACGGCCGCAACATGGCGGGCGCGCGCGCCCTGATGCGCGCCTCGGGCGTAGCGAGCGAGGACATCGGCAAGCCGATCATCGCGGTCGCCAACTCCTTCACCGAGTTCGTGCCCGGTCACACCCACCTCGCCCCGGTCGGCCGGATCGTCTCCGACGCCATCCGTGCGGCGGGCGCCGTCCCGCGCGAGTTCAACACCATCGCGGTCGACGACGGCATCGCGATGGGCCACGCGGGCATGCTGTACTCCCTGCCCTCCCGCGACCTGATCGCGGACTCGGTCGAGTACATGGTCGAGGCCCACTGCGCCGACGCCCTGATCTGCATCTCCAACTGCGACAAGATCACCCCGGGCATGCTGATGGCCGCGATGCGCCTGAACATCCCGGTCGTCTTCGTCTCCGGCGGCCCGATGGAGGCCGGCCAGGCCACCCTCGTCGACGGCACCGTCCGCAAGCTCGACCTGATCGACGCCATGGTCGACGCCTCGAACGAGAACGTCTCCGACGAGGACGTCCTGCGCATCGAGGAGAACGCCTGCCCCACCTGCGGCTCGTGTTCGGGCATGTTCACGGCCAACTCGATGAACTGCCTCGCCGAGGCCATCGGTCTGGCCCTGCCCGGCAACGGCTCCGTCCTCGCGACCCACACCGCCCGCCGCGCCCTGTACGAGGACGCGGGCCGCACGGTCGTCGAGATCACCAAGCGCTACTACGAGCAGGACGACGCGTCCGTCCTGCCCCGCAACATCGCCACCCGCCAGGCCTTCGAGAACGCCATGGCCCTGGACATCGCCATGGGCGGTTCCACGAACACGATCCTCCACCTCCTGGCCGCCGCCCAGGAAGCCGGCCTGGACTACGACCTCAAGGACATCGACGAGGTCTCGCGCCGGGTCCCGTGCCTGGCCAAGGTCGCGCCGAACGTCGCCCCCGGCGGCACGTACTACATGGAGGACGTGCACCGCGCCGGCGGCATCCCGGCGATCCTCGGCGAACTGCACCGCGGCGGCCTCCTGAACAAGGACGTCACCACGGTCCACTCGACGAACCTGGAGGACTGGCTGGCGACGTGGGACGCCCGCAGCGGCACGGCCTCGGCGGAGGCCATGGAACTGTGGCACGCGGCCCCCGGCTGCGTGCGCTCGGCGACCGCCTTCTCGCAGTCCGAGCGCTGGGAGTCCCTCGACCTCGACGCCGCGGGCGGCTGCATCCGCTCGGTGGAGCACGCGTACAGCAAGGACGGCGGCCTCGCGGTCCTGCGCGGCAACATCGCCGAGGACGGCTGCGTCGTGAAGACGGCCGGTGTCGACGAGTCGATCTGGACCTTCGAGGGGCCGGCGGTCGTCTGCGAGTCGCAGGACGAGGCGGTCGAGAAGATCCTGACCAAGCAGGTCCAGCCCGGTGACGTGGTCGTCATCCGTTACGAGGGCCCGCGCGGCGGCCCGGGCATGCAGGAGATGCTCTACCCGACCTCCTTCCTGAAGGGCCGGGGCCTGGGCAAGGTCTGCGCCCTGGTCACGGACGGCCGCTTCTCCGGCGGCACGTCGGGCCTGTCCATCGGCCACGCCTCGCCCGAGGCGGCGTCGGGCGGCACGATCGCCCTGGTCGAGGACGGCGACCGGATCCGCATCGACATCCCGAACCGCTCGATCGAACTCCTCGTCCCCGAGGAGACCCTGGCGGCCCGCCGCGAGGCCCTGGGCGGCGTGTACGCCCCGAAGACCCGCACCCGCCAGGTCTCGGCGGCCCTGCGCGCGTACGCGGCGATGGCAACGAGCGCCGACAAGGGCGCAGTCCGCGACGTCTCCCTCCTCCCGTAAGGCCCGCCTCAATCGCCGGCGGGGCTCAAAGCCCGGGGGCTCCGCCCCCGGGCCCCCATACGGGCGCTCCGCGCCCGTGCGCTCAAACGCCGCGCGGGCTGGACATGCCGCTCCGCGGCATCCCAGCCCCGCGGCACTCACCCAGGGTCCACCAATGACCCTCCAACACCGCCGCGCACCACTCCAGCCCCGCCGGGCGCCATCTCAGCCCCACCGGGCGCCATCTCAGCCCCGCCGGCGTTTGAGGCGCGGGGGCGCGGGGGCGGAGCCCCGGTCATCCAGCCTCGCCGGCGTTTGAGGCGCGGGGTCCGGGGCGGAGCCCCGAAGCCTGCCCGCCGGGCAACCTTTCGGCGCCGCCGGGCACCCCTTCCAGCCTCGCCGGCGATTGAGGCGCGGGGGCGTGGGGGCGGAGCCCCGGCGTTGGGCAGGGGCATCCGTTGGCCCGGCGTCACCACGCGGCCGGGTCGGCCTCAGGGGCCGCGAAGACCGAGCCGTCCGGCGCGGTGGCGTAGACGTACCCCGCCGCCACCACCGGCGCCGCCAACGTCGCCGCGTACGTATGCGCCCCCGCCGCCATCCTCGGCTCCGTCCCGCCCACCAGCCGCCGCGCCCCCGCCCCCGTGTCCACCGCCAGCAGCCGCCCGTCCGCCGCCGCCAGGTAGACGCGACCCGCCATCGGCACCGGCAGCGACGCCACCGTCACCCCCGTCTCCAGCCGCCACTCCTCCCGCTCCGACCCCACCGCCACCAGCGACCCGCCCGCCCCGAACGCGTAGACCACCCCGTCCGACCCCACGCTCGCCCCCGCCTGCAGCAGCGGCGTCGACAGCCGCGTCACCCGCACCGCCCGCGTCGCCAGCTCCACGCGCACCACGGCCACCGCCATCGACCGTACGTCGGTCTCCAGCAGGTACAGCGCCCCCTGCGCCACTCCGATCGGCTCCGCCTGCCCCGGGGTCCGCGTCAGCTCCCGCACCGTGCCCCCGCCCGCCGCGTCCACCTGCGCCACCTGCGTCGAGGACCCGTCGGCGGCCGGCGTCGCGACGTACAGCGAGCCGTCGCGCTCGCCGCGCCAGACCGACCCCACCCCGCCGATCCGCTTCGTCCACGCCTGCGCGCCCGTCGCCGCGTCCAGCGCGCTGACGCCGCCGTCCCCGCCGACCACCAGCACCCGCTGCCCGGCCGGTACGACCCGGGCCCCCTGCGCCAGCTTCCGCTGCCAGCGTTCCGCGCCCGTCGCCGGGTCCAGCGCCTGCAACAGCCCGCTGTTGGCCGCCACCACCAGGACCAGCCCCCCTGCGTACTGCGGGGCGCCGCCCGCCGCCGTACGCGACGACCCCGCCGCCGGCGCCGGCACCGACCACTTCACGGAACCGTTCCCCGGGTCCAGCCGGGCGGCGGCCACGGACGGCCCCGAGCAGTACAGCGCCGAGTCCTGCCAGGAACACGCCGCCGCCTGGTTGCCCTGAGGCTGCGCACCGCCGAGCCGTACCGCCCACGGCTGGAGCGGCGGCGCGGTCTGCCCGGCCGGCCGGCCCCCGGAACGCCGCGACGCGTCGTCCTCCGGCGCCAGCGCCCCCGCCCCCACCGCCACCCCGCCGGCCGCGAGGACGGCCGCGACCGGGCCCGCCACCCAAGCCCACCGCCGCCGCCACCCTCGCGGCCGCGGCGGCGGCGACGGCGGCGGCGGCGGAACGTCCTGCGCGTCCACACCCGGCCGCTCCCGCCGGTGCGTGACCTCACCCTCCCCCGCCCCACCGGCCCCCACGGGCCGCCTCGGCTGCGGTATGAACGCCTGCGTCTCCTCCGACGTCGGGTACGCCACCGCCCGCATGGCCGCGATCAGCTGGTCGGCGCTCGGCCGCCGCGTCGGGTCCTTCGCCAGGCAGCGCGCGACGATCGCCGCCAGCTGCGGCGGCAGCCCAGTCAGATCGGGCTCGTGGTGCACCACCTGGTACGCCACCAGGTACGGGCTGTCCGAATCGAACGGCCCCCGTCCCGTCGCCGCGTGCACCAGCACCGCGCCCAGCGCGAACACGTCCGCCGCCGGCCCCACCTCGCGCGGCCGCTGGAACTGCTCCGGCGCCATGAACGGCGGCGTCCCGATCAGCTTCCCGGTCTCGGTCCGCAGATCGCTGTCGTACGGCCGCGAGATCCCGAAGTCGATCA
This sequence comes from Streptomyces sp. NPDC090022, assembly GCF_044748145.1. NCBI lineage: Bacteria > Bacillati > Actinomycetota > Actinomycetes > Kitasatosporales > Streptomycetaceae > Streptomyces > Streptomyces sp. NPDC090022. The sequence goes on from NZ_JBIVFN010000002.1 coordinate 656,721, forward strand.
CCTTCGCACCGTCGGCCGCCATCAGCACGTTGCTCGGCTTGAGGTCCCGGTGCACCACGCCGGCCCGGTGGATGTCCCGCAGCGCCTCCGCGAGCCCGGCCCCCAGCCGCCCGACCTCGGCCGGCTCCAGCACCCGCTCGCGCACCCGCTCGGCCAGCGTCGGCCCGTCGATGAACAGCGTCGCCATCCACGGCCGCTCGGCATCGGGATCGGCGTCCACGACCGGCGCCGTGAACGCCCCGCTCACCAGCCGGGCCGCGGCGATCTCCTGGCGGAAACGGGCCCGGAACTCGGGGTCGACCGCGTGCTCCGCGTGCACGATCTTCACGGCGAGTTTCAGCCCCGACGCGGAGGTGGCCAGGTGGACCACACCCATGCCGCCGGAGCCGAGCACGGACTCCAGCCGGTACTGCCCGGCGTACTGCGGGACTCCCGCGCACTCGCCGTACTCCCCGCGCCGCGCCTGCATCGCGTACCACCCCCGCGCGAGCCTAGACGATGGCACCTGTGGAGCCACAAGGTCCTGCTACCCTGCGCGAGTTGCGGAGCGTAATGCCCAGGGGGGGAGATTTCGTATGTCCGTGGAGAACGAGACCGGCCAGGCGGCCGGCGGCGCAGAGGGCCTGTCCGAGGCGCAGGCGGTGTCCGTCGCGTCCGGCTACCCGTCGTTCCCGGTCGCGCCCGGCTACCGCGTGAACGTGCGCAGCGGCCCCGGCACCGGCTACTCGATCATCAAGGTCCTGCCGTACGGCGCGATCGTGACCATCCGCTGCCAGTGCGACGGCACCACCATTTCCGGCCCGTACGGCACGACCGACATCTGGGACTGCATAGGCAACGGCCAGTTCGTCTCCGACGCCTACGTCCAGACCGGCACCGACGGCTACGTCACCAACCGCTGCGCCTGAGCCCGGCCGCCGCCCCGGCGGGAGGGATAATCGCTGACGTGAGCGACGACCAGCGAGACCAGACCCCCGCCGAGGCGGCCCAGGACCCGGCCCGAACCCCGTCCGAGCAGCCGTCCACGCGCCCGTCCGCGTCGGCGAACCCGCCCGCCGGCCCGCAGCCCGAGCCGCTCCGCTTCTACGGCATCACCTGGGTCGACCACGACGGCGGCTACCACCTGCGCCGCGCCGGCCTCGCCGTCGGCTCCCTCCTCGGCGCCTTCTCCTCCGCCTACCTGCTCCGCTTCGCCTACGAAGGCATGGAGATCGGCAAGGTCGGCAGCTTCCTCAGCATCTCGGTCGTCGTCCTCTTCGCCGTCTGCAGCGCCATCGCCTTCATCAAGACCTGGGAGTCCTACAGCCGCCGCCCGGCTCCCTCCTCCGACGAGGCCTCCCTCAAGGGCCTGAAGGCCATCGGTTTCATCGGCTCCCTCATCGCGTACTTCCTGCGCACCCTCTCCGAGGCCCCGGGCGAGAAGCTCCACCGCGCCGAGTACGAGCGCGCCGTCGCCGAGTACGCCCGCCGCCGCAGCGCCCGTACCGGAAACCCGGCCGCCCGCCGCCCCAAGCGCAAGAAGTAGTCCCGGCGCCCCGGCAGAAGTAGTCCCGGACTCCCGACGGTTGACGCCCCGGCACAGCCAGGAGCATTATTCATCACATGATGAATAACCCTCGGGGGGCCTCCTCGACCGCCGCCCCACCCGCCGTCCACGCCCACGCCCTCACCGTCCTGCGCGGCACCGGCCGCACCCCCCGCACCGTCCTCCACGGCATCGGCTTCGACGTCCCCCGCGGCCGCATCACCGGCCTCCTCGGCCCCTCCGGCTGCGGCAAGTCCACCCTCATGCGCGCCGTCGTCGGCACCCAGGCCCACGTCACCGGCACCCTCGACGTCCTCGGCCACCCCGCCGGCCACCCCGAGCTCCGCTCCCGCATCGGCTACGTCACCCAGGCACCGTCCGTGTACGACGACCTCACCGTCCGCCAGAACCTCGACTACTTCGCCGCCGTCCTCGACCCCGGCCGTTCCGCCGCCGACCGCCGCCGGCAGGCCGTCACCCGCGCCATCGCCGACGTCGACCTCACCAGCCACACCACCGTCCTCGCCGGCAACCTCTCCGGCGGCCAGCGCAGCCGCGTCTCCCTCGCCGTCGCCCTGCTCGGCACCCCCGAGCTCCTCGTCCTCGACGAACCCACCGTCGGCCTCGACCCCGTCCTGCGCCGCGACCTGTGGAACCTCTTCCACGACATCGCCGCCACCCGTGGCGCCACGATCCTCGTCTCCTCCCACGTCATGGACGAGGCCGAGCGCTGCCACGACCTGCTCCTCATGCGCGAGGGCCGCATCCTCGCCCAGGACACCCCCGACGCCCTGCGCGCCCGCACCCACTCCGCCACCGTCGAAGAGGGCTTCCTCCACCTCGTCGACGAGGCCAACGCCCTCGCCGCCCAGGAGCAGCCCCGATGAACGCCGCCCGCACCACCGCCACCGCCGCCCGCGTCCTGCGCCAGCTGCGCCACGACCCGCGCTCCATCGCCCTGATGCTGCTGGTCCCCGTACTGATGCTGACGCTCCTGCGCTACGTCTTCGACGGCAACCCGCGCACCTTCGACCAGATCGGCGCGTCCCTCCTCGGGATCTTCCCGCTCATCACGATGTTCCTGATCACCTCCATCGCCACCCTGCGCGAACGCACCTCCGGCACCCTCGAACGCCTCCTCGCCATGCCACTGGGCAAGGGCGACCTCATCGCCGGCTACGCCCTCGCCTTCGGCACCATGGCCGTCGTCCAGTCCCTCCTCGCCACCGGCACCGCCCTCTGGCTCCTCGGCCTCGACGTCGTCGGCTCCCCCTGGCTGCTCCTGTTCGTCGCCCTCCTCGACGCCCTGCTCGGCACCGCCCTGGGCCTCTTCGTCTCCGCCTTCGCCGCCAGCGAGTTCCAGGCCGTCCAGTTCATGCCGGCCGTGATCTTCCCCCAGCTGCTGCTCTGCGGACTCTTCGCCGCCCGCGACACCATGCAGCCCGCCCTCGAAGCCCTCTCGAACGTCCTGCCGATGTCGTACGCCGTCGACGGCATGACCCAGGTCCTCACCCACACCGACATGACCGCCGACTTCGTCCGCGACGCCGTCGTCGTCGCCGCCTGCGCCCTGCTCGTCCTCGCCCTCGGCGCGGTCACCCTCCGCCGCCGCACCCCCTGACCGACCCTGACTGCACTCCGGACACGCCCGCCCCGCTCCCCGCCCGGGTGCAAGGATGAGGAGGGAGTACACGTATCCCAGGCGAGGTGAATCGGGCATGACCCAGACAGTCGCGGTCCTCGGAACCGGCAAGATCGGCGAGGCGCTCCTCAGCGGCATGATCCGCGGCGGCTGGCCCGCCTCGAAGCTGCTGGTCACCGCCCGCCGCCCGGAACGCGCCGAAGAGCTCCGCAGCCGCTACGGCGTCGAGGCCGTCAGCAACGCCGAGGCCGCCAAGCGCGCCGACACCCTCATCCTCACGGTCAAGCCGCAGGACATGGGCACCCTCCTCGACGAGCTCGCCCCGCACGTGCCCGCCGGCCGCCTGGTCATCAGCGGCGCCGCCGGTATCCCCACGTCCTTCTTCGAGGAACGGCTCGCCCCCGGCACGCCCGTCGTCCGCGTCATGACGAACACCCCCGCCCTCGTCGACGAGGCCATGTCCGTCATCTCCGCCGGCAGCCACGCCACCGCCGAGCACCTCCACCACACCGAGGAGATCTTCGGCGGGGTCGGCAAGACCCTGCGCGTCCCCGAGTCCCAGCAGGACGCCGCCACCGCCCTCTCCGGCTCCGGCCCCGCGTACTTCTACTTCCTGGTCGAAGCCATGACCGACGCCGGCATCCTCCTCGGCCTGCCCCGCGCCCAGGCCCACGACCTCATCGTCCAGGCCGCCATCGGCGCCGCCGTCATGCTCCGCGACAGCGGCGAACACCCGGTCAAGCTCCGCGAGGCCGTCACCTCCCCGGCCGGTACGACGATCAACGCCATCGTCGAGCTGGAGCGCCACGGCGTACGGGCGGCCCTGATCGCCGCCCTCGAAGCCGCCCGCGACCGCAGCCGCGAGCTGGCCTCCGGCAACAGCTGACGCCAGGCGAACGGGGCCCGGAACCTCCCACTCCCGGGCCCCACCCTCTCCCCGAGGCGACGAACCTCAGGGGACGAACCTCAGGGGACGAGCAGCCCGATGGCCTCGTACGCCCGGTCCACCACCGGCCGCGCGATCGCCCGCGCCCGCTCGGCGCCCGCCCGCAGCACCGCGTCCACCGCCGCCGGATCGGCCGCCAGCTCCGCGTGCCGCTGCCGTACCGGCCGCAGCGTTTCCACCACGGCCTCGGCGACGTCCCGCTTCAGCTGCCCGTAGCCGCTGTACCCGCCGGCCAGCACCGCCGGGTCCCCGCCCGTGCACGCGGCCAGGATGTCCAGCAGGTTCGCCGCTCCGGGCCGGTCCTCCCGCTCGTACACGACCCCGCCCTCGTTGTCGGTGACCGCCCGCATCACCTTCTTGGTGATGACCTCCGGCTCGTCGAGCAGGTAGACGATCCCGGACCCCACGGCCTCCGACTTCCCCATCTTCGACGTCGGCTGCTGGAGGTCCATGACCCGCGCGGCCACCGCCGGCGTCGTCGCGCGCGGCACGGTGAACGTGTATCCGTACCGCTGGTTGAACCGGACCGCCAGGTCCCGCGTCAGCTCCACGTGCTGGCGCTGGTCCTCGCCCACCGGCACCTCCTCCGTCCCGTACGCGAGGATGTCCGCCGCCATCAGCACGGGATACGTGAGCAGCGACAGCCGCACCCCTTCCCCGGCCGCCTGGGCCTTCGCCGCCTTCTCCTTGTACTGGATCATGCGCCGCAGCTCGCCGTCCGCGGCCGTGCACTCCAGCACGTAGGCCAGCCGGGTGTGCTCGTCGACGTGGCTCTGTACGAAGAGCGTGCAGACCCGCGGATCCAGCCCGGCGGCCAGCAGCAGGGTCGCCGCCTGCCGGCTCAGCCGCCGTACGCGCGCGGGATCGTGCTCGACGGTCAGCGCGTGCAGGTCGACGACGCAGAACAGCGCCTCGTCCGGCCGCTGCTCGGTGGCGACCCACTGCCGTACGGCGCCCAGGTAGTTGCCCAGCGTCAGGTGCCCGGACGGCTTGATCCCGCTGAAGATCCTCGTCATCTCTGTCTCTACTCCCTGTCGTGTCGTCGCCACCGCTGCCGGCGGCCGACTGCCCGGGGGGCAGAAACAAGAACGGCCGCCGAGGCGGCGGCCGTGGAGCGCATGCGTGCTCGCGTGGAGGGTCGGCCGCCGTCAGGCGGCCCACCAGCGAAGGCTGGGCGTGAGCGCATGCGTAGTCATGGCAGTCAGGGTAGCGGGTCAGCCGGGGGTTGACACGGACTTTCGCGATCCGTAAGGTACTTCGAGTTGTCCGACGTGAGCGCCGACTCCGGTCGGTCCCCGGACAGCCATTCCGCAACACTCATTCGAACGAACGACGCACTGTGTCGTCTCGTTTTCATGCGTATTTGCGAATGAGGAATCCGTGTCCGAGTGACACTCCCGCCGATTAGGACGGGGGCAAGGAATCCGCTAAGGTCTCACTCGTCGCAAGGGCCAAACGGCCCGGAAGACAAACCCGCTGACTGGGAGTCAGGCCCGAAAGGATCTGATAGAGTCGGAATCGCCGGAAAGGGAAACGCGAGAGCGAGGACCTGGAAAGCACCGAGGAAATCGGATCGGAAAGATCTGATAGAGTCGGAAGCGCAAGAACGAAGGAAGCGCCCGGAGGAAAGCCCGCGAGGGTCAGTACAAAGGAAGCGTCCGCACCTTGAGAA